>CAVREL010000052.1:0-11509 GCA_963720105.1 uncultured Acidobacteriota bacterium | reverse complement strand
GATCGACCGCGCGAGTCGGCGGCATGGCAGGAACTCAACGTTGTGCGCGACAGCATCACCGGTGACAAGGCAGCCCTCGATGCCCTGGGAAACCTGAGCGCCGAGCGAGGAGATGCGAGCATGGCAGAGAGGGCATTTCGCAGAGTGCTCGAAATCGACCCTGGCGATCTGACGGCCTTGTCAAACCTGGGAACGCTTCTGGCCAGGCAAGGTAAGCTGACGGAATCGGTTGCCTTACTGAAGAACGCATTCGAGCGCAACCAGGATATTCCCGGATTGGCCAAAAATCTGGCCCGGGTGCAGTGCATGGCGGGGGACGGACAGGCCGCACGCAGCACCGTGAATGCGACGCTGCTTTACTGTCCCATGGACGATAGTCTGCGGCGGCTATTAACTCAGTTTGATCATTGCGAAGCTCCAGCGCGGAAGTAGTTTTACATGATTCCAAAAATACACCAGCGAATGTGCGGCGTGGCAGCGATCCTTATCTGCTGGCCGGGTTGCTTTTGCCAGGAATCGGCGGACCCGCTCGCGAAGGCGCATGCGCTGCTCGACGCAGGCAGGATCCAGGAATCGGAATCGATACTTCGCGGTTATCTAGGTGCGAATCCGCAAAGCGCCGAAGCGCATTTTCTTCTCGGCTACGCGCTCTTTCGCGAGGAGAAAGCAACCGAATCACTGCAGGAATTCACCGCCGGCGCGAAGTACCGCCGTCCGCGCGCCGGCGAACTGAAGGTTGTGGCCGCCGATTACGTGATGCTGAACGACTTGAGCGATGCGGATAAGTGGTTCTCGCAGGTGGTGGTGGAGACGCCCGGCGATGCAGAAGCGTGGTACCTGCTGGGAAGAACGAAATACAACGAAAATGAATTTGCCCCGGCCATTTCCGATTTCGAGCACGCTTTAGGGCTGCGTCCGAAGTACGTTGAAGCCGAGAACAACATGGGGCTGGCCTGGAAGGAACTGAACCAGCGCGAAAAGGCTCGGGCGGCGTTTCAGAGCGCGATCGACTGGCAGGGGGATTCTCCTGTCGATGCGCAGCCGTTTCTCAACCTGGGCACGCTCCTTGCCGAGGCCAACGAAAACGATAGGGCGATTCCGCTTCTTGGCCGTGCCCGTTCCCTGGCGCCCAAGAACCCCTCGGTGCACGAAGAACTCGGCAAGGTTTACCTGGCCATGAACAAACTGCCGGACGCACAGTCGGAGTTCGAGCAGGCCATTGCGCTGGCGCCCGACTCTTCGTCGCTCCACTACAAGCTCGCACAGGTTCTCCGCAAGGAGGGCCAGACGGCTCGCGCGCAGGAGGAATTTGCGATCTGCGAGCGGCTTAACGGCGCTCATTCCTCCTCCAAGACGCCCAATCCACCTCCACTCATCAAACCGGAACCGTGATGAAGTGAACTCCAAGTGCTTGCGCCAAACCCGGGGTGGAATCGTTTCCATTTTCCCGGTGTCGAAGCATATAATCCGTTGAGATGTTGTATTGATCTCTTGCGCGCTGTGCACGTCGAAAGTCTTCCCCGGTGCGCCTTTCTCACTGCCTCAAGGAGTTTTGTCATGCGGACTTTCTGCATCACTGTGATTATGGCTTCGATGGTTGCCGGCGCCTGCGCCCAGGAATCGTCCAGGCCCGACCTCACCAAGGATCCGACTCTCTACGTAGTGGGATACGCGCATCTCGACACGGAGTGGCGCTGGGAATATCCGCAGGTCATCAACGAGTACATCCGCAACACCATGGAGGATAACTTCCGGTTATTCGAGAAGTATCCGCACTACGTGTTCAACTTCAGTGGAGCGAATCGCTATCGCTTCATGAAGGAGTATTTTCCCCAAGACTATGCGCGGGTGAAGAAATACGTGGAAGAAGGGCGCTGGTTTCCGGCCGGCTCCTCAGTGGAAGAGGGCGACGTGAACGCGCCCAGCGCGGAAGCCATCATCCGCCAGATCCTGTACGGCAATAAGTGGTTTCAAAAAGAGCTTGGCAAAACCAGCGCCGAGTATATGCTCCCCGATTGTTTTGGATTTCCTGCCTCTCTGCCTACCATTCTTGCGCACTCCGGAGTTAAAGGCTTCTCAACCCAGAAGCTCACCTGGGGTTCATCGGCTCCGGGCGGCGGTCCGGAGTCGCGCGAGAAGACTCCCGATGGAACGCCGTTCAATGTCGGCGTGTGGGTCGGGCCCGACGGAGAAAGCGTGATCGCCGGCGTCAACCCGGGCTCCTACAGCGGGGGGATCGAAACCGATCTCAGCTCGCCGCTGCCGCCCGCCAAGCCCGACTCTGCGCTTGCCGATGTGCAGGCAAAGATGGCCGAGGTGCAGCATCGGATGGCCCAGGCGCAACAGAACAATCAGCCCGCCGACCCAAAGGATTTTCAGGAACTGCGCGCATTGCGCGATAAGCGAGAGTCCCTCACGACCCAAGACGAGGAAAGAGATTTGCGCCGGTTCCAGAGCGACTGGGCAGAGCGCGTCGACGATAACGGCAAAATCACCGGTGTCTTCGCCGATTATCACTACTACGGCACCGGCGACATTGGTGGATCTCCCGACGAAGATTCGGTGAAGCGGCTCGAAGCGATCGTGACCAAGGGGCAAGCAAGCCTGCCGCCGCCGGGACAATTTGTTTCACGGCGCATGCCGCATCCCCAGTGGCCGGAAGTCAGCGTCGGCAACGGCCCGGTTCACGTGATCTCAGCGACAGCTGATCAGATGTTTCTCAACATAACGCCCGCCGAAGAGGCCCGCTTGCCGCGCTACACCGGCGAGATGGAATTGACCAATCACTCGGCCGGCTCACTCACCTCGCAGGCCTATCAGAAGCGCTGGATCCGCAAAAACGAGTTGCTCGCCGATGCCGCCGAAAAATCGTCGATCGCCGCCGAATGGCTTGGCGCGCGCCCGTATCCGTTGCAGCGGCTGAACGATGCATGGACCCTGGTGATGGGATCGCATTTCCACGACCTGGCCGCCGGAACGGCCACGCCGCGCTCCTACGAGTTCGCCTGGAACGATGATGTGATCGCGATGAACCAGTTCGCGGATGTGTTGACTGATGCGACTGAAGGCGTCGCCGCGGCGCTCAACACGGTCACGACCGGAGTACCCATCGTGGTCTTTAATCCGCTGAACATTGCGCGCGAGGACCTGGTCGAAGCCGAGGTAAAGTTTCCCGGGGGCGAGCCCCGGAGCGTTCATGTGACCGGCCCCGATGGCAAACAAGAGCCGGCCCAGATTTCGGCGGGCAAAGTGACGTTTCTCGCGCGCGTGCCCTCGGTCGGATACGCGGTGTACGACGTGCAAGCCGGGTCCGGGAGCGCCGCGCCCGAATCGCACCTGAAGGTCTCTGATCGCTCTCTGGAGAATGACTACTACCGAGTTCAACTCAACGACGATGGCGACGTCACCAGCGTCTTCGATAAGAAGATCAACAAGGAACTGCTGTCCGCTCCAGCCCGCCTCGCCATTTCCTACGACAATCCGCAGCAGTGGCCCGCGTGGAACATGGACTGGGACCAGGAGCAGGCCGCGCCGAAGGAATTTATATCCGGCCCGGCAAAAATCCGCGTGGTTGAGAATGGCCCCGCGCGCGTGGCTATCGAGGTCTCGCGCGAAACCGCCGGATCGCGATTCGTGCAGACCATTCGCCTTGCGGCGGGTGACGCGGGCAAGCGCGTCGAATTCGGCAATGTCATCGACTGGAATACGCGGGAATCGAATCTGAAAGCCGTATTTCCGCTCTCTGCCTCCAATGAAAAAGCCACCTACAACTGGGACATCGGCGCCATCGAACGCCCGAGCGCCGAGCCGAAGAAGTTCGAGGTGCCCTCTCACCAGTGGATCGATCTGACCGACATGAGCGGCAAGTTCGGCGCCACGATTCTGACCGATTGCAAGAACGGCTCCGACAAGCCGGACGACCACACCATTCGCCTGACGCTGGTTCGCACCCCCGGGGTTCGCGGCGGATACCCCGACCAGGCGACCCAGGACCTGGGGCATCACGAATTCGTGTACGGCATCGCCGGGCACGCCGACGGCTGGCGCGATGCGCAGACTGATTGGCAAGCCCAGCGGCTCAACGCTCCACTGATCGCCTTCGCAACTTCGAAGCATGAAGGCGCGCTGGGCCGGAGCTTCTCCCTTCTAAAGGTCAGCAATCCCCGCATTCGCGTGCTGGCGGTGAAAAAGGCGGAAGACAGCGATGAAGTCATCGTGCGGCTGGTGGAGCTCGATGGCAAGCCGCAACCCGATGTGCGCATCACGTTCGCGTCGCCCATCAGGGAAGCGCGTGAAGTGAACGGGCAAGAGCAGCCGGTGGGGCCTGCGACCGTCAACTCCGGTGCATTGGCCGCGTCGTTCGGCGCCTATCAGCCGCGCACCTTTGCTCTCCGCTTATCTGGGCCGCCGGCCAAAGTACCTGCCGTGCGCTCCTCGCCGGTTTCACTCCAATATGATGTGGCCGCGGCGAGCAATGACGGCCAGCACTCCGATACGGGGTTCGACGGCAAGGGCAATGCATTGCCGGCCGAGATGCTGCCCGAATCGATCCGCTTCAACGATGTTGAATTCAAGCTGGCGCCTGCAAAAACCGGCACGCCCAACGCGGTGATCGCCAAAGGGCAGACCATCCAGCTTCCCGCCGGCGGCTTCAATCGTTTGTACCTGCTTGCCGGTTCTGCCGATGGTGACCAGAAGGCCGCTCTTGAAATCGGCGGTAAGCAGATCGAGTTGAACATCCAGGATTGGGGCGGGTTCATTGGCCAATGGGATGACCGGATGTGGACGGGAACGAATCTCGATAAGGATCACGCCAACTACGGCCAGATGACCGGCCTGAAACAGGGCTATATCAAGCGCGCCGATCTCGCCTGGTACTGCGATCATCACCGCGATGCGGATGGGAAAAATGCGGCCTATGCCTACTCGTACCTGTTCGGGTATGCCATCGACTTGCCGCCCGGTACAAAGAGCATCAGGCTTCCGCAGAACGATAAGGTTCGCATTCTCGCCATTTCAGTTGGAGAGGATCAACCTGAGCTGAAGCCCGCACAGCCGATTTACGATGTGCTTCCGTCGCCGAACGTTCAAGCGGGCATGATCAGCTATGCCGGCTCGATTCCCGAGGCCACGCTGGCCGCCACGAAGGGCAACTGAGGCGCCGCCCCGCCAGGCAGTTGGCAGCAACTGGGCTGTGGTGCAAAGATGGTTGACACCAAAACACCTGCCTTGGAGAGGGGACCCATGGACCGTCGCAGTTTTCTGAGCGCCGCATCGGCCGCGGTGGCCGGCCAGATCATTCATGCGCCCGGGCTGGCTGCTGAAACCAAAGCGGCCTCGTTGAAGCCCATGGCGCTGGGGCTTCTCGTCAGCCCGTATGGCGCGCCGGAGGCGACCATTCGCCGGGTGCACGATCTGGGGTTCAGCAACTGCTTTCTTTCCATGGATGGCTATCTGGGGAAGTTCACGCCCAGCGTGGCGACGGAGATCAAGAGCCTGCTGGACAAGTACGAGGTGGTGGCCACAACGGTCGAAGTTGTTGGGCCGGCGCCGCTGGAGTGGAACTTCCTCCAGGGGCCAACCACCATCGGCCTGGTGCCTCCCGCAACCCGCGCGGCGCGCGTCGATGCTCTCCGCCAGGCTTCGGATTTTGCGAAACTGGCGGGCATCACGCAGGTGCAAACGCATTGCGGCTTCATTCCCGAGAATCCTTCCGATCCGCTCTATCCGGGCACGGTGGAAGCCATCCGCACCGTCGCGCAGCACTGCCACGACAACGACCAGAATTTCCTGATGGAGACGGGCCAGGAGACGCCCACGACAATGGCGCGCGCCATTCGCGACGTGAATCTGCCCAACGTGGGCGTTGGCCTTGATACAGCCAACCTCATTCTTTATGGCAAGGCGAATCCCGTCGATGCGGTCGACATTCTGGGGCCGCATGTGCGCAGCATTCACGCCAAGGATGGCCGCTGGCCTACCGATCCCGATAAGCTGGGCGAAGAAGTGTTGATCGGCAAGGGTCTGGTCGATTTCCGCTCAGTCTTCAGCAAGCTGCATCGCTTAGGCTACACGGGCGCGGTCACCATCGAGCGCGAGACCTCGGGGCCGCAGCAGATCGAGGACGTGCGCCAGGAGAAGCTGTACCTGGAAAAAGTTCTTGACGAGGTGCTTGCTTAATCGTAGCGAGTGAATGAGAAGAGTCTTTGAAAGGGCACGACTTCAGTCGTGCCGAGTGGAGTAATCAGATACGAGGACTTTAGTCCCTGAGGGAAGGTTCCCCCAAAAAGGTTAACTATGAATCGTCGTCAGTTTGTGCAAGCCAGTTCTCAAGCGGTTACGGGCATGCTTCTCGTCAAGTCCCGGACCGCGTTCGGATATCAGGCCAATTCCGCCGTGCGGCACGGGCTTCTGGGGTGCGGGAATCGCGGCACTTCCGTGGCGACTTCGTTTTCCCAGAACACCACCGCGCAGGTGGTCGCGCTGGCCGACATCTTCGCCGATCAGCTTGCCGCGGGCAAAGATCGCTTCGACAAAGTGAACGCGCAGCTGGGCCGCGCGCCCATCGATCAGAAGCTGACGTTCCGCGGTCCGCACGCCTTCGAGCAACTGGCCGAATGCAAGGATGTGGATCTGGTGCAGATCTCCACGCCGCCTTTCTTCCACGTGCAGCATCTCAAAGCCGTGGTGGATGGGGGCAAGCACGCGTATTGCGAGAAGCCGGTGGGCGTCGATATCCGCCAGGCGAAAGAGGCTCTCGAGATTGCCAAACGCGTAAAGCCGGATCAAAGTGTTGATGTCGGTTTCCAGTGCCGCATGGCCCCGCCCATTGCCGCGATTGCGGAGAAAATCAAGGCCGGCGGTCTGGGAAAGATCGCCACGGCATCGGGCAATTACAACTCGCCTGCGTCAACCGAGAAGGTGCATGCGGGCGCCGGGCCCGACGAGTACCGCTTGCGCAACTGGCTGTGGGATCGCGCTCTTTCCGGCGATATCCTGGTCGAGCAGAACATTCACATCATCGACCTGTGCAACTGGATGCTGGGCGTGCGGCCGCTGAAAGCTACCGCGACCGGCGGCCGCAGCATTCTCGACCATTGGGGCGACATCTGGGACAACTACGAAGTTGACTTCACTTATCCCGAGAACGTCCACTTCTCCTTCGCGTCCACGCAATTTGGGAATGACGGCCGTTTCGACGCCGGACTAAAGCTGTTTGGCAGCAGCGGCTCAGCCACGGTTCCATATTCCGGACCCATCCAGATCACCGGCGCGCAGGCATGGGAGTGGCAGGAGTCCACATCGACCGAGCCCGGGCAAGGAAAGTTCGCTGCCAACGGCGCGTTTCTCGACAATCTAAAATATGCCGATCGCGACAAGGATCGAGCGTTCATCGATAGCATCACTTCGGGACCCGCGCACAACCAGATTGCTGCCGGCGTGGAAACCGCGCTCAGTTGCATGCTGGGCAGGATGGCTGGGTATCAGAAGCGCGAGGTCACGTGGGAAGACCTGCTGGCGCACGGCGAGACGTACGAGCTGGGCATGAACCTGGGGCAATTCGCGTAGGGCAGTGAATCCGGGCTTAACCGTACCGTGTTAGGTCCTCCGCCACGGCCACGATGACGACCGGAATTCCGGCCATTCGCTCTATAGAACCGGCGTAAACAGGCGGGTCCGAATGAACATCACGGCATCGCGCGGATCCACTGCCTGCACCGGTTCCTGCCGTGGAAACTGGTAAACATGGCCGGTGACACGGCCGCGAATTTGTGCGGATCCGCTCCCGCGATAGAGCATTTTCACGAATCCAAAATCTCCGATTTTGTCCGCCTTCGGACCGATCGGCCCTTGTCCAGAACCCATACCGCTTCTCCTTCTCCATGGTGAACGTGCCGGCGCGTTCCTCGTTCAGCGCGGGCAAAGAGCTGATCTTCCATTCGCGCCGATCTCCGCCGTCGCCCGGCAGAGAGAACCAAGGGTCAAAAAATTGCACGTTCCAATCAAATTGTGCCGCAGACCGGTAGTTCCCCGGCAATGCCTCCCTGGCTCGGGCCTCTGCCGCTTTTGGGTCACCGGGGACGAGCCCGGGGAGCTTTGATATGCACCTATTAGTGCATTCACTTCGCATTCCGTTTCAACGTACAGCGAAACCCGCAGACAAATTTGTTGCGTAACATCAGCCTACGACGGCGTTTCCCGTTCGCCATGTCACGGATTTGTCATCCTATTGTTACTTCTGCACCTTACCCCTCGGCAATTCGTCAAAAAGAGTGCAGAATTGAACCATAAGCCGGTGAAGCCCCTTCCCGGTGACCGGAAGATCAGCAGGCAGACAATTTCATGGGTACGATACTGGTTATCGAAGACGATGCGCGTATTCTCAAGGCTCTCCAACGCCTGTTTACCTCGGAAGGCTACGAGATCAGGAGCTCCAGCAACGGCAAAGATGGCCTGGAACTGTTCGCCTCGCCGGGGCTCGACGCGGTGGTGCTGGACCTGATGCTCCCGGGCATGTCCGGCCGCGACATCTGCCGCTCGATGAAGCAGGCCAATGCCGACATTCCGGTGGTCATCCTCAGCGCCATCTCCGACGTGGCCGATAAAGTGCTGCTCCTGGAGCTGGGCGCGGACGACTACGTCACTAAACCATTTAGCCCCCGCGAACTGCTTGCCCGGGTTCAGGCTGCCATCCGCCGATCGAAGCGATCCAACCTCCGCCCCGCGGTCACGTTTGGCGATGTGCAGGTGGACTTTTCGTCCATGCGCGCCACTCGCGCGGGCAAGCCTGTGGCCCTCACCGCGCACGAATTCAAGCTGCTGCGCTTTTTCCTGGACAACCCCGACCGCGTTCTCAGCCGCGACGAACTGCTGAACGAGGTGTGGGGCTATAATGCTTACCCGTCGACCCGGACGGTCGATAACCAGATCCTCAAGCTGCGCCAGAAGCTGGAGGGCAATCCCGCCAATCCAGTGCATTTCTGCACCGTGCACGGCGCCGGCTATCGGTTCGTGCAGATGCCGCAGGAGTGAGTGGCCTCGCGGCCCGGAGGCAAAACAGCAGTGGCTATTCGCATGCGTACAACACTGCTTGTCTGCCTGGTGTCCATTTCTTTTGGGGTAATCGCGCTCAGCCTCACCATCGTTCACAACATCCTGCAGAAGCAGGTGAGACGGGATATTTCCGCCGATCTCGAGCGGTCGATCTCGACCCTGCGCAACATACAGGAGCAGCGCCAGCAGATGCTCTCGCGCGAAGCTTCGCTGCTGGCCGCGCTTCCTTACCTCAAGTCGTTGATGACCACCTCCGATGAGCGCACCATCCGCGATGGAGCGGCCGAGTATTACGAACTCAGTGGTGGAGATCTGTTTGCCCTGGCCGATGGCAATGGGAAGCCGGTGGCCCTCTACGAGGCCGGCGCCTCGCTCGATCCGGCGGCTCTCACTCAATCTCTGATTCCGCAAATGCATGGTTCGCCGCAGCCCAGTTTCGTCATCGTGCGGGGCAATCTGTTCGAGGTAGCGGTTCAGCCGCTCTACTTCGGCGCTGCAGGCTCGGGAACGCGCCTGGGTTACGTGCTGCTGGGATACTCCGTCGACCGCCGCCTGGCGGAGGAAGTCAGCCAGGCCACCTCGGCCGAAGTGATCTTCTACGCCAATCGATCGATCGTCGCCACCACCCTCGACAATCGGTATCAAGCGGAAAGCGCCCCGCGCACCGAGGACCTTCTTTCATCGGGTACGCGGGAAGGCGACACCTCGTTTGGCGGGGAACACTTCGTTCATGCGGCCGTATTGCTGTCGGGAACTTCCGAGCCGCGGGTTCAACTGGTGGTCCTCAAATCGTACGACCAGGCCAGCCGCTACGTGACCCAACTCAACCAGGTGCTGCTCGCTCTGGGAGTCATTCTTTTGCTGCTGAGCGGGGCAATTGCCGTGTATCTTTCCACCACCATTACGCGTCCGCTGGACCGGCTGGTGGCCGGCGCGCGCGCGCTGGGCGCAGGCAATTTCGATTACCAGTTGCAACGCGCCGGCGCCCGCGAAATTCGCGAACTGGGCGACGCCTTCGATCGCATGCGATGCCGGTTGCGGTCCGCCCGGGAGGAACTGGTGGCTGCCGAGCGCCTGGCCACCATCGGACAAATGGCAAGCTCCATTTCGCACGACCTGCGCCACTACCTGTCTGCCGTCTATGCCAACGCCGAGTTTCTTGGCTACGATTCCATCGGCTCCGAAGAGCGCCTCGAACTGCTCGCCGAGATACGCCAGGGCGTGCGTGGCATGACCGACCTGATCGACTCGCTCCTGCTGTTCAGCCGCACCGGTGAATCGCTCCAGCTATCGTATGAATCTCTTCCGTTTCTCGCCGAACGCGCCATCGCCCTGGTCCACGCCCATCCGGATGCGCAGAACGTCCGTATCGACCACGAGACCATGCCGCAGATTGAGGGTTGGCTCGACGCGCGCAAAATCGAACGCGCCATCTACAACCTGCTCCTGAACGCCTGCCAGGCGGCGCGCTTGGGATCGGCGGCGCCGGAGATTCGCATCAGTCTGGGGGAAACCGCGGAACAGATCGTCTTCCTGATCACCGACAACGGACCGGGCATCCCCGAAGCTATTCGCGAATCGCTGTTTCAACCGTTCGTCAGTGTGGGGAAACCGAGCGGTGTCGGGCTGGGGCTCACGCTGGCCCAGAAAATTGCCCAGGAGCACGGGGGCGGCGTCGTTCTCCAGGAATCGCGCCCCGGCCGCACCGCCTTCCAGTTCTCCATATCCAAGGTCACGCTGCGAAAATTCGCGGACTCGGCGCAAAGAAAAGAAACCCCTGCGACAATGGACATCATTCCCAACTCATGAGGACAGCGATATGAATCGCATTCCGGCGCCTTTGTTCCGTGCAGCCCTGGTGAACCTTGCGATCCTTCTCTGCTCGACTGCCTCGATCGCTCAGCAGGCGGAGAACTCGAGCCATTTGCCCGTGTCCTCGACCGCTGAAACCGAGTTCAACCGGCATCTTGACGAACTCACCGGCAAGCTCGACAGCATGCGCCAGCAGTTGATTGAATCGCAGAACGAAATGGATGAATTACGCAATGAGCTGCGCAGTCTGCGCGAGCAGTTGGCGGTAAAGAATCAGAGTGACGCGGCGGCGCGCGATGCGGACAGCCTGCGGGCCAGCGTCACTCAGTTGCGGGAAGAGACCGACCTCCTGCAGGCCCAGGTCAAGCAGCACGACCAAACCAAGGTGGAGACTTCTTCGAAATATCCGCTGCGTCTCAGCGGTACGCTGCTTCTCACATCGATTTTCAACAGCACCAATGCCGACAATTTCAACCTGCCGATCGTCGCCGCGCCGAGAGTGCCGGCCACTCCCCAGGGCAGCCTGAGCGAAACCGCCAGCCAGACGATACTGGGGCTCGATGCATCGGGGCCGCGTTTGTGGGGCGCGAAATCATACGCCGATCTGAACGCCGATTTCTGGGGTGGGACGGCTTCCACCATT
>CAVREL010000051.1:0-4448 GCA_963720105.1 uncultured Acidobacteriota bacterium | reverse complement strand
CAATGGCGAGTTGACTGCGAAGCTTTGACACCTCATCGTTTGGCGCCAAGGGCACCAGCGCGAGGCCGAACAGCGAGCGGCGGCTTAGCATTTGACCCTCCGTCAAGGGACAAAATAGGGGCCAGCCAAATTTGGCGCTGACCAGCCCCTAATTGTCAGTGCGCCGGCAACGCGAGCAAATTAACGGCCTTGCCGCGCCCATATTTGTGTCGCAACTCCGCAATCCGCACCGCATTGCGCACATTGGCGGCCACCGCTAGGCGAACCGAGGCCGAAAACCTGCCGGTCGCCAAATCGCCCGCTACAGCGAAGCTGCGCGGCGCACCAGGAAGGGCTGCGTCGATATTTCCTGAGAAGAAAGCGTGGATGAAGCGATGCTCATGTGGTTTTTCCTGTGCGATTCTGATGACCCTGACGCATAGCGCGAAGTGTCCCGAGGATACGGAACGGCGCGAAGGCGGGTCAAGGAAGCGGGGGGTAAGGGACTAGTGTGGTGCATCATGCAGATCGCCGATTATCCTCGGCCTCGTGCCAGTACGAGTATGCCTTCTTCCGCCCCCTGCGGGGGCTGGACTACCCCATTCACTCGCATTCCCCGGGCTTGCGCCCGGGGCTACCTTCTCGCGCCCGCTTCGCGGGCTTTACACCTGGTGCGGGCGTACCGTCGATATTACGACGCCGTGCAGTTGGGACTAAGGGGCTCAAGACTAGGAGGAAGTCTCCCAGCGCGACCTCTCCAGCCGGTACAGCACGTGCCGGCGCATGGGATGGCCGGGCGGCAGCCGGGGATGATCGAAGTCGTCGCGCGGATCGTGGGTCATCCCCAGCTTTTCCATCACCCGCCGCGAGCGCAGGTTCGCCGCAGTGGTAAACGAGACAATCTCATCGAGGTTGAGGACGTCGAATGCGTAACCCACCACGGCACGCGCGCCTTCGGTGGCCAGTCCCCTGCCCCAATGCGCCACGTCGAGGCGCCAGCCGATCTCGACACACGGAGTGAAATGGGATTGAAATGCAGGGACGCTGAGGCCGATGAAGCCGATGAATTCGCCGGTGGCGCGGAGCTCGGCGGCCCACAGGCTGTAGCCGCGGTCGGCGAAGCGGGCCTCGATGTTGTCCACCATCGCATCGCTTTCCGCGCGCGTGAGCCGCGCCGGAAAGTGCTCCATGACCACGGGATCTGCATTCATGCGCGCAAACGGCTCGCGATCGGCGTCGCGCCAGCGGCGTAGCACCAGGTGTTCGGTGGCGATCCCCTTCATGGAAAACATGCTAAGACAGGGACCGGAAAGACAGGGAACGAGGGAACAAGGGAACAAGAAAGCCCTGGGCGCGACGATAACGAATGACAATGGCGGGCAAATCGGTTGAATCCAATTCCGTTAGATGACGATCACCACTTTTCCCCGCGCGTGTCCGGTCTCGACGTACCGCATCGCATCCGGGACTTCGTCCAGTCTGTATTGTCTGTCAATCATCGGCGTCAGCTTTCCCGCGGTCACGAGTTCGCCGATGATGCCCAGATCGGCGGTGTTCGCCCTGGCCATCATCCCGGTCATCTTCTGGCTCGTGAACCTGGAGAGCCCAACATTCTTCAGCATGCTGCCGAAGAGGGAGATTGACGAGCGGTCCGGTCCCCCGCCGCCAATGCCCACACAGATTCCGTCCGGCGTCAGAACGCCCCTGGCGGTTGAGAATGGGCAGTTGCCGACGCATTCGAGAATCGCGTTATAACGGCGGCTGGCGGTGGTGAAGTCCTCGCGGGTGTAATCGACGACGTAGTCGGCTCCGAGCGAGCGCACCAGTTCCAGATTCCGGGTGCTGCATACGCCCGTAACCTCGACGCCCATCCATTTCGCAATCTGCACCGCGAACGTCCCCACGCCTCCGGCCGCGCCGTTGATCAGCACGCGCTGGCCCGGCTGCAAATTTGCCTTGTCGCGCACGGCCTGCAGCGCCGTCAGGCCCGCAATGGGAATGGAGGCGGCCTGCGCAAACGTCATGTCGTTCGGCTTGAAGGCCAACTGCGACCCGGGAGCGCAGGCAAACTCGGCAAAAGCGCCCCGGCCCATCCCGAAGACCGCGTCGCCGGGCTTGAATTCTGTAACCTTCCGGCCGGCGGCCATTACCTCCCCGGCCATATCGGCGCCCAGACCTGGAAACCGGGGCCGGCCGATTCCGGTCAACAGCCGGATGGCGCGCGGAGTCCCGCGCAGGAAATGCCAATCGTACGGATTGACCGACGCGGCGTGAACTCGGATCAGGATCTGGTCGTCCGTGGGGACAGGCTTCTCCACCTCTTCGAGCCTGAGCACGTCGGGAGGGCCGTAAGTGCGGTAGAGGATGGCTTTCATTCTTTCTCCGCGGGTTGAACTGGAGGATATCTGTTTGCTGGGTTCATTGGAGTGCGTTAGATCACTCCGCCGAGTGACCGGACTCAATTCGGGCGGGAAGGAATACGCTCCCGGTTGTGACGAACGCGGTTTGACGGCATTCGGTTCGCGCAATAGCTTGGAAGGTGCGGGGCGACGCTCATTTCGTCCTCGCCAGGAGCATAGATGACGACTTTTCTTCGCCCTTGGAGATTCTTTCTTGTACTGCTGGCCGCTGTGCTGATGCAACATTACGCCGGCGCCCAGGATCTGAAGAGCTTCGAGCAGAGGATCACTACCAAGGTTCTGCCTAACGGCCTGACCATCCTCATCTGCGAACGGCCCGAGGCGCCGGTCTTCAGTTACACCACTTTCATCGATGCCGGCGACGTGAACGATCCCTCCGGGGAAAGCGGCCTGGCCCACATGTTCGAGCACCTGGCCTTCAAAGGGACCACCGAGATCGGCACCCGCGACTGGCCGGATGAGAAGGTCGCGCTCGAAAAGGTGGATGCCGCCGAACAAGCCTACGAGGCCGAATACCGCAAGCCCATCGGCCGCGATGAAGCCAGGCTCAAGGTACTGCATGAAGAATTCGAAAAAGCGCAGGCGGAAGCCGAGAAATATGTCATCCCCAACCAGTTCACCGAGGTGGCGCAACGCAACGGCGCTCACGATCTGAATGCCGGCACCGGGCTGGATGAGACGGAGTATTTCTGGTCCATGCCGGAGAACCGGCTGGAACTGTGGGCATGGCTGGAAAGCGGCCGGCTTGGGGACGTGGTTCCGCGCGAGTTCTACAAGGAGCGCAACGTTGTTCTCGAGGAGCGGCGTATGCGCACCGATTCGGATCCCGAGGGCCGCCTGCTCGAGCAGTTCGTGGCCACAGCGTATGTCGCTCATCCCTACGGCCGCAGCGGGATTGGCTGGCCCAGTGAAGTTAGCCAGATTACCGCGACTGAAGCGATGGCGTTTCACAAGAAGTATTACGTGGGCGCGAATATCGTGGTTTCGGTGGTCGGCGACGTGAAAGCCTCCGAGGCCATGCCGATGCTGGAGAAGTATTTCAGCCGCGTGCCCGGCGGTCCGAAACCGGAAGAGATGACCACAGTTGAGCCGAAGCAATTCGCTGAAAAGACGGTCTCCATTCTCGAACAGACGCAGCCCATCTACCTGGAGGGCTATCACCGTCCCAGCTACAGAGATCCGGACGACCCGGTTTACGACGCCATCAGCGACATCTTGTCCAACGGCCGCGTATCCCGCCTGTATCGCAGCTTGGTCCGCGATCAGCAGATTGCCGCCGAAGCCGCGGGGTTTAGCGGATTTCCGGGGCAGAAGTACCCGGGGCTGTTTGCGTTCATCGCCGTGCCGCTGCCGGGCCACACGCCCGCCGAAATGGCGGCGGCGATCCACAAGGAAATCGAGAAGCTGAAGACCACGGACGTGACCGACGAGGAATTGCAGATGTACAAGACCCGCACTCGCGCCGACTTGCTGCGCAGCCTGGCCGACAACCAGGGCCTCGCCAACGCCCTGGCCGAGTACCAGACGCGCTTCGGCGACTGGCGCGAACTCTTTGGCCAGCTTGACCGCGTGGACAAGGTCACCAAGGCCGATATCCGGCGCGTGGCCGGCAAGGTCTTCGTCGAAAGCAATCGCACCGAGGCATGGATCGAGACCAGGCCCCAGCAGGCGCCCGCCGCCCAGCATGGAGGCGCGCAATGAAGAAGACAGGGAACAAGGGAACAAGGGAACGAGGGAACAAGGGAACGAGGACGCAATACGCTCTGTTGCTGGTGACTGCATTGGTCTCGGTTTTACCAGCAGGTTTAAGTGCCCAGCAGGAAAAGCCCTGGGAAAAGATCCCCGTTCCGCCGCTTCACGAATTCAAGCCGCAGCAGCCCAAGCGCATCCAGCTCAAGAACGGGATCGTGATCTTCCTCCAGGAGGATCATGAGCTGCCGTTCGTCTACGGATCGGTCCTGATCCCCGGCGGCTCGGTCGACGAGGATCCCGCCAAGACCGGCCTGGTTGACCTCTACGGGCAGACCTGGCGCACCAGCGGCACCGCGA
>CAVREL010000050.1:0-17909 GCA_963720105.1 uncultured Acidobacteriota bacterium | reverse complement strand
GCGCAACCGAGCCATACTGTCAGGAGGCCGGAAAACAATAGCCTGCTCTTGCTCAATGAGCCGCGAAGGAATCTCTTGTCTGCGTTCGAATGGCTGCGCATCGAAGTTCCAATCGGCCAAAAGCAGGTAAGCTTCTGACCCAAGCCTGTACTTTATAGTACCAAATGCCTACATCCAATGTACTAAAAACCACATCGGTTACGCGGTTCACCCACAAGCGTGCAGCCTCTATCACAGAGGAGCCTGTTAGCATTCATTTTCACCAAGATTCATATGGTGACGAAGATGGCCTACCCTAACGGTTGCGTATGAGACCGTAGCCCTTCCACCCATCGCTGGTCACCAGCCCCCGCACGCTGGTGTTTTCCTTAATCACGATGGGCACGCCCCACATCGCCCCGCGTCTGAAGTTCGCCTCGCCTGCCCCCGCCTCCGCATCCTCTTTCGCTGCCGCAGCCAGCGCCCCGCGCTCATCCACGTACTCCAGTGCGCCGTACACCCCGTTGTATTTTTGAATCCGGTCGAGATACCACCGCACCACCTGCGTGACGGTGTACCGATGTTCGCGGTAGTACGACTCCAGCCTCGGAATCGTGACCTCCATCAGATCCCGATCCATCGCCGGCGCCGAAGCCGGTGCAGCCGGCGGCTTTCTCGGTGCCGCAGCGGGACTCTGTACCAGCGCCAATGCCCCAAGCGCCAAGCAGACTCCAAAGTTCAAACCTGGCCTAAAGCCCGCGAAGCGGGCGCGAGATGATAACCTCAGGCGTAAGCTTGGGGAATGCGGATGAATGAGGTTTGGTCCAGCCCCCGCACGGGGGCGTAAGAGGCAAATGCGATGCTGTCCCCAGCCCAGAAGAGAATCGGCAATTTTCATCACGCACCACACTAACCACTAATTACCGCCCCTTCTTCCGCGCCATTGCCAACTCCGGCAGATCCGCATCCGCATGGCTCCAGTACTTCTCCGCCGCCGCGAACATCTCCCGCGCGCCATCGCTCTCGCCCGCGTGTTCCGCCACCAGCCCCAGCGCAAAGTGCCCGCCCGCGTAATACGGATCATGCTGGATCATCTGCTCGGCCGTGTACTGCGCGAGTTGCCAGTCGCCCGCCACGCGCGCCTCCCGGGCAATCGATTCCAGCACAAAGATGGCCGCTACCCAGCCATCAGGGCCCGGCATGGCCATCGCGGCCTGTTCCACCTTCACGTAAATGTTCTCGCCTTCCTGCGTGCGGCCATCGCGCAGCCGCAGAGCCGCCTCCAGCGCCGCTGGATAAGGCAAAGCCGCCACCACGCGCTCCGGAACCTGTTCGGCTTCCTTCTGCGCCAGCGCTAATTCCTCCCGCGCCTCGTCCACCCGCTTCAGCCCAAGCTCCGCTTCTCCCGCCAGCGCATGCGCCGCCATGCGCGCCATCGGCCACGGGCTTTTCTCCAGTTCGCGCGCCGCGTCCAGCGCCTCCTGGTACCGTCCCCGGTCGACCAGGAACTCCGGCCATGCCCTCCGGTTGTACGCCAGGAACTCCGTTTGCGCGGGCAGCGCGAACGCCTGCCGCAAGTACTTCTCCGCCGTCTTCATCTGTCCCAGCAACTCGTAATTCATCGCCATCAGTTGCAGGTTGTGCGCGTGGTGCCAGTCATACTGTGCGGGAATCCCCTCCGTACGGTATTCGTTCTCCTCCAGCGAGTTCGTCTTCACGAACTCCTCGATCGCCTCTTCCGTGCGCCCCGTCCGCATCAGTTCGTGCCCGTGCATGTGGTGAGCGTGGGGAATCGCATAGGCCCGCCGCGCGTATTGCGCGCTCTGCTCCAAAGCCTCCTTGATATTGCCCAGGTTTTCATTGGCGTGAATCGAATAATGAAATGCCGCCAGGTTCCCCGGATCGAGCGCCAGAGCCTGCTTGTAATACGGCAGCGCCTCCGCTCCGCTCGCCTGTCCGTGCGTAAACGGCGACGCTTCCGTGGCCAGCCCCCGCTGCACCAGCAGCCATGGATCGCGCGGACTCGCCTTGATGGCATCATCAATCGCCTGCCGGTACGCGTCGTACTTTTCCCCATCGTTTCCGCTTTCGAGATATCCGACTTCGCGATCCCGGATAGTCAGCCAGGCGCGTTCCCCCCCGCTCATGTACGATTGCAGACCCCGCGCGCTTTCGCACGCAGCTCGCGCCGAGGTCACATCCTGCAGCCCGATATACGCATCCGCCAGCCCCACATACGCCATCCCCAGGTGCGGATCCGCACGCAGCGCCTGGCGGAACGACCGCGCCGCCTCCACCCACACGTACGAATGCAGATACGCCAGCCCCTGGTCGTAGAACGCCTGCGCATCAGCCGATGTCGTGGTCACCCTCTGGTGCGCATTGCCCAGCCCCGCATGCCGCGTGATCGGCCGCGACAGAACTTCTTCCGGCACCTTTGCCGCCCCATGCATGTCGTCATGCCCCGCCCCGGCCGCCGCGACCGTCAACGCCCCAAACACAATCCCCCCAAAAACTCCCGTGCCCCGTCTTCGCGCCTTCTTTCTGGCGCGAAGGCGGGAAACCACGAACCCCCTTCCTTCAAAACCTTGCATCCATCTCATATTTCGCTGATGTGTACAGTGCGATCGTACAACCCCATCTCCAGCCTTCGCGCCCGGACCGCCGGCGCTGCCACCGCCAGCCGGATCTGGTAGTCGCCCGGCGTACTCGGCGCCCACTCATACGTCCACAGCGTCCACGGATCCGTCTTCAGTTGCCGGAATCCCCCCACCGCCTTGAATTCCTCCCCGGGATTGAACCGGATCTCCAACCTTTCGATCGGCCGCGATCCCCCCCATGTAATCCCCACCACCCGGTAGCCAACCTTCCCCCCGGAAATCCATTTCTCCACCCGGATGGGCAACGCCGCCGACTCCGCCGTTGCCGGCTGAAAGTCCCGCGCCCGTTGTGGCTGGCCATCCTGCAGCGTCCGCACCGCGTACTCCTGCATCTGCGAACTGGCGTCCACGCCCTCTTCCACCAACATGATCTGCTTCACCCACTTGATGCAGGCGCACCCATACCATCCTGGAACCACCAGCCGAACCGGCGCGCCGTGATCGGCCGTAAGCGGGCGCCCATTCATCTCCGTGGCCAGGAAGGCATGCTTCAGTTCCTCCACCGGAAAAATCCAGCTCGCTCCCGGGATCGAAGTCCGCGAAGGCTCCGCGTACTCGTCGAATCCCGATATCTCCACCAGCCCCGCCGCCTGCTTCCCCTTGGCCTCATCCAGAACGTCCATCAACGGCACGCCCGACCAGTTCGCCACGCTCATCAGTCCGAATCGCGTCATCGCAACATTGCCGGCGCATTCCATCACGTGCACGCCCATGGGCTTGGCGGCGCTGTGGAGCATGGCGATGCCCATCGGCCTCATGCGCTCCCCGACAACGCCGATATCGATCTTCCAGCCCCCCGGATCGGGAAGCAGCCGCGAAGCCGCGCTTCGGATATAGAACTCCGCCGTGGGCGTCGCCAGCCCCCCGGCGGACACCCGCGAGAGATCCGTAAACAGCCGCCCATCCAGCTCGCTGCCGATCAACTTCCCGGCCGGCGCCACCCCCTCATCCGCAAACCGCACCAGGCCGGCGAGCCTTCCCGCCGGAAGCGGCTCCCCAGCCACAGCACCGCTCAGCCGCTCCAGCCCCAGCGCCAGCGTAGCCATCGTCCCTACGCGAAGAAACCGCCGCCGGCTTACACCTGGCCGCTGCGCCGCCGCCGGGTAATCGGGGATAAGTCGCCTGTTACCAGTGGCGAAATATGGTTTTCCCGTGATGAATTGCATTTTTTCCGTTGACACAATTTTTACACCCGGTTTACGCTACGCCTACCTGCTCGTTCCCCTGCAGGTCCCTGCCAAAGGTGCCGTCTTCGGGTGCTCGTCATTGTAGTGGTTTCTTGCTAAGTGGTCTGTTGCGCTCGCTCTTTCCTGGTCGCCGTACCGCTTTTCATTGGCTGCTCTGGTGTGATCGGTTCCGTATCCAAAGAAACAGAAAAATCTGAAGGTCCGCAAACGCGCAATCGCATTTTCCTATGCCGTTATCCGGTGCGGCGAGGTGGCATTTCTCAATTGCCGCTTTCCTGATCCGCGAACTGGTTCCGGATGGGGGAAATGCCACCAATTCCCGTTCCGGCCGCGATACGCGTGCCGGGCTGCAAGTCTTTTGCTTCGTCCATGGAGGATTCAGTGATGCTCAGGAAATGCTTCGTGTATCTTCTCTTCGCGTGCCTGTGTACCATCCTTCCCCTCGGCGCGCGTGCCCAGTCTGTGAATGGCGTTATCGCCGGGACCATCACCGATCCCAGCGGCGCCGTCGTCGCCAACGCCAAGATCACCATCACCAACACCGGCACCGGCCTGTCCCAGAACACCACCACCGGCGCCCAGGGCGAGTACCGCTTCCCCCTCGTGCCCCCCGGCACCTACTCCGTCCGCATCGAGGCCTCCGGCTTCGGCACCGAAAAGGCCGAAGGGGTGATTGTCGAGGCCAGCCAGGTGGTCCCCTTCAGCGTCAAGCTTAAAGTCGCTTCCGCCCAGCAACTCATTGAGGTCACCGGCATAGCCCCACTAGTCCAGACCGAAAGCTCCGATATGACCATGCAGGTGGACAACACCACCATCCAGAACATGGCCCTCGTCGATCGCGACGTGTTCGGAACCCTTCCCATGCTCGCTCCCCAGGCCTCGCCCGGTATGGACAACATGATCACCGCCGGCGGCGCCCGCGAGTCCGGCACCTCCTACATGCTCAATGGCGGCGAGGATAACGACAACTTCAGCGAGGGCGGAGTCAACATCACCCCCCCGCTCGAGTCCGTCCAGGACTTTTCCCTCCTCACCAATAACATGAGCGCCGAATACGGCCGCGGCATGGGCGCCGTCGTCAGCGCCAGCCAGAAGACGGGCACCAACAGGTTCCACGGCGTCCTCTACGAGTTCAACCGCAACGCCACTCTCAATGCCAACGACTTCTTCTATAACCGCGACTACCAGGCGCAACTGGGTCTGCCTGCCGACCAGCAAAGCCTGACCAAGCGGCCCAAGTACATCAAGAACCAGTTCGGCGGCGAAGCCGACGGCCCCATTTACAGGGACAAAACCTTCTTCTCCGGCGCCTATGACCGCGTCAAGCTGATCTCCGGTGGTACCTCGGCCCAGAACTTTGTCCCCACCAGTGCCGCTCTGACCTACCTCAAAGCCAACGGCGGGCCTATTGCCCAGGCCGTCATCGGGGCCGCTCCTCCCAAAACCTCCGATTTGTCCTGCTCCAGCGTGGGTAATTGGACGGACTCCAAAGGAAACCCCCTTGGTCCCATCACCGGAGCCGGAACCAATCCCTTTAACGGATTGCCCAATGCTGTCGGCTGCCTCTCCTTCTTCGATCCCCAGGACGACACCATCGACAGCTACTATGGCCGCGTCGACCAGAATTTCAGTTCCAGGGACCGGCTCAGCTTTACCGCCAACATTTACCGCGAACTCTTCGATGACAAGTTCGGCGGCGGCCCGCTCACCACCAAGGGCCCGGTCCCCGCGGACACGATCAACCATTATCACAACCTGACTCTCAGCGAAGTGCACACCGTCGGCAATTCCATCGTGAACGAAGCGACGGTCGCCCACAACCGCCACTACAGCGTCTTCGTGGAAGGCAACGGAACCAAGGACACCATTCCCAACATCCAGGTCGACAACCAGAACGAGGGCGGTCTCTTCGACGAGATCGGCGGCGACTACGAGGGTGGCTTGGTTCAGGATTTCTCCCAGGACCGCTGGGCTGTCCAGGACAACCTGAGCATCACCAGGGGCCGTCATTCCATCAAAGTCGGAGGCGGAACCCAGTACGGCATCCTCTACCGCAACTGGGACCTGGGCTTGCCCGGCTACTATGAGTTCGGCGAGCTTGCTACGGTCCTCGTACCCTCCGGCGCATGCAACCCGCCAACTACAGCGCCCTGCACGTCGCCGGCAGGACCGGTCGTAACCCCAGCCACCGACCCCAACGGCAGCACCCTCCAGCCGGATGGGACCATCGCCAACGTGCTCGATGAAACCCAGGCGAATTTCGCCGGCGAATACCCCTACTACCAGGAAACGTCGGTCGATCCCCGCACCGGCGCTCACGCCAACGCCTACCGGCACTATGTCTATCACGACTATTACTTTTTCGCGCAGGACGACTGGAAGATCAAGCCCCGGCTCACCCTGAATCTCGGGTTGCGTTGGGACCGGTATGGCGCCCCAAGCGAAGCCCACAACATCATCGCCCAGTTCACCAACTTCTTCTCCTGCAACTACCTCGATCCGGCCTGCCTCCCCACCCTCCGTGTCGGCCCGGTCACGCGCATGTGGCCCACCCAGAACCACGACTTTGCTCCCCGCATCGGCTTTGCCTGGGACGTGCTGGGCAATCACAAGATGGCCATCCGCGGCGGCTTCGGTATCTACTACGACCGCATCTTCGACAACATCTGGTCCAACGGAGCCTGGAACCCGCCCTTCTACGCCCTGATCGACTTCGAAGACGATGCCGGCGACAACATCTACTACTCCAACCCCGCTTCCATCGGCGCCGCCTATGACCCCAACGGTCCATGCGGCCAGATTCCCCACGGCCCCAGCCCCGGTTGCTCCGGCAAGCGCGTCAGCCTCCGCACCATGGACCAGCACATGCGCGACTCCTCCGGCCAGAACTTCTATCTCGCCGTCGAGCGTGAACTTCCCGGCAACCTGCTCCTGCGCGCCAACTACCAGGGCCTGCTCGGCCGACACCTGCCCATGCTCGAAAACCTCAACCGCTATGACGGCGACGCCGCCAACAGCGGTCTCTCCCCGGTGCTTCCCAACCCGCTCTACAACGGTTTCAACTACCGCTCCAACAGCGTCACCTCGAACTACCACGCCCTGGTGTTGCAAGCTCAGAAGCGCATGAGCCACGGCCTGCAGTTCGATACCGGCTACACCTTCGGCAAGCTGCTCGACCGGAATTCGGAACTCTTTGCCGGTTGCTCGCTGCTCAGTTCCAGCACGGCGTATTACTACACCACCAACAAGAATCCTTCACTCGAGTACGGCCGTGGCTCCTTCGACCACCGCCACTCCTTCAAATTCAACGTCGTGTACCAAATCCCCTTCATGAAGGCCCAGAAAGGTTTCGCGGGTCATGCCCTGGGCGGCTGGAACCTCGGCAGCCTGTTCCAGTTCTATACCGGCCACCCGATCGATGTTTGGGATGGCCGCAGTCGTTATCGCGCTCGCGACTCCCAGGTGACCCAAGCCTGCCCGACCGGGTGCCTGGTGCTGGATTCCTCCGGGATTCCGATCAACCTCGGCGGCGACTACAATTTGGATGGCACCTCCAACGACCGTCCCGTCTTTGTGGGCTCAAGCAAGAGTGCGGTTTACAGCGGTGCCACGCCCGCCCACGGCATCTTCAAAGACAACAATCACATCGGATGTGATGCCTCCTGGATTCCCTCCAACGTGGCTAATGTGAGCGCATGCGACGCGCACTTTGGCTCGACCACGCCGAATGCGTTTTTCGCGACTCCGCCCTATCCGGGTTCCGGAGCAACCTACGAACGCTTCGGTACCCTGGGCCGGAACGTCTTCGTCGGACCCAATTTCGGCAAACTCGACTTCAGCATCAACAAGAGCTTCAAGCTGACCGAGCGCAGTCAACTCGAGATTCGTGGCCAGGCGGAAAACGTCCTCAATCACCCCAACTTCGATAACGTCACCGGTAACCTCGCCAGCGGAACCTTCGGCCAGGCCCAGTTGCTCCTGCCTTCCGGCTTGGGCGCCGCCAAGTCCCGCATCATGTCCGTCGGCGCCCGCGTCGCCTTCTAACCCCCGTGCCCCGTCTTCGCGCCTTTCCGGGGTCCCCAGCGACAGGTCTTCGTCGCTGGGGTGGTCGGGCGCGAAGGCGGGATACCACGAACCCCAGCAAACGATCTATCAACCAAGGCCAGTGACTGCGATGCCCCGGGGAGTGGTTAACCCCGGGGCATCGTTTCTTCCTAATCCACTATTCCCTAACCCCTAATCCCTATTCCCCTCCCGTTCCGATCTTCCTTTCCAGAAAATCCGCGCTCGCCGTGTACGCCCGGATCCAGTCCCGCCGCAACAGAAAATCGTGGATCTCGTCCGGAAAGATCAGTTCCTCGAATTCCACCTTCTGTTTCCGCAGCGCTTCCACCAGCTGCACCGTTTCCGCAAACGGAACGTTGCGGTCATCGTCACCGTGGATCAGCAGCACCGGCGAGCGCCACGTCGAGACTGAAGCCATGGGCGACGATTCGAACGCCAGCCGCGCGAAATCGGTATGCTCCCGCGGATCGTAGCTGGGGGAAAAGGTGGGCAGCTCCAGGTTCCAGTCGTGCACCCCGTGCATGTCCACCCCGGCCGCAAACAGGTCCGAGGCGCGCGCCAGCGCCAGCGCCGTCAGGTATCCTCCGTAGCTGCCGCCCCAGCATGCGATCCGCTTGGCATCCACCTCCGGCCGGTTCTTCAGAAACAGCCCGGCGCCCATCACGTCGTTGAACTCGCTCGCCCCGTCAGCGCCGTAGTTCAGCGCCTCGCGGAAATCGAGACCGTATCCGATCCCGCTGCGGTAGTTCACGCTCAGCACCACGAACCCCTTGCTCGCCAGGAATTGGTTCATGGCGTAGGAATTCGAGTAGTACTCCATGTAGTGCCACCCCAGCAGCATCTGCCGCTGGCTTCCGCCGTGGAAGAAGATCGCCGCCGGCCGCCGGTCGCCGCTGCGCAGGCCCGGAGGAAGAAAGAGCTGTCCATGAATCTCCAGCCCATCCGCCGACGCAAAGATCACCTGCTGCGGGGTAACGAAGTGCTCGCCCGGGAAATCTTTGGGAATCGCCTGGGGCGCAAGATCCGCCAGGCCTACGTCGCGCACCACCGCCGCCCGCATCGGCTCATGCGCATCCGACCGCAGCACCGCGATCGTGCGGCCATCGCTCGCTACCACCGGCTGTGTCTCAATCCCGCTTCCCGAAGTCACTGCCCGCGCCGCATGCTTCCCGCCGTCCTCGCCAAACCCAATCGACCACACGTGCCGCCGGTCGATGTCGTTCTGGTTGGAATCGAACACCAGCGTCTTCCGGTCGTCGCTCAGGTTCACGTGTTCGACTTCGAAGTTGCCCGGGGTGAGTGCCACCGCGTCGCCCCCGGAGACCGGCACGGTGTAGAGATGCAGCCACCCATCCCGCTCCCACGGAAACACGATCTGGTCTCCCGCCGCCCAGTGCAGCTGGTCGCGCGAGTCCGTTTGCCGGAAGGCGCTGCCTTTTCCGTCCTCGGCGCACCAAATCTGCCGGCTCTTGCCGCTGGTCAGGTCCGTCACCCGAATCGACCATGGAAGAGCGGTGCGATGCGGCACGAACAGAAGCGATTCCTTCTGGTATGGAATGCGCAGATACGCAATCCGGCTCGAATCGGCCGACCACACCGGGCTCTCATCCCCGTCGGTGGAGGGATCGAGATACGTGATGGATTTCCCTGAAAAAGAAAATACGGCGATAAAGCTGTGATCGTCGCGATCCGACACAAACGCCAGCTTGGTGCTGTCCGGCGACCACCGCAGATTTTGCGCCGAGCCGCGCGTCTGCGCCAGTTGCTCCGGCTTGGCGTCCTTTTCACCCAGTCGCAGCGTCCACACCTGTCCCTTGGCCACGTACGCTACCAGCTTGCCGTCCGGGGAGACTGCCGCCGCATTCCCTTCGGCCAGCATGCGCGGCTCTCCGCCCTCCGCCGGCACGATAAAAATCTGCTGCTGCGCGCCCTTGGTGAACCACGCCGGATTGGGCACGGGATGGCTTTCGCCCCGCGCGCTGCTCCCCCGCACGTAGACGATGGACCCGCCATCCGGAGTCCATTCCGGCGCGCTCAGCTCCTGCCCGTCGTCGTCGTTGTAATGCGTGACCTGTCTGGATTCATACGTCTCGTTGGCGCCCGGCTCTGCCAACCACACATTCCGCCGTCCGCCGATGTTGACCACCCACGCCAGCCGCCCCCTGGCCGGCGCAGCGCGAAGATCTTCAGTAAACGGCGCGCTCAGCGCTTGTTCAATCGTGAAAGCCCCGGCCTGCGCCGATGTGCTCCTTCCCATCCAGGCCATTGCCACCACGGCCAATCCATAAAACACGCATCGCTGGCATTCTCTCCTCAACGCATCCTCCCGGCGATGCCATTGTCCCACAGCAAAATCAAGAATCGGGATCCTTCGGAGAGCCGAGGTTCGTGGACCACCACGCTCGCGACAGAAAGACATCGCGAGGATGGGGCACGGGAGGTTGATTCTTCCCAATGCAGAGGCAACGAACTCCGGCCAATCGGCAAATGCAATTCGTCACAACATCGTTTACATATTCCGATATAGGCATGTAATTTCTTGTCATGGCGGGGCCCCATCCACCTCGCCGCGCAGCGAGACCGCCCCGCGACATTTCAGGGGTTCGCCCGATTCACTCCCAGATAAGGTGGTAAGGTGGGACCGACGCAAACGAATTCACGCCAGCGCCCGCAGACCGCGCCGCAGTTCCTCCGGATCGCCATCCGGAAGAAGCCGCTCCACCTCGTCGTGCGCGCTCTTCCACGCCGGCATCGCCTCGGCCAGAAGCTTCCGCCCCCTGCTTGTCAATTTGAGAATCCGGCTTCTCCGGTCCGACGGATCGGCGTTAATCTGGACAAGCCCCCGGCGTTCGAGCGGCTTCAGCGCAGCCGTCAGGGTTGTCCGGTCCATGGCCAGCAGCGACGCCACCGGCCCCATGGGAGGAGGCTCAGGACGATTCAACGACATCAACAGCGAGAACTGCCCATTCGTCAGCCCATGCGGGCGCAACGCTTCGTCGAAGCGCCGCGCCAGGGCCCGCGCCGCCCGCTGCACGTGCAGGCACAGGCAGCAGTCCCGCACCATCAACGTGGTTTCGAACGGCAGCACGGCATCGGACGATGGGGGACTTGACACGAGACCAGATTAGTTGATATCAACGTATTCGTCAATGGTTTGTTTTTCCCTTTGGGCTGGCAACCGCGTTGCGAAAACATTTTCGGCGATTTTGTCGATTCCGGTTTGGTCCGTTCGACTAGATATCAGAAGCGGCAGCGGGTGCCGCACGGCCCCTCCGGGTAGAATCCGCAGGGCGAATTGGCTCCCGCACCGCAAAACCGGCTGGAGGTCAAAATGTCGTTCCTTCACGATCTGAAAATTGCAGTGCGCTCCCTGGCGCGCGTTCGTGCCCTCTGGATCACCGTGGCCTTTACCCTCGCCTTGGGCATCGGCGCCAACGCGGCAATCTTCAGCGTGGTGCGCGCCGTCCTCCTCCGCCCGCTGGTCAATCGCGACGAGGACCACCTGCTCTACATCCGGCAGAGCGCTCCTGGCATCGGCGTCGCCAATGCCACCTTCTCCATTCCCGAAATCAACGATATCGGCGCCGGGCTCAAGCAGAGCATCACCGAGCTGGGCACGTTCTCGACCATGGACTTCACGGTCATTGGCCTCGGCACCCCGCGGGAAATCCCCGGCGGCGTGGTGGACGGGCACTACTTCGAGGTCATGGGATTGAAGCCCGTTCTGGGGCGCCTCCTCGGCCCCAAAGACGACGGCCAGAACGCGCCCGGCGCGATCGTGCTCACCTACAGCTTCTGGAAATCCTCCCTCCACTCCGATCCCAGCGTGCTGGGCAAGACCGTTCGCCTGGACACCGGCTCGGGCTCCCGTTCCGGCACGGTCGTCGGTATCCTGGAGCCTTCAGTGCCCTACCCGGTGGCCACCGAGATCATCGCCAACGTGGTCACCAGCCCGCACCACCTCTCCGCGACGATGGTCCAGGGCCGTGAGCATCGCATGACCGAGGTCTTCGGGCGCCTCGCTCCCGGCGCGACCATCGACGCCGCGCGCGCGGAACTGCGCGCCGCTTACGGCTCCATGCTGACCGCGCATCCCGAGGTATACAAGGCCGAAGATCACTACACCATCGACGTGACGCGCATGCACGACCAGATCAACGCCCGCGCCAACACCGTCCTCTGGATCCTGTTTGCGGCCTCGGGTCTGCTGTTCATCATCGCCAGTTCGAACGTCGCCAATCTCGTGCTGGCCCGCACCGTGCGCCGCGAAGCCGAACTGGCCATTCGTTCAGCCCTCGGCGCAAGCACCATTGCCCTGCGCCGTTCGCTGCTGGCCGAAAGCCTTGTCCTCTGCGGCAGCGGCGTCATCGCCGCGGTCCTCATCGCCGTCCCCATGGTCGCCGTGCTCGGCCAGTATGCGCAGCGCTTCTCCGTCCGCGCCAAGGATCTCTCCCTGGACTTCAGCCTGGTCTGGTTCGGCGTTGCGCTCGCCTTGATCGCGGCCGTGTTCCTGGCCCTCATTCCGCGCCTTCCCGCGCCCGATGCTCCGCAACAAGCACTGACCGGCCGCCACGGCGCCCGTGTCACCGGCGGCGCCAACCGCCTGCGCATCTTCGCCGTCACCCAGATCACCGCTTCATTCCTGTTGCTGGCCGGCGCCTGCGTGCTGATGAAGACGCTCTACGTCCTCGAACAGACGCGCCCGCCCTTCGATTCCGCCCAGGTCATGGCCATCAATCTGCCTGTGATGTCGTATGGAAAAACGCCCCAGCAGATCCAGAATTTCTACCGCGACATCAAGAGCCGCGTTGCTGCCTTGCCCGGTGTCGATCGCGTCTCGGAAGGCTTGAGCGCTCCCTGGCGCGACGAACAGGGCTTGAGCATGAGCTTCGAGTTTGCCGCCCAGGGCGCGAAGCCGAGAGCCAACGGCCGCACCGACTACCGCGCCGAGTTCCGATCCATATCGCCCGGATTCTTTGACACCATGGGCGTCCCCATCCTCCAGGGCCGCGATTTCAACGACGGCGACAAGGAGGGTTCCGAGCGCGTGGTCATCATCAGCCAGAGCCTGGCCAACGAGCTCTATCCCGGCCAGAATCCGCTCAACCGCACCATGCGCTGGACCGATGGCGTGATGAAGTTCGTCGGCATCAGCTACGAACCCCGCCGCATCATCGCCGTGGTGCCGGACTTCGACGATGAGAACATCATTCCCGCTCCCGCCCAGACCATCTATCAGCCCAGCGACCAGGAGGGCTGGAGCGGCCGCCTGTTCGTGCGCGCCAAGACCGATCCCTATGTGCTGGTGCCCGCCATCACCCGCACCATTCACGAATTGTCCGCCGACCAGCCGGTGGAGAACGCCAGCACCCTGGGCGACGTGCGCGCCGAAGTCCTCACCCCCGATCGCCTGAACGCCATCGTGTTCGGCGGATTCGCCGCCGTCGCGTTGCTCATCTCCGTGGTCGGCGTGGCCGGCGTTCTCGCCTTCTCCGTCAGCGCGCGCACCCGCGAATTCGGCATCCGCATCGCCATGGGCGCGCAGCCGCGCAACATCCTCACCGATGTGTTGACCGAAGGCGTGGTCATGGCGGCCATCGGCGTCGCGGCCGGAGTAGTACTGGGTTTCGTTTCGGTGCGCGTCATCGGCCGCTACATCGGCGAAATTCATCAACTCGGCGCGCTTGCATACTTCGCGTCGGCGTTCCTGATCCTGGCCGCGGTGGTCACCGCGTCGGCCGTTCCTGCCGCCCGCGCCGCCCGCGTCAACGCCGTCGAAGCCCTCCGCACCGAATAATCGCTACAAACCTCCGTGCCCCGTCTTCGCGATTTGTTTCTGGCGCGAAGGCGGGAAACCTCGAACCTCACGGCCTACTTCCCAGCCGTCACCCTCAGGAACTCGATCACATCCGCTCGCTCCTCCGCCCCGCCTTCTGCACACGGAAACCGGACGCCCCGCCTTTTATTCCGCGGTAATCTCCCGTGCCCCATCTTCGCGGCTTCTTTCTGTCGCGAAGGTGGGAAACCACGAACCTCAAACGCCGTTTCACTCTGCTTATGTCACCATTGGTTCCGAGGGCTTTCCTCATGCGCACGGCCATCCTCTCCGACATTCACGGCAACCTCACCGCGCTCGAAGCCGTGGTGTTGGACCTCCGCGACGCCGCTCCCGACCTCGTCATCCACGCCGGCGATCTGGCTGACGGCGGCTTCCGCCCAGCTGAGATCGTCGACCGCATTCGCTCTCTGGATTGGCGCGGCGTGCTGGGCAACGGCGACGAGATGCTGAGCCGCCCCGAATCGCTTGAAGAGTTCGCGCGCCAGTCCTCTGCTCCGGCCACGCTGTGGGAGGCAGTCCGGGAAATGGCTGCATTCACGCGCTCCAGTCTCGGCGCCGAACGCCTGTCCTGGCTCGGCCAACTGCCCCTCTCGATCACCCACACCGGCTTCGCCGTCGTGCATGCATCGCCGCACACCTGCTGGAAAGCACCATCCGCGAACGCCTCCGATGCTGAACTCGAGCAGGTTTATGCCTCGCTGCGCCGGCCGATCGTGGTATTCGGCCACACCCATCTCCCCGCAATCCGGCGCATGCATGGGACCGTGCAGCTTCTCGTAAACACCGGCAGCGTCGGCCTTCCCTACGATGGCGATCCCCGCGCCAGTTACCTGCTTCTCGACGAAACCACACCGTCCATCCGCCGCGTCGCCTATGACGTGGAAAAGGAAGTGAAGGCGCTCCAGGCGAGCGCCCTGCCCCACGCCGATTGGGTGGCCAGAATCCTCCGCTCCGCCGCCCCCCAAATGCCTTGACGACTTTGCCCGCCTGACAAACCTCCGTGCCCCGTCTTCGCGACTTCTTTCTGTCGCGAAGGCGGGAAACCACGAACCCGACCGGGGTGCCCCGCTCTAGCTCTGCTAGGGCGGGATCCGCCCCAATCAGCCCGAAGCCGCGCTCCCTATAATGACCTTCGGAGCGCGTGACCGGACCCTCCGTCGCACTCGAAAGGACTTCCATCAGCGATGAGTAATCTTCAAGGAAGAATCGCGCTGGTCACCGGCGCTTCGCAGGGCATCGGCCGCGCCTGCGCTCTGGAGCTGGCGCGCTGCGGCGCCACCGTTGCGCTGGCGGCGCGCAATCAAGCCAGGCTGGCTGAAGCCGCCGCAGAAATCGCCGCGTCGGGCGGCACGGCTGCCGTCTTTGCGCTCGACGTAGCCAGCGAAGACTCCATCAAGGCCGGCGCCAAGGCGGTGCTCGACAAGTTCGGTAAAGTCGAAATCCTGGTCAACAACGCCGGCATCACCCGCGACGGCCTCGTGTTGCGCATGAAGCGCCCCGATTGGGACGATGTCCTGAACACCAACCTCACCGGCGCATTCCTGCTCACCCAGGCCCTGCTCAGCCCCATGCTCCGCAATCGCTGGGGCCGCATCATCAACATCACCAGCGTCGTGGGCGAAACCGGCCAGGCCGGCCAGGTGAATTATGCTGCCTCCAAAGCCGGCCTCATCGGCATGACCCGCGCCCTGGCCCGCGAAGTGGGTTCGCGCGGCATCACCGTGAACGCCGTCGCCCCGGGATACATCGAGACGCCCATGACCGCGGTCCTCGATCAGAAGCAGCGCGACGCCATGCTTTCGCAAGTCCCCCTGGGCCGTCCGGGCACTGACGCCGACATCGCCCAGTGCGCCGCCTTCCTCGCCTCTGACGCCGCCTCCTACATCACCGGCCACGTCCTCGACGTCAACGGCGGCATGTTCATGGGGTAAATGCGGGGAACAAGGGACCGAGGGACCAAGTCGCAAACCCTGAAGGTGACGGGAGTCTTCCGGTTCCAAGCTTCCCGATGGCCGCTTAACCACCCACGATCTCAAATCCCGCCCGCATTTTGGCTACCGTTCCCTCTTCCCTCGTTCCCTCGTTCCCTGCCTCACTGCGGCGGCGGCCCTTCCGGCCTGACCGGCCCGCCCCTCGCCGGTGGCATCCCCATCACGTTTACCGTCGACGCGACGAACACGCCCTCCTTCACCGCGCCCTCGACACGCACATTCGCGCCCACTTCCACGTCTGCCAGCGTCACCGGCTCGCGGCGTTTGCGGAACGACGTATTCTCGTCGGCGACGAACGTGTGGTCCGCATTGTCCACCGGGCTGTGCAGCGTGACTTTGGTCTCATTCACCGCGGTCACGCGCCCCATCAGCCATGTCTTGCCGAAATTGGCCTGCATCTCGCGCATTTCGCGCGCGCGTTCTGGGTCGATCTTCACCACCCGCAGGGCGCCCACCGATTTGGCCGCGGCATCCACCTCGCCGTCGGCCATGATGGCGTCTCCCACCTTGATCTCGCTCGGCTTGATCTCCTCCGGAGGCGTCCGCATCCCGTCCGCGTTTCCGCGCTGTTCCGGCAGCTTCATCACCCTGGTATTCGGGCTGTAGTGAACCGTATAGGTCTCGCCGTTCTCGTTTTTGATGGTGTAATGGTCGGGCGTCACCTCGGTGACCGTGCCCACAACGCCCCGCCCGCCCATGAAGCCGCCCCAGCCCCGCCCGCTCCCCATGCCGGACCCGCCATTGGCATTGCCAGGCGCTCCCTGCGGAGGCGCAGGCGCATCCTGTGCGGCGACCATCCCCGCAGAAAGAGCCAATAAGGCCAAAACAAAAATACGAAATTGCATGTGCATCCCCCCAGAGCGCGCCGGAACCCTTCAGCGCCCCTGATTGTACAGACGCAGGATGAGGCCACAGAGATGACTCCGCGCTTCGATGGAGGTTTGTTAGCTATATCAAAATTAAGGATGGTTCGAGAGCGCCTTGGTCCCTTGGTCCCTCGGTCCCTTGTTCCCTGCTTTATTGCGCCCTCTGCGATGCCAGCATCTGCTGGAATGCCGGCAGATTGTGCAGCGCGCTGAACTCCTCGTCGGCGGCCACCTTCTTGAGGCTGATGAACCCCTCGTTGATCGCCAGGCGCAGGTATTCGATGGCGCGGTCGGCCTGCCCGGCACGCACGCACCCCTTGGCCATGTAATAGTTCATGGCGCCTCGATCCTGCACCGAGGCCGGGTTCTCCACCCGCACTGAACCGGTGTTCTGGAAAACGTGCGGATCGTCTTCCAGCGCGTTCTGATACTCCTGCCAGCCGTTCTTGTATTTATGTTCCGCCAGCAGCGCGGTACCCAGGTTCTTGTGGACCAGCGCCGACTTGGGATCCAGCTTGAGCGCCTTGCGATACGCCTTCTCCGCCTTCGAGTATTGCTTCAAGGTGACGTACACGGTGCCCAAGTTGTTCAGAACCACCGCGTTCCTGGGGTCCAGCTTCAACGCCCGCTGATAGCACCGAGCTGCGTCGTCGAGATTGAACATCAACTGGTAGGCCACCCCCATCTTGTTCCAAACGTCGGAGGAGGTGCTCGGAGCCTTCTTGTATTGCTCAATCGCCGCCTGGTAGCGCTGGTGCGCCATCAGCGAATCGGCAACCTGCTCCGGAGTGGCGTCGCTCTGCGACACGGGGGACTTGGCCTGCGCCGGCGCGGCAGTGGCAAGCGGCTGATTCGAAGCTGCCGTGGGTTCCGTAGGAGTCTGGGCGAGAGACGCCAAGCAGGCGCCGGTAAGAGTTACGGTGACCACCAGCGCCCGTAAGTGCCGCTGTTTGTGGTCTTTAATCATACTCTTCCTCCTCGTAAGAAGGACCGGTCAACCGTGCATGTTACGATGCACGCGTCTCTTGCTTCGCACTCCTATCAGACACCCAATGAAACTCCAATGATGTGATATTCGTCAACCTCTGTGCTTGTGCGGCATCCAACAGGTCTGAGACGGTCCATACCGGTTTGAAACGGACACCTTCCTCGCCCGCCCGTGTTCGTCCTCCCGGACCCAAGGGGCAATCTCAGACACCAAACCAGGGCAACGGATTTCATACCGAAAGCGGGAGCGCGATGAGCACCACCACACCTGACTCTGCCGAATCCCTCACTGCCGGAACCAGCCTCCTCGAGCGGTTTCGATCTGCACGCCGCCG
>CAVREL010000049.1:0-4071 GCA_963720105.1 uncultured Acidobacteriota bacterium | reverse complement strand
GGATCAGCAGGCCGGTCTCCCACCAGCTGGTTTCGTGAGCGGGATAGGGATTGCCCGCGGCACCCCACACCTTTACCCGCCAGAAATAGCGTTTGCCGGGAGCCAGCGCCGGGCCGTGATAGCTGATGTTGATGGATTGCGCGCCATCGATGCGGCCGCTGGTCCACACGTCGGCTTTGCCCTCCGAGAGCGCATCGGCGCTGGCCGCCACGTCGATCTGGTAGGCGGTCTGCCGCGCGCCCTGTGCGGGGTCGCGCAACTGCCACGAAAAGCGCGGCGCAGGATCGTCGATGCCCATCGGTGTACGGAGATTGTCGACACGCAACTCCACCGGACCGCGCGCCGGCGGCGCCTGGCTCAAGGAAAGCAGTGATGAAAATGCGAGTACGAACCCCAGGGCAATCCGAAAAAAGATTCCGTTCATGTATGCCTCGATGTAAACACACCATCGTAGAGCATCGGTCGGCTTTTTGGGTGGAGGTGATGAGTTCGCGTATGCCGACCGATCTAACTGCGGAAGGAGCGGAGAAACGTCGACCGGTCGGCATCGGAAGGAATTTGCTGGGCCACCGTCGAGCAAAGGTCGTCCAGCGAAGTTGCCCGCGGCGCGGCCCGTTTGACCAGCATATTGGCGATGGGACCGACAAAGCGCGCCAGCTCACGGCTGACGCGGTCGATGGCCTGCTGGTCGATGAAAGCGCAAACCGGGGCGGCACCGAGCGTCACTGGCCGCCGGGAACCTTCGTCGGGCACAACCGGCGCTTCGGCCGGCCGGCTGTCGGCCGCGTGCCCTCCGCCCATGTAGGTTCGCAGGGTGCGAATCAGTAGCTGAATATCCGATTTCCACCGCCCATGCGTCAGATCGAAGGCATTGCGGTAGGCCAGATCTTTCAGATCCTCCGGAAGATCTTCGGCTCGGGGCATATGCGTGCCCCGGACAAGGAGAGGCACGATGGGAATGTTGTTGCGCAGAGCGGAGGCGAGCTCGATGCGGACAAAATCCGCGGGATCATCGAGACGCCGCTTTCCGGTAGCATCCCGCGCCTCGACCCACTCGTTGCCGATCAGCGCCAGGAGCACGCTGCAGGATGCCACGCTCTGATCGATGGCTTTTCTGAAGTCCTGCCCAGGCTCAATTCCGGCCACGTCCATGAATACCGATCGCTCGCCGAATTCCTTCTCCAACTCGTCAAACAGACGTCCCGCCTCGCCTTCGGAATCATGCCTCCGGTAGTTGATGAAAATCGAATCCAGGACCAGCCTCCGGGACCACCGTGCGTCAGGGATAAGGTTGTCACAAATCATAGACCATATGCGCGTCGGGCCCAAGGTTTATCGGACAGACGGAGCTGTTGCCGAGGAGGAGTTTGCGGACCGCGGCTCTTTTTCGGCCGCCGTTTCGCTGCGCCATACGGTTACGGGCCCAAGCAGCCCCGACTCGAGCAGCGGCGAATCGGGTTTGAAGGGATGAAAATCGGTCCACGTATATTTCTTCGTGACGCCGGGCTGGAGGTCGCCGATCATGCGGTTGGGCCACAGGTTGGTGATCTTCACGCTGATCTCGTTGGCCCCGGGCTTGAGCGCCGATGTCACATCCATCCGGAACGGCGGCTTCCAGAGAATCCCGCCCACTGCCTTGCCGTTGACGGAGACCTCGGCGAAGTCCTTCACCGTGCCCAGATCGAGCATCACCTTCGCGCCCGGTTTGAACCAATCCTTCGGCGCGTCAACTTTTTTCTGATACGTCGCCGTGCCGGAGAAGTACTTGATCCCCGCATCGCTCGATTGCGTCCAGGAGTTCAGCGTGGGGAACTCGGCTTCCGCAGGCGCGCCCAGATTCGGCGGGAACGTCACCTTCCACGCGCCCTCCACCGTACCGAGCTTTGCCAGTTGCGGCTCCGGCACCGTGCGCGACCTCGGCGCTCCCGAACCCTCAAACACCACAAACACCGATCCCTGCGCGTCGAAGTGCAGCGGCGCCACGATATGCCCCTGCTGGGTGGTGTAGCTGGCGGCCTCGATCTCGCCCGTGTCTGGATGCCACAGCCGCGGCGTCTTGCCGGTTACGCGGAATGCCGCTTTCACATCGAAGCCATGATGCTTCTGAGTCGCGACGAAGTAGATGTCGCGATCGCCGTCGCGGCGATGAATGAAAATCAGGTCCTCATCCGAATCGGCCCCGGGGAGCGGGTACCGGACGTCTTCGCCCACGTTCTCCGGCGCGCTCCAGGAAAAATCCTGCGCGTCGCTTTCCGCGGCCAGCACATCCTCGATACTCTTGCCGGAATGCACCTTGCCTTTGCCGCAGCGATGGCCCAGCGCTGTGTCTCCTTCGCCCCACAGGTCCGCGGCCAGCTTTGCGATTTCGGCTTTCGCGTTCGCGCCATCGGCGAGGCTCGGCGATCCAGCCGGCTTCGGCCCCAACAACACCGCTCCCTGGTCGACCAGCGAATGAATCGCACGCAGCAGCGGCAGCGAGATCAAATGCAGATCGGCAGGCAGCACCAGCAGCCGATACTCCATGCCGCTCGCCAGGCGGAGTTTTCCCGGCGTGGCCGTCGCGCCGTGCAGCAGCACATCCGCGTTCACAAAGTCGTAGTCGTAGTGCGGCGGCAGCGCCGGGTCGTCCGTCTTCCAGAAAGGCACCGTGGCCGGCGCATCTTCACCGTAGAAATAAGCCACGTCGCTGACCGGCTTGCCCTGCTGCAGCAGAAATGAGCAGCGGGCAAGGTAGGTGTTCCATGCAACGGATTGCTCGGCCCAGGTGATGTTGCGCGTGTAGTCCTGTCCGAACGGGCCCAGCGTCATGCCGGGCCGGTGTGCGTCACCGGTGAAAGGCTGCAGATCGCTGGTGTGAAAAACGATGCGGTTGATGCCGCGGGCAAAATCCTGGTCGCCGAGCGACTTCAGATAGAACGGGCTCTGGCCCCACGGCGTCACGTTGGGCCGCGTCGTGAACGACTCTGTGGCCGCGATCGGCTTGCCGTAAATGTGCGCCGCCGATCCGGCTTCCATCACGTCGGCGATGTGCGCGGGGGTGTCCTTCTGATCGGGATTGGGCGTCCAGAACTCGCCCATCGGCACGCTGACCTGGCCCTTGTTGAGCAGGCCGTCGCCGGTGGTCGGCATCGAAGTGCCCATGGCTTCCGCGTATAGCCCCACGCCGAACTTCAAAAAATACTTCGTCGCGACGCCGTAGTGATTTTCGGCCAGCATGTCGGCCTGGGTGCGGCGGAGGTCCCACAGGAACGCCTCCGATTGCGCGCGGCTGCCGACGATTCTCCCCGTAAGCACGGGCAGGTACTTCGTCATCGCGTAGCCGCGGCGGCGCGCGAACTCGGCCATCATGTCTTGGGTCCAGTTCTCCTGGCCGGCTTCCCAGCTATCCATCAGGAAATAGCGAAAGCTCTTGCCGAAGTAGGGGCCGGCCGCGCCGGAAATCATCTTGACATACTCCTCCACGTAGGCGTGCACATCCTTGGCGCTGAGCTTGTCCACTTCGAGTCCAGTGGCCGCCGGCGTGGCGGGATGATTCACTTCGCCGGTCAGCGAATAGCCGAGGCGCAGCACAATCCATTTGCCCGCAGGCGCATCCCAGTCGAGGGTGCCGTCGGAGCGCATCTTGCCGGTGAGGTCGATGACCTTATCGGGATCGATCGCTTCGCCGGATGCCACCTCGGCGCCCCCGGGATCGCTGCCTGGCGTGTAGATGCCGAAGCTCGCCTTGTCTTCCCAGCGATGCACCCGCGGAGCTGAAAGGAATTCCACTTCGGTGAGCCGCACCGGCGGAGGCCAGGGCGTGCCGGCGGGCACAGGGCGCGCCGGATCGCGTTGCGGCGCGGTGAAATTCAGCCGGTAATAGCGTGCCTTCACCGGCTCGATGGAATACGTGCGCACCGGGAAGTTGACAGAGCCGCCAGTGGGCGCTCCAGGAAACTGCACAAGCTGGCGCCAGGTCTGGCCGTCGTCGCTGGTCTCAATGCTGCCCGAAGGCATGGCCGGGCCGCTGAACTGCACAGCCGCGGCCGCCGCGAATTGGATCGCCTGTACTGGCTGCGGTTCTGCATACGT
>CAVREL010000048.1:0-13353 GCA_963720105.1 uncultured Acidobacteriota bacterium | reverse complement strand
CGTCCCGGTGGAGAACACGATGCCTCGCCCCGAGGTGGTCGCGTTGCCGCAGGGGTCATCGGTTTCGAGATGGCCACGTTGGATCTGGGCTTCTGCGATCGGTATGTTGGCCGCGTTTATCGCCGGTATCTGGTTTGGTCACCGCCCCGGGCAAATACCGGCTGTAGGGCCGAGTGTCCGCTTCATGATCCCCCCGCCGCCCGGTTCGAGTTTCGAGCCCGCCACCGGACGCCAGGCATTCCAGATCTCTCCGGACGGGCGGTTCCTGGCCTTCACCGCACGCGGAGGGGGAGTGCAGAGATCGATCTGGATCAGGGATTTAGCCCAGGCGGAATCACGCGAAGTTCCCGATACCCCGGGCGCAACGAGCCTATTCTGGTCACCGGATGGCGCATCCATTTACTACACCAACGTCGGCGGCTCACTCCGAAGAATTTCCCTAACCGGCGGTCCCCAGGATTTGCTGACTCAACTGCCGCCCCTCCTCCTGGGCGCCTGGTGTCATGAAGGGCGTCCTCGGCGTCTTCGAACGATCCGAGCATCCGGTAGCAGTGCACTTGTAGTTCTCGGCGGTGCGGCTCGGTAGGCACCCGGAACGCCTCGCCGTCCCCTGCCCGCGCCCTCGAGATCAGATCGGCTCTCACCAACTCCACTCTCGCATCACCTCTCTCTTGCGCCTTGTCGCGTTTCCATCCTGTATGGACGCCGGCCGAGGGGCGAACTGCGCGGTCGATGGGCGCACAGTTTCCCGATCCCGCGGCGACTGCCTTAACGGCGGCTCGGACGACCCGGCCGTTGACCGATGGCGCACAAGGCAGCCATGTGCACGATGAGAGGCAAAGATGAGAAAAGTAATCGTTTCGACCTATACGACGCTGGACGGGAAAGTGGACGACATCCGGGATTGGGCGGTTCCGTACAACGACGACGGAGCGGCCAAGTATCACACCGACCTCCTAGCGAACAGCGACGGTCTGCTCCTGGGCCGCAAAACGTACGAGATTTTCGCCGCCGTCTGGCCGTCGCTATCAGGACAGTTCCCCTACGTCGACAAGCTCAACACCATGGCCAAGTACGTCGCGTCGACGACGGTCGGGAACCTGAAGTGGGAGAACTCCCATCTGATCGAAGGCGACGTCGCGAACGGCGTCGCCAACCTCAAGCAGCAGCCCGGTCAGGCTCTTGCTTGTATGGCTGCCACGACCTCATGCACAGCCTGCTGGAACACGACCTCATCGACGAGTATCGAATCCTGGTTCACCCGGTCGCGGCACTCACGGAATTAAACGGAGCGGCAATTTCATCCGCCGCCGGCAGCCCGCAGGCTGGCACCTGGCTTCCGTGCCGACGACCGTTCTGGCGGCGCTGGTGAACGACGGGGTTTACACGAATATTTTCTTCGGCGCCAATTTCGCCAAGATTCCAACCGCGCCGTTCGCGAACGCCTGGTGGTTTCAGAGGATTTTTCGGTTTCCGAAAATCAGGCGGCTGAAAACGCAGATTTGATTTTTGAGGGGATCAATTACCGCGCGAACATCTGGCTCAACGGCAGACAAATTGCGGCCACGAATGAAACTTACGGCGCGTTTCGCATTTTTAAATTGGATGTCAGCGGCGAACTTAAACCGGGGGGAAATATAGTGGCGGTGGAAATTTTCCCGCCGCAACCGGGCGATTTCACCATGGGCTTTGTGGACTGGAACCCCAAGCCAGCCGACCACGAAATGGGCCTGTTCCGTCCGGTAAAATTGCATTTTTACCGGGGCGTCGCGCTCGCGAAGATCTGGGGCGACGGGACATTCGTCGATTTCGAACACAGCCTCAACGCGGCGATGAACCGGCTGAGACAGTCGCTGGGCGACTCCGCCGAGAAGCCGCGGTACATCGAAACCATCCCCGGCACGCGGATACCGATTCATTGGAGCCATGGAGCGTCAGGTCGCCGCGATTGTTCCTGTAACGGCGGGATCCGTGATTCGAGAAGAGCCTCGGAGACGGAGCCGGGGCCTTGGGTGGGTGCTTGCCGCGGCCCTCGTGGGCTTGTATCGCTCGCGGTGTGGTGGCGATTCCATGACGCTGGGACTGGGCTGCCTTCCGGAAAGGTTATCCGGCTGACCAACGATTCTGGTCTTTCGGACTCTCCGGCGTTGTCGCCCGACGGCAAGCTGTTGGCGTACTCTTCCGACCGCGCCAAAGAAGGCGAAATGGATCTCTATGTCAAGCAGGTGGCTGGAGGCGCAGCCGATCCGCCTGACATTTGACGGCGCTGGGGAACACGAACCCCAATTTTTCGCCGGATGGCAGCAGGATCGTGTTTGAATCGCGCCGGGATGGCGGTGCTGGCATCTACGAAATTCCGGCATTTGGCGGTCAGGCGCGATTGCTGGCGCGAGGGTGGATTGACGCCCGTGTATTCGCCGGATGGTTCGCAAGTGGCGTATTGGGTGGGAACGCTGGCGTCATCCTTGCGGTACCGGGGAGCGGCGCGGTCTGGGTGATCCGATGGCCGGAGGGCCGCCGCGGCGGGTGGCGCCGAATCTCACCACTGCCCGCCGGCCCATCTGGTCTCCGGACGGCAAGCGGCTCTTGTTCAGTGGATACAGTTCCGCGCGACCGTCCGACCCCTCCGCCATGGATTGGTGGCTCGCCGATGCCAACGGAGGCGAAGCGGTCAGAACCGGCATGCACGATGCCCTGGTCCGCGCCGGATTGCAAGGGCAGGACTCCGCCGGCAATTGGGCAACGACGATTCCGGCCGGGATTCTTCCAGCCCCCGGCTGTTGGTCGTCCGCCAACAGCATCATCTTCTCCGCGGACAGCGGCAGCGACACACGGAATCTGTGGGAAACCGGAATATCGCTCGCATATCGAACCGTCGCACCAGCTCCTCGAAAACGAAAATCGCGCCTGCAATCGGCGCGTTGAAAGCAACGGCGAGCCCGGCACCGGCACCGGCGGCAAGCAGCGCCTTGCGGTCCTGCCAGCCCCGGCCTGACATTCTTCCGACGATGTGGGCGATCACCGCGCCCATTTGCACGCTCGGCCCTTCACGGCCGAGCGCCAGCCCCGAGCCGATTGCCAGCAGCCCGCCGAAGAACTTCACCAATATCAGATGAGGTGGCGCCGGCGGCAGCTGCTCATCGAGCGCCGCCTCGACCTGCGGGATGCCGCTCCCCGAGGCGTAAGGCGAAAACCGTCGGACCAGCCAGGCCGCAGAGGCTACTGCCAACGCAGCGCTCGCGGTCACCAGCACGAAGCCTACGAGCCCGCCAACGTGGGCCCGCGCGATTACCGCTTCGCGAAAGTGATCTGCTTTGATGAGCGCAAGCCGGAAGCCCGCGCAAATGAGCCCCGATGCCCCGCCCGCGAGCAGGGCCATCAGTGCCAGCACCGGCAGACTGCCCTCGTCGCGGGGTGCCGATTGAACGCCCACCGAGCACCGACCGTCTAGTTGGGGTAGATCTGCACGCTGGCGGCGGCGGAGTCGGCGACGTGTTCCTTGGTGATCACGCCAACGACGCTTTCGGGTCGCGGCACACACACGTTCAGATCCGTTGCTCTCCAGGTAGGTGCTGGGATAGTCAACGGTACATACCATCGCGTCGCGTTGCGTGCTCTGATTGGCCCGGGGCTCCAACGGTGTCGCGCCGTGCAGGAAGTCAGTGTCCGCGATTCAGCGTTGATCCGTTGATGGGGACGTGATCGTTTCTTCGTTGCTTTGAGCTGCGATTTTCTGGTTGGCGGTTCGTCTGTACGGGGTTAGAGCGTGCACCGGATGGGTGCGGGGCTGTGACTGGCGAGCCTGGGATCGATCGGCCGGGGCTATCGTGCGGCGCGGCCACCGCCGGCGGGATCGGCCCGATGGGCGAAGAGCGCCCCGGTGCGGGGAAATTACCCGGTAACCACACCATGTCATTTCCCAGGCAGGAGCGCTCTTCGTGATGGATGATACGCGGTGGGATCACGGGCTGAAGGTGACCGGCGAGGGTCAGGGCCTGGTCGGGCACGCCGGGGCGGTGCTGCTGCGGAAGCTGGCCGATCAGGCGGGGCTGACCGTGGCCCTGGGATTGGCGCTGGCACGCAGGGGGAAGTTCCCGCTGATCGACCGGGGTGTGGCGCTGGTGTCCATGGCGGTGGGGATCGCGCTGGGGGCGACCAGCATGAACGACATCACCGTGCTGGCTCATCACGCCCCGGTGCTGGGTGCCGAGCCGAGCGACACGACGGTGCGGCGGACGCTGGAGCTGGCCGATCCGGCCACGCTGGACAAGATCGCCCGGGTCCGGGCCCGGGTCCGGGCGCACGTATGGTCGCTGATCGCGGCCAGGCCGGGCGGGTTCCCGTGGCTGGCCATCGCCGGGAAGGTGCTGGCGGGCTGGCTGGTCATCGACCTGGACGGCACGCTGATCACCGCGCGCAGCGACAAGGAAGGCGCCGCGCCCACGTTCAAGATGGGTTACGGCTTCCATCCGCTGGGGGCGTGGCTGGCCAATACCGCCGAGTCGCTGGCGATGCTGCTGCGGCCGGGCAACGCGGGATCGAACACCTTCGCCGACCACCTCACGGTGCTGACCGCCGCGATCCGGCAGATCCCGGCCCGGATGCGGTCGCGGCTGCTGGTCCGCGTCGACGGGGCCGGCGCCAGCCACGAGCTGATCAGCCACCTGCTGTCGCTGTCGTCCCGGCGCCGCACGGTGCTGTTCACCAGCGGGTGGGCGATCACCGAGGCCGACGAGCAGGCCATCGGGCTGCTGCCCTCTGGTGCCTGGCAGGCCGCCGTGGGCCAGGACGGGGTGGTCCAGCAAGACAAGCACGTCGCGGAGATCACCTACCTGCTCAGCCGGGCCGGGCGCTGGCCGGATGGGCTGCGGTGGATCGTGCGCCGCGTCAAGCCCTCCCGCCGGCAGGCCAGGAACCTGACCGCCTTCGAGCGCGCCACCGGGTGGCGGTACTCCATCATCGTCACCAACATCCCGGACACCGGGATCAAGGATGTTCCCGGCAGCCACCACGCCCAGTTCATCGACGTGCTGCACCGCCAGCACGCCGTGGTGGAGGACGGCGTGCGCGCCGGCAAATCGATGGGCCTGCGGAACCTTCCATCGAAAACCTGGGTGGTGAACTGCGGGTGGGTGCTGGCCGCCAACCTCGCCGCCGACCTGGTCGCCTGGTGCCGCCTGCTCGGCCTGTATGACCAGGACGACCTCCAAGACGCCGAACCGGACACGCTGCGCTACCGGCTCCTGAGCCTGCCTGCCCGGCTCGTCCGCCACGCCCGCGCCCGCGTGCTAAAGATCAGCCGGACCTGGCCCTGGAAGGAGGCACGATCGCCAGGGCGAAAAGCGACGTCTGATGATCGCCGCTCTCCGCTATACGGACACCTTCGCGAAGGTGAACGGCGTGTGGCTATTTCGGAACACCAGCTGTACGTAGACTGGATCGAAGACCGCGTGCTCTCATACAGCGAACGATCAGGCAGGATCTGCGGGCCAGAAGTGCCTTGTAATCGTGGGTGCAACTGGAATGGTCGGCGGATACGCCCTTCGCTACGCGCTCGATCACACCGCCAGTGGAAGTATCACTTCGATCGGGCGCAGGAAACTCGATATCTCGCACCCCAAGCTGAAGCAGGTTGTGCACCAAGACTTCGCGGACTGCTCCGCACTCGCGGAGACGCTCTCGGGTCAGGATGCTGCAGTGTTTTGCCTGGGCACGTATACCGGAGCTGTATCGGATGCGGAGCTCCGCACCATAACCGTGGACTACACGATCGAGTTCGCGCGAGTTCTCCGCGGTAGCAGCCCTGACGCGGACTTCTCATTCTTGAGCGGGAATGGCGCGGACCCGACGGGACGAAGTCGGATTCCGTTCGCACGTTATAAAGGACAGGCCGAGACGGCACTACTTGCGGCCGGGTTTCCCTGCGTTTATATCTTCCGGCCCGCGTACATCTATCCCGTCGAGGCGCGAAAGGAACCGACTTTCAGCTACCGCTTGTTGCGCGCGACCTACCCCGTGTTTCGGGTGCTGTTCCCGAACCAGGTGATTCGGGCCGACGACTTGGCCCGGGCCATGGTCGATATCGCCATCAGCGGAAGAGGGGAGCGCCGAAGCCTGGTTTTAGAGAACCGTGACATCCGAGCCATGGTCAAGTCGCATAATGTTCCTATGGGATATCCGCACGTATCCGTTTGAAAACCGGAGCCCCAATGCACTGGAAGCGAGTTCTTCTGCCCAATGACGCGCAAACCGGCCTTATGCTCGCGTACGAATCGTCGGGGCGCTGTCCCGAAGTCGGCTTGTGGTCAGTGATTCATCACAAGCGAGCCGGCCGTTTCTGGTTAGGGAAATGCCCCGGCTGTATGATTGCTGCATGGCCGCTATCGAGACGAGCGCATGAATGTAAATCGGCGGAGTTTTCTGGTGCAAGCTGGCGCGGCGTCCTTCAGCACAGGGATTCTGGCCACACACGCGTTGGCTGCGGATGGCGTGAGCGCAATTGACCGCGAGCGGATGCGATCCGTGGCTGCCTTCACGGCGGAGACGCTGAGCACGGATCATCCGATGCCGTTCGGCGCAGACATTGTGAGCACGGCTACCGGTGAGCGGCTGATGCGCGCGGTGAATCGCGTGGGTCCCGACCACGATCCCAGCGCGCATGCCGAAACCCTGACAATTCGACTCGCTTGCGCCAAGCTGGGCTCGGGATCCCTCAAGGGCTACACCCTGTATACGACGTGCGAGCCGTGTGCGATGTGCATGGCCTGCGCTCTCTGGTCAGGCCTAGACCGACTGGTCTTCGGTGCCACGATTGCCGATGCGGGCCGGTTCGTTTCAAAGATTAGGATCCCGGCGAAAGAGGTAGCCCGGCGGACCGACCTGCATTGTGTGGTGGCTGGGCCGGTCGAGCGCGAGGTTTGCGTGAAACTCTTTACCGATCCGCGCATGCAAAAGGCGTTTGCAATGTGGAAGAAGCATTGAGCGAACGCTGGGATGTAAAGTCAAATATTTTGTAACCCCGATGGCTTCTGCTGGCGCATCGATAACAGTAAGCCAGCTTGTGTGAATCGATTCCAGACACTCCTGGATCACGGGCAAATCGGCAGTAAACAGAATCAACTGACGCAAACAGGCCATTTCACTCAAGTGCCCAGCGCAAGGCGATGATGAGTGTAACGGGGATTTAACAGCATTGACGTGCGGACCTCACACTTTCAGCGCGAACCGGCGGACGCGAAATATGAGAATCGGCTACGCTAGCCTCAGCAATCTCTCTGTCCAGGGTTTCGGCCAACGTGAATATCTCAATTTAAGAGACCAGCCGCAATCACATAACGCGAGTAAGGGAATGCTCCAAACATCGCATATATAATCTGCCGAAGGCGTGGCTGAGGACCACCGAGTTGCAATCGCTGGCCCCAGCTTACCGAAGGAAACGTTCAATGGGTTGGCCTGCAACAGGGACTGGGTTGTTTCAACCACAGTTGCTTGCTTTCTGCGCGTTTGCTGCTTGTCTTGCCACAGCACAGCCGCAACCGGTATCGGCGCAGATGAATGTGACCGCCCAACCGATCGAGACCGAAGATGAGATGCCTCCCGATCGATTACCTATGCCGCAGAAGCTGAGCGGCACTGGAGACGCTCATATCCGGATTACGGCGTCGCCCGAAGCGCAGATGTGGTTCGACCAGGGCCTCAACTTGATCCACGATTTCTGGGATTACGAGTCGGCTCGGGCATTTGAACAAAGCGTTCGCGTTGATCCGCAATGCGCCATGTGCTACTGGGGATTGTACAAGGCGGAGTCGTTTTACCATGGCAATGCTCAAGGCTATGCTAACCGGGCATTGGCCAAGGCGACCAGTCTCAAGGGTCATGCCAGCAAGCACGAACGCCTCTACATCGAGGCAAGCGTCGCGCACGAAGATGCATGGAAAAACGCCAAGCCTACTCCGAACTTCTCGCAAGAATTGCTCCTCCTACGCAAGCTGGTGAAGAAGTACCCGAAGGATAGTCAGGCGCGAATTTTCTTAGCGGCGTCGCCGCTGGGGGACGGCTTCGACAGCAAGGGCGAGCCGCGTCCTGGCCAGAAGGAAGCCTTGGCGATTTTGCAGGGCGTTATGAGGGACGAGCCGGAAAATTCGGCGGCGAATCATTACTACATTCACGCACTGGAGGCGAGTGCGCACCCTGAGCAGGCTCTGCATAGTGCGGAGATATTGGCGAGCCTGGCGCCGGCCTCGGGTCACATGGTCCACATGCCGGGACACATCTTCTTTCGCATAGGCGATTACGCCCGGGCGGAACAAGCGTTTGCCGCGTCCATGCAGGTGGACGAGCTCTACATGCAGCAGCAGCACGTTAAATCCGATAACGATTGGAATTACGTGCACAACCTGATGTATGCGGTAGCGAACTTGATGGAGGAAGGGAAACTGAAAGCGGCGACCGCACTTTCCATGAAGCTCCCGGGGGCGCGTGGCGAACTGGAGTCCACGCTCTACATTTATCAGCCGCGAGATTCGATTTCACGGCTCGATCCCCGTTTGCCAGTGGCCTTGCGAACCGCTGATTGGGCGCAAGTTATTGAGCTATCGATGGCCAGCAAGCCGCCGAATCGGCTGCCCAATCTCGGCTTCCTGGCGCGGCAACTAGCTGACTTTGCTGTCGGCATGCAGGCCGTCGAAGCCCGAGACTTATCGAAGGCGGAAGAGTGCTCCGCTCAATTCGATGCTGAGCAATGGCGCAGGTCTCAGCAGCCGAAGGATTCCTTGGGAATGCAAGCCATGGCCGCAAACAACGCGCCTGCAGGTCCGCCAAAGCTGCAAGTAATGCCGGATGCATTGCTGCAACCGATTCTGAACACCTTGTCGATCATGTCTCTGGAACTGCGGGCCTCGTTGTTGACCGCTCAGCAGCAGTCCGACGAAGCGAGAAAGTTATTCGCACAGGCCACACAGAAAGAAAAGGATCTCGGCTATCGCGAACCTCCTGTCTACATTCGGCCGGTTGGCGAGACGGAAGGAGCGGCGCTGATGGCCATAGGGGACTGGGCGGGTGCGGTGGCAGCCTACAAGAAGGCGCTGGCAGAGCGCCCGCGATCCGGCTTTCCTCTATATGGGATTGCGTTCAGCAGCGAGCAAGCTGGCGACGCTGCGGCAGCCACCGCGGAGTATGCGGACTTTCTTGCCGCGTGGAAGAATGCTGATCCTTCTATTCTACAATTGACGCACGCCAAGACCTATGTTGCCGAGCACCGGCCCGTTGACCCCTAGTTCCAAGACCCCCGGGCGATTGTTGGCGCAAACAGGCCATAGCACTCAAAACCCTCAGTGAGCGATATGGGGATTTTGCAACAGCCCTCAGGAATGCACAACGGTCTTGCTGCGGTATCATCTTTCCCATGCTCCATCAGGCTCACTCAGCGACGTGCCCTCACACTGAGACGCCACTGCTCCACTCGTCTATAATTGCCCGGCTCGCTGAGTGAAAGGAGTGCCCATGTTTCGAAGGACCGCAATCATTTTCTTGTTGGTGTGTATCTGCCCGGCGCAGGACAGCGTTTCCCGCATGGAGCAGGTGGTTCACTCCTACCTTGATGAGAAGAAGTTCATGGGGTCCGTGCTTGTAGCTCGCGACGGGACGGTATTGCTCAGCAAGGGCTACGGGTCGGCAAATCTGGAATGGGATGTTCCGAATTCACCTACCACCAAATTCCGATTGGGTTCCCTGACCAAGCAATTCACGGCAACCTGCATCCTGTTACTTGAGGAGCGCGGCAAACTGAAGGTTGAGGACCCCGTGAAGAAATACATGCCCGATGCCCCCGCGGCGTGGGACAAGGTGACGATATTCAATCTGCTGACACACACTTCGGGCATTCCCAGCTTTACGGGGTTTCCGGAATACGCTTCCACCGAGGCGATTGCCACAACTCCGGAAAAGCTGGTTGCGCGTTTTCGCGATAAACCACTCGAATTCCAACCGGGCGAGAAGTGGAACTATAGCAACTCCGGGTATGTCCTGCTGGGTTATTTGATAGAGAAGATCGGCCAACAGAGCTACAGTCAGTTTGTGCGGGAGAACCTCTTCAACCCTTTGGGCATGAAGGACTCGGGATACGACTCGAACTCGGCCATCATCCTGCATCGCGCTTCGGGTTACTCGCCCAGCGAAAAGGGCGCGACGAATACCGGCTATATCGACATGAGCATCCCCTTTTCCGCGGGCGGACTGTACTCGACCACGGAAGACTTGCTGCGTTGGGAACAGGGGCTCATGGGAGGCAAACTGCTGTCCCCCGCTTCGCTGCAAAAAATGACAACGCCCTTCAAGAACGACTACGCATTCGGACTTGGGGTACGCACGGCGAACGGACACAAATTGATCGAGCACGGCGGTGGGATAGAGGGTTTTAATACCGACCTGGCCTACTATCCAGAGGACAAACTGACCATAGTCGTGCTCGCGAATCTGAACGGACAGGCACCGAACGAAATCGCCAGCAAACTGGCTGCAGTGGTGCACGGCGAGAACGTGGTATTGCCTTCGGAAAGAAAGGAAATCACAGTTCCGCCTGCAATCCTCGCAAAGTATGTCGGCACCTATGAGCTGATGCCAAACTTCGACATTGTGATGACACTCGAAGGTGATCGGTTGATGACGCAGGCGACCGGACAGCCCAAGTTCCCTCTGTTTGCAGAATCGGAAACCAAGTTTTTCCTGAAAGTCGTAGATGCGGAAGTAGAGTTCTTCAGGAACGAGAAGGGCGATGTGACGCACATTATGCTCCACCAAGGCGGGCAGGACGTGAAGGGTATGAAGAAATAGTCTTCGGATCGTCGGTGTCTGTCAGGGGATTCAATAGTTTGACGTAACCAGGCGATTACACGTTTTGACCGCTGGTCATTGAGTGTAACGGGGATTTATCGCCAACAACATTGCTCAGGGTGACCAGTGCTCACGGCTTTTGTTGACTCTACCGCTCGGCTTCATTTATCGCGTTCCTGAACTGTTCGACCGCGGCGACCTCAGGAAAGTCGTCCAGTGCGTCCTTGGCCATATAGCGCCAAACTGCTGGAGCATCCAGCGGATGATCGACTCGCCCCATGTAGACCTCAAAGCTATCCTCCGACGGAGCCATTTCGTTATTAATACGTGGCCGTCGGTCCGCTGCGCCGGAAGTGGGAAGAGCGGGCGGAGCCTGCTCAGCAGCATTGGGAATGCCACCGGTGTGATCGTTCGGGCGGTTGTCTGCCGGGGAATTGCGGATCGTCGGACCATTCGCATGTCCCTTGCGTACGGCGATAATCAAGTCCGCAGCCTGTTCATCCCTGATCACCTTGAATCTGCCCCATTTCGTTATTGCGTTTTCCACGTTAGTCTGCGCGGTTCGATTTGCGTTTGGACTCGTCAGAGGCTCGCCTGCCTCAGGACGAATCACAACTGTAACGGTCTGCGCCCGCAGCACATATTCGGGGAGCCCCTGCTTTTTCTTGTTTTTTGCGCTCGCTTGAGGAACCAACAGAAGAAGAACGAGGAAAGCAATCGGTACGCGTACGGACATAGATGCTCTTGTGCTGGCCATTATACAACTCAGACTGACGTGACCAGGCGATTGCGCAAGTTTGCGCCGTCTGTTCGCCCCCAGTCGGAGATTTTGAGTGCTATGGGAATTTATCGTCAACTACGAGCCAGTTTCTGAGTTGCCGAGTACACGGGAATTGGTGCTCTCCTTCTGCCGGCGTCCCGAGGGGCGAGTCGGGACGGCTTGCGATCCGGCTAACCCTGGAACAGGAATAGTCTTGGGGTGTGCCAGACGACTTTTGGTTCGCAGGCGGAAACCTGCCAGCATAATGTATGCTGGCAATTCAAAGCTGTTGGCGCGAGTTTCCAGAATATGAACACAGAACTAAACCGTCGTGATTTTCTGTGCGGGGCAGAGGCGGTAATGCTGGCTGCCCTGCTGAACCGCGCCTACGCAGGTATCTCCCGGGAGGATGTAGCGGGCGACGAGAACTTCTGGGAGAAGATCCGCAGCGCGTACGTCCGCGATCCGAAGCTAGTGAACCTCAACAACGGCGGGGTCGCGCCGGCGCCAGCCGTGGTCCTGGATGCTGAGATCGAAGCCATACGTTATAGCAACCAGCTTCCCAGTTACCGCATGTGGCACGATTTGGAACCCCGTATCGAGGACGTACGGAAAAGCCTTGCCCGCATGTGGAACGCCGATCCCGAATGCATTGCCATCACGCGGAACGCCAGCGAATCCCTTCAGATCGCGCAGTTTGGCCTTGACCTCGGACCCGGCGACGAAGTTCTTACGACCAGCCAGGATTATCCTCGGATGATCACCACGTGGCAACAGCGTGAGCGCCGGGAAAAGATTGTGCTCAAGCAACTGGACTTCGCCGTACCGGTGAATGATACCGATGATTTGGTGCGCTTGTTCGAACAGGCAATCACGCCGCGCACCCGCGTCATCCATATATCGCACGTGGTGTTCACGACAGGCCAGATATTTCCCGTCAAGGAGATCTGTGTACTGGCACGCGCACGGGGCATTACCAGCATCGTGGATGGGGCGCATGCTTTTGCGCACGTGCCCTTCCAGTTCCCCGATTTAGGCTGCGACTTCTACGGCGCCAGCCTGCACAAATGGTTATCGGCGCCCATCGGTACCGGCATGTTGTACGTACGAAGGGACCGCATCGCAAGGCACTGGGCACTGATGGCCGCGCCCGAATCGATGGACAAAAATATCCGCAAGTTCGAAGAAATCGGAACGCACCCCGCGGCCATGCATAATGCAATTCTGCAAGCGCTGGAGTTTCACGAGCAAATCGGTGCCGAGCGAAAATTCACACGCCTCAGGTACTTGAAGCAACGCTGGGCCGAACGCTTGGGCAAACTTCCTGGCGCCCGGATGTTGGTCGGCTTGGATCCTAACCATTCCGGCGCCTTCGGCACCATCCACTTCGAAACCATGGATCCCGGAAAGCTGAGCGATGCACTCCTGACCAAATACAACATCCTGGTTACCCCCATCTCGGCACCCAGCCTCAACGGCATCCGGGTCAGCCCAAATGTTTACACCTCAATGGCAGAGATCGATCGGTTCTGCGATGCCGTGGAAACAATCATCCCTCGCGCCTGAAGCCCAGGGGTGATCGAAATTCAGAAAGAACTCCGCCGTCGCCCTCAACTCCCACCGACCGAGGATTCCGCCGAAGGGGCCGGTGAAAAAGAGAAGCTAACTTGGGATGCAGCCATAGCTGATGCCTCAGCGATTGTGCCAGGATCACGAGCAACCCGGAAGTAATATCTCCCGGGATTAGTACCGAGAAACGCGCT
>CAVREL010000047.1:0-46765 GCA_963720105.1 uncultured Acidobacteriota bacterium | reverse complement strand
TCCATAACACTTCCTGATGTCTAAAAGTTGTTGCTTAAGTCTTTCTTCGTATGGCGAGTTTCTTTATGATCCTGGAATGCAGTGGAGACCCAGGTATTGTACCCTACTGTTCCTACGGTACCGGAGACATCTGCGTGTCAAGTTGACTTGAGAAGAATGAGAAGAAGGAAGGCGCGCTGTGCACCCTGGAATACCTGGAGTGCATTTCCTATCGCTCTTGTCAAACCATTAAAAACGGAAGCTAGAGTCTGATATAAGGACACGTCAAAAGCAAAAGAAAGAGCGGGAGGACGACTTCCAATGACTGGAGGGAAAGAATCCGGGAAAATGGAAGCAGACTGGGAACTAAAAGTTTGTCAAGGAATTAAATTTCGTAAAGGCAATTTGCGCCGACAGTGAATTAAGCACCAGTGTGGTACGAGCTGTTCTGTTGTATTTTCAGATATATATATGGCGCCATTTGTATGCATCTTACAAACGTCAGAGAACAGCTCTTTCCCAGGAAGTGTAGGTTCTTTGTTGCCCGTAGTGTAGGCTGTGACTAACAAATGCTATGTTCTCAGCTTGGGTTGCAAATGCGATTTGAAAGTCATAGCCTTGGACTCCTTCAGGAGCCTTTCATATAGATCAATGAGGGCATCAATATTCAATGTCACGCAGCCACCCTTCTCTGCTTCCGATTCCCCGCCGCAACCGGCTCATCCATCCCTTGCATTCCCTGCCCCTGAGCACCGCCCACCATCCCCCTCGCAAGTCCCAGCAAACTATATCCTTTGACCGCGCCATATGCCGGCACCACCGCCCACAGCAACCAGCCCCAGTTCCCAAATACTATCACAGCCACCAGGCAACCCCATGTCACCCATATCACATCGAACATGTACTCGGTCAAGCCTTCTCCTGCGAGATCCTCCCCTGCAGACTTTAGGGAACCGTTGACGTAGGAGGGTCTTCCTGTTCGTTCGAGGATGAACTCGCATACTAGTGACGGGACGGAGAGGAGAACATAGAGCAGGAGGGAGCGCCGCCGCCAGAGAAATGTGGAGAGGAGGAAGAGGATATTGAGTGTGAGGGTGCCAATGTGGAGGTTATTGAGAGCACTGGTGTTGGATTTTGCTCGATCTTTCCGTGCTTTTTGAGCCATTGTGAAATATGTGGATGGATAGCTAACGACTGAGGCCTCGCGGTGACTGCTAGTATGAGCTGCACGTGAGCAACTGTGTGGATTTTGCGGACTAGAATCAGGAACCTCGTATGGGAAATTATGAATATCTAACAATTAACAAGAATTGAAGCAGTTTATAGGACACATTGACATTGACGTAAAGAGCCTCAGAAATTGACGTCGGTAAGGCTGATGATGTATCCAGCCCAGCCGAGCGATTGTTGCTATGGCGCGTAGGCCGCTTTTCACACCAATGAAAGTGGCTGTTGCGACTGCCAAACAACATCGCGAAACGCTCGAACCAAAACGAGTCTCCGCAATTATCGAGGTCAATAACGCCGCTGCTATTCTTGCACGCAACACTCCGCTTTGGGTGCTTTACTCTCTGCACTGCTATCCATGTTCCTTGACTGTCCACTCGTTCTACTCCTGAGTCTTGGGACGCTGCAGACACACGTGAAGCTATCGCCTGACAGTATCGTCACTTACGCACCCAGCCGGGACCTTGAAGTGATTTCGACACTATTGCAGCGACGAATACCCTGGTCGAAGTCTTTAAGGACAATGATCCGCATAGCTTACTAGATGAGCATCTGAAAGACTTCCTGCGATCTCGCCGCAGGAAGACAAAGAGCAAATCAAAGAGGCATCCTCTTCGCCGCGATACTCGACGGCCACATGGCCACACCAGTATTATAGCCTCACCTGAGCTCATACACAATCCCTTGCAAGCCGCCATCATGGCACCTGCGAATACATGCATAACGAATCAGTTACGACAACATATATACTACCAACTCGATAATCAACTCCCCAAAAACGCTCTCTTCCTCGCCGAACGACTCGTGGCAGTCGATCACAGATCTGCCGAGTCCTCATATTTGCTTTCCCTATGCCATCTCCGACTTGGCGACAATAAGTCGGCATACGAGTATAGCAAGCCTGCGGGCTCCAGAGGAACTCACCTCGGGTGTGCCTATGTCTTTGCGCAAGCTTCTTTGGCCCTCGAGAGATACAAAGATGGCATAGTAGCATTGGAGAAAAGCCGGGGCTTATGGGGTGGCCGGAATAGTTTTGGAAAGCATACACAATCATCGCGAAATCCTTATCCGGATGCTGCAGCTGTCAACTGCTTGCTAGGGAAGCTCTACCATGGATACGATGACAAGAAGAAGTCCATCAGCTACTTCGAGGAGGCCCTTAAGCTGAATCCCTTCATGTGGGATGCATTTACGAATCTATGCGACATGGGCGCCAATGTCCGGGTACCGAATATTTTCAAGGTCAGCCCTGAGATGGCGGCCACACTGAAGTCGAATCAAATGGAGAATTCTACGTCATTCAGTGCGAAAGATAACTCGCAGATGTCTCCTTTCCCAGAGCAGACTCAGAATCGGTCGACCCGGCCACCGCCTACGACAGATAGCTGCTGATCCATTCAACAATGTTCCGTCAAGAGGATTCGCAGGGGGCTTATTCGGGACCATAGGATTATCTCAGAAGATCAACGAGAGCAATCCAAGCATCTCAAACATACCAGCCGCTGGAGGTGGAGGAATTGGACCAGATGCTATGGAAACCCCGACAGGTCCCAGTGCCACTATCGATGTGAGCATTGTACCAAGTGGTCGAGAGCCAGGAGTTGTATCAGCATATCCAATTGAGCCACCTCAGGCTCCGATCAGAAGGAACCGCACTCTACAAGGCATTGGAATGGATTTTAGCATGGACGCACCGAAGATGAGTCGAGCCGTATCAACGAAACGAGTCGCTAAAGACGGACCCGCCGTTAGACAGTCTACTAGAAGGTAGCACATCAAATCGGCCTGCTGGACCTCCGCAAGTAGGAGGCGAACGCAAAAGAACCATATCTGGGCAGGTGGTTCAAGCAAGACAGACACAAGTTGAGGATCAGGGAGTAACGCAACGGAGAAGTGTCCGGCTCTCAAATCTGATCAGGCCTACGAGCAGTAAGCCACCGTCAACTCTTCCAACCATAGGATCAACTCAAGGCCGGGAGTTGAAGAAAGCGAGACCGCCTATATCAAGGATGATGAGGCCAGGATCTAGCTCTTCAACTGTTGGTCGTGTTGTCAGCGGGAATAGAAAACCAGCGGACGATAGTATGGATGTGGATTATAAAGAGTTCAGGCCACACCCCCTGCCGAATTCGAGTAATGCTCCACCACCTGGGAAAGTATCGGAAAGTGAACCCGCAAGACAAGAAGATGCCTTACGATGGTTATTTGATCTTTTCAAGAAGCTTGGAAGCGGATACTTTGCTCTCTCACAATTTCAGTGTCAGGAAGCTCTACAGATATATGGATCATTACCCAGGGCGCAACAAGATACACCTTGGGTATTGGCACAGATGGGCCGTGCTTACTATGAGCAGGCGGCGTACGGCGACGCGGAAAGCTACTACAAGAGGATCCGGGCTATGGCACCCACAAGACTTGCAGACATGGAGGTCTATTCCACCGTTCTGTGGCATCTGAAGCGTGAAACTGACCTCTCGTTTCTGGCTCACGAGCTTGTGGATGCTGATTGGCATTCTCCTTATGCTTGGTGCGCTCTCGGGAACGCTTGGTCTCTTGCACGTGATCACGAACAAGCTCTGCGGTGCTTCAAACGTGCGACTCAGCTCGATCCCAAATTTGCCTACGCCTTCACTCTGCAAGGTCATGAACACGTCTCCAACGAAGAATACGACAAAGCATTATCGGCGTATCGCCATGGCGTGGCGGCAGATAAACGGCATTATAACGCTTATTACGGCATAGGCCGTGTATATGAGAAGCTTGGCAACTTCGACAAAGCTTTCGTGCACTTCACAGCTGCATCATCCATCAACCCAACGAATGCTGTGCTCATTTGCTGCATCGGCACGGTTCTCGAGAAGCAGAAGCAGCCTCGCCAGGCACTTCAATATTTCACGAAAGCTACCGAACTGGCGCCTCGCAGTGCGTTGACAAGGTTCAAGAAAGCAAGGGCTCTGATGGCGATCAATGAACTTGCAGGTTGCACTAGCCGAGTTGATGGTGCTGAAAGACCTTGCACCTGATGAAGCGACGGTTCATTTCTTACTTGGAAGACTGTATAAAAGCTTGAAAGAGAAAGGACTTGCAGTACGGCATTTCACCATTGCACTCAACCTGGATCCAAAGGTATATTCCACTGACACCAGAGCTTATTTACGGCTACTAACATGCTCTCCCAGGCGAGTCAAGAAATCAAAGTAGCAATCGAAAGCCTCGAAGGCGAAGACGAAGAAGACGAGGCTTCCATGATGGCCTAGTCGGACCTTCCTCTCCGCCAATAAGGCACCAGTAGCAAAGCCGCCTAGCGCGCAGGATCTATTGCTTCTTGCCTCCTTGTACCTGCCCACCGCGTACGACCTCAGCTACGAAGACCGGGCGGCCGACGACGTGGTCCTGCAGGGCCGCCCGGCAGGGCCGCCGGTTGATCCAGACACCTACCCTCCGCCGCAGTACGGTGAGGGCCTCCAGGAAACCATCCGATGGCTGCGCGGCCAGACCACCACGCCGCCCGTCGACCAGCACGGCTGCGGCGCCTATGCGGTATGCAACGATACCGGTCCGGCTGTACCCGCCACATCGCCGACCGCTGCCCCGGCGCAAACTGCCCTACCTACGCCACCGAGCTGAGCCTGGAGCTGGGAACATCAGCCGTGCACGGAGACGCGCGTCCCCGGGTCGCGCGTCACAGTCTTCGACACTGCGGGCCTCCGGTGTTCTTGGAAGCGATCCGTTCGAAGGGCTCCGGGTCCAGGAGCATCGATCAGTCGCCGGATGCGCCAATCGCGTGTCGGCTTGGGCCGATGGCTGTGTCCTGATAACGAACGAGATACGGCTGGCCCTACAATCCCCCGTCAGCGGCGCGTGAACCTTGGCATGTCCGTTATGTCACTCTTCAACGACCCGCGACGGGCATCTCTGCCAATACAGTCAACGGATCGAGCCACACGGGCGTCACTAGAGCATCATGTCGGTTCTTGCTCGGAGGCAAGGGCCGACCCTGCCAGTAATGATCATTTCGGGGAGTGACCTGTGTTTGCCGCACCACGCTGGCGTGCAAAGCCGCTCGCGGACGATCACGACAGCGCGAGGGGGCCGCTCATGCCGAGTCGTTCTTGCTCGGCTGGCTAATCAGGGACCACGGTCCAGGCTCGCGTCCTCATCTCAAGGAGGCGGGTCTCCGTGTAGGCGTCCCTCAGGCCCTTGTTCCTAGGCAGAGCGTTGGACGCCGACGAACAAATCCCGCGGCCGGCCGATGACGTGACAGACGGCACGACCCAACGATGGCAAACAACGAGGTTGTGCCTGGTCGGAAGCCGTCTGCTCATTCAGGGCGGCCCGAGAACCCCAACCCGTCCGCCCAGATATTCGCTAGCAGTCCGGAATCCACCGCGACCTCGCTCGCCTTTATGAAAATGACTCGGGCGGAAAACTTTCACAACCACGATGCTGACCTCGCCACAGCCGTCTGTCCACGGAGAAATAGATGACCCTTCGAGACTATATAAAGCGCGCTTTGACAGGGTCAATCGCCACTACCGCTGCCCAATCCTCAATTCCAGTAGATGCCATCCTAACCGAAGCGAATTCTGATCGGCAACTCCAGATCATGCTGGACGAGATCGCCGACCTAACCAAAGGGATGCGCGAACTTCTTCTGACCCTTGACAGATACGTATACTTCGGGGGACTCCTCGCGGCAGGAGCGTTCACCCTGGGTGTAATCCATAATAAGGACGGACTCGATTGGCTAGCTCTGGTCGTTGCCCCCTATGGCATAGGCTTGAGCTTCATATTCTAATCAAGTCTTCACAGAAATCGAGAGAAGGGCTGGATATAAGCAATTCCTCGAGGAACAGATACGTCAACGCTTGCACATGCCCGTATTTCTGTATTCTGACATAAATTCTTGGGGCGCGCGAAATCGGCCAAGCAATTGGGGTGCCATGCTCATAAACGGCACTGGTCTGTTTATCTTCTCGTTCTTCGGCGTGCTGCAGACTAGAAGGTATGATCTGCGGGGACCGTCGATACTCTCCTCGGGCTGCACGTCCTGAACCTTCACTATCTCAACATCCTCGCCCTCGTCGGCCTTGGGACAGTACTCATCGCGGCATGTCCGAGAATTTTCGCGAAAGCGCCCGTGCCTATAAGTCGCACATATAACCTACGACAGGTACCGTCAAATGGCAAAAAGTGGATCGAATGGCGGTCCGAACGATAATTTTGACTCAGAGCCGCCTTCTCAGCAAGCGGCCACGGCGTGAGAGTACCATTTCCTGGCGATATAAAGTTGTTTCAAGGTCTTTCTCGGCTAAAGGCAGCGGCCAATGAGCCGCGCCGCTAAAGCGACTTGCTGCCAGACCCCCACTGGGCAAGATATGATTTGGTGATGTTTGCAAGGCCCTCGGGCTCTTCAGTTGGAGAGAGGTGACCCTGCTTAAGCATAATCACAATGTCGCCGTGTGGCGCGGTTCTGGCTAGTTTCAGTAGCTTGCCGGGGCGGACAATCACGTCACGTTCACCTGCGACAACCAACACCGGGCATCTTGTCGCGACCTGACCTTGTTCTACGTTGCCGGCCTTCTCAGCATTCGTTGGTCGGCCACCGCCGCCGCAGCAGGCCCCAGCAGTCTCATCGTGTGGATTGCGGCCTTGTTATGCTTCTTCATTCCTCTCGCTGCCAGCGTCATGGAGTTATCATCGCGCTACCCGGCCGAAGGCGGCCTCTATGTATGGACGCGGCACGCCTTCGGCGATGGCTGCGGGTTTATCGCCGCGTGGACTTACTGGATGAGCAACCTGCCGTACTTCCCCGGGGTTCTCTACTACGGCGCGGCCTCCATGCTGTTCGCGCTGGGCAGTCGCGGACGCGCGCTCTCCGCCAGTCCGCTTTTCTTCATCCTGTTTGCGTGCTCCGCGCTCGTCCTCATCACCGTTCTCAACATCCGCGGCGTCGACGCAGGCAAATGGCTCAACAACGTCAGCGCCCTCGGAGGGATTCTTCCGCTCTTGCTGCTCATTGTGCTCGCTGCTGTCTCATGGGCCCGCTTTGGGTCAGCCACACACTTCACCGCATCCAGCATGTCACTGCACTGGTCCGTAAAGAACGCCATCTTCTGGTCCACCATCTTCTTTGCCTTCGTCGGCGTCGAGGCCGGATCGTTCATGGGCGACGAGATCGAGAATCCGCGGCGCGTGATTCCCCTTGCCATCGCCGCCGGCGGAACCATTGCGACCATCGGCTACATTGGCGGCACCGCTGCATTGCTGATCGCCCTCCCCAGCGACGCCGTGGCGGGCCCAGACGGAATCGTCACCGGTCTTCAGGTGCTGACCTCCCGATTAGGAGTCGAGTGGCTCCTTCCCATCGCTTCCCTGCTCGTCGCCATGAATGCCCTCGCAGGCGCATCCGCCTTTCTGTCTTCCACATCGCGTCTTCCCTTTGTGGCAGGCATCGATCATTACCTCCCGCCCGTCTTCGGCTCGGTGCATCCGCGTTACCGAACTCCCTGGGTGTCCATCGGCGTCTACGGCATCGCAGGCATTGCCGTGGCACTTCTCAGCCAGGCCGGCACCACGGTACGCGGCGCATACGACGTGCTGGTCAGCATGACCGTACTGATCACGTTTCTCCCGTTTGTGTTTATCTTCGCCGCCATGATCCGCCTGCAAGGCGAGCCCGCAGGCCCTGAAGTGCGCCGCGTTCCGGGCGGCAAGCCCGTCGCCATCGTCCTTGGCATTCTGGGACTGCTCAGCACGCTCGCCACCATCGGCCTTTCCGCCATTCCCTTTGGCGACGAGCAGGACAAGAACGTCGCCCTGCTCAAAGTGGTGGGAGGGACGTTTGTGATGGTCGCAGCCGGAATCGGAGTGTACCTGGTCGGGCGCTACAAGGGCCGGCAGCCGCGGCTGGCGCAGGAAAAGACTAGAGCGTGACCTCGCACCCGCCAATGAAGACGCGCCGCCGCGCCGGAGCGGCGATGAAATAGGCGAGCTCGCGATAGTCGGAGAATTCGTGGATGAGAAAATCGGCCTGCTTGCCGGGCTCGAGAGAACCGACTTCGGCTCCGAGGCCCAGGCTCCAGGCCGCGTTGATGGTTGCGGCTGAAAGCGCTTCCGCGGGCGTGAGTCCCATCTGCAGGCACGCCAGCGACAGCATGAACGGCATCGAGGGCACCGGAGAGGATCCGGGATTGAAGTCCGTGGCCAGCACAATCGCCAGTCCCAGGTCGATCATCCTTCGCGCCGGCGGGTATTGCGTGCGTCCCAGTGCAAACACCGATCCCGGCAGCAGAACCGGCTGGACGCCGGCGTCGCGCAATTGAATCAGCGCCTCGTCGGTCGCGGTCTCCAGATGATCCGCGGTCGCTGCGTCCAGTTCTGCCGCCAGCGCCGCGCCGGTGCCCGGCCGAAACTGCTCGGCGTGCACCCGAATGCCCAGGCCATGCCGCTTGGCCGACGTCAAAACCGTTCGCGCCTCGTCCACCGAGAATGCGTGATCGTCGCAGAAAGCATCGCAGTAGGCCGCCAGACCCATCGCGGCGATTTCCGGGATCAGCTCATCGGCAATCCAGAGCACGTACTCGCCGCGGCGGCCGGCAAATTCGGGCGGAACGGTGTGCGCCGCCAGCAGCGTGGGAACGATGCGCGCCGGGCCTTCTTCATTCAGTCGCCGCAGCGCACGGAGCATCTTCAGCTCCGTGTCACGATCGAGGCCATATCCCGATTTGGCTTCCAGCGTCGTAGTTCCGCCGCGCAGCATCCAGTCGCGATGGCGGCGCGCCGCGGCGAGAAGTTCGTCTTCGGTCGCGGCACGAGTCAGCTTGACGGTACGTAGAATGCCCCCGCCGGCTGCCGCGATTTCCTGGTACGTTGCGCCCGCGATGCGCTTCTCAAATTCATCCGCGCGGTTGCCGGCAAAGACGAGATGCGTATGCACGTCGACGAAGCCCGGCGTGACGCAGCGGCGTTCGGCATCGATGACCGTTGCACCCCGCGGAATGCTGAAGCGAAGGTCGGCGTAAGATCCGGCGGCCGCAATGCGATCACCGTCAATGATCAATGCGGAATCGGTGAACAAGCCAAGATCCCGCAGCTCCCGTCCCACGCGAGGACGCGCAGGACCCGAAAGGGTCACGAGCTGGCCGATGTTGACGACGGTGGAGAGCATAGTTGTCAGGAGGAATCGGGTTTCCTGAGATTCCGTTGAGATGAGTGATCAATCTTCAGGATGGATCCCCCACACCTGGAGTTTCTGCTCAACCGGGCAACCTTCAATCAATTTCTCCGGGATGAACCAGCGCTCGGGCCGACCCGGATCATAGTTGATCAAGACTTTTCTATCAACCATCTCTCTAATCAGCGTGTCAGCGCGATCCCCTTTCGCCCACAGAGCAAAGCGGCCCGCGTAGTATTCCTCACCGACTACATAGGAGAACGCGAAAACGGGAAGCTCCACGGTAGAATTACGGCCCGAGCGAATGTCTTCCAATCCCGCAGACTGAGTTTTCCCTTCTGTGCTCGGCCAAGTCTTCGCTTGGTCGACGCGCCTTATCCTCCACGCAATCCAGGCTGCGAAACCGGTGAGGGCACAAAGGACTTCAATCCAAATCACCTGCGATGATCTATCCACGCCTCATTTTTCTCCCATCGGAATCCGAATCCCCTTCTCTCGCGCCGTCTTCTGCGCCAGCTCATACCCCGCATCCGCATGCCGCGCCACGCCAATCCCGGGATCGTTATTGAGCACTCGCTCGATGCGCCGCGCCGCGTTGTCAGTCCCGTCGGCCACCGTCACCTGGCCGGCGTGGAGCGAGTAACCCATGCCCACGCCGCCGCCGTGATGAAAGCTTACCCACGATGCGCCCGATGCGGTGTTGAGGGCGAAGTTGAGTAAAGGCCAGTCGGCGATCGCGTCGGAGCCGTCGAGCATTTTTTCGGTCTCGCGATACGGGCTGGCGACGGAACCGGTGTCGAGATGATCGCGCCCGATCGCCACGGGCGCCGAAATCTCGCCTTTACGCACCAGGTCGTTCATGGCCTCGCCCATGCGCGCCCGCTCGCCGTAGCCCAGCCAACAGATGCGCGCCGGCAGGCCCTGCCAGGCGAATTTGCCGCGCGCTAACCGCAGCCAGCGGGTGAGAATCTCGTTGTCGGGAAAGAGCTCCAGCGCCAGCTCATCGGTGCGATCAATGTCCCGTGGATCGCCCGAAAGAGCCACCCAGCGGAACGGCCCCGCGCCGGTGCAGAACAGCGGACGGATGTATTCGGGCACGAAACCGGGAATCAGAAAAGCATCCGCGCATCCCGCATCGAACGCGAACCGCCGGATATTGTTGCCGTAATCGAAAGCCACCGCGCCGGACTTCTGCAGCGCCAGCATGGCGTTTACGTGCACCACCATCGAAGCCGTAGAGCGACGCACATATTCTTCGGGATCGTGGGCGCGCAGTTCCGCAGCCGCGGCCAGGGGATCGCGCCGCTTGCGACGCGCTGACTCAGGCAGGGTATCCATGTGCGGGATGTATCCATTCAGCGGATCGTGGGCGCTGGTCTGGTCGGTGACCACGTCCACCTGCACGCCACGGCGAAGGATCTCCGGCAGCACGTCGGCGCAGTTGCCCACCAGGCCCACTGACAGCGCCCGCTGCTCGTGCCGGGCGGCCTCGCACCAGGCCAGCGCATCGTCCAGGTTGTCGGTCAGCGTGTCGCAGTAGCGTGTATCCACGCGCCGCTGGATTCGGCTGCGATCGACGTCCACGGCAAGCAGCACGCCGCCATTCAGCGTCACGGCCAGCGGCTGCGCTCCGCCCATACCGCCCATGCCGCCGGTCACGACGAGTTTTCCGGCCAGCGATCCGCCGAAGTGCCGCTCGGCCAGCGTGGCGAAGGTCTGGTATGTGCCCTGAAGGATGCCCTGGGTGCCGATGTAAATCCAGCTCCCTGCGGTCATCTGGCCGTACATCATCAGGCCCTTGCGGTCGAGCTCGTGGAAATGTTCCCAGTTGGCCCATTTGCCCACCAGATTCGAATTCGCGATGATCACGCGCGGCGCCAGGTCGTGCGTCGGAAACACGCCGACGGGCTTGCCGGATTGCACCAGCAGCGTCTCTTCGTTCCCCAACTGCTCCAGCTCGCGCACGATGGCGTGGAAACACTCCCAGTTGCGCGCGGCACGGCCCATGCCGCCATACACCACCAGGTCCGCAGGCCGCTCGGCTACCTCGGGATCGAGATTGTTCATCAGGCAGCGCAGGGCGGCCTCCTGCTGCCAGCCTTTGCAGCGCAGCTCGGCGCCGCGCGGGGCGCGAATCACGGGTGTTTCGACGACGCTCATGGATCCTCCATGAACCAACAACAGAATGATACGCGGGGACAGCCGGCGTTCGTGGCCTCCCACCTTCGCGACAGAAAGAAGTCGCGAAGATGGGGTACGGAAGCCTTGTTTCTTGCCAGCCGCTCCTCCCAACCCACGGACGAGGACAGCGAAAGGCGAATCGCAGTTGCGGCTCGGTGATCCCGGTCGGTATCCTCAACCCGATGCCCAATACGCTGGTTGAATGTGTACCCAATTTTTCCGAGGGCCGCGATTCGGCCAAGGTCGACGCCATTGTGGAAGCCATGAAGCTGCCCGGGGTGTATCTCCTCGATCGCGAGATGGACACCGATCATAATCGCTGCGTCATTACGCTGGTCGGAGAGCGCGACGCCATCCAGGAAGCGGCCATCCTCGGCGTCGGCAAGGCTGCGGAGCTGATCGATCTCACCCGTCACCAGGGCGCACATCCCCGCATGGGCGCCGCCGACGTGGTTCCCTTCATTCCCATCGAGGGCGTCACCATCGACGACTGCGTGGCCATGGCGCGCCACGTGGGCGCCGAGATCGCGCGGCGCTTTCAGATTCCCGTCTATCTCTACGAAGCAGCCGCCACCATTCCTGAGCGCCAGAATCTCGAAAACATCCGGCGCGGCCAGTTTGAAGGCATTCGCGACGAGATCGCCACCAACCCCGCGCGCAGGCCCGATTTTGGCGAGCCCCGCGTGCACCCAACCGCCGGCGCAACGGTGGTGGGCGCGCGCAAATTCCTCATTGCCTATAACGTCTTCCTCAACACGGCCGACGTCGAGATCGCCAAAAAAATCGCCAAGGCGGTGCGGTTTTCATCCGGCGGTCTGCGGTTCGTGAAGGGGTCGGGATTCATGGTGCGCGGCATGGCCCAGGTTTCAATGAACCTCACCGACTTCGAGCAGACGCCCATTCATCGGGTCTTCGAATTCGTGAAGCGCGAAGCGGCGCGCTACGGCGTCATACCGGTTTCCAGCGAGATCGTCGGTCTGATCCCCAAGCTGGCTCTCGAGCACGCCGCGGAGTGGTTTCTGCAGGTGGAGAACTTCGACTCCTCCTTGATCCTCGAAAACCGGCTCGCAGCCATCATCGGCGGCAAGATGGCTGTCGGAGGCTTCCGTGCCGGCATCGAGCCCTTCATCGAGCAACTGGCCGCGCCCACAGCCACCCCGGGCGGCGGCAGTGCGTCGGCTGCTGCAGGAGCAATGGCCGCAGGACTGGCGCACATGGTCGCGTCCATGTCGCGGGGCAAAAAAGCGTACGTACAGTTCACCGAAGAACTCAACCAGGCCATCGCACGGCTTGCCGCGTTGCGCGAGGAACTCAAATCGGCCATCGATTCCGATGCCGAGTCCTACAACACGGTCATGAAGGCCTACAAGGCGGCTCGCGAGGCGGCCGACGGAACGCGGCTGATCAACGCCGCGCTGCGGCTGGCTACCAGCGTGCCCCTGGGCGTGATGGAGAAATCCGCTGAAATCGCGCAGATCGTTTCCGCGCTCGTTCCCATCACCAATCCCCACATGAGTTCCGACCTGACGACCGCTACGGCGCTGGCCAACGCCGCGGTCCAGGGAGCGCTGGCCAACGTGGAGATCAATCTTGGCTCATTGAAACCGGAGACAGCGGAGGATGAGGCGTTTCGAGACCGGGTGCGGCAGCGTGTGGCGGCACTAGGGAAAACTGCGCCGGCGCCGTCCTTGCCGTAATCGCGAAATACTCTGGACCTGAAACAAACCGTGTGCTCCTGCATCATTCCCAGTGCCTGCATGAGGTGTTCATTGCCAAGCAAAAGCCGGACGAACCTTGCTCTATTTGCAGTCCTGTTGTTGACCGCCGCGATCCCCGACCCCAGAGCCCAGGCGCAGGCGAAGCCGGCCTTCGTGCGTCTGGAGCGCGTTACCGCTTCCCACCCCATTTCCAACGGCATCGAGATTCGTTCCGGCGCCGCCATCGTGCAAATTTCCGCGCTCCGCGACGACCTGTTGCGCGTGCGGGTGGGCCCGGCCGGGCAGCTTCCAGAGGATGCCTCCTGGGCTGTCCTGCCCGCCTCCCGGACCTCCACCATTGCCGTGATCCCGGAGTCGAATGCCACCTCGGTGGGCTTTAGAACCGCCAGGCTCCATGTCGCCGTTCACCGAGATCCGCTCGGCCTGGCGGTGACCGATATGCAGGGCCATGTCATCGTCGAGGATTTTCCCGGGCGGCCCATCGAATACCACGGCGCGTCCTTCCGCGTTTACATGAAGTCGCCCGCCGATGAGCACTACTTCGGACTGGGCGACAAGCCCGGCCCGCTCGATCGCCGCAACCATGCCTTCGCAAACTGGAACACCGACGCCTTCGGGTGGCAGGAATCCACTGACCCCATCTACAAGTCGATCCCGTTCTTTATCACCTTTCATCGCGGAGTCAGCGCCGGCATATTCCTCGACAACACCTGGCGATCGAGCTTTGACTTCAACAAGGAGTATCGCGACGCCTACTCGTTCGGGTCCGAGGGCGGTCCGCTGGACTATTACATCCTTTACGGCCCAGACCCCAAAGCCGTGGTCCAGTCGTGGGCGTGGCTGGTGGGGAAGGCGCCCCTACCACCGCTGTGGTCGCTGGGGTACCAGCAGTCCCGGTATAGCTACTACCCCGAGGCGGAGGTGCGGCGCGTCGCCGGGCAGCTTCGCAGTGAGCACATCCCCGCCGACGTGATCTGGCTGGACATCGACTTCCAGTTTAAGAACCGCCCCTTTACCGTTGATCCGGAACGATTTCCTCATTTCGATCAGATGGTCCAGGACCTCAAGGGAGAGCACCTGCGCACGGTCGTCATCACCGACCTGCACGTGGCCGATGTGCCCAACGCCGGCTACAAACCCTACGATGAAGGCACGGCCGGAGACCACTTCGTGAAGAACCCGGATGGTTCGGATTTCGTGGGCGTGGTGTGGCCCGGCAAGTCGGTTTTTCCTGACTTCACCCGCAAGTCGACCCGGGACTGGTTCGGCACGCTCTATGGCGACTTCGTCAGTAAGGGAGTTGCCGGCTTTTGGAATGACATGAATGAGCCGGCCCTGTTCGAGGTTCCGTCCAAGACCATGCCCGACGATACCCAGCACCGGATTGAGGAACCGGGATTCGCGACGCGCACCGCCAGCCATCTGGAGGTACACAACATCTTCGGAATGCAGAACACCCGCGCCACCTTCGACGGGCTGCGCAAGTTACAGCCCAAGGTGCGGCCGTTCGTGATGACCCGGGCCAGCTACGCGGGCGGCCAACGCTATGCCGCCACCTGGACGGGCGACAATTCCAGCAATTGGTACCACCTCCGGCAGACCATTCCCCAATTACTCAACCTGGGCCTCAGCGGCTTCGCAATGAGCGGGGCCGACGTGGGCGGATTCGCCGCCACGCCGCAGCCGGAGCTTTTGACGCGCTGGATCGAATTGGGGGCCTTTCAACCCATCGACCGCGACCACACCGCCGCCGGCACCGGTCCGCAGGAGCCTTGGGAGAACGGCACGCCCGAAGATCTGACCCTGCGCCGGCGGTACATTGAAGAGCGCTATCGCCTGATGCCCTACATCTACTCCAGCGCGGAAGAGATGAGCCGAACGGGGTTGCCCATCATGCGGCCCATGTTTCTTGAATTTCCCGAGGAAGCATCGGGACGGCAACTCGTCGACCCCACGGTGGACAACGACTTCATGCTCGGCAGCGACCTGCTGGTGGCCGAAAGTTCCTATCCCGACGAGATGGACAACTTTTCCGTCGCCCTACCGCCGGTGGGCTGGTACAACTACTGGACGGGCGCCTCGGTGGAGGGCGCGCTGGGTCGCAGGAATCCCGAGAAGACCCAGGCGCAGACCGAGGAGGTGCGCATCCAGCGCAGCCTCGACACCCTGCCGGTGTTCGTGCGCGCCGGCGCCATCATTCCCGAACAGCCGCTGGTCCAGAGCACCGACGAGAGGCCCCAGGGACCGCTCACACTGCGCGTCTATCCGCCCACCGGCTTCAACAAGGAATGCAACGGGACCCTCTACCTCGACGACGGGGTCGGCTACGACTTCCAGAACGGCCAGTTTCTGCGCGAGGATTTCACCTGCCGGTTGTCGGCGCAGGGCATCATCGTCACGGTGGCGGCGCCGGAGGGCAGTTTCGCGCCGTGGTGGAAGCTGCTCTCAATCGAAGTGTATGGTGCAACCAAGCCGGCCACGGCAGCCAGCGTTTCCGCTCTCAACGGCTCGGGAGCCACCCAGGTGACGACGGCCTACGATGCGGAGCATCACCGGATTGCGGCGCTGATTCCCGATACCGGCAAGGGACTGGAGATGCAATTGACATATTGATGGTGCGCTGCAATGAGCAGCACACCATCAGTTTTCAGTTGTCAGTTTTTGACGCGCCCGTGCGGGGCCAAGCTCGATACTATAAAGCGTACCCAGATGTTCCGCTTCCGGAAACTGACAACTGAAGGATGGAAACTGACAACTTTCTTATGAAGATCGTTCTACGCACGCTGCTCTACCTCGCCCTCATCGTCTGGCTGGGCGCGGAGATATTCTTCCCGGTGGTGGCGGCCATCACTTTCATGACCCTCAATCCCGACACCCACACGGCGGGCACCATCGTGGGCCAGTTGCTGCGTATCCTGCACGGGATGGGTCTTGTCTCCGGCGTGGTCGCGCTGGCGCTGCTGGCGCTGGCCCCGGCATGGGGCATCTACAAGCCCAGGACGGTGCTGGCCCCCATGATTCTCCTAATCACGATGATTGCCTGCACCTGCTATTCGCAATTCGTCATCATCCGCTCCATGGAGCGGGACCGCATCGCGGCCGGCGGCGACGTGAATGCCTCTGATCCCGCAAATCCCTCGCGCGTTCATTTCGACCATCTCCACGTGCTCAGCGAACGCGTAGAACAAGCCATCCTGCTGATGGGCCTGGCGGCTGTTGTCCTCGTGGCTCGAGCGGAGACTGTGCGACAATGATTCCCGATCCTTAGGTAAAACGCCATCGCCGGAGGAAGCCGATGGGCCGCGAGGCGGAATGCAATTGTGAATGCAACGGCGCGCACAGTCGGGTGAAAGCCCTGATTGAGCCGCCCGAACTCATCCTGCGCGGCGAGCTGCGCCGCCGGATTCCCTTCTCCGCGCTGAAGCGGGTGCGAGCCGAGGGAGAGGCCTTGCGTTTTACATCGGGATCGGAAAGTTTTTCGCTCGCGGTGGGCAGCGCGACGGTGCAGAAATGGGTAAAGGCGCTCACCACTCCGCCACCCACGCTCGCCAGGAAACTGGGCATCACCGGCGAAACGGCAGTAAGAATGATCGGCACGGCCGATGACGACGCTCTTCGCGCGGCACTCTCTTGCGCCAAGGCTGTGGCCGACAACAATGCGGACCTCATCCTGGCTCGCGTCAACTCATCCGCCGAGCTTGCCACCGCACTCCGCGCCGCGGCCAAACAGTTGGCCTCGCGGGTGCCCATCTGGTTCATCTACCCTAAGGGACGCGGCCAGGCGCTCACGGAAAATGACGTGCGCTCCACGGCACTGGCGGCCGGAATTGTGGATACCAAGGTCTGCGCGGTGTCAGCGGCGCTCACGGCGTTGCGCTTCGTGCGGCGCCGCGAGGAATAGCCCTTCGCGACCTTGATGAGCGCTTATTCACAGCATCTGAACCTCGGGTTGTGATAGCTTCTTGCCCAAAGGCAAAATCTCACGGCCAATGTACGCGAAGCTACCCTTGTGGCGCCTGCCCAACCGAATTCACCATCTGCCATCCGGGCGGCGGAGCGCGTTTCGTGGAGGGGGCCGTTGCTGTTGCTGCCGGCGCGATCCATATTGTGGATGACGTCGCAATCGCTGGTGGCTCTGATCTTTGTCCTGCAGCATCGGGCACACCCGTGGCGTGAGGCGTGCTACTGGTGGAGCGTTTGTTTCACCTTCGCGGATCTCGTCTGCATCGTGGCCATGCGCTTCTTCCTGAGGAGGGAGGGCCTGCGGCTTCGCGATCTCTTCGGACCCATCCGCTTGCGCTACGGACGCGACATCTTCCTCGGCATCGGTTATTTTCTGCTGTTCTCGCCCGGCTTCATGGCGGGAGGTTACGTCGCCCAAAAGCTGTTTTATGGGACCGGACTGAACCCAAGCGCTTTCATCCTGTATTCGCATGCGCTACCGCTCTGGGCCACGATTTACAGCCTGGTAATCTGGTGGCCTATCAACTCGGTGGTAGAGTAGCCTACCAGGGCTACCTCCTGCCCCGGATCGAGGCGCTGACCGGGCGCACGTGGATCGCCTTCGCCGTAGTGGCCTTCTGGTTTACCGCTCAACATTTCGTGATGGGTTTCGTGCCTGACTGGCGCAGTAATGTCTGCCGGTTCTTCGGATTTCTTCCCGGTGTTGTGATCGTCATCGCCATCTACGTGCGAACCAGGCGTCTCGCGCCGATCATTGTCGGTCATTGGATCATCGATTTATCGGCGGTACTGATGACGGCCGTGTATTAACCGTGTACTGACACACTAAACCGCAACATATGACCCGCATGGATGAAGCGGCTGACATCACTGGGCACCAATCACCGTCCACTCGTCTTGTATCATCGTAAGGGCACACGTGCGTGATCTGGTCGCTCCGACGAGCTGCGGAAAAGCGCAAAATCAACCTGCCGAGACATAGCAGGGGCTAAAGCCCTCGTTGATTTTGTAGCGGTTGCGGCCCGACTGAAGTCGGGCCCTTGTTACAAAGCAATGTCGAGCGAGTGTTTCCACAAGCTTGTTAAGCCCGAATCAATTTTTGGGCTCTTTTCGGCACGACCGAAGTCGTGCCCTTTCAAAACAACTGCGACACTTCGCAGAACATAGATTCTCGCCAGGAAGTGCATGAAGACCGGCATTATCGGCCTGCCGCAGGTAGGCAAGACATCGTTATTCAGGATTCTCACCAAGGCCAAGCTCGAGGAGCGCGGCTACTCCAATCCGCGCGAGGCGCACATCGGCGTGGCGCGCGTGCCCGACCAGCGCCTGGAAAAGCTTTCCGCTCTCTACTCGCCGAAAAAGACCACCTTCGCCACCGTCGAATATGTCGACGTGGCCGCCATCGGCCAGGAGGCGCTGAAGGAGACGGCGTTCCTCACCAGCCTGCGCAACAACGACGCCCTGATTCACGTTCTGCGGGCGTTCGAGGACGACTCCATTCCCCACGTCGGTCCCATCGATCCGCTGCGCGACATCGGGAGCGTCGAATTCGACATGATGGTCAGCGACCTGACGCAAATCGAGAAGCGCCTGGAGCGCGTGGAGAAGGACCTGAAGAAAGGCCGCACCGGCGAGCTGGAGCGCGAACAGGCGCTGCTGCTGCGCTCAAAAGAAGCACTGGAGAAAGAGCAGCCGCTGCGCGAACTGGACATGACGGCGGAAGAAAAGAAGCTCATCAAGGGCTTCATGTTTCTTTCGCAAAAGCCCATTCTATATGCGCTTAACATCGGGGAAAGCGCCACGCTGGGGGCCGACCTTGACAGCGCGGTCAGCCGCCACAAGCTCGACGAGGTTGCCCACCGCGCCAATGCCGCGGCCACCGCCATCTGCGGCAAGGTGGAGGCCGAGCTGGCCGAGATGGACGACGCCGAAGCCGCCGATTTCCTGGCCAGCTATGGGTTGCACGAGAGCGGCCTGGTGCGCCTTATCCGCAAAAGCTACGAACTGCTGGGGCTGATCAGTTTCTTTACCGCCGGCGAGGACGAGTGCCGCGCCTGGACGGTGCCGGTGGGCTCGAAGGCGCCGGAAGCCGCCGGAGCCATCCACACCGACTTGCAGCACCACTTCATCCGCGCCGAAACCATTCGCTGGGATCAACTGCTGGACGCCGGCTCGGAGGCCGCCGCGCGCGCCCGCGGCACCCTGCGCCTGGAAGGCAAGGAATACATCGTGCAGGACGGCGACGTGATGCACATCCGGCACAGCGGCTAAGGCATGCTCACCCTGTCAGTGGTTCTGGGGATCGTGGCCGCGCTGGCCGACATTGCCGGCGGCCTGGTCCTTGTCCGCGCGCGCGGCGTGGAGCGCTTCCTGCGCTATTTCGTGGCCCTGGGCGCGGGCTTTCTGATGGCCACGGCGGTGCTGGAGATGGCGCCGGAGAGCCTGCGCCTGAGCCCCAGGATCGGCCCCATTTTCATCATGGCCGGCTACTGCATCGTGCACCTGCTGGAGCACACGATCATTCCCCACTTCCATTACGGCGAAGAAACCCATCACGACGAATTCATCTCCGCGCGGACGGGCTATTCCATCCTCGGGGGATTGAGCGTCCACGCGCTGTTCGACGGCGTAGCCATCGGCTCCGGCTTCGTGGTATCAAACTGGCTCGGCTGGCTGATCTTTCTGGCCATCTTCCTGCACAAGGCGCCGGAGGGTTTCACCATGGCGTCAGTGATGCTGGCCAGCGGGCGAAGCCGTACCACGGCGTTCTACTCGGCAGTCGCGCTGGCCGTCGCCACCCTTTGCGGAGTCCTTGTCATCCAGCTCGTCCCGCGATGGCTGGAATACGGGCTGCCGCTTTCCGCGGGGGTGGCCATCTATGTCGGGGCCAGCGACCTCGTTCCGGAAGTCAATCGCGAACCCGGCATCCGGATGGCTCTGGTGTTCTTCCTGGGCGTGCTGGGCTTTCTGCTGCTGCGCATGATGCTGCCAAATCTTTAGTCGCCCGAAGCCACGTGCGCCATCGCAAACGCGCCCGGTACAGCCGGGCCAGAAGCGTGAGATAGTGCCAAACCACCTTCGCGCTCACTTTGCTCCGTCCCCCACGCCTGCGACCCAGCGCGAACGGGATTTCCTCGATGGAAGCGATTCGTCCGCGCACCAGGATATCCAGAAACAGCTTGAAACCGCTGGTCTGGAACATGACGTCCTCTATGCACCGGCGCCGCACCAGGAAGAACCCTGATAGCGGGTCGCGCACGCGCAGCCCCATCGATTGCACCGGCCTCGCAATCCAAATGGCCGCCCTGGAGACCAGCCGCCGGAAAGGATTCGAGCCGCCCCGGCCGCCGCCCACATACCGGCTGCCGATGGCCGCATCATGTCCTCTTCGAATCGCAGCAAGCAAGGAGGGCAAGACTTCCGGCGGATGCTGGCCGTCGCCGTCCATGGCGCCTACGATGGTCGCGTCCGTATGCCGCCATCCGTGCAGGATGGCGCCCGAGAGCCCGCGTTCACCGCGCCGTTCCAGCAGGCGGACCCGCGGGTCTTCGCCAACCATCGCGGAGACAACCTCCTCGGTCCCGTCGCGGCTGTCGTCATCCACGACGATCACTTCCCAGGCGATGTCTACAGAATCGAGAACATTGCTCACCCTCCGCAGCAGAGGCCCCAGGTTCGCCGCTTCATTCAATGCGGGGATGACCAGCACCAGCTTCTCGCCCGCCGGCACGGGTTTGGCGCGGCTCTCCGCTCGCCTGTACGATGTTACCGTCGCTGCGGATGAAATATTGAGCAACTTCACCTCCATCCCCGGCCGCGCCTGGCGCCGCTTCCACGATTCCCTATTCATTCTGCTGCTCACCGCGGCTGGTTTCGCGGCCATGGGTTACCATCCCGGCTTCGAAGACGACGGAATCTATCTGTCCGCCGTGAAGTCCGACCTGAATCCCGCTCTCTACCCGCACGACGCGGACTTCGTCCGCCTGCAGGTACAAGCCACCGCGTTTGACGAATTCATTGCCGGGTTTGTTCGCCTCACGCACATCCCGGTGGACTGGTCCGGGCTGCTATGGCAGTTTCTTTCGCTTTATGCAATTCTCTGGTCCGCCCGGCGCATCGCGCAAAGGCTGTTTCCGGAACGCCGCGCGCAGTGGGCGGGTGTCGCCTTGCTGGCCGCGATGTTCACCCTGCCGGTGGCCGGAACCGCGCTCAATCTCGCCGACCAGCATCTGCACCCGCGAACCATGGCGACGGCTTTCATTCTGTCGGCCATCGACTTCACGCTGGCCAGAAGATTCTGGCATTCGAATCTGCTTCTTCTCCTCGCCTTTGTCTTTCACCCCATCATGGCGGCGGCCGGGATTTCGTGCTGTCTGTTTATTGCCCTTGTTCTCACCGACTCAGTTTATGTCCGCTTGACGACGCACGCTCGGCCTCGGGCCATCGTGGCAGCGTTTCCCATAGCGTGGATCTTCGAGGCTCCCACGCCGGCGTGGCGCCGTGCGCTGCACACTCGCACGTATTACTTCCTTTACCAATGGACCTGGTACGAGTGGCTCGGGGCGATTGGGCCATTGGTGATTTTCTGGATTGTTTGGCGCTATGCCGTCGCGCGTCGTCAACCGATGCTGGCCCGCTTTTCGCTGGCTGTCCTTCTCTACGGCATTTTCCATCTGGCGCTGGCCATGGTCCTTCTGGCTCCCTCCGCGCTCATCCGCATCACTCCCCTGCAGCCGATGCGCTATCTTCACCTCGTTTACATGTTCCTGGTGCTGATCGGAGGTTGCCTTCTCGGCAGACATGTTCTCCGCGGCAGCGCCTGGCGCTGGGCCCTGGTTCTGGTTGCAGCCTATGGCGGAATGTTTCTGTCGCAACGGCTTTTGCTGCCCGCCAGCGCCAACCTGGAACTTCCCGGCCCCGCGTCTGCCAATCCATGGCTTCAGGCATTCGCATGGATCCGGCAAAACACCCCCCCTGACGCGTACTTTGCGCTTGATCCCAATTACCTGGCCGCGCCGGGTGAGGATTACCACAGCTTTCGCGCGCTGGCAGAGCGCAGCCAGCTCGCCGACGCCATCAAGGACGCGGCCGTCGTGACTCAGGTTCCGGAATTGGCGTCTCGCTGGGAGGAACAGGTGGATGCCCAGGCCGGCTGGAGCAGCTTCCAGGCACCCGACTTTGAGCGCCTCAAAGCCCGATTCGGAGTCGCCTGGGCCCTGGTACCTTATCCCGCGCCTGCCCGTCTAACCTGCATATGGCATAACGATCGCCTTTCGGTATGCCGGATCCCCGGACCGGCGCCTCTGTCCCTTGATTTACAACAAAGAAAGCGGTTTTTGTCCTTGGGTGCGGGCCGCGCGCGCAGGTATGATAACTAGGACCCCAGAGGATCTCGAGCCAAAACAATGATTAACAATCAGAAAGTTGTGGCTGTTCTTCCTGCGTACAACGCGGAAAAGACGCTGCAACGGACCGTGCAGGAGATTCCCGCTTCGGTGGATACCTGCATCCTGGTCGACGATCACAGCAGCGACAAAACCGCAATCCTGGCCAGGCAACTGGGCCTGCAGGTCCACGTCCACGAGCGCAACCGCGGCTACGGGGGGAACCAGAAGACCTGCTACAAGGCGGCCCTCGATGCCGGCGCCGACATCGTCGTCATGCTGCACCCCGATTATCAGTACTGTCCTCACCTGGTGCAGCCTATGGCCGGGATGATCGCCACCGGCGTTTACGATATCGTCCTCGGCTCGCGCATCCTGGGCGGCGGCGCGCTCCGCGGGGGCATGCCGCGCCACAAGTACGTTGCCAACCGGGCGCTCACGTTGATCCAGAACCTGGCGCTGGGCGCAAAGCTGTCGGAATACCACACCGGGTTCCGCGCCTACAGCCGCGACCTGCTGCTTTCGCTCCCTCTGGATGCCAACTCCGACGATTTCGTATTCGACAACCAGCTTCTGGCGCAGTGCATTTATCTCGGCGCCCGCATCGGCGAGGTTTCCTGCCCCACCCGCTACTTTCCTGAGGCATCATCCATTAATTTCCGGCGCAGCACAATCTACGGGTTTGGCGTTCTGAAAACCACGGCCGATTGCATGGCCGCGCGCCTCGGCCTTTACCGCAAGCCTATTTTTGATTTCCCCCCCTTGCAGTTGAAGCCGCACGTCGCCTCTGTGCCTGCCCCCCTTGAGGAGGTTCGATGACAGAAACCCAGGGTGGACGTCTACCCATCCTGCGTTTGGGAGGTCTTACCGCGGCGGCACTGGTGATCCATGGATATCACCTCGGCGTTGAGGACGCGGAAATTTATATCCCCACCGCCAAAAAACTGCTCCATCCCGCGATGTATCCCTACGCCGACGAGTTCTTCCTCTCCCATGGGCGCCTTTCGCTGTTCGGGCCGATTCTGGCCTGGACCTCCCGTCTTACCCATCTGCCCATCGACTGGTCGATCTTCGCGTGGTACGTCCTGACGCTCTTCGCCATGCTGGCGTCCTGCTGGATGCTGCTGAGCGCCTGCTTCACTTCGCCGCGGGCCCGCTGGACCAGCATGCTGATCGTCACCGCCGTGCTCGCAATGCCGGCCACCAATACCGGCCTGCTGCTCATCGATCCCTATATGACCGCGCGGTCCTTCTCCACCCCGCTGACGGTCTTTGCGCTCGCCGTGCTTCTGGAGAGGAAATATGTCCACGCCACGCTGGCCATGCTGCTGACAGCGGCGTTTCATCCCCAGATGGTCGCGTACCTGATCTTTTTGGCCGTGGTCCTGTGGGGCATCGAGCGCAACAAGGCACGGGTCCGCGAACGCGTTCCCGTCATGGCCTCGGCGGTCGGCCTGCTTCCCACCGGCTTTTATCTTGCCCCTGCCAGCGGTCCCTACCGCGAAGCCCTCTACTCGCGCGATTACTTCTTTCTCTACAACTGGACCTGGTACCACTGGATTGGCATGCTGGCTCCCCTGGCCATCCTGGCCTGGTTCTGGAAACGGGATTTCCGAGGTACCAGGCCAGCCTTCTCAGCACTGAGCTTCGCCATGCTGCCCTTCGGACTGCTCTCGATCGCGGTGGCCATATTTCTGTCCAGTTCCCCGTCGCTCGACATGTTCGCCCGCCTGCAACCCTTACGCACGTTCCATCTCATCACCCTGGTCCTGGTCCTGCTCCTGGGAGGCGTCGTCGGAGAGCTCCTGGCTAAAGATCGTCCCTGGGTTCCGGTTTCCCTTGCCCTGCCGCTCGCCTTAGGCATGTTTTACGTGGCGCGCCAAACCTATCCCAACAGTCCGCAAATCGAGCTGCCTTCTCAGACCAGCTCTAATGCGTGGGTGAACACCCTGCTCTGGGTGCGGAATAACACTCCACGGGATGCCGTCTTTGCCGTCGATTCGCGCTACTTCATGGATCCTGAAGCGGACGTACATGGCTTCCGCGCCATCGCCGAGCGGTCCGCGCTGGCCGATTATTTCAAGGACGGCGGGGTCGTGTCGCTGTTTCCCGGCCTGGCCGAAGAGTGGAAGCAGATGTCCAACGCAACCTACGGCCTGAATCATTTTCGCGTGGACGATTTCCGCCGCCTCAAGGCGGAATATCCGGCGATCTCCTGGACGGTCGTTCACGGCGCGGCGCCCGCGGGCATGGAATGTCCGCACCAGCAGGGCGCCTATGCCGTATGCCGAATGCCCTAGCAGGGAACAAGGGACCGAGGGACCAAGGGAACAAGAAAACAGTGGGCTGCGACCGTGCGCCATAACGGAACGGTGCCAGGTCGCCGGTTAGCAAAGCCGTTAAGACGGGGCACGGAGAGTTGCTTTTCCTTGTTTCGTCGGTCCCTGGTCCCTGGTCCCTTGTTCGTTTGTTCCCTCGGTCCCTTGGTCCCTCGGTCCCTGTTTTGCGAGAATAGAAGCAAAGCCTTTGTGACCGGCGCGGGGGCCGGACAATGTTCAATCTTGCGCAGCGGTTGATCTTTGGATGTGTCCTGCTCGCCGGCCTCACTATCGGTCTGGCGGCACTGGTACATCGCTACCTCGTGGGCGCCGGCCAATCATCACTTGGAGTCGCGTTCAGCGTGGTGGCCGCGCTGGTGGCCACCGCGACCATCGCCCTGGTTCTGATGCCCATCCGATCGCTGGCCCGCGACGCCCGCATGATCGCCCAGGGCAATCTCGAACACCGCGTGGAGTGGAGCAGCCGCGACAGCTTCGGCGCTATTGCCGCCGAGCTCAACCGCATCGCCGTGCGCCTGCGCGAACTGCGCGAATCGGAGGCCGGCCGGAGGCAAATGGAATTCCAGCTCTCCGACGCCGTGCTGCAATCCATCTTCGAGCCGGTCATCGTCACCGACGGCAGGGGGCAACTGCTGAAAGTCAATCCCGCGGCGGCCGAACTCCTGGGTGAAGCGGCCGGCGATCGCATGGCCCTGGCCAATACCCCCGGCGGCGATAAGATCCTCAGCGCCATTCGCGACGCCATTGCTATGCAGAAGCCGGTGGCCGCCGAGGGCGACGCGTCCATGCTCCCCCTGCGCATTGGCAAGCAGGCGCGCAGCTTTCGCCTGCGCACCACGCCCATGCGCGATTCGGAGGGCCACCTCCTGGGTACCGTCACCGTGCTTGAAGACGTCACCAGCCTGCAGGAAGTGGACCGGTTCAAGACCCGATTCCTGGGCGTGGCCAGCCGCAAGCTGCGCGATCCGCTGATGCAGTTGCGCCGCGGCCTGTACGCGATCACCCGGGGCTACGGCGGAGACCTGACCCCGCTGCAGTGCGAATTGGTGACGTCCGCCAGCCAGGAAGCACAGAAGCTCGATGACCTGATGGCCGACCTCATCGAAGTGTCCGAAATCGATGTGGGCAAGCGCGATTTCAACCTCGAGAACCTGCGGCCGCTTCCCATGTTGCGCGAAGCCCGCGATCGCTACTGTGAACAGGCGGCCGAAAAGCGCATCAGCATCGAGATCAACGCCTACGCGGATCTCTCCTACGTGCGCGCCGATCGCCGCGCCCTGCGATCCATCCTGGATAACCTGCTCTCCAACGCCATCAGGTTCACCCCGGAAGGAGGCGAGATTCTGCTCGCCGCCGAGGAGATGAAGGAATATGTGCAATTCACGGTGCGCGACAATGGCCGCGGCATCGAAGCCGAACGCCTGAGGACCATATTCGACCGCTTCGGCTCGGCTTCAGAGATGGGCACCGGCCTGGGCCTCGCCCTGGTCCGCCGGCTGGTCGAGTCGCTGGGCGGGCAGATCGCCGTCGAGAGCCGACTCGGCAATGGCGCAACATTCAAGTTCACCCTGCCCGTGGCGGCGGTGGAAGCACCCCACCATCCCGTCGAGGTGGGCTGAACGATGGCCGAGATCAAGCTGGAACAAAAGCAGGAACCGGGCAAGCTTCGCATCTACATCGGCGCCGCCCCCGGTGTCGGCAAGACCTACATGATGCTCAACGATGCCTACCGCATGAAGCACCAGCAGGGCATCGACGTGGTGATTGGGCTCGTCGAACCCCACGGCCGGCAGGAGACCAGTGACCGCATTCGCGACCTGGAGATCATCCCCCTTCGCGTCATTCCCTACCGCGGCGTCGAACTCAAAGACATGGACCTGGATGCCATCCTCCAGCGTCATCCCCACACCGTCATTGTCGACGAGCTGGCCCACACCAATGTTCCGGGGAGCAAGAATCGCAAGCGCTACGAGGACGTGCTGGAACTGATGGATGCCGGCATCAACGTAATGACGGCGGTGAACATTCAGCACCTGGAGACGCTCAACGACGCTGTGAACCGCTCCGCCAATACCGTCATTCGCGAGACGGTTCCCGACAGCTTCCTGAAGCGCGCCGACGAAGTGGTGAACGTCGATGTCACGGTGAACGAGCTGCGCAACCGCCTTCGGCAAGGCAAGATCTACGCGCCGGAAAAGATCGAACAGTCGCTGGCCAATTTCTTTCGCATCGGGAATCTCAATCTTCTGCGCGAACTCTCCCTGCGCACCACCGCGGAGCAGGTGAGCAGCCGCGAATCGGCCTATCGCCGCACCCAGGGACTGGAACAGGCCCAGACGCCGGAGAAGGTGATGGTGTGCCTCAGCACGCGTCCGGGCACGGAACGTCTGTTGCGTGTGGGCGCGCGCATTGCCGGCCGCCTCAACAGCAACTGGTACGCGGTCTACGTCACCCGCCCCGATGACGACAAGGGGCACGGAGACCCGGAAGCCCACAACCGGCTGGAAGAATATCAGCGCATGGCGCGCGACCTCGGCGCCCAGGTGGTGAATCTGGTCGACAAGAACGTCTCCGACGCGCTGATCCGCTTTGCCCAGCAGGAGAGCATCTCGCACGTGGTGTTTGGACAGTCGGCGCGCTCGCGGTGGGATATCCTGCTGCGCGGCTCGGTGCTGAACCGGTTTCTGGCCGAGGTTCGCGACGTCACGGTGCAGGTGGTTCCGATGCAGAAGCCTACGCGGCGGGGGGTGTGAAAGCCAGTTCGTAGTTTTCAGTTGTCAGTTTTCAGTTGTCAGTGAACTGGTTTTGAACTGAAAACTGACAACTGAAAACTGATCACTGCGTTCAGTGTCCCGGCATCATGCCCCACAGCATCACCAGGGTCATGACAATGACGATGAGGCTGGTGGCCCAGGCGATCACGTTCCACACGCGCGAATTGCGGTGCTCCCCCATCAGGTCGCGGCGGTTGATGAGCAGGAGCATAAGAATGATAATGACCGGCAGCAGAACGCCGTTGAGCACCTGGGACAGGATGGCGAAGTTGATCAACTGCGCGTCGGGCAGCAGCAGGACACTGAGCGCCCCAAAGGCGATGAGCAGCGTGTAGAGCCAGTAGAAGAACGGGGCTTCGCGGAAGTTCTTGTCCACGCCCGATTCGAGGCCCAGCCCCTCACATACTGTGTACGCGGTCGAAAGCGGAAGGATGGAGGCCGCGAACAGCGAGGCGTTGAAGAGCCCGAACGCGAACAAGATAAAAGCGTAGTCGCCGGCCAGGGGGCGCATGGCTTCGGCCGCGTCCGCCGCGTACTGAATGGCGCCCATGCCGTGAACGAACAGCGTTGCTGCGCAGGCGACGATGATGAACCAGGCCACCAGGTCCGTGAAGAAGCTGCCCACGATCACGTCAAGGCGGGATGCCGCGTAATCTTTCACGCGGATTCCCTTCTCCACAATGGAGGATTGCAGGTAGAACTGCATCCAGGGGGCAATGGTGGTTCCGACCACGCCGATGGCCGTGTAGATGTACGTCTTGTCGCGCCAGGCGCTCTCAGAGGGTAGCTTGACCGTGGCCAGGAGGGCATCGTGCCAGCTCGGCTGCGAAAGCACGCCCGCAAAGATGTAGGCAATGTAGACACTGGAGGCGACGAGGAAGATTTTTTCTGTGCTTTTGTAATTGCCCTTGACCACCATGAACCAGACCAGCGCCGCGCACAGGGGCACGGAGATGAACTTGGTTACGTGGAATAGGTGGAGTGATCCGGCGATGCCGATGAACTCCGTGACCACGTTGGTGTAGTTGACCACCACCAGCAGCACCATGAGCACCACAGTGAGCCGAAGGCCGAATTCTTCGCGAATGAGATCGCTGAGACCCTTGCCGGTGACCACGCCCATGCGGGCGCACATCTCCTGAACGACGATGAGGGCGATGGTGATGGGAATGATGGTCCACAGGAGCGTGTAACCGTATTGCGCGCCCGCCTGGGAGTAGGTGAGGATGCCGCCGGAGTCGTTATCGACGTTGGCGGTGATGAATCCCGGTCCAAGCACGGCGAGAAAGAGCAGTATTCGAGTTCGCCAACGCCTGAGCATGACTGGATTCCTGAGGGGGATTCATTCGAGTGCCTTTTCGACCATAACAGGCGAGGCGGCGGAAAGGCGAACGGGGCGAAAGCAGGGGCTGAGGGACTCGGGACTGACTTCTTCGAGCGGGCGCCGCGACGGAAGAGGAACTGCCCGAGACCAATCGATGCGGCTGTGCTATCTTCAAGGCAACGCACCTGACGCAGCATGGATTCCCGGCTCCGCCGTGCTTCGAGAAGTCTTGCCTTCATGTCCGATCCCTCACGCCCCGCATCCGCCTTCGAAGCTGCAACTCCGGAATCCGTGGGATTCTTCCATCCATCTCGGCGTCCCTACCGCTTTACGATCCTGATTTTCATCAGCCTGATCGTCCTGGGAAGCTATTTCGCCTACGACAGCATCGGCGCTCTCGCGCCCACGCTTATCGAGGCGCTCCATCTGGACCGCAGCACCATCGGCAACCTCTACACGGCCTACTCCGTAGCCGCGGTCTTCATCGTCTTCTTTGGGGGCATGCTCTACGACAAGCTGGGCCCCCGCCGGGCGAGCCTCCTGTTCTGCGTGCTCGTGTTTGTGGGCGCCACCATCGTAGCCATGGCCCAATCCGGGTGGGAGCTGTTCGCCGGGCGCCTGATCTTCGGCGCCGGCTCAGAAACGCTGATCGCGGTGCAGAGCGCGATCATCAGCCGCTGGTTCAAGGGCAAGGAGATGGCTCTGGCCTTCGGCATCGCCCTGACCATCAGCCGCATCGGCACTCTCTTCAGCTTCAACACCGAAGAGCTCATCGCCCGCTACTTCGGCAGCTACCGCACGGCGCTTTGGGCAGCGGCAGGCTTCTGTTTGGTGTCCGTGCTCTGCAACCTGATTTACAACGCCATGGACCTGCATGGTGAGAAGGTGCTCGCTCTCCCCAAGCCGGAGGGTGGCGACAAGATCGTCTTCTCCGATATCCGGAAGTTCACCCCTTCCTACTGGTACGTGGTCCTGCTCTGCGTCACGTTCTATAGCGCCATCTTCCCCTTCACCGCCCTTGCGACCGACATGTTCCACGACAAATGGGGCCTCCCGCTGACCAGCGAGGCCACCGGCGGGTTCCTGGCCCAGGTGTTTGACAACTTTATGCACATGTTCTCGACGGCGCCGGGAGTCACCAGCATCATCATTTTCGCGTCCATGATCTTCGCGCCCTTCGCCGGCAACCTGGTGGACCGCATTGGCAAGCGGGCCACAATGATGATCGTGGGCTCGCTGATGATGATTCCCGCCCATCTCATCATGGGCATCACCCACTGGAATCCACTCCCCAGCATGATCGTGCTCGGCGGAGCCTTCGTACTGGTTCCCGCGGCCATGTGGCCGTCGGTTCCGCTGGTGGTGGAGGAGAAGCGCGTGGGCACGGCCTTCGGCCTGATGACGGCCATCCAGAACTTGGGACTCGGGCTTTTCCCGCTCTTGAATGGCAAACTCCGCGATGTGACCGGAACCTACACCGCAACTCAAATCATGTTCGCGTGCCTCGGCGGGGCCGGGCTCATCTTCGCCTTCCTGCTATTGCAGTCGGATCGGCGTCATGGCAGCAAGCTGGAGCAGGGAAAGAACAAAGAAGCGAGTTGATTGGGTGATTGTGTTCCGAGATGCAAAGGAATCTTCACTTTTTCACCCGTTCAGTTCTTCACTTGGCGAGGGGGCAGCCGATAGTCTTTCTCCGAGGCTTTCTCCTTGATTCATAGGTCATCCCATAAAGCGGATTACGAAGGCCCTTCCCTGTCGCTGAGCGGGCTGCGCAAAACTTTTGGCGACGTGGTGGCCGTGGACCATCTCGATCTCGAAGTCATGCGCGGCGAGTGCTTCGGACTGCTGGGCCCCAACGGAGCCGGCAAAACTACCACCATCGAAATCTGCGAAGGACTGACGGAGCCTGATACGGGAATGGTGAGGCTCCTGGGCTTGAATTGGAAGGCCGCCGCCAAAGATCTGCGCCAGCGCATCGGCATTCAACTTCAGGAGACCCAGTTCCCTGAGAAGCTGACCGTGGAAGAAACGCTGCGTCTCTTTCGCAGCTTCTTTCATCGCGGCGTCGCGGTGGATGAAGTCATCCGCATTGCCCAGCTCGGGGAGAAGCGGACGGCACGGGTGGGCACCTTGTCGGGCGGGCAGAAGCAGCGGCTGGCGATGGCCTGTGCGCTGGTGGGCGATCCGGAGTTGCTGTTCATGGATGAGCCCACCACCGGGCTCGATCCCCAGGCGCGGCGTCATTTGTGGGACCTGGTGGACGACCTGAAGCGCGCCGGGCGCACCATCATTCTGACCACCCACTATATGGACGAGGCGGAGCGCCTGTGCGACCGCGTGGCCATCATGGACCACGGGCGCATCATCGCGCAGGGCACGCCGCAGCAGTTGATCGCGTCGGTGGGCGGAGACCATATTGTCGAGTTCGCGGTTTCGCGCGCAGATACGGCGCAGAGCGACGGGTTGGACGGAGCCGCGTTCAAGGAGATCCCCGGCGTGCAGTCGCATCGCGTCGACGCAGGCGTCCATCAGCTCTCAGTGAAAGACCTGCACACCACCGTCCCGCGGATTTTTGCGTCGCTTGCAGGAATCGGGCTGCACCTGACGGAGTTTCGCACCCACTCGGCTTCGCTGGAGGACGTGTTCGTAGGCTTGACGGGGAGGAACCTGCGCGATGAGTAGACTCGACGAAAGCTCTCTTTATCAATTGACTTCGACGCGGTTTCGGCTCTTCCTGCGCGAGCCGGAGGCCATCTTCTGGGTGTTTATCTTTCCCATTCTGTTGGCTGTGGGCCTGGGGATCGCGTTTCGCAACCGGCCCGCGGATGTGCTTCCCGTGGGCGCCACCACGGCGCAATTGACCCTGGCGCTGGCGGCGGACCCTGGTCTGCATGCCATCACGATGGAGGAGGCAGCGGGCACCCATGAGCTGGCCATCGGCACCATTGACCTGCTCGCCATCCAGCAGCCCGATGGAGTGGTCTACAAGTACGACAGCACCAATCCCGATGCGCGCACGGCGCGGCTGATTGCGGAACGCGCGATTCAGAACGCGGCGGGCCGCCGCGATGCGATCCCTTCGCAGAATGAATTCGTGCATGAGACCGGCGCGCGCTATATCGACTTCGTTGTGCCGGGACTGCTGGGCATGAACCTGATGGGATCGGCCATCTGGGGCATGGGATTCGCCATCGTGGAAGCGCGGCAGAAAAAGCTGCTGAAGAGGATGGTGGCGTCGCCCATGCCGCGCTGGCAGTACATGGCGTCGTTCATCCTGTCGCGGCTGGTGATGCTGGTCATCGAGGTGGTGGTGTTCGTGGGATTCTCGCGACTGGCGTTCGGCGTGCCCATCCGCGGTTCGCTCCTCGACCTGGGAATCATCTGCCTCATCACTTCCCTGTCGTTCTCCGCGCTGGGGCTGCTGATTGCTTCGCGCGCCAAAACCATGGAGGCTGCCTCGGGCCTGATGAACCTCGTCATGCTGCCCATGTGGATCCTGTCGGGCGTATTCTTTTCCGCCACGCGCTTCCCGGCCGTGATTCAGCCTTTGGTACGCGCCCTGCCGCTCACCGCGGCCATTGACGCCTTGCGCAGCAACATGCTGCAAGGGATCGGCCTCAACCACCTGATGATGCCGGTGGGGATCCTGCTCGCATGGCTGGTGGTGCCCTTCGCCGTCACCATGAAGATCTTTCGCTGGCGTTAAATCGTTTTAGCGCACTTCGGACATGGCGCTTTACAAGAATTTACGACTGAATTGCCGATCTTCGGTTCATCCTGAATAGGTGGAAAGCAGCATCGCGTTCGAACCACCGCCTGAATGCGGTGCTCGAATAGCGCAGCCCTCCCGCCCGCAAGGTTCCCGCGTGCTGAATCGCGTGCGTTCGGTCAGAGCGCCGGCGACCTAGGCAAACGTGGAAACGGATCCGGCCTGCACCCGCATACTGCAGGCCGGATCTGCCTATATTTTCTGCTTCGCGCAGCTGCTTGGACTATGCGCGATTTGGCCTTGGTTCTCTCGTTCACTTCGCGATCTGTTTGCGCGCGGCTTCGAGCACGGTATCCGTGCCGCGGGCCAGGTCGTCCGCGGTGAGGCAGATCTCGATGTCGGGCTGAATTCCCACCCCTTCGAAACGCGACCCATCGGGAAACAATTCGCGCTTGGCGCCGATAAACATCATCATGCCGTTGCCCAGGTCGAGCATGTAGGGCTGGCCGGAGCTGCCGCTCGTGGTTTCGCCCATGACCATGGCGCGATGGTTGTCTTTGAAGGGCATCACGAAATCCTCGCACGCGGACATGCAGCCCGCGTCGACCAGCATCGCCAGCTTTCCGGGGAAATTCTCCTTCGGAGGCTCGGCAGTGGTGCTCGGCCAGACGATGTCGGAGTGATCGAAGACGCCGAGATCGCCATGGCCCTGGGTGGCGCGAAAGCGGAAGAACGGCACCTGAAGGGGAGCCGCTTCGGCCCACCACCGATAGGGTTGGTTCATCAAATAAGCCGTAAGATCGCTGGGGGTCGAGCCTCCGGCATTCCCGCGAACATCGATGATGAGCAGCCTTGCTTCGTGGTACTCGTGCGCCAGTTCGAGGGCGCGCTTTTCAAAGTCCGCACCCATGAATGACGGGATACGGATATAGGCCACCCGGCCTGGTTCCAGCCAGCGTCCCTCGGTCGCCAGTTTTGGCACAGCCACGCCCCGACGATCGATGGGCACCGTTTTCCCTCCTCGCATGGTGAGGACAAACTGCTCGGGAAAAAGATGCGCATAGGGGGTAAACATCGGCGTGATCCCGAACAACAGGTGCCGCGCGCCGGGCTCGGTTGATGCAGAGACCAGTTTCATGCAACTCTGCACAAAGTCGCTGAACGGCCTTCCATCGATCTTTTCGATTACATCGCCCGGCTTCAGGCCGGCAGCGCGGCTCTCTGTTACCACCCATTGGCCATCGAGCAGTTGCGCATGGAATGGCAGCACGTCGCGTTGCGCCAGGGGCAGATCGAAAAACACGGTGTGCGCGTTGTGGAACGACGCCAGAAACTCCATGCTTGCCTCAGTAAACGCGGCACGATCCTCCGCCGCAATCGCCTTCTTCAGATAGGCGCGATATGCGGCATCTACGTTGAGGCCGGGCACATTCTGCCAAAAAGCAAAGTTGGCCAGGGCAGACGCGTAGATACGGCCGGCGAGGTACATGCGCTGCTCAAGAGGCAAAGGAGGGCTTGATGGTTCGGCTGCAGCGGCGTAGAGGTTGCCGAGAGCCATAATCATGGCCATCGAACACAGCCAAGAGGTGATCCAGATCACTTTTGTCTTCATCGTGTTTGTCCCCTCTTCATGCTTACGCGCACGTGAGGATGGCGGCGGTCGCCTGTATCACCGAGGGCTGTGATATGGAATGTGGCGGCCGCACACACGATGGCGCACGCCTGGCCGCCTCCCAGGCTCAGAAGAAAATGGCTACGCATGTAACGCGCGAAATCCTTACGCGGGCACGATGACCTGTTTGGACCTGGGAATAGCTTTCAGCACGGCCTCGCTGATTCCCAGGTGTTGCATCACCAGTTCAGGCGGCGTGTTGGCCACCCACTCCGTCAGGGAGAGGTCCATGAAGATGGGCGCCCTGAACATCTCCACGAACACCAGGTCGGTGTCGCCGGTGTTCTCGATGTAGTGGCCAAGGGTCCGCGGAACCATGCCCACGTCCCCGGCATGGAAATCAGCGGTTCGCGCCTTGGAGCCGTTGAAAAAGACCGTCATCCGGCCTTTGCCCGCGATGTAGTACTGCCACTCATCTGCGTTCTGGTGCCAGTGCAGTTCGCGCAACCCACCCGGTTTAACGATCACGTGGGCGGCAGCGATGGCTTTCGAGACCGAAAAATTCCGCGAGTCCACGATGCGCACTTCTCCGGAACGCGTCTTGAAAGTCGGCTGCATGGAATGCATGGGGAAACTGAAGTCGACCGCAGACTTTCCGCTGCCTGCGGCCATCTCCATGTCCTGGGAGAGCGGTGGCGGCACCGGCGCCTGAAAGATGAAGTGACCGTCCGCCGGCTGTTTGTATACCGGCTCGACAGCGGACTCGGCCACACCCCAATTCTTCGCCAGAACCTCGGGCGGCGTGTGGCGTGCCCAGTCGGAGATCAAGGTCGTATTGGCTTCCGAGAATTTGCCGTCATCGAAGACCAGCACAAACTCGCCGCCATCGGGCGCCAGACCCTGGATGGAGTGCGGTGTGCCGGAAGGAAAGAACCACAAATCGTCCTTGACGACATCGCGGACGAACGACTTGCCGTCGTTGTCGATGGCGGTGATGCGGACGCTGCCCGAGAGCATGATGGCCCACTCCGCCGCGTCGTGCCAATGCAGTTCCCGGATGCCGCCCGCCACCAGGCGCATATTAACGCCGGCGATGGCTTTCGACAGCGGAAAATCCGCCACCGTGACCTGGCGCGACCAGCCGCCTTCCTGGATGCGGCGGTGCGCCGTCGAAAACGAATTCCAGAACGACGGCGTTTCTCCATGATCGGTGGCTGGAGGAACGAACACGTTGGGATTGGCTTGCCTGAGCAGTTCATTCTCCGGACCAACATTGGAAGCGCTGCGATCCTGGCGCGCATTGTTGGCGTCCATCGGCTCCTGTCCGCCGGCCTCGGTCAACGCGAGTCCCGCCACCATGGCCGCGGAGCTGACTTGCAAGAATCTGCGCCGATCCGGACGTGATTCGGACGATGCGGGCACAGCGCCGGAGCAGTCGACAGGCAGGGGAAGGAGAGGATTGCTCATGGTATGTGTGATCGTACCCATGAAGGAACACGGTATGCAAGATGGTCTTGGTCACGCCGGCGTGATTTGCCCATATCGCGCGGGCCAGTGATCCATTCACGCCCGGCTGCGCGCCGCTTCTATCTGCGCCCCCACCCATCCGCTTCTGCCGGCAAAAAATTCCTGAAACAAATGTAACGATCCGCCCTTTCATTCCACTACTTGCGCAGAAACACTCTGATGCCCCATCAGAGCACCTCCTCCGAAAAGGAATTTGATAGTCATGAAGAGCCTTTCCTCCGCCCTCACAGCGGTCCTCCTCCTCGCCGCGCCACTGGCCGGTATTGCCGAAGCCCACAAACTGCAACCCAACGAGCACGCGCTCAACCTGCCCGGCGCCACCACCATCGAAGCTCCGCCGGCCGGTTTCGATCCCCTCACCGCTTCCGATGAAGAGCTTCAGTATCACGGCTTCCCGCCGCGCCCCAACCAGACCACCGAGCCCAAGGGATACGCTACCTGGGTCAAGGCCATGCAGCACTCCAAGGTTCGTATGACCCCGACCCTGGAACAGACCACCATCTTCCACGGCCCCGCCAACATCACCAAGAACGCCAAGCCCTCCGCCGAGAGCCAGGCCGCCAAAATCGGCAGCCCGGTGAGTAACGTCAGCTATTCATCCAACTGGAGCGGCTACGTTGACTTCAGCGGCGCCACCAGCTACGGATCCACCTCCTACTACTACCTGGTCAATACCATGGTCGTTCCCGTCGCGCAGCAGGCCTTCGGCGCTTGCACCGGCGGTTGGGACTGGGGTTCGGAGTGGAACGGGATTGACGGCTGGGGATCGCCCGACGTGCTCCAGGCCGGCGTGGAATTCGACGCTTACTGCTCAGGCGGCACCAGGTCTTCCTACTATTCGGCGTGGTACGAGTGGTATCCCTACGGTGAAGTCCGCATCTCCGGATTCCCCGTCACCGCCGGCGACGACATCTTCGTCGAGGTGTGGCACACTTCTTCGACGCAGGGCTATGCCTACCTGGTGAACTACAACAACAACCAGTCGGTAGAAGTGGGCTTCACCGCGTATCCCGGATATCCGCTGCGCGGCAACTCGGCCGAGTGGGTCATCGAGCGTCCCTCGGTGGGCGGCAGCCTGGCCACCCTGACCAACTACGAGATGATTCCCTTCTGGGATTCCTATGCCTACACCGAATCCAGCGTGTTCTATGACATCGCCAATGGCTACGCCGTCGACATGACCGATAACAGCGGCAACGTGATCTCCTATCCCGAATACCTCGGAGTAGAAGCATTCGTCGGCCACGTCACTGGCACCGCCAAGTAGGTTTAACCACCAAACTCCACCAAATCCAGGAGAAGAATGGCGACGGCTAACCGGCCGTCGCCATTTTCTTGTGGAGCGATTCAGATCGAGAGTGAGATCATCAATCCCCGGTGCGATTCCATGCACAAGTTCACGCGCATCCTCCAGCAGCTTCGGAGACATTACGGCGAGCCCGCGGCTCCCCGGGCCCGCGGACCCTTCGAATTGGTCCTGTGGGAGAATGCCTGCTACCTGCTTTCCGACGAGCGGCGGCTGGAGGTGTTTGAGGCACTGCGCGATCAGGTTGGCCTGACTGCCGAAGCCATCGATGCGGCGCCCAAAGAAGTGCTGTTGCCGATCGCCATCCGCGGAGGCATGCGCCCGGAAATGCGCGTCTTTCGCTGGCGCGAGATCGCGCGCATCACCCTGAGCCAGTTTGGAGGCGATCTCGATTCCATCCTGACCCGCCCTTACGCTGAAGCCCAAAAAGCGCTGAAGCAGTTCCCAACCATCGGAGATCCCGGCGCCGAGAAAATCCTGCTTCTGTGCGGCGTGGCGAGCGGGCTGCCGCTCGAATCCAACGGCCTTCGCGTATTGGTTCGCGTGGGCTGGGGGCGCGCCCAGAAAAGCTACGGCGCAACCTATCGTTCTGTCCAGGAAGCTTTACGCCCCGAACTCCCCATCCACGTGGAACGCCTGAAACAAGCTCATCTTCTGCTCCGCATCCACGGAAAAACCCTGTGCAAGGACAACTCGCCCCTGTGCCACCAGTGCCCGGTTTCCGCAGAGTGCGCCCATGCGCAGAAGACGGCCGCTTCCTTCCAGCGCGCCGTGCGATAGTCATTCCGCCGACACCAGCTTGCGCTGCAGCGCCTCGAGCGTTTGCCCCTTGGTTTCGGGATAAGTAAAGAGCACCACGAGGAACTGGATGACGGTCATTAAGGCGAAGAATACAAACGGCGTGGCATGGCTCATGCCCGTGGCGACCACCGGGAACACCCACTGGATGACGGTGTTCATGAACCAGTGGCTGGCGGAGCCCACGCCCTGTCCCTTGTTACGAACCGAGGTGGGAAAGACCTCGCCGATATACACCCAGATGACTGTCCCCTGGGATACCGAAAAGAAGGCGATAAACGTGACCAGCAGGCCCAGCAGCGCGGGCGAATGGGGATTGGTGCTGAACAGCCACGCCACTCCCGCCAGGCAACAGGCCGTTCCGGCCGCGCCGATCAACAGCAGTGTCTTGCGTCCGATCTTGTCGATCAGCGACATCCCGATCACGCAGAACAGAAGGTTGGTGGCGCCGATGGCGATGGCCTGCTGATCGGCCGAGATCTGGCTGAATCCCGCCGCGGCGAAGATGTCGTTGATGTAGTAGAGAATGGCGTTAATCCCGGCGAGTTGATTGAACGCTCCAATGGAAATGGCCAGAAACAGCGGGTACCGGTACTTCCACTGGAAGACGCGTTCGTACGCTGTGGCGTGCTCCTGCTGGAGGGCGGCGCGAATGTCGGCCAGTTCTGCTTCCGGGTCCGGATCGCCCATCATTTTCAGCACGGCCAGGGCCTCGTCGATGCGGTTCTTCGAAGCCGACCACCGCGGGCTGCGCGGAATGCCGTACAGCATGATCAGAAAGAGGATGGCCGGAACCGCCGCGATGCCCACCTGCCAGCGCCATTCCGTTGCCCCCAAGTGCATGGTGCGGATCACGTAGTTGGACGTGTACGCCAGCATGATGCCGAACACCACGTTGAACTGGAACGCCGCCACCAGCCGGCCGCGCCACTTGGCCGGCGCCAGTTCCGCGATGTACACCGGGCCCAGCACCGACGACGCGCCAATGCCCAGTCCGCCGATAAAACGAAACACCAGGAAGAAGGGCCAGTTCACCGCCAGCCCGCAACCAAGAGCGGAAGCCACGTAGAGAATCGCGGTGATGCGCAGCGTCTCACGGCTGCCCAGTCGCTGGCCCACCTCTCCGGCGCCCAGCGCACCGATGACGGTCCCCACCAGCCCGATCGCCACCGTGAGTCCCTCTTGCTTCGGGGTCAGGCCGTAGAGATGCACGAGCGCGTTGATGGCGCCGGCAATCACCACCGTGTCGAAGCCGAACAGCAGGCCGCCCAGCGCACCGGTGACGGTGGCTTTCATCAGGTTTACATTGGGTCGCATCGTGTACGATTCCTCGGCAGTTCCAGGTTCACAGTTCTCAGTTCACAGTTCTCAGTTCACAGTTCTCAGTTTTGACCGTGAAGGATGAACGGCGTGACCCACACATCGTACAGACAGGGGCGGCAAAGGGGGAAGCCAGTTGAGGCCGGAGTTTTCAGTTGTCAGTTGTCAGTCCACGGTCCAGAGCGCTCGCCCAGGGACACTGAGTGTGAACGAAGGAGTACCAACTGACAACTGTCAACTATTTCTTCGGCCGCACCACCATCACCCGGCACGGACTTTTTCCCGCGGCGCTCCACACCAGGGGCATGCGGGTTTCGATAAACGCGCAATCGCCGGTCTCAAGAACTTCGTGCAAGCCTCCTGCATCCAGTTGCAGGCGGCCGTCAATCACGTAGACCAGCCCGCACATCTCGCGGTTATACGCGTCCGCCAGCGCATCGAAGGCGGCGGTCGGTACTTCCACCATCTCCGCCAGCAGGCCCGAGCCGCTCCGGGGCGAACTCAGGGGAATGGATTTCACCGCTTCAATGCTGCGCCCCGCGCCCTGCAGGTGAGCCTTGCGGGTGATCGAGATCACGTGGCTGTCCGGCTCGGAAAAGAAGTGACTCATCCCCACTCCGTAAACCCGGCAGATGGTCGCCAGGGTCGGCAGCGTGGGAATCATGCGGTCGGTTTCCAGTTTTGACAGCAACGCGGTGGACAACCCCGTCTCCGCCGCGAGCCGCGACAGGGTGAGCCGTTTCTGGGTGCGCAGTGCGCGAAGCTTCATGCCAATGCAATAGGGTTCAAGCGACCACTGGGCGTAGCTCGGTGCTTTCGTCATTTTTGTGAGCCTCTGTTGTGAGGCTTGCATGAATCTGCGCTTCGCTCCTGGAAGAATCCTGGAAGTTTTCGGCTGGAGCTTCCCATACAATCAACACAGGGCGGCTACGAGCCACAGCAGATCGTTTCCCGGGCCCGCAGACTAGCAACATAGCTTTCCCCACCTGCATCGAAGCAAGGCATTACCAGCGGTTTATCAATCAACCCGGGGTCGCTGCTGCCCACACTCATCACGAAAGGCATCCTTCCATGACTCGCATTGCGAGGTACACCCCTTCCGGCTTTTCGCGTCTGCTCAAGCTGCTCCTGATTACCCTTCCGCTGGGGTTTTCCTGCGCTGCCCAGGGCAAGCCCGAGCCCGATCTCCTGGTGCTCAGCAACGGCGATACGCTTCACGGCAAGTTCGTCAACGAAGTCGGCGGCAAGGTCGCCTTCCACAGCGATCCGCTGGGCGATCTCTTCATTGGCTGGGACAAGATCAAGGAACTGCATACCGCCGGAAAATTTGCCGTACTCGACAAAAATGTGAAACTGCGCGGCAAAAAGAACGCCCGGCAAATTCCCGAAGGAAACGTCGACGTCAGCGGCCAGGCTGTGACCGTGCACACAGAAGGCGCGGCCCCGGTTGCCCCCATCCCGGTGAAGAACGCGCAATACATCGTCGACGGGCCGACCCTGGATAAACAGCTCTTTCACGAGCCGAGCTTCTTTGCCGGGTGGAACGGCGCGGCCACGGCCGGCGCGACCCTGGTGAAATCCACCCAGAACCAGTACACGGTTTCCGGCGGAGTGGGCCTGGTGCGCGTGGTGCCCACGGTCAGTTGGCTCGATCCCCGTAACCGCACCTCCGCCGACTTCACCGGATCCTACGGCAAGATCACCCAGCCCGGGACCCCGAGCATCAAATCCGCGATCTACCACATCGACGGCGAACGCGATCAGTACGTATCATCGCGGTTCTTCGCTCTCGGTCAGGCGGCCTTCGACCACAACTTCGCCCAGGACCTGCAACTTCAGCAGATCTATGGCGGCGGATGGGGATGGACGGCGATCAAAACCGATAAACAGGAGCTGGACCTGAAAGGGACTATTCAATATGAGAAACAACAATTCATTGGCACTACAGGAACCAACCAGAATTTGATCGGATCGACATTTTCGATCTCGTATTTGCTCCATACGAAACTGCTCACCTATACACAGAACCTCGCCTTCATCCCCGCCTACAACACCCCACGCGCCTACTCGGCCAGCGAGACCAACGTGGTGACGTTTCCCACTTACAAGAATCTCGGATTCAGCGTGGGAACCATCGATACCTACTTGAACGATCCGCCGCCCTCCACCAAGCGCAACTCGTTCCAGTTCACCATGGGACTGTCGTACGCCTTCAAGCCAAAAGACTAGGGTTTGACCAGTCTTGGCGCAGGCCTTGATTCTTCAGTAACCGCGGCGCAATCCTCTGGTAACCGAAAGCCCGGTTTGCATTTGTGTTCTAAACCGTTTCGGGTTCATAATTTACCTCAATCATTCAACCACGGGCCCTGTGAGATAAAAGAGCTGGTTTGTTGAACGTCTTCCCCGAGGTCATTCAACGGTTGGCTTGGGTCCGCCGCTGATTCGTCGTTGTGGTTTTGAAACTGCGATCAGAGGCTGGACACAAGACAGCAAGAGTGTGGCCCGATGAAGCTCCCGACCTCAACGCAGCCGGATCTGAGCGAGCCGGAATTCACTTTTGGCAATCTCCGGTTGTGCCCCGACGGAAGCCTGTATCGCAACGAAGTCGAAATTCATCTGCCTCCCAAAGAACTGGGCGCTCTCCGTTTTCTTCTCGCGCACGATGGCCAGGTGGTGACGCCCGCACAGTTGAAACATGCTCTATGGGGCGACGTGCATGTCACCTCCGACAGCGTGCCCCGCTGCGTTTCGTCGCTGCGCGCGCGTCTCGAGCCGGAGCAATGCATTCAGACCATCTACAAGCGCGGCTATCGCATGATCGGTCCGGTTGAGCGAACCGGCTCCCCGGCCTGCGCTGCATGGCGCCTGGTCATTATGCCTTTCGCTTCCGGGCGCAATGTGCCCGAGCATCTTGGCCCCGCAATTGCCGATGAAGTCACCACCCGGCTCACGGCGATGAAGCCCTCGTGGTTTTCGGTGATGGCGCGCGACTCCGCGTTTACCCTTGCTCGCCGCGGCCTCGCCGCCGCGCAGGTGGGCGAAGCCCTGCAAGCCGACTTCGTACTGGCCGGAACGCTGCTCGCCCTGCCTACCCACTACCGCCTGCGCGCCGAGATGATTCGGGTTCAGGATGGAACCCAGCTCTGGGTAGAGGACATGCTGGCAAGCCGCGACCAGGTGCTGGGGCTGGAATCGGAGCTCGTGCAGCGTCTTGTGTTTCGACTCGAGGGACAATTCTCGCCTGAACCGGACGCCTCCATCTCCAGGACCTTCAAGCCCGATGCGCACGAGATCTTTCTCCGTGGCCATCAGGAGTGGCAGACCCACGAACGCCACCGCATGCAGGAGGGCATGCAGCATCTCATCCAGGCCACGGAACTGGATCCGTCGCTGGTTTCGGCCCAGATTGATCTGGCTCATCTCTGCGTCACCCAGGAGTTCTACGGATTTCTTTCTCCCGATGCAACCGCAAAACAGGTCCGCCACATCCGGGATTCAATTGCCGACGCGAGCACTGCCGCGCCGGCGCTGTTGCCGATTCTGGGCTGGATCAAGTTCCAAATCGATCGCGACCTGGGCGGAGCGCTCGATCTTTTCTCGGCCTCTACCGATCTTCCCCACGACCCCTCGACAACCCGGCTTCGCGTCATGTTTGCGCTCAGCCGGCAGCGCTTCGATGAGGCGCTGGAATGGCTACGATCGGCGCTGGTCGTCGATCCCTGCTCTCCCTGGATACACGCCTGCCTCGCATGGACGCGGCATCTTGCCGGCTGCTCCGGAAAGAGCGTGGAAGCCATTGAGAAGGCCCTCTCGCTGTTCCCCGATCACGAAACCACGCAACTGTGCGGCGCGCTCATCCTGGCGTTCAATGGCCAGGCACAGCGCGCTACAGATCTAGCCGGGGAATTGGTTCGCCGCACTCCCTATTTCGACCTGGCGGTGGCCATTCATGCCTACGCGCTGGCCTGCGCCGGCCGGCGGGAGGAGGCGCATGATACGCTCGAGCGCCTGCAATGGATCAGCCGCGAGCGCTTCGTGCTGCGGTCTTTCACCGCCGCGGCCTTTGCCGCGCTGGGCGCCGCAGACGAGGCCGTCTCGGAATTGAAAGCTGCCGACCTCGCGCGCTGCCCGTGGTTCTTCCAGATGCTTGCCGATCCGCGCCTCGCACCCCTTCATGGCCTCCCGGAGTTCGAGCGGATGAGTGCGTCCGCGGAGAACCTCTCGCTCCCCGCCGACGAAAGTCTCGAATACCGCGTCTAAACCGACAATCTCGGAAGTAAACCGATAAAGCTAGCCAATTCTGCCCCTGCCCTAGTACATTGGCAGACATCTATACGCTGCAGGGGAGGAACGTCCGATGTCTCTTCGCCGCTGTGTTTTCATTTTCGCGCTTGCCTTTTCGATAACGGCGGCCCTGACGCCCGCGCAACAGCCGGCATGGCTCGACAAGCATCTTTCCGCGCGCGAGCGGGCGCATGCGCTGGTCAGCCAGATGACCCTTGAAGAGAAGGCTGCCCAACTGGAAGACTGGGCCACCGCAATTCCCGGCCTCGGCATCCCCGATTACCAAACCTGGAACGAGGCGCTGCACGGCGTGGCCCGCGCCGGCTATGCGACCGTCTTTCCCCAGGCCATCGGCATGGCCGCCACGTGGGACCGCTCGATGGTGCACAGCATGGGCGACATCATCGCCGATGAGGCGCGCGCAAAGTATAACCAGGCGCAGCGCGAGGACAATCACCGCATCTTTTACGGACTGACCTTCTGGTCGCCTAACATCAATATCTTCCGCGACCCGCGCTGGGGCCGCGGCCAGGAGACCTACGGCGAGGACCCGTTCCTCACCGGCCGCCTGGGCATCGCTTTCGTCACCGGCGTGCAGGGCGACGACCTGAACCATCTCAAGGCGGTGGCCACCAGCAAGCATTTTGCGGTGCACAGCGGACCGGAACAGTTGCGACACGGATTCAATGTCGATGCTTCGGCGCGCGATCTTGAGGAAACCTACCTGCCGGCTTTTCGCGCCACGGTCACTGAAGGCCATGTGCAATCGGTGATGTGCGCCTATAACTCCATCGACGAATGGCCCGCCTGCACCAACAAAATGCTGCTCAAAGAGCACCTGCGCGATGCGTGGGGATTCAAAGGCTTCGTCGTCTCCGACTGCGGAGCCATCGTGGACGTGAATCAGGGGCACAAGAAGACGCCCGACATCACCCACTCGGCGGCCCTCTCCCTCGAGGCAGGCACCGATCTCTCCTGCAGCATCTGGACGCCCGGCTTTAACACTCTGGCTGACGCGGTCCACCAGGGGCTGGTCTCGGAAGACCTTGTGACTCAGGCCGCCGAACGCCTCTACGCCGCCCGTTTCCAGCTTGGGCTGTTTGACCCGCAAGGATCCAATCCGCTGGACAAGATTCCCTTCTCCGACAGCGCTTCTGAAAAGCATCGCGCCATCGCCCGCAAGGCTGCAGAAGAGAGCATCGTGCTGCTGAAAAACAATGGCGTGCTGCCGCTCAAGAGCGCGCCGGGAAAGATCGCCGTCATCGGACCGACCGCCGATCAGCTGACTTCAATTCTCGGCAACTACGTCGGCACTCCGTTCCATCCGGTCACGCCTCTGGAGGGAATCGAAAAGGAATTTCGTACTTCGCCGATTCTGTATGCGCAAGGATCGACGCTGGCTGAAGGCGTCGGGGTGCCGGTTCCCCGCTCGGCTTTCGGACTGAACAAAGGGCTGAAGACGGAATTCTTCGCCACCTCGGATTGGACAGGCCGCCCGGTCGCGGTTGAAACCGAGCCGGCAGTCCAGGCGGATTGGGAAAACGCCAAGCCCGCCCCCGAGGTTGACACCTTCGATTACTCGGTCCGCTGGACCGGCACGCTGGCGGTTCCGGCGCCCGGACATTATGTGTTCTCGCTCGAGCCGGGCGACAGTTTTCCCTATTCTCCGATCGAGAGCTACCGGCTGCTTCTCGACGGCAAGGTGATCAGCGAAGGTTCGCTGCGCGGGACCCTGCAGCAGTCCACAACCGGACCAACCCATCGCGCGGGCGGAGCCGCGACAGGCGCCTCCCCGACCGCGCCGCCAGTAATGAGCTTCCCTCACCCGCCGGAGATCCCCTTCGACTTCGCCGACACGAAAGAGCATGCTTTTCAGCTCGAATACTCCCACTCCGGCGATCGTGCCGGCGGCGGCCTCACCCTGAAATGGCAGGCTCCCGCGGAGGCACAGCTGGATGAAGCCGTGGCGCGCGCCAAGGAAGCCGATGTGGTGGTCGCGTTCGTAGGCTTGTCGCCGCAGTTGGAAGGCGAAGAGATGCGCATCAAGATTCCCGGATTTGAGGGCGGCGATCGCACCAGCCTCGACCTTCCCGCGCCGCAGGAAAAACTGCTGGAAACCGTGGCCGCGACGGGCAAGCCGCTCATCGTAGTCCTGCAGAGCGGCAGCGCGGTGGCGCTCAACTGGGCCAACCAGCACGCCGCGGCGGTCCTCGAAGCGTGGTATCCCGGCGTGGAAGGAGGCACGGCGATTGCCCGCACCCTGGCCGGCGCCAATAATCCTGCCGGGCGCTTGCCGGTCACGTTCTACTCTTCACTTGACGGGCTGCCGGGTTTTACCGACTACTCGCTGCATGGGCGAACGTATCGCTACTTCGAAGGCAAGCCGCTGTGGGGCTTCGGCTACGGCCTCAGCTACACGACGTTTAAGTTCGGGGCGGTGAAGCTGTCGACAGAAACGCTGAAAGCCGGCGAGCCCCTCACGGCGACCGTGACGGTGACCAACAACGGAAAGGCGGCGGGCGACGAGGTGGTTCAGGCTTACATGAAGACGCCGCAGCAGGGCGGGCCGATTCACTCGCTGGTGGGCTTTGAGCGCATCACGCTCGCGCCGGGCGCGAGCAAGGATGTGACGCTCAGGATCGATCCGCGTTCGCTGTCGAGCGTCGACGATCAAGGTAACCGCGCCATTCTCGCCGGCAAATACATGCTGAGCATCGGCGGCGCTCAGCCCCAGGAGACGGAAGCGAAATCAGAGGCCGCATTTACCATCACGGACACGACCCCGCTGCAAAAGTAGCCAGCTCTCCATGCCCGTCCTCGCGCCTCTTTCTGGCGCGAGGATGGGAGATCACTAGGGTCGGTCCGCGACCGAGAGCCAGTTAGCTCGGTCCACGGAGTGACCATCATCACAGGGCTCGCCCGGCTCCCTGCACAATAATCGGAATGAAAGTCGTGGACGGTCCTGCGCGCCAGGTGATATTCGTCCTTATATCCCTCATTTCCCACTTCGCGGAGGAACATTGCTCTTAGGGATACTGAAGGAGTCCGCTCCCGGCGAAACCCGTGTAGCCCTGTTGCCGGGCAGCCTGAAATCGCTTGTCGCGCAGGGGACCGCGATCCTGGTCGAATAGCAATACGTGGTAG
>CAVREL010000046.1:0-42171 GCA_963720105.1 uncultured Acidobacteriota bacterium | reverse complement strand
CGTTGTTGCCTCGTTCCCTTGTTCCCTTGGTTCCTGTTCCTCAATCAGCGGCAGCGTTTCCGCCGCCGCGGCGACCTCTGCCGTCTGCTCGGCGGCGGCCACTTCCTGGGCCGCTTTCCACTCCAGCGCATCCGCAGCAAATAATGCGGCGAGCTGGTTCAGCGTCACCGGCTCCTCCGCAGCGTAAATCACAGCTTCCAGCTTGGCTTTCAGACTCATTCCGTAGGCACCTCAGTTATGGTAACGGAACGAGGCGGGGCCATGCGCGGCTGGGAAAACCAACTAAAAACGGGGCGTCAGCAAAAGCCGACGCCCCGTTTTTCCAAAGCCACTACACCGGCAATCAGCCCATGAAGCTGCGGAACAGCGCGAACAGCAGCCCCGACAGCAACGCCGCCGCCGGCAGCGTGAACATCCATGCGGCGGCAATGTTCCGGATGGTCGCGAATTGCAGTCCGCTTTTGTTGGCAGCCATGGTGCCCGCAACGCCGGAGCTGAGCACGTGGTGCTGACCGGCAGCCCCCAGTTATCCGCCGCGAAGATCGTGCCCATGGCCACCAGTTCGGCCGTTGCGCCCTGGGCGTAGGTCAGGTGTTCCTTGCCGATCCGCTCGCCCACCGTAACCACAATGCGCTTCCAGCCCACCATGGTCCCCAGCCCTAGTGCCAGCGCCACGGCGACCTTCACCCACGAAGGGATGAACTTGGTGGCCTTGTCCACATGCTTTTTGTAGTTGTTCAGTGCGGCGGTCTCATCGGCGCTGAAGTTCCCCTGGTGGTTCTTGGCCAACAGGCGCAGGGTCTCGCTGGTCACGTACAGGTCGTTGCGGATATTGGTCTGCTGCGACGCCGGAACGTGCCGGTAGTCGCCGTAGGCCTTCACATCGCCTTCGACGTCGCCAATGAGCTCACGGAGTGCGGTCATGGTTACCGGCTGCAGCTTCTTGGTGCGCAAGTAATCGGTCAGCTCCTGCCGGGCGTCGGGGCCCAGGATGGCGTCCTGGTTCACATGGGCATTGACAATGGAACCGGCCCGTTCCGAAGCGGCGATGAAGTCCTGTAAATCGTGCGCGCTGACGGTATGATTCAGCGCGTAAGCGGTGGGCACGGTGCCGATGAGAATGAGCATGATCAGCCCCATGCCCTTCTGCCCGTCATTCGACCCGTGAAAGAAGCTCACACCCGTGCACGTAAGCACCAGCAGGGCGCGGATGGGAAACGGGGGCGGCGTATTGTCCTTGGGGGCGGTGAAGAGCTCGGGAAACTTCACCAGGGCCTTGGCCAGCAGGAACAGCAACGCGGCGCAGCCGAATCCCACCAGGGGGGACACCAGCAACACTTTGAACACCTTGGAGGCCTGCTCCCAGTCCACGCCCGATGTGCCTTCCATGCTGCTGTTGAGCAACTGGTTGGCGACCCCGACGCCGATGATCGAGCCGGTCATGGTATGGGTGCTGGAGGCGGGAAGACCCAGCCACCAAGTGCCCAAATTCCATAGAATCGCGGCAATCAGCAGCGCAAAGACCATGGCAAACCCCGCGCCCGAACTTACCTTGAGAATCAGCTCCACCGGCAGCAGGGTGATGATGGTAAAGGCCACCGTTCCAGCCGAAGTAAGAACCCCGGTCAGGTTGCAGAGCCCCGACCACACCACCGCGATGTTGGGCTCCAGCGAATGGGTGTAGATAACCGTGGCCACCGCGTTGGCGGTATCGTGGAATCCGTTCACGAATTCGAACGCCAGAGCGATGGCCAGCGCGGTGCCCAGCAGCATGTAAGGCCAGATGCTCCCCAGCGTGGTACCGCCAAGGTCTCGGGCGACATGGAAACCGATGTAACCCAGCCCGCCCACCAGGGCGACCAGGACGATGGCGCCGCTGATCCACGCGGGGGTCTTCTTCATTTTCTTGTCGAGAAGGGTTACTCCCTGATGGGGAAGGACTTCTACCGAGGTAACGATGTCAGCCATGGGGACGCTCCAGGGAAGGAGGATGGGGTCCGGGGCGACGGGATAAATCCCGGATCAGCCATCGATACACGACAGATGTAAAAGGGGAATGAATTCCCAAGCCGGAACCTTCACAGCACGAAAGGAACGTCCCACAATCGAGTTATTCCATTGGTAATATTGCGTAGGTTATCTTTTTTGTGTGACTAATCGACATACACAAAATTAGTACGTGTATAAAACGTGTCTCCTGATCAAGGCACGGGTACCTCCCCCGAGGGCTTCGAAAATAACCTCCGAAGTTTGCTCTGGCGCATGTTCCCGGTCATGTTCAGCCGATAAATAATTTAAATGGGTCTCCAGGGCTCATCGCCTGGTGGCTGCCGTCGGCGACCAAAACTGACGGACTTCGTCCAGGTCGCAACAGGCAAAAAGCTCGCCATCGGTGCCCCGCCGCCCATCCAAGGAGAGAGAATATGCCGCTTCATGCTGCCGCACCGGTCAAGGCGGGTTCTTGGCCGATGACCGTGGGAGCTGCGGGAATCGCCGCGGCCCAGTTCGCGCGCTGCGGATTCGATGTCATGAATCAGGCCGGCCACGACAAGCCTTGGTACGATCTGGTGGTCACAAAAGGGGGAAATCTCCTTAAGATCGGCGTCAAGGCGAGCGATGACGGTCGCTGGCGCCTGGCTGAGTCCTACCTCCAGCGCGCCGCCCAACTGAGCGGGAAAAAGACCGACATCCACCGAGCCATCGCCCTGTGGCTCGACATTCACGGCGAGCGCACCGTCTATTGCCTGGTACAGTTCGAGGGGGTCGCCCTCAACCAGTTGCCGCGCATCTACCTCGCCACGCCCGCGGATATTGCCCGCCGCATGCGCGAGGCCGCTGAACGGCTGGGCGAGGCCGTCCTTTGCGAGCAATATCAATGGACCGCTCCGGATACCGGCTGCACCGAGATCGAGGCGCTGCCGTCGAGCTGGCTTTTTTCCCACGAGCGGATTCACGACTTGTTGTTCCCGCATGCGGTTCAGCCCATCCCCATGCCCCCGGCTCGCGTAAGCCCTTCCGGTCTGGGCCCAATTGAGCTTCGTCCGGCAGCCATGACTGCCTGATACCGACATTCCGCCTGGGTCCACATCGACGTCCTTGTCGATGGGGTGGCCTGGCGGACGCTTTTGTCCGCCAGGGTGGGAGACCACGGACCCGCTGCCTCATCCTTCAACTGCAATGGGTGCCCCAGGTCTCGATTTTGAGACCTGGGTTAGCTCATTCCTTCAACTCCGGCTCGGGAACGCTCCGTGTGCGCCGTCCCCGCGGGAAACGCCGGCTTCCGGTAACCGCTGTATCCAGCCCCCTGGCAATCTCATCGAACCCATCCGCCGGTCCCTTCCAGCGCAACTCATCCACGTCGTCAAACAACCGAATATCGGTGCGCAACGTCGCCAGGGTGCGAAAGAGCAATGCGCGTTCCATGTCGCGCGCCAGTGTACCGGCAAGCGTACTGGCTCCGGAGACGTTCACGTTCCAAACCCGGAAATCGGCCGGAATGGCTTCAATATGGCCGAATTTAGCCAGCACCGCGGCTGATGACTTCGCCCCCCATCCTTGCAGCCCGGGGTAGCCGTCCGCCGAATCCCCAACCAGGGCCAGGTAATCCGGAATCGACGCCGGCGGGACACCAAATTTCTGCACCACGCCGCCCTCGTCGCATATCGCGTTGGTTCTCCGGTTCAGCTGCACTACGCGTATGCCGCGCACGCACTGAGCCAGGTCCTTGTCCGGCGTGCAGATGATCACCCGTTCCACGCGGGGGTCTTCGGCGGCCTTGGCGGCAGCGGTGGCGAGGGCATCGTCGGCCTCGAACTCCACCATGGGCCACACCGTGATGCCCGCCGCCGCCAGCACCTCTTCCAGGGGCGAAAATTGCTCCATCAGGTCCGGCGGAACCCCTTCGGAGGTCTTGTACCCCGCCCATAATCCGTTGCGGAACGACTCGATCACGTGATCGGTGGCGACGGCAATATGTGTCACGCCGTCCTTCATCATGGCGAGCAACGACGCCAGCACGCCGCGCACCGCGCCCACCTCGCGCCCGTCCGCATCGCGCGCCGACGGCACCGCGTAATAGTGCCGGAACAATTCGTACGTGCCGTCCACCAGGTAAATGTCCAAGGGAAGCTCCATTCCCAAACTATCCGAACCAATGGGGCCGAATCAACGCTTGATCCGCGCCTTGCCCCATGCGCGCCGCGCTAGATACTCTTGACAACAGTCCATTCCACTTCCCGCGAGAGTTCATGGAAGTTCTGAAACAGCTTTACGAGCGGCATTTCAACCGGCCGCCGGAACAAATCAAGCCCCTCCAGGGCCAGCTGGGCGGCTCGGGCCGGGCCATCCTGCGGCTGTCCGGGCCCGGCGCGAGCGCCATCGGCATCGTGTACCCGGTGCGCGAGGAAAATGTCGCTTTCCTCGAGTTCACGAAACATTTCCGGCGCCACGGATTGCCGGTTCCGGAAATCTACGCCGAAGACCTGGCGCACGGGGCCTACCTCGAAGAAGACCTCGGCGACATGACGCTCTTCGAACTCCTGGGCAGAAACCGCAGCGGCGATACGATCGCGCCCGCCGCCGTCGAGGCCTATTGCAAAGTCGTGTCCGTGCTGCCCCGCTTCCAGGTGGAGGCCGGCCGGGATCTGAATTACAGGGTCTGTTATCCACGCGCCAGCTTCGATCGCCAGTCCATCTCCTGGGATCTGAACTATTTCAAGTACTACTTTCTGCGCCTCGCGGGCATCCCCTTCAGCGAGCAGGCGCTGGAGAATGACTTCGCGCGGCTGACGAAATTCCTGCTCACCGCTCCGCATGACTTCTTTCTCTATCGCGATTTCCAGTCGCGCAATGTCATGCTGCGCGACGGAGATCCGTTCTTCCTCGACTACCAGGGCGGCCGCAAAGGCGCATTGCAATATGACATCGCCTCGCTGCTCTTCGACGGCAAGGCCGATCTGACGCCGCCGCTGCGTCAGGAACTGCTCGATCATTATCTCGATCGCCTGGCGGCGTATATCCCGGTCGATCGCGCCGCCTTCATGGAGCACTACTACGGGTTCGTCTACATCCGCATCATGCAGGCGCTGGGGGCCTATGGCTTCCGCGGATTCTACGAGCGCAAGGCGCACTTCCTGCAGAGCGTGCCCTACGCGCTCAAGAACCTGCGCTGGCTGGCGCACAACGTCAAACTGCCCGTCGCGCTGCCCGCCCTGATGGAAGCCTTCCAGGGCATGCTGGGTTCGGAAAAGCTTCTGTCGATGGCTTCTTCCGAAGATGTTTTGACGGTCCGGGTCTTCAGTTTTTCATTCCATCACCAGATGCCCACTGACGAGTCCGGCAATGGGGGAGGATTTGTTTTCGATGCGCGCAGCTTGCCCAATCCCGGGCGCGAGGAGCGGTTCAAGCGGTTGACCGGCAAAGATGCACCGGTGATCGAGTACCTGAATCAGCAGGAGGGCGTGCACCAGTTTCTGTCCAACGTGATGTCCCTCGTCGATGCGGCCGTGAAGAACTTTCAGGCGCGCGGATTCAAGGATTTGATGGTGTCGTTTGGCTGCACCGGCGGCCAGCACCGTTCGGTGTTCCTCGCTGAGCAACTGGCAAAGCACCTGCGCGCGGGTAATGGCGTGGAAGTGGCGGTTCGTCACGTCGAGTTGGAGAGCATGGCCCAATGAAGGCCATGGTGTTTGCCGCCGGCCTGGGCACGCGCCTGCGCCCGCTCACCGACGATTGCCCAAAGGCCTTGGTGGAAGTCAGCGGCCGGACCATGCTGGAGATCACGCTCGAACGCCTGCGCGTTTTCGGAGTGAGCGAAGCGATCGTCAACGTCCATCACTTCGCCGGCATGGTGATCGACTATATCGAAGCGAACCGGAAGTTCGGAATGCGCATTGCGATTTCGCACGAGGACGTTCTACTCGATACCGGCGGCGGATTGAAGAAAGCCATGTGGTTCTTTCTCGAGGGCGGCCACGATGAGCCGTTCCTGGTCCACAATGTCGATGTCATCAGCACCATCGACCTCGCCCGCATGGTGGCGTTTCATCGCGAACATGGTGCTCTTGCGACGTTAGCCGTCCAGGCGCGGCCGACCTCCCGGCCTTTGCTCTTCGACGACAGCGGACAGTTTCACGGGCGTGCGGGCCCGGGCGAGCTGGAACAGGAGCCCGGCCTGCAGGCGTTGGCCTTCGGGGGCATTCACGTGATCTCCCCGCGCATCTTCGAGAAGCTCACCGATGAGGGCGTGTTTTCGATCATCACGAGCTATATCCGCCTAGCCGCCGAAAGGGAAAAGATCCTTGGCTTCCGCGCCGATGAGTATTACTGGCGCGACCTCGGCCGTCCCGAGAACCTGGAACAAGTCGCGCGCGACCTCGCCGGCGGCGCCTTTTCGCTCGCCTGACCACAAATCGTGGCCCGTCTTCCGGACTTTTTCTGGCGCGAAGGCGGGAATCCACAAGGCTCACTCGTCCGTCGCTCGCGCTCATCCGATCGGCTTGTCCCACCCCTCCAGCGTCTTCTGCACCTCGAGCATGAAGCGCCCCGCATCGGCGCCGTCGACAAGACGATGATCGAAGCCGATACAGAATTGCTGCATCGAGCGGATTGCAATCGTGTCGTTGCCTTCGGCGTCGGTGAGCACCGCGGGTTCCTTGTGCAAGCCGCCGATGCCAAGAATGGCGGCCTCGGGCTGATTGATAATCGGCGTGCCGAACTCGCCCCCGAACACCCCGGAGTTGGTCAGTGTAAACGTCGATCCCGACGCCTCTTCGGGCTTCAGTTTTTTCGTGCGCGCGCGCTCCGCCAGGTCGGAGATCGCCCGCGCCAGCCCGATGAAGCTCAAATCTTCGGCGCGCGTGACCACCGGCACGATAAGACCCCATTCCAGCGCCACCGCGATACCCAGGTGCACGTTCCGGTGATAACGGATCGAGCTGTTTTCGAGCGACGAATTCAGGATGGGGTACTTGCCCAGCGCCTCCACCACCGCCGCAGCGATGAACGGCATGTAGGTGAGCTTGACGCCGGCGCGCTGCTCAAAGCCGGCCTTCTCGCGCTCGCGCAGGCGCGCGATGCGGGTCATGTCGATCTTGTACACCGAGTAGGCATGGGGGCTGATGCGCCGGCTCTCCACCATGCGCTCCGCAATGATGGTGCGCATGCGCGACATCGGCGCCAGGCCTTCGCTGCCGGCCGGCGCCTGGGATAGAGTCGATGGCGCGGTTGTCGCCGCGGCCGGAGTCACCGTCGATGGCGCGCCGGGCACGACAGCCGGTGTGGGCGCTGAAGTCGAACCGCGTTGCTCCATGTAGCGCAGAACATCTTCCTTGGTGACGCGGCCCTCTAAACCGCTGCCCGCGATTTGCCCCAGGTCCATGTTGTTCTCGCGCGCCATGCGCCGCACCAGCGGAGATGAGCGGACCTTTTCGCCTCCTATCGATGGGCCGGGCTCGGCCGGCGCCGCGGGCGACGCGAGCGAAGCCGGCGACGGCGGCGCTACGGCGCGCGCTTCGGTCCCCGGTGATGCCGATGCAGCCGCCTCTTTTGGGGGTGAGCCGTCGGGCTGCGCCACGGCCGCTTCACCCCCGATGACCGCCACCACCGTTCCCACCTGCACCGTTTCGCCTTCGGGAATTTTGATCTCGCTCAACACTCCGGAAACCACCGCCGGAATCTCGGCGTCAACTTTATCGGTGGAGATCTCAAAGAGCGGCTCGTCCTTCTGTACGGCGTCGCCGGTCTTTTTGAGCCACTTGGTGATGGTGCCCTCAAAGATCGATTCGCCCAACTGGGGCATGACGACGTCGATGGTCATAGATCGTTCTCTCCGCAATCCGGGACGCAAGGAGCGTCCACATTTCCTGCCGGATTATAAATCTCGAGCTTGGGTGGCCTGTCCTTGGTGCCCCACCCTCGCCGCGCCTTTGTTTTTCGGCTAGGGTGGGAAAGGAACCTGTTCAGGAGCGTACCGGCCTCTCCGGGACTCCCCGCAGACGCTCGACTTCCCGCGGAACCTCGAGCGGCGTGTCCTGGCCCTCCGGTGCTGGGCGCGACGCCCCAGCCTGCCCGCGAAGGTCGTCCAGGCTCTCCACCGCCAGGATCTGCGTTTTGAAGACGATGCCGAACTGGCGCGCGGCCTCATGGGCGATCGACTCGAGCGCCGGCACACGCTCCGGGCTCGCCACCTCGCGCTCCAGGCTCGTGACCTCCCGGTCGGTAATGCCGCACGGATTGATCAGCCGGAAATCTTCCAGGTTGGTCGTCACGTTGAAGGCGAATCCATGCGAGGTGATGCCGCGCGACACGTGAATCCCGATCGCCCCGATTTTTTTGGATTCTTTGCTCGAGAGCTGAGGCTCGGAGACGCCGCACCACACACCTGTTAGCCCGGGAATGCGCCCGGCCCGAACTCCATATGTACCGCAGAGGCGGATCAGCGCCTCCTCCATCTGGCGCACAAAGTCGACGGGACCCATGCGGGTCCCGCTCGGACTGTGGAGGCTGCGGAGATCGAAAATGGGATACCCGATGAGCTGTCCGGGCCCATGATAGGTGACGTCGCCACCCCGATTGATCTCGTGAAGGGTCACGCCGCGCGCCGCCAGCATGTTATCGGAAGCCAGCACATTGGATCGCTTGGCATTGCGCCCCAGCGTCAGCACCGGAGGATGTTCCAGCAGCAGCAGAACGTTTTCGATCCGCCCCTGGTAACGTAGGCCGGCCAATTCCTCTTGGAGCCGCAGCGCCTCGTCATAGGCCACCCGGCCGAGGTAGAGGTACTCAATCATGCCTCAATTGTAGAAGCCATCAAGCCGCGCCGGTGGACGCAAGCACTCCAGCGAACGACGAACGCACTCTCCAGAACACCAGCAACCACAGCAGCACCACCACGATCGGCAGGGGGAAAAGCCCGTTACCGTGCGCCACAAAAATATGGGTCGTCAGGATATTCTCGATCTCCGCTGCCAGGATGATCAAGCCCAGGGGCACAAAACGATTGATGAACACCAGCAGGCCGCCAAGCACCTGGAAGAATCCCACCACTTCGATGTAGTGGGTCGAAAACAGGACGGTCATGAGGTCCTTCATTGGGCTGGGCGGCATCGGCGGATTGGGAAGGAAGTGGAACAGAAGGTTGGAGCCGAAGAATACAAAGATCGCGCCGAGCAGGATCCGAGCGATCAGGACGATGATCTTCATGGGTTCTCCTTGCTTACTAGAGTGAACCGGGGAAACTCGCCAGGGCAGCGAGTGTTTGCTATGGCAGATGGATGTTACAACAGGCATCTCGATTCATTTGTCCATGGGAGGAAATCGAAGATTTCTGCTACATTTGGCAGTGCATCGTCAGAGCGCGAACGAGATACTGTTCGTGCGCAGTCCACGGAGCGCCGCTGTCGGAAACTGTCTAATTCGTCCTCTCCTTTCTCGCCTCGCCGCCTGAGCGGTGAGGTGTGTCTGACCTTCTCACCGAGAGGATGTTCCCCGTGCGACTTGAACGATTGGGTTGGAGTGGCTTTTTCTCAAGCCAGCCGTATACGGGTGTGCCGGGCCGCGTGGCCGCGGCCATCCGCGAGCGGTTTCTGGTGTGGACTGAAGCGGGTCAGGCCGGCGCCTCCATAAGCGGGCGGCTGCGGCAATCCGCTTCTGCCTGGCCGGTGGTCGGCGACTGGGTGGCGCTCGAAACCGGCGCGCCCGTGATCCAGGAGGTGCTGGATCGGCGCACGATCCTGTCGCGGCGCCGACCAGGCCGCGCTACGACCGAACAGGTGCTGGCCGCGAACATCGACGTGCTGTTCATCGTCAGCGGCCTCGACCGTGACTACAACAAGCGGCGCCTGGAGCGCTACCTGGTTGTGGCCGGGCAAAGCGGGGCGCGGCCGGTGATCCTGCTCAACAAGTCCGACCTCGCTCCCGATTACCGCAGCGACCTGCCCGGCATCATGCGCCGGCTCAGTCTCTGGAGCGGCGCGCCGGTGCTGCCAGTGAGCGCGCAGACCGGCGACGGCTTCAGCGGCTTCGAGAAAATGCTGCAGCACGGCGAAACCGCGGCCCTCATCGGCTCGTCGGGCGCAGGTAAATCTACCATCCTGAACCGCCTGCTGGGCGATGAGCGCCAGGCCACGCGCGAGGTGCGTCCCGATGACCACCGCGGGCGGCACACCACCACCGCGCGTTCGATGTTCCTCATGCCCGGCGGATGGCTCCTGATCGACATGCCCGGTTTGCGCGAAGTGCAGTTGTGGGCCTCTACGGAACATCTCGATGCCGGCTTCGACGACGTGCGCCAACTCGCCGCCAACTGCCGTTTCCGCGACTGCACCCATACCGGGGAGCCGGGATGCGCGGTGTGCGCATCTTCAATCGACCAGGGCCGTCTGGAGAACTACCAGAAAATGCAACGCGAGCTCGACTACCTAGACCGCAAAGCCGACAAGCGCCTCATGAGCGAGGCCCGCGCGCGCTGGAAAGTCATCCACAAAGCCATGCGCAACAATCCCAAGCCCGGCGCCAAAACCTGACCCCTGATCCCTGACCCCTGTAAACTGGATACCGGCAGGAGGACCGGGCGGTCGCTGCCGGAGTTTTGCGCGAAAGCGTGAAGCGCCGGGGGAGGAAAGTCCGAACTCCGCAGGGCAGTGTGCCGGATAACGTCCGGGATGCGGGCGTCAAGGCCCGTAGACGGCCAGTGCCACAGAAAACATACCGCCCCGGGCCCCAGGTCCCCGGTTTTGGGACGTGGGAATCGGGGTAAGGGTGAAAAGGTGCGGTAAGAGCGCACCGCTCCGGCGGTAACGCCGGAGGCAGGGTAAACCCCACACGGAGCAAGACCAAATAGGGAGGGAAGCTGCCGCCGCAAGAGCCAGGCGGGGCTGCGCACTCGGCCCGGTGCGCGACAGGCGGCTCGAGCAAGTGCCGGAACCTCCGGGTAGGTCGCTGATGAGCGTCCGCGGTAACGCGGCGCCTAGAGGAATGACCGCACACGACAGAATTCGGCTTACAGGTCCTTTTGCCGGAGTTGTGTCCGACGGCTGAAACCCGCGCCATCGCGGGTTTCAGCCACCAACCTGATTACCCATCCTGCACCCGCGCCTGTCGGGTATGGCGCGGGCCACGAGTCCTTCCCGGAACTCGCAGCCCCCGCGGTGGACCCTCTCCGTGATCCTTGATCGGAAACATTAGTTCGTGCAATTGCATCAGGTCAATCAAATAGCAGACAAAGCTTGAGCCGCCCAAATCCGCCAGAGGCTCGTATCAAACCGAATCGATTCGAAGATTTGATGTTTAGCCCTTTACTCAAACGTTTGCGCACACCCGGCCCCGGTGCAATACCCTGCAATACGGGCCGCGCCGCTCCTTGGGCGGCCCGCACTTTCCCTGAACGGTTCGATGAATGGGTTCGGTTGTCCTGGTTCCTGGTGTTCTGCGAGGAATGGAACGTGAAGCAAAATGTGAAGTCCTCGCCCGCAAAACCTCTAACCAAGAGGGCCTTCGTTACTCGGACGGCTTCGTCCTCAACGCGCCCTCCGGTCTGCCTGACGGCGAATATGTCGTGATCTTCGACCGGCACGCTCTCCGCGCCACCAAGGAGCGCGGCATTTGGCTCACGTCGTCCGGCGTAACCCGCTCAGAAGCTTGATCCGCCAAACCTCCTCTATCCTCGGTCGCGCATCGAACGCACTGAGTATTTGCCTTCATGCTTCCCCGCCCTGCATTGGAAACGATTGAAATCCTTCGCCGCACTCTGGAGCAGATGGAGCGCGATCCGCGCTTCGAGGCCGAGTCCATGGCCGAACTCAGGCGCATCGTTGTGAATCGAATCGCTGAGCTCGAGGCCGACCGCGTGCCCCAGGCCGCCATAGCTCGCGCCTCCTCCACTGTCGTCGCCGATGACGAAGTCAGCATGCTCCCGAAGTGACGGAATCCGCATTTTCTGATCGCGCCCGCCGCATTGCTAACTCCGCCTGGTCAGATACCATCGAGACATGCTTCGAGTTAAACGGATGGATCCGGCCGCCCGCCTGCCCGTCGTCGCCCATCCCGGCGAGGACCTGGGTTACGACGTCTTCGCCCTGGAACGCGCGGTCCTTGTTCCCCATCAAACGCTGCGCGTCCGCACCGGTATCGCCGTTGAGGCGCGCCATCCCCAAACCGGAGTGCCCCTGGGCCTCTTGGTCCGCGACCGCTCGTCGATGGCCGCCCGCGGCTTGGCGACAACTGCCGGAGTCATCGACGCGGGCTATCGTGGCGAAGTCCTCATTGTCATGACCAACCTGGGCGACACTCCGGTGGAACTGAAGCCGGGCGAAAAGATCGCCCAGATGATTCCCGTGCAAATATTGACCGGCCCGATCGAGGACGTAGAGGACCTGGCAGTCTCCGCCCGCGAAGACAAGGGTTTCGGCAGCTCGGGATGATCTCCGATCTCTGACCGCTGTCATTTTCTAGCCCCGCAGGGGACGGCAGAACCGCATGTAGTTGTAGCCAGAGGGAAGACATCGTCGACGATCTGCACGACGCACCCCACTCAGGTGCCGGCAAGACGCCCATTTTCCGGACCAACTGAAACTGCTTCAGACATTCAACCCCGCCCCACTCTGGATCAGTTCCGCAGCCGCTTTTCGTCCCAGCCGGATGCAGTCCGGAACGCCGATGCCATCGTAGGCATTGCCGGCCAGCCGTAGCCCCGGCAAGGCGCCTACGCGCTCATTGATCCGCTCCATCCGTTCCTGGTGCCCGACCGCGTATTGAGCCATCGCCCTTCGCCAGCGCGTCACCTGGGTGTATTCCGGATCGAGCCCGATGCCCACCACGGTTTCGCCCAGGATGTCGATCAACTCATGACGCACAATGGCCACCAGCGCGTTGTCGTTCTCGGCCAGCAGGGCCTCGTTGCGCATGCCGCCAAGGAACGCGCGGATCACCGCCTTGCCGGGCACCGTCTTTCCTAAGAACTTGCGATGCGAGAAGGTGCACGCCAGCAGCGACCGCCGCTCGCTGGCCGGCACCAGGAAACCGAAGCCCTCAGGCAGCGTTCCCAACGCGTCTTCGTCGTACAGCAGGTTGACGGTGATGGAGGACGAATAAGGAATGCCGCCCAGCTGTTCGCTGAGCACGGCGTCGACAGGCGCCAGCAGCACGCCCGCCGCCCATGCCGGGCAGGCGACGATGACCGAATCATAAAACTCCGCGGTTCCCAGCGAGTGCACCATCCAGCCGTTGGCAACCCGCTCCAGCGCGTTCACCGGAGTCGAGAGCCGCACCGCCGCCCAATCCAGCCGGGCGCGAATTGCCTCCACCAATTCCTGCATGCCGCCCTTGAGAGTGGTGAAGATCGGCCGCTCGGCGGCGTTCGGGTTATGCCCGTTGGCCGCAGCCCGAGCGCGCATCTTGCGGTGCGCCGCCAGCATCCCGCGCGTCAATGAGCCGTATTCCCGCTCCATTTCAACCAGGCGCGGCAGAACCGTCCTGGCGCTCAACTGTGCCGCGTCGCCGCCGTAGATTCCGGACAGCAGCGGGTCCGCCAGCCGATCCACTGCTTCCGCGCCGAAATGCCGCGACACCAGGCTGGCCACCGACTCGTCCGCCGTGCGCTTGCGGCGCGGCGGGATCAGTAACTCCAGCGCCATCCGCGCCTTGGTCGGGAAGCTGAACAGCGGCGACAGCGCCATAGGCACTAGCTTGGTAGGCACCAGGAACATCAGTCCGTCGGGCAGCGGGACAAGCTCGTTTCCCACGAGGATGTAGGTCTTGCGCTGCGCATCGTTGGACGGGATGAGATCGGCGCCCAGGCCCAGTTCGCGGCATAGCGTGGCCGCGGCGGTCTTCTCGCTGAGGAAGGAGTCCGGCCCGCGCTCAAGGACCGTCCCCTGGACGACCTCGCTGGCCAGCGCGCCGCCCAGCCGCTCGCGCGCCTCGAACAAGGTGTACCGGACCGTGGGATCGGCACCCCGCGCCCGCTCCAGTTCAAAGGCAGCTGCCAGCCCCGCAATGCCGCCGCCGATGACTGCCGTCCGCATGTGCTCAACCTCGGTTATGCGATCTCACGTGATGGTCGTATCGAAAACAGGACGACGGACGCCGCCGCCTGATTTAATGTGGGCCCGACCATCGCCGATGCGGCCTGGTGGCAGGGAGCCGAACCGGCGGCCCTGCTCCAGTATAAGCGTCGCAGGAACATTCCATGAGATCGTGTGCCCGCAGAGCAACGGAAGGGACGGTGGAAAAGCTACACTCCCGGAATCAGGCTTAGCACCCTGTTGATCGCGCCCAGCACCTGGCCCGCTTCGTTGAATCCGGCGGCAATCGAACTCATCTGCTTCTGCAGCATCTGCAGCCCCTCGTTGGTGTCCTTGATCTGCTGTTGCAGCGCATTAAAAAGCTGCGTGTTCGCGTTCAGTTTGTACATGTCGTCCTTGGTGAGAACGTCATCCACGTCGCCTTGCCGGGCATTCAGGGCTTGCAGCACGGCCGCATCTTGGGTTTTCTCAATGGCCGCTTCGATGCTGGCGTAGAGATCCTCGTAGGACCGGCGGAGCTCGGTAGACAGCGGAACGGTGACCGGCCCGGGCATCGCAGCTGATTCCGGTGTACTCACTTTTTTATCCTCCTCGGTCAGCCCTTCATCGTCGCGCCGGCCTCATTTGCTTGGCAGAGACGCATAGAAAGTCCCAAGTTCGTTGGCCGCGGTGGCCAGGTCCTCGAGCTTTTCCTTGAATGATTCGCCATTCTTCCCCTGGGCCTCGGCAGCCAGCTTCTGATGGGTTTGGGCCAGCAGAACGATGGCGGCGTGCAGCGTAATGAGCTTTTCGTTCGCCGTTCGCTGTTGCCGAACGATCTCCGGCAGCTTCATGATCTCCGCCCGCCGTTCGGAGGCGGCCAGATTCGTGTCCTTGCGAATCGAGAGCGTCTGCAGGTTGATGATGCGGTCGTAATCGCGCTGCTCCACGGCCTTCAGCACATCGATGTCGCTCTCCAGCAGCGTGGCCAACGCCTGCACGTGAGGATCCATGGCGGCAATCTTCGCCGGCAGCTGGCTCTTCACCTTCCGGTTGATCAGGAATTTGCCCAGCGCGTCGAGCCCGGTGATGATCGCGTTCTGGCTTTCGGTCGAAATTACCCCGCCGGACGAACCGGCTCCCGCCGCCTTCTCGATCGTCGGCGCCAGCGTGTTGACCAGCGTGGTCAGTTTGCCGCCCACGCTCACTGATGCTGTGCCCAGTTCCTTCGGATTTGTTCCGCTCACGATGGCGCACAGCGTTTTGACATAGACCTGGAAACCCTGGAGCACCGCCAGCCGCGCTTCGATGTCCTTGTCCGAGAGCAGGACCTGGATACTGCGCGGATTGTAAACCGTCTCCGGAGCGTCAAACTCCGCCACCGCATCATAGTCGACACGCAGGTTGTGCAGCGCGTTGGCATCGCGATAGGCCGCCGCTGCCTGGTCGATCACCGGAGCGGTCGCGGCTTCGAGCGCCAGCGTTGAATTCTCAACGCGCAACCGGCAACCGCACAGGGCGGCGCTCACCAGCAGGCAAAGAACCGCGCCGCCTGCACGCGAGTAAGGCCGGTTGATTCCGCGGGTTGTTTTCACTTGCTCCGCTGACATGGATGCATCGAAAACCGCCAGCCGTGCTTTGTCAAGGAAGAATTCTGTGCGAAACCACCCGCTGGTCATCGGTTATCCGTCGCCAAAACAAAAACGAGGAGCCGCCAGACTCCTCGTTTTTGCAATTGTATTTGGTACTCAGCCCCGCCGCGGCCGGACCGCCTCTTTCGCCTCCGCGTGGCCCGTCACCGGGACCTCCGGCACCTCGGCCTTGGCCACCGCCCCGATATTGAGCCGCTTGCGCAGCTCGCCGTCGATCTTGGCGAAGATGTCCTTGTTCTCCTTGAGGAAGCCGCGCGCATTCTCGCGGCCCTGGCCGATGCGCTCGCCGCCGTAGCTGTACCAGGCGCCCGATTTCTCCACCAGGTTGTTGGCCACCGCCAAGTCAAGCACATCCCCTTCGCGGCTGATGCCTTCGCCGTAAAGAATGTCGAATTCGGCTTCACGGAACGGCGCCGCCACCTTGTTCTTCACGATCTTGACCTTGGTCCGGTTGCCGATCACCGCTTCCCCGTCCTTGATGGCGGCGATACGGCGGATATCGATGCGCACCGACGAATAGAACTTCAGCGCGCGGCCGCCGGTGGTGGTCTCGGGGTTGCCGAACATGACCCCGATCTTCTCGCGGATCTGGTTGATGAAAATCAGCGCGGTCCGCGACTTCGAAACCGTGCCCGTGAGCTTGCGCAACGCCTGCGACATTAGCCGCGCCTGCAGCCCCACGTGGGAATCTCCCATTTCGCCATCGAGCTCGGCCTTGGGAACCAGCGCGGCCACCGAGTCCACCACCAGCACGTCAATCGCTCCCGAGCGCACCAGCGCTTCGGTGATTTCCAGCGCCTGCTCGCCGTTATCCGGCTGCGAGACCAGGAGGTTATCGACATCCACGCCCAGCTTCTTTGCATAGCCGGGATCGAGAGCGTGCTCCGCATCCACGAACGCCGCCAGGCCGCCGTTGCGCTGGGCTTCGGCGATGATCTGCAGCGTGATGGTCGTCTTGCCCGACGACTCCGGCCCAAAGACCTCGGTCACCCGGCCCCGGGGAACGCCGCCCACCCCCAGAGCCGCATCGAAACTGATCGAACCGGTCGAGATCACCGCGATGGGCAGCAGCGCCTCGCGCGAGCCGAGCCGCACGATCGATCCTTTTCCGAATTGCTTTTCGATCTGGCTGAGGGCCAGTTCTACGGCTTTGGCGCGGTCATCGAGTACAGGCATTGGGTCTCCTCATCAGCATCCGCAAGCACCTGCACATGGCCCCTGCGGGCGACGCGAGAACGTAAGGCCTGGAATGCATTTCGTTCGGATTGTAGCAGTACGCGACAGCGGAAAGACAGTGAAAAAGCGAAGAAAAGGCGATACTGTTTTGGTGCCTGTGCCAGCCGTCACAAAACAGGGGTCAGGGATCCCGCAGCCGTATCAGCCTCATGCCCTGGCAGGAAGGATTCGGAATGCACGCTTGCCTTCGATCCGGTACGTCCCGAAATCGCCACGATCTGCGGTAAAAATCGTGGACAGAGACTCGCGCCGTGGCAGGTAAACCAGCGTCGCGTCTGCAGAGTCCATGGGATGGTCCGCATATCGGGTCATAAGCTTACGAAGACGAGCTTCACGTTGCAGGTCAGACTTGAGCTCGTCCGAAAGCCGCAAGCTATACACTGAGGTCTTCATGCACTACATTGTCGTGCAGATCGCCTAATCCGTATACGCCCCGATCCTTGTTTCCCGCGCCGTCAGGTCGTCGCACGCCCGGTCCAGCGTCTCATACTCGGCATCGTGTTCCTTGCGGAAGGCGCGGAATGCTTCCTCGCTCTCCCAGCGATCAATGGTCAGGTAGCTTCCGGGTACGTAGGCGTCGCGCAGCAGTTCGGTACTCAGATATTCAGTCGACTGACGAAACAAGGCTGCCCATGCGCCCTTTGGCCCGTACGCCGCTTCAAACGCGGCAATCTTGTCCTCGGCAATTTCAAACTGCCAGACTACAACGAACATGCTTGGCCTCGGTCGTAATGTCCATGGTATCGCAGCGAATGGGTGCCAAGCTTTCGGCTTTGGGACCGGGGAGCTCACCCTCCGCATCCGCAACTGTGCGCCAGGACCTCGGCAAAATGCAGCGCCTGCTTATGGCCTAATTGCAGGATCTGCTCGCGGCAACTGAACCCGTCGGCCACGATAATGGTCATCGGTTCCGCGCCTTTTACCGCAGGCAGCAATCCCTGCCCGGCGATCCTCTTCGACACTTCGAATTTGTCGGCCTCGAATCCGAATGGGCCCGCCATGCCGCAACAGCCCGCCTCGATGGCCTCTACCGTTGCCCCCGCCTGCCGCAGGAGCGCGATCTCCTTCTTCGGTCCGCCGAAGACCGCCTTGTGATGGCAATGTCCGTGAATGAGAATGTGCGCACCAGTCAGCCGGCCTTGCATGAAGTTCGGAACCTTTTCGGTGAGGAAGTCAGCAAGCAGAAACGTTTGGTCGTGGAGTCTCATCGCCAAAGGATCTTTTGGAAACAGTTCGAGAAGTTCGTCTCTGAATACACTCGCGCAGCTCGGCTCCAGAAAAATGAAAGGAAGGCCGGCTTCAATTGCACTGGCCGAAGATCGAAGTACACGAGACAGGTAGGCGCGGGCACTGTCAAGAAGTCCGAAATCGTAAAGAGGACGACCGCAACAGATATGCACCCGGGGCACAAACGGAGAGAACCCCGCTTCCCTAAGAACCTGGCTCGCCGCTGCCAGTGTCTGCGGATGGTAATAGTTGTTCCAGGTATCGGCCCAAAGCCTCACGATCGGCCCTTGCTTCATTCCCTTCAGCGAATCAGCCGAACGCCCATCATCTTGGCGCAACCCATTCCAATCTCCGCGGCTCCATCGGTGAAAAGGTTTTGGCGCCAGCTTTGGCATTTCGCGCTCCGGCGCCACGCCCGCAATGTTCTTGATCAGCGGGCTTGTCACCGGCCCGGTGAGAATCGCATTCGTCAGCCCCGGCGCCATCGAGCCCCACCGCGCCAGCTTGTCGGCGTATCCGAAGATGTAATGCTGCAGCGGGTGCAACCGCCCCTTGTAGTGATGAGCGAGGAACTCCGCCTTGTACTGCGCCATGTCTACCGCGACCGGACACTCCGACCGGCACGCCTTGCAACTCAGGCAGAGGTCGAGTGCCTCGTGCACCGCCTCGCTACGAAAGCCCTCCTTGCGCAAATCGCCCGACAGCATTTCCCACAGCAGCCGCGCCCTCCCGCGCGTTGAGTGCTGCTCATCTCCCGTAACGCGGTAGCTCGGACACATCACTCCGCCGCTCGCCTTGCGGCACGCTCCCACGCCCACGCAGCGCTCCGTGGCGCGCTCCAGCGATCCCTCATCTTTCGCGAAGGCGAAATGCATCTCCGCCTTCGGCCCATGCTCGTGCACTGCCGTCTCCGCCGACACCGGCCCGTGGCGTAGATTCTCCACCGGGTCGTATACGCGCACCGCATCCACCACCTTGCCGGGGTTCATGCGATTGTCCGGATCCCACAGTGCCTTGAACTCGCGAAAGGCCTGCATCAGTTCCGGCCCGAACATCTTGGGTAGCAAAGCCCCGCGCGACTGCCCGTCGCCGTGCTCGCCGCTCAGCGATCCGCCAAAGCTCAATACCACGTCCGCTGCGCGATCGATGAATTCGCGGAAGTCGCGCAACCCTTTTTCGCTGCGAAAGTCGAAATTAATACGCATGTGCACGCAGCCCTGCCCGTAGTGGCCGTACATCGGGCTGCGATAGCCGAACTCCTTCATCAGCGCATCGATGGCGCGCAGGTACGCACCCAGTTTTTCAGGCGGCACCGCGCCGTCCTCCCAGCCTTCCCAGCCCTCGGGCTCGCCGGGCACAAACACGGTGGCCCCCAGCGCATTCTCGCGCACAAACCACACCCGCGCCGCGTCGGCACGGTTGTAGACGCGCGCCTGCGGTTTCGCTGGCCAGCCTTGCGACGCCCGCACCAGCTTCTCCGCCATCGCCTGCGCTTCGTCCGCGTCCCACGCGCCCATCTCCACCAGCAGGAACCCGCCACCCGGCGGAAGCAGCGAGACATCGTCAACCGCGAGATGCTTGCGCTGCATGAAGTCCACCAGCATGCGATCGAAGCCTTCCAGCCCGATGGGCTTGTGCTCCAGCACCATCGGCACCGCATCGGCCGCGTGGAACGCATCGGGAAATGCGAAGGCCGTGAGCACACGGTGCGGCGGGCTGGCGCGCAGGTTCAGCGTGGCCGATAGAACCGTGACGCACGTGCCTTCACTTCCTACCAGCGCCCGCGCCACGTGGAATCCATTCTCCGGCAGCAGCTCATCGAGGTTGTATCCGGACACACGCCGGGGAATACGCGGAAATTTATTTCGAATCAGGTCGCTGTAACGATCGCGCAGTCCCGCCAGGCCCGCGTAGATCTGCCCCACTCGCCCACCGCGGCGAATCAGCGTATCCAGCTCGGCGTCGCTGGTGCGGCCCACGGTCATGCGCGTGCCGTCATAGAGCAGAATGTCGAGCGACTCAATATTGTCTGACACCTTGCCGCCCAGCAGCCCGTGCACTCCGCAACTGTTGTTGCCGATCATGCCCCCCAGTGTGCACCGCGAGTGGGTCGCCGGATCGGGCGCGTACGTCAACTGGTGCACTTCCGCCGCTTCGCGCACGCGATCGAGAACAATACCCGGCTGGACCACCGTCAGCTTCTTCTGCGCATCGATCGAATTCAGCCGGTTCATGTACTTCGAAAAATCGAAGACCGCGGCCACATTGGCGCACTGGCCGGCGAGGCTGGTACCCGCGCCGCGCGCCAGCACTGCGGCTCCCGTGGCGCGGCAGGCAAACATCGCCGCCTCGGCGTCCGCCGCATCGCGCGGCAGGATTACGCCGATGGGAAGCTGCCGGTAATTCGAAGAGTCCGCCGCGTACAAGGCGCGAAAACCCAGGTCGAAGTGGACTTCCCCGCGCATAGTGGCCCTGAGTTTGGTTTCCAGTTCGCGATGCGCGGCGAAGCGCTCATGTTCGAGCGGAGCAAAATTGGAAAGAATCGGAAAAGTGCTCACGCAGGAATGGTAACTTGCGGATAGACTCTGGACCACGACCCCTCCATTGGAATTCCGGCGGTGGGGCACCCCGGTCATTCCCGTGGTATCCTCCTCGGCATGAAAGCCGATCGCCGTCGATTTCTCGCCGCGCTCGGATGCGGCGCTGCGCTTGCCTTGCGCAATGGTCCATCGGTGTTCGGGCGTCCCGCCGCAGCACACGGTGGGTTGCCCGAAACCGCGTCCGATATCGCTCGCGATCCGCTCCGTCCCGCCTGCCACCTGCTGGCGCCTCATAACTGGATGAACGACCCCAACGGCCCCATCTGGTGGAAGGGCAAATACCACCTCTTCTATCAGCTCAATCCGCACGCCGCCGTGTGGGGCGACATGCACTGGGGCCATGCCGTGAGCCCCGACATGGTGCACTGGCGTCACGAGCCCGTCGCCCTGGCGCCCACGCCCGGCGGCGCCGATAGCGAAGGCTGCTTCAGCGGCTCGGCGGTGGTGTACGACGGCGCGCCGGCATTCATCTATACCGGCGTGCAGAATGCGCCGCCGGACAAGGTCACGCTGCGCGATGGGAACGACAAGCTGCGCGAGACTCAGATGCTGGCCACCGCCGAGGACGATGGCCTGCTGCGCTGGAAGAAGCTCGAGACGCCCGTGATCGCCACGCCTCCTGAAGGCATGAAGGTGACCGGCTTCCGCGATCCGTGCCCCTGGAAGGAGGCCGATGGCTGGTATCTCGGGATTGGCTCGGGCGAGCGCGGCAAAGGCGGATGCGTGCTGCTTTACCGCTCGCAGGATCTGCGCCACTGGGAGTACCTGCACCCGCTCGCTTCGGGAATCTCCAACGGCAAGCAGGCCGCCAACCCCTGCGACAGCGGCGAGATGTGGGAGTGCCCCGATTTCTTCGCCCTCGACAAGACGCACTATCTCCACTACTCCACCGAGAACAAGGTCATCTGGACGACAGGCGATTACGACGCGCAGGCGCATACGTTCGCCGCAAAGCGCCAAGGCATTTTCGACCATGGGGCCTACTACGCGCCCAAAACCTTTCGCTCCCCTGACGGGCGGCGCATTCTTTGGGGATGGATTCGCGAGACGCGCCCCGAGGCGGAGGACGCAGCCGCCGGCTGGGCCGGCTGCATGTCGTTCCCGCGCGTGCTGGAGGTAGGCGCGCAAGGGCAGCTGGAGATGCACCCGGCCTCGGAAGTGCTCAAGCTGCGCGGTCCGGTCGAGACGGGCTGGGTCGAGATCGGCAAACCCTTCCGGAAAAATCTGGTTGAGTTGCAGCACGAAGTATACGTTCCCATCGACTTCTCGGTGGGCACGGTGTCGGTGCGCTTGCTGGTCAACAAGGTTGAGGCATGGCAGATTTCGGTGAACGTGCCGGGCGACTCTGTCCATTGCGACCAGATCAGTTTTCCCCTTCCGCACTTTCCCTGGCCCCGGCCGGCGCTGCGGATTTTCTTAGATGCTTCGGTCATAGAGTCCTTCATTGGGGGAAGAGAGGCCATCACCAGCCGCGTGTACTCGCTCAAGCCCGGGGAAACGGAACTCGAGGTGTCGGTGGGCGGAAAAGGCCGTGTGGAACTCCAGATGTGGCCGTTGATGGCGATCTCGGATGATCGGCTGACGACATAGTGGATAGTGGTTAGTGAGCAGTGGTTAGAGAGTGGTAAAGAGGCGTATTCATGAGTTTCGATCGTCGAGCTTTTCTTTCCGCCTGCAGCCGTGCGGGAATTACATCGGCCTTGTTTCCCGGCGTTCTGTACACGCTTGCCGCGCAGGCGCAGGAGCCGGCCGATACGAACCAATCGAAGCCGCCCAAGATCACGCCGGAAATGATCGACCAGGCTGCGATCCTTGCCGGCATCGGCCCGTTCACCGCTGAGCAGAAGAAGATGATGATCGATGGGCTGGTCGATCAAGAAGGCTCGTACAAGGCGATCCGCAAGCTCAAGCTGCCCAATTCCGTGGCGCCGGCGTTTGTGTTTCATCCCATGCCTGCGGAAAAGGCAATGGGAATCCATACTATCGTTCTCGAACCCAAGGAGTACGCCGGTCCGAGTTGGACGTCGAACCCCGCCGCAGTTGCACCGGCGCGCATCGAGGAGTTGGCGTTTGCAACTGTGAGCGAATTGGCTAGCCTTATCCAGACACGGAAAATTACTTCGGTGGACCTGACGCAGATGTTTCTCGCGCGCCTCAAACGCTACGACGCGAAGCTGCACTTTGTCATCGCGCTCACCGAAGAACGCGCATTGGCCCAGGCCAGGGCCGCCGATGCGGAGATCGCTGCCGGCAAATATCGCGGGCCGCTGCATGGGATTCCGTGGGGCGCAAAAGATCTGCTGGCGGTGAAAGGTTATCCCACCACATGGGGCGCGGGCGGCTTCGAGCATCAGTCTTTCGACGAAGACGCAACCGTGGTGCAACGTCTTGACGCGGCCGGCGCCGTACTTATCGCCAAGTTCACGCTGGGCGCGCTGGCCATGGGCGACAAGTGGTTCGGCGGGCGCACGCGCAATCCGTGGAATCCCGAGCAGGGTTCGAGCGGATCGTCGGCCGGCTCGGCCAGCGCCGTGGCCGCCGGATGCGTGGGCTTCGCTATCGGATCGGAGACCCTGGGCTCCATCTCCTCGCCGTGCACCCGCTGCGGTGATACCGGCCTGCGTCCGACGTTTGGCTTTGTGCCGCGCACCGGCGCCATGGCCTTGAGCTGGACGATGGACAAGCTGGGCCCCATCTGCCGCTCGGTTGAAGACTGCGCGCTGGTGCTCCAGGCGATCCACGCTCCAGACGGCAAGGACGCCTCGGTTTACCCGGCACAGTTTCAGTGGGGCCCGAATCTCGACTGGCGCAAGCTGCGCATCGGTTATCTCAAGAGCGCGTTCGACGAGCCGAAGCCGGTCGAACTGCATCCGGCCACGGCGACCGAAACCGCCGAAGAGAAGAAGAAGCGCGAGAAGGAAAACGAGGAGCGGAAGACGGCCCGCGCACGGCGCGATTACGACCGCCGCTATGATCTGGCCGCGCTCGACAAGCTGCGCGCCATGGGCGTGAACCTCATTCCCGTGGAACTGCCCAAGCTGCCCTACGGCGCCATGACGCCGCTGCTCACGGCTGAAGCCGCCGCGGCCTTTGACGATCTGACCCTCTCCGGCCGCGACAGGCTTTTGACCGAGCAGGGCCCGGAAGACTGGCCCAACGATTTCCGCGTCTCCCGTTTCTATCCTGCCGTCGAATACATCCAGGCCAACCGCGCACGGACACTGGCCATTCAACAGGTCTCGGCACTGTTCGAACAGGTCGACATCATCGTCACGCCGACTTTCGGCGAGCAGCTTGTAGCCACCAATCTCACCGGTCATCCGGCCATTATTCTGCCCAATGGTTTGCGCGGCGATGACGCGCCCCGGCCCCCGAAACTCGACACTGGCGATGAGGACAACATCGGCGGACCGGGCACGCCGGTTTCGCTCACCTTCCTCGCCGCCCACTACCAGGATGCGAAACTGGCCGCCTTCGCGCGGGCTTACCAGGAGGCCACGGGGTTCCATAAACTGCATCCGAAGCTGGATGAGTGATTAGTAGTTAGCCGTTAGTGAAATGCTTCCGTGCCCCATCTTCCCGACTTCTTTCTGTCGCGAAGGTGGGAGACCACGAATCATTTCCGCTACGACCGCTTCTTCGGCGCTGCTTTAGCCGGAGCCGATTTCTTGCTCGCTCCCGCGGCTTTCTTCACCGCCGCCGCCGGTCCTACGGTGTGGGTCGCCAGGTTCAGCGAGAAGCTGTCGATGACCGAGGGCGGAGGAATAGGCGTGCCGGGTGTGGTAGTGGTCGGCGAACCGGTGATCCCCAGCGATTCCACCAGGATCGCGCTTGCCATCACTGTGATGCGCAGAAAACCGTAGTCCGTCTCGTTATACGCGTCGAGGTTGATGGTATTGCCTTGTCCGTCTGGTTCCGAGTGCTGGCCGGGCTTGGGCTTCTTGCCCGCCGCTGTGAGCTTCAGCTTCGACAGGTTGTAGTAACCCCCGTTGCCAGCCACCACGAACGGAATCTGGCGTCCATCCGACTTCATGGTGCGGGTGTATCGCTCGTAGAGATGCGAGTGGCCGGAGAGCACCAGGTCGGGCCAGATGCCGGCTTGCTGACAGCACGCGTCAATCTGCGCCAGCATGGTAGCGCTGGGGAAATGCTGGCTGCTTCCGGTGAACGGCGGATGATGCACGGCGATGATCAGCGCCTGCGGATTCTGATTCTGCGTATCGGCCTGGCGCGCGGCCAGCGCCGCCTGCAGTTGCTGGGTGAGAAAGTTTACCTGGTCCTGGCCGATCTGCGCGTTGCCCAGGATGCCGCTGGTTTCGCTGGTATTGGAATAGAGCCCGATGATGCGCGCGAACGGCGCCGTGAGCACGAAGTAGACTCCCGGCTGCGTCATCGTGGTGCGGGCAAAGCTGGGTGCGCCCGGCTGCGGTGTGGGGCTGCAGAAGTTGTCGATGAAGGGCAGCAGCGAATAGGGGATGTTCTCCTTCTGGAACATCACGCCGTCATGATTGCCGGGAATGGCGAAGATGGGCGCGTCGTAATTGCGGTACGGATCGTAGAACTGCTCGGGATAGTACTGCTCCTGGCCGAAGTAGTAGACCACGTCGCCGAGATGGAAGAAGAACGCGGGCAGGCCGGTGGCATAGGTCTTTCCGGCGAGGTCGGCAGCCATGGCGTCGGAGACGGCCAGTTGCGGCTCGGCGCGGATGATGCCGCCGGTATCGCCCATGGAGTGAAACACGAGCTTGCCCGCCGCCTGGATCTGCGCCACCGCATCGGCGCCCAGGACGGAGCCGAGGTCGAAGACCGGCGGATTCACGCGGGGCTTCGGTATGGCCTCAAGCACCGCGAGTTCCTGCAGGTTCTTGTCGCCCGCGAGGTCGCCGGCGCTGTACTGGTAAAAGTTGTCGGCGGTGTAGGTGGGATTGGCAAAGGTGAAGCCGGTCGTGGACATAGGGGAACTGTTCTCCTGGGGGACGGGAATCAGGCAGCCACGTACGGGTGGGATTTTACTCCGCGCGTGTGAGGCAAAAGTAAATGCAGCAGAGGCCGAAGCGCTGTGCTCGGCCCCGCAAATGCCCTACACCCAAAAGCGCTGGCAGCCCGAACCGCCCGCCGGCGCGGCTTGAGTCTTCCGGTTATCCGGCTCGCGATGGAATAAAACCGGTGCCCCACCCTCGGCGCGCTTTTGTTTTTGCGCTTAGGGTGGGGTGGATCTCGCTCTTCCAACTTGCCCAGGGTTGGCAGGGCAACTCGCGGCCTCCGGCGGTTACTTCGGCTGAGGCGGAGGAGTCGAAGGCTGGGAAGGTTGCGGTGGAGTGGCGGGCTGCGATGGCGGCGGAGGCGTGGAAGGCGCGCTGGTGGCGCCACCGCCCGGCGGAGCAGCCGGAGGCGGTGCGGCCGGCCTGGGCGGCGCGCTGCCGCCCGGAACTCCGGGCGGAATGCCCTGAGGAAGATTGGGGCGAGGCTGAACCGGAGCAGGCAGATCGCTGATTTCCAGCAGTTCGACATCGAAGACCAGATCCGACTTGGCAGGAATTCCGGGATGATCGGTGCGATCAGGTATGGCGTGCACGCCGTAGCCGAGCTGCCAGGGGACGAAGATACGCCGGATTCCTCCCACGTGCATGCCCGCGAAGGCCTGGTCGAATCCAGCGATCATGCGGCCCATGCCCACCGGAAAGCTGGCCGGCATAGGCGGCCCCATTTTCGGCTTGCCATCGTCGCCCATCACCTGCTTTCCGTCCTTGTCTGTAAGCGGTGTGGGGTGCTGGTCCCACGAGTCGAACACCACGCCATCGGCTGCGCGCCATCCGGTGTACTTCACCTTGTACATCTTTACGGGCTCGGCTTCGGGCCCGGTGCCGATTTTCAGGTCCTGGACCTTGAGGGAAAACAGGGTCTTTTTGAGGGCGGGATCTGCCTTCTTTCCAGGCGGATATTTGGTGACGCTGGCGCCGGGCGCCGCGGGCGCCGTTTTCGCCGTTGCGGCGGGCTTGGCGGCGGGAGCGGCCGGTTTGGCAGCAGTCTGGGCGTGTGCGGCCACGGCAGCCGTAAGACAAAGGACCAAAGCAGTTGATCTCATAGGAAAGACTCCAGCTTGACTCGATAGCCGGAGTGTATCAGGCCGCTCTTCGCCTGAAGTTTGCTGGGTATCAAAATTGCTCAAGACCACATGTGCGCGGAGAAGTGGCTTCCCAGGCTCGCGTCAGTGACGGCTAGCAGTCTGTGGCAGAAATCGTAATTTCAGAAAAACCATCCCTCGGCGGCTAAAGCCGCGCTCATTCTGCGGCACTTGCGGCACGGCTGAAGCCGTGCCCTTTCAAAACCAGACTTTCACCACAGGCTGCTGCGGCAATTATCCTGAAATGTGACAGCAGCAAGGCCATTCCCACACCTCAAAGCCTGGCATTCGAAGGGTCTACTCCGATTCATTCGATGGCTGGGCATGGGTGTGGCGGCAGGGTGGTTGCTGGCCGCGCTGATGCTGGTGGCGGCGCGTTGGATCGATCCACCCACAACCGCGGTGCACGTCCAGCGCCGTCTGCAGGCCTGGATTCACGGCACGCCCTATCACGAACGCTACCGATTCGTTCCTCTGAGCCAGATCTCGCCTCAGCTGCAGCACGCGGTGATCGCGGCGGAGGACGCACGCTTCTACGAGCACCATGGGTTCGATTGGCACCAGATCCAAATCGCTGCCGAAGAAGATATGGAAGGCGGCCGGAAGCGCGGAGCTTCCACGATTACGCAGCAACTGGTCAAGAACCTGTTCTTCGGAACCGATCGTTCCATCATCCGCAAGGGCGTGGAGTTCACCCTGACACCGGTGGCCGAACTCGTCCTTGGCAAGCGACGCATCCTGGAGATCTATCTCAACGTGGTGGAATGGGGGCCGGGAATATACGGCGCCGATTCTGCGTGCCGTTTCTACTATCGAACGGCGGCGGAGAAGATGGATGCGGCGCGGGCGGCGCGGCTGGCGGCGATTCTGCCCGCGCCCCTGAAGCGCCGGCCCGAGCGCATGAACAACTACAGCACGCTGATCCTCGAACGCATGCGCCAGATGGGCTGGTAAAGCGAGAATTCATCGCCTCACCGGTTGGTGGATCCGATGCCGGGATGATGGACGGAAGCAGGGATGGATGGCGTTCAAGGGTAGTACCATATCGTGGTACGCCCTACCCTCCCCCCCCGGACTCTGTACGGAAGTTACCTGGTTTCAGTAGATTAGAGCAGCAATTTCGGGTGCAGAATTCTGGTAGCAAAGGAGTTACCCGCAGAGTTCTCTCAGGAAAGGACTAAAGTCGGGATACCTACCGAGTTCGAAGGCCTGAGGGGGAGGGGGGTGGGGGTCTTCCCGGTACCTTAGGGTGTAACTTTGGTGCGCGAACACCGGAGCCATGTTCAGTCCAACGCTTTCTTTCTATGCTCCATAGCCGAATCCACTTCGAGTCTGGGATGATTGTGCGCCGAAAGCGGGTCATTATCTGCAAATACAATGTGTTTAGAATCAGGGCGTAAGAAGCGAAGGGGCTTGACGGTTGCTGGGGATGAACCCTGGAGTGAGACGGTTGGAAGTCTTCCCTGTTAGTCGCCCACCGGCATCGCCGACCCGCGGTGAATGAAACCACGGGTTTTAAAATTCAGCAAGTTAGCGTCGCTTCGCGACGGAGCAGGTCAGCAAGTTAGCGGTTTGTTTCTTCCTAGTCGCCCACCGGCATCGCCGACCCGCGGTGAATGAAACCACGGGTTTTAAAATTCAGCAAGTTAGCGTCGCTTCGCGACGGAGCAAGTCAGCAAGTCAGCGGTTTGTTTCTTCCTAGTCGCCCACCGGCATCGCCGACCTGCGGTGAATGAAACCACGGGTTTTAAAATTCAGCAAGTTAGCGTCGCTTCGCGACGGAGCAAGTCAGCAAGTCAGCGGTTTGTTTCTTCCTAGTCGCCCACCGGCATCGCTGACCCGCGGTGAATGAAACCACGGGTTTTAAAATTCAGCAAGTTAGCGTCGCTTCGCGACGGAGCAGGTCAGCAAGTTAGCGGTTTGTTTCTTCCTAGTCGCCCACCGGCATCGCCGACCCGCGGTGAATGAAACCACGGGTTTTAAAATTCAGCAAGTTAGCGTCGCTTCGCGACGGAGCAAGTCAGCAAGTCAGCGGTTTGTTTCTTCCTAGTCGCCCACCGGCATCGCTGACCCGCGGTGAATGAAACCACGGGTTTTAAAATTCAGCAAGTTAGCGTCGCTTCGCGACGGAGCAGGTCAGCAAGTTAGCGGTTTGTTTCTTCCTAGTCGCCCACCGGCATCGCTGACCCGCGGTGAATGAAACCACGGGTTTTAAAATTCAGCAAGTTAGCGTCGCTTCGCGACGGAGCAGGTCAGCAAGTTAGCGGTTTGTTTCTTCCTAGAGAGCCATCGTGCGGACATCAACTCAGAATGCGGCCTAGCATTCCCGCCAACAGCGCGGTGCGCGGCGCCAGGTGCTCGAGAAAAATGGATTCATGGTGCGCGTGGGCTCCTTCGCCCACGGCGCCCATGCCGTCTAACGTGGGAATTCCGAGAGCCGAGGTGAAATTGCCGTCCGACGCGCCTCCGGTTGTGGCTTCGTCGAGGGTGAACCCAAGATCGGCAGCCAGGGCGCGCGCCCGCTGAAACAGGGTGACGGTTCCGCGCGTGCGCTCCATGGGCGGGCGGTTGATGCCTCCGCTGAGCACAAGAGAACAGCGCGGGTCATGCGCCTTCAGCGCGGCGAATCGGCGTTCAACCGGAACCGCATCCGCCTGGCGCGCAATGCGCACATCCACCTCCGCCCAGGCCCCGGCGGGAACCACGTTGCTTTTTGTTCCGCCGCCCGCCAGGCCCACGCTCACGGTTACGCCGGCCCGGAATCCCGTCCAGGCGCTCACGGTTTCGACCACGCGCGCCAGTTCGCGGATTGCGCTGGCGCCTTTCTCGAAATCGACCCCGGCATGGGCGGCCACGCCGTGGATATCGATGCGCCAGTTGCCGGTGCCCTTGCGCGCGGTCTTGTACGCCAGTCCATGGGCGGGCTCGAGGACGTAGACCGCCGCGGCTTCGCGGGCCAGGCGTTCGGTGACGGGCCGCGAAACCGGGCTGCCAATCTCTTCTTCGCTATTGACGAGGAGCACAACTTCGCCATGGAGGAGGTTGGCTTCGGTGAGCATGTCGATGGCGGCAAGAGCCATCGCCACCCCGGCCTTCATGTCCAGCGTGCCGGGTCCCCACAGGCGGCCTTGGGCGATGCGGCAGGGCATGGATTTAAGCGTGCCCACGGGCCACACGGTGTCGATGTGGCTGAGGAGAAGAACAGGCCTGGCCGTCACCGCCTTCCGACGCCGCCCGAAGCGAATTTCGAGCAGGTTGCCAAAAGCGGGCTGGCGATGCACCTTGACCCGGCCGCCGAGGTCCCGTGCACGAGCTGCCACCAGCGCCCCGCATGCATCCACAGCGGCCTTGTTGTCGGATGGAGATTCACACCGGACCAGCGATTGAATCAGCTTGAGAATGCCGGGCTGCTTGCGGCGCGCCCCGGCCAGCAGCGCGCGCATCGGGACCGGTTCGTCTGACGAGACGGACTCTTGCCAAGCGTCCACGGAACTCCTCGCAAAGGAAGGAACGACTCGATTCTACGTCGTGGCGGAGGCCGGCTCCTTGTGTGTCACATGGAGCGAAGAAAAGGAAAAGACTGTTCCCGGACAGGCCTGACTATAATTGGTTTTGCCCCTCGACAGGTCCAGAAAGGGCTTAAATGCAGCCATTTGGCGACGCCATGTGTGGCAAAAAAGACACACGACGAATTTGAGATTCGCGTCTAACCTTACGGATACGGGTTCCGAACACCTTCTGGAGAACTGGGAATTGGCCGAATCTGCGCATCTGGAACAAACCATCGCCGCGCCGCTGGCGTTTTCGGGATTGGGCCTTCACTCCGGCGCCCCGGTCAATATGCGGCTCCTGCCGGCCCCGGCAGGATCGGGCATTGTGTTCCGCCGCACCGATCTGGATAATTTCGAGATCGCGGCAACGGGTCGCAATGTCGCCAAGGTCAGCTATGCGACCAGCTTGATGCGCCAGGGCGTGCTGATCTCCACCACCGAGCATCTCCTGTCGGCGCTCATCGGGATGGGCATCGATAACGTCATCGTGGAAATCGATAATCTGGAGCTGCCCATTCTGGACGGCAGCGCGCTGCCCTATGTGGAGGCATTCCAGAGTGCCGGTATTCGCACCCAGCGCCGGCGGCGCGAATCCATCCGGGTGCTGCAGGCGGTGGAGGTCCGGGAGGGCGACAAGTTCATCGGGGTCTATCCGGGATCGGGGTACCGGATCCAGTACACCATCGATTTCCCGGCTCCGATCGGGCGGCAAGGCACGTTCGTGGACCTGGCGGCAGAGAAGTACGGTACGGCCATTGCCCCGGCGCGCACGTTCGGCTACAAAGCCGACGAGCAGCGGCTGCGCGACATGGGCCTGATCCGGGGAGCGAGTCCCGAGAACGCCATCATCGTGGGCAAGCACGGTCCGGAAAACGGGCCGCTTCGCTTCTCGGACGAGTACGTGCGGCACAAGGTGCTGGACCTGATCGGCGATCTGGCGCTGGCCGGGCGCCGGATCGAAGGCCACGTGGTGGCGGAGCGCGCCGGCCACGCCATGCATACCGCGCTGGTGTCGCGGCTGCTGAAGGACCGGTCGGCCTGGGAACTGGCGCGAGTGCCGGTGGAACCGGCGCATGCCCAGGACGGCGCTGTGGCCTCCGTCGAAGGCTTTGGCCGGCCCGCGCTCCAGGGCGCTTAGCCCCGACCGTCCTTTTTTCCATCGCCAGGCAGGTCGAATTTCGTGCGTCTCCCGCCTTCGCGACAGAAAAAAGTCGCGAAGACGGGGCACGGAAGCTCTGTGTATGATCTGCCTAGAACAGAATGCACATGGGCGCCGGACACGGATAGCTTTTCGGCGAGTTGGTCAGCGCGCCAGTTTGGGGGTCGCGCGGAAAGACGCTCAACTGGCCGGAGTCCTGGTTGGCCACGATCATCCAGCGCTCGGTGGGATCGAGCACGAAGTTGCGCGGAGTCTTTCCTCCGCTGGGAGTGCGGGCGATGGGCGTAAGCGCGCCCGTTTCGGGGTTGGCCGTAAAGGCATAGATGAAATCGTCGCCGCGATTGGCGAAGTACACGTTGCGGCCGTCCTTGGAAATGACCGTATCGCAGCCCGTGGATTTCCCTTGGGTAGTGGTGGGGAGCAGCTTGATGCGGTTGACAAACTTGAGGCTTCCATCGGCCTTGTCCCACGTCACAACGTCCACCGTCGAATTCAGCTCATTCATCGAATAGGCCGTCGTGCCGTTGGGGTGGAAGTGGAGAGTGCGGGGCCCCGAGCCTGGCTGCGCCTTGTATTGACCGGCGGGTTTCAACTGAGCCGCGGCCGCGTCGAGCGAGTAGATATGGATGCAGTCGCCGCCCAGGTCGTTGATATACGCAAAACGATTGTCGGGCGAGCAGGACGCGAAGTGAGCATGCGCCGCCTCCTGCCGGTCCGCCACCGGCCCGTGACCGGTGTAATGTTCCGTCCAAATCGCCTTGCTCAGGTTTCCGTCCTTTACCAGGAAGCTGGCTGCGCTTCCGCCGCCGTAGTCGGCGGAAAGCAAGGTGCGGCCGGTGTGGTCGAGGGCGATGTGGCAGGTGCCCTTCGAAGCCGCGTTCTGGGCTGAGCGCGGGCGCAGCGTTCCGTTCTCCACGGAATAGCTGGCCACTTCGCCGGTGGGTTTGCCGTTGAAGCTATCCACCTCAGACGCGGCGAAGAGATATTTGCGATCCGCCGAGTAGACGATCCAGTCGACGTTGGCGATGCGCGCGGCGACGCCCGCGGGGGTGAATTCCCCGGTTTCCGGATTCCAGTCGAAGGCCAGGATGCCGTCAGGCTTGTTGGAGCCGATGAAAACCCGCCGGCGCGCGGGTTGCGAAAACGAGCGCGCGGTAACGGCCGCAGAAAACGCGGCGGCGGTCTTGAGAAAAACGCGGCGGCTATGATTTGCCATGACAAGAAAGATTGTCGCCGATCGACCTCGCCGCGTGCCAGCGGCGCATCTGCTAGCATCTGTTCTCGGGAGATCTCGCCGAAATTCGTTGAAAAGCAACCGCAGATCCTTGGACTCCGTTTGGCCGAGAAACGGCCAAACTCCGCTGAGGATGACAGCGTTTTTTTGATGCGAGCTTCAGATACATACCTCTAGCAGGAGACTGTTCAGGATGGACGCGCTGACCAACGCGGGCCTTGGGGCTCGCCGCAACGAAGATATCGCTCTCGATCTGTTGAAATTCGTGGCCGGCACGGTGGGTATGGGAAGGCCGGCCGCACCCTCGACCGGGTTCATCGCCGCCGGCGGCTCCAAGCCCGAAGAGCACGTCAACGAACTGTTGCAGCTCTACGGCCGCTGCCTGAAAGCGGTGGAAGGCAAAGGGGCTTAAGATCGCCGGCGAATCCATCGTACGCGCGGCGGTCGCCGGAACCGGAGCGTTTGGCCGCAACCATCTTCGCGTGTACCGCGAACTCGAGTCGGCTGGCTTGGGCGTGGTCCTGGCCGCTGCCGTGGAACCGCATGCCGACCGCGCCGCCGACACGGCCGCGCGCTACGGGATTCCCGTCTTTCCCTCGGTCGAGGAACTTCTCCGCGCCGATCTAAGGCTCGACGCGGTTTCGGTCGCGGCGCCCACCTCGCAACATCACGCGGTGGCCACCCAATTGGTCGATGCGGGCCTCGACGTCCTGGTGGAAAAGCCGATCGCGGCCAGCCTGGAGGAGGCCGACGACCTGATCCAGCGCGCGGATCAAAGGCACCGTATTGTGCAGGTGGGGCACCTGGAGAGATTCAATCCCGCCGTGGTTGCGGTGCAGCCCCGCCTCAAACGGCCCATGTTCTTCGAGGCCCACCGGCTCTCGGTTTTTTCGCCCCGCTCGCTGGACATCGACGTGGTGCTCGACCTGATGATTCACGACCTCGACATCGTGCTTGCGTTCGCGCATTCGCCGGTGCGTGAAGTACGCGCCGTGGGCCTGCCTATCCTGTCGCCCAAGGTCGACATCGCCAACGTGCGGGTGGAGTTTGAATCCGGCTGCGTGGCCAATTTCACCGCCTCGCGCGTGTCCACCGAACGGGTGCGCAAGCTGCGCTTCTTTGAGCCGCGCCAGTACGTCTCGATCGACTATGCCCGGCGGGATGTGCTGGTGATCCGGCTGGATGCGGAGATTCCCGGGACGCTGCCGCCGGAAATTGCCGCCATGCTGGCTTCCGGAAAGGCCGATCCGGCCCTGGTGGCGCAAATGGCGGGTTCGGCCGGCGGCCACCCCAGCCCCGGGCTCTCGTTTGTGAAGCCGGAAGTGATCCCCGGCGAGCCGCTGCGGCTGGAGATCGAATCGTTCCTCGATTGCGTCCGCACTCGCCGTGAGCCGCGCGTCACGGCGCGCCAGGGCCGCGACGCCCTGGCCCTGGCGCTGGAGATTCAATCCGCGATGGTGGCGCATGCCCATCGGGCCGGGCTGGAGAATTTTTTCGAGGCGACTGCCTGATCACTGAGCACTGATCACTGCTCCTACGCAATTCCCAGCGTGCGGTTCACAAACCCGACGATGTACTTCCATGCCAGGTAATACCCGGCCAGGGCTCCCAAGAACCAGGGCGCGATGATGGCGTAAGGAATGTAGAGGGAGTGGAACCACGTCACGCCATTGGAGCCGAGTGTGAGAATGCCGAGACAAGTGGCTAGGGTTGCGCCGGTGGGCAACAGCAGCAGCGGAAGCAGGGCCCCATGAATACCAATGGGCAGGTGCGTGCGCTCGTGAGAACCAAGCCAGAGCATGTTCCACAGCGCCCATAGCGACGGCACCAGCGCCAGGGGAAAGATCAGCCCCCGCTCGAATGGAAACGGGACCTGAAGGGCCAGCCGGAAAACGATATACAGGGTAAGCATCAAAGGCAGAATGAGGGTCGGCACAAACGCGCCGGCCAGAAATGCGCGCAGATATGGATGGGAGTTCATGGCAAATCGTTCCTTTCTGTCCTCCACCGAGTCCTGACGGATCGAAGCGGGGAGATTTGATGGGCCTCCCACCCTAGCGACAAAGACAAAAGCGTCGCGAGGGTGGGGCACCCGGTTTACAGGTAATAAAGCAGCACCGGGATCCACGCCGGGAAGAGCGCCAGCAAGGCGATAAGTCCGGCGGCAAGCGCCCAGTCGAACCAGGGCACGCGCAGCTTCACCGGCGCGCGGGCAGATTCCGCGCGCATCCGGCGCAGCATCTGCGGCCACAGATCGTGGGGAGGTCCGGCATCATCCACCACCGGCGGCAGCGCCTCCCGCAGCAACTGCTCCACGCGTCCCGATCTCCGATCTCCGATCCCTGATCCCTTGCTCTTCATGGCGTGATCCCCTGGTTTTGCAAATCTTTTCTCAGCAAGCGAAGCGCGCGAAACACGCGCAGCTTGACGGCGGTCACCGAGATCCCCAGCGCCTCGGCAACTTCCTTGTGCGGCCGCTCCTCGATTACCGCCAAGGAGGCGGCAAGTCTCAAGCCCGGCCGCAGGCGCGCGAAGGCCAGCGCCGTTTTGCGCCGGAGTTCCGCCAAGATGGCCGGATCCTCTCTCGGCCGTGAAGGCAGGTCGGCGAAAAACTCGTTGGCCACGGCGTACTCGGGCTTCTGGGCACGCAGCCAGTCGAGCGCGGCGCGCGTGGCGATACGGCGCGCCCACGGCTCGAATGCGCGCTCGGGCTCAAACCGGGCGCGGGCGCGATAGATGCGCCAGAACGTCTCGATGGTCAGTTCGTCCGCCGCGCCCGGATCGCGAACCATGCGCAGGATCCATCCGCGCACCGATCGTTGATGTTGCCTAAAGAGCGCTTCAAACGCGGTGCCGCACGCCTCGGACCCACCTCGGCAAAACTGGACCAGGAGTTCGCGATCGCCGGGGGCGATTGGTTCCAGTTCGCTGCTGGCGACGTCGCGCATCGTGCTCTCGCTTCTGTCCAACATTACGGGTGGATCATGGTGAAGGTTACACCCTGGCCGTGCGGCTGACTGCCTCTTTGGGAGCGGGACCGAAGCGACCCGGATTCGCCTCCCGGCGCAGGGCTCGGGAACGGAATAATAAAGCGATTTTTCAAAGAAGTGCGGCATAATTCTGCTTCGCTTGACAGACCCTTCCGGCGGGCATTAGTTTGCCAACCGGAGAGCGGGCAAACGATTTCCGGTCGCGTAACAATTCATCATCCATTCGGCCCGCCGGCGAGGAAAGCTATGAAGAACGTCAAGCGCTTGGCAGCGGGAGCCTTGATCGGCTGCGGGCTTTTGTGTGTGGCGGCAGCCCAGGATGGCCAAAAAGCGTGGCTCGATACCAGCCTTTCGCCGGAACAGCGGGCCGCCGCCCTGGTGAAGGAAATGACGCTGGAAGAGAAGGCCAGCCAGCTGGTGAACCAGGCACGCGCCATTGCGCGGCTGAACGTGCCCGCCTATGACTGGTGGAGCGAGTCGCTGCACGGCGTGGCCGTGAACGGCACCACCGAGTTTCCCGAGCCCATCGGCCTCGCGGCGACCTTCGATGCGCCCGCCATTCACGATATGGCCGTGGTGATCAGTACCGAAGGCCGCATCAAGCACGTGCAGGCGGTGAAAGCCAACGGCGGATACAGCCGCATCTTCCAGGGACTCGATTTCTGGGCGCCAAACATCAACATCTTCCGCGATCCGCGCTGGGGCCGCGGCCAGGAAACCTATGGCGAGGACCCATTTTTGACTGGCCGCATGGCCGTGGCTTTCGTCACCGGAATGCAGGGGGACGATCCGAAGTATTTCCGGGTGATCTCGACGCCCAAGCATTACGCCGTTCACAGCGGACCCGAGCCGACGCGCCATTTCGCCGATGTGGACGTGACCAGGCATGACGAGATGGACACCTACCTGCCGGCCTTTCGCGCCGCCGTCACCGAGGGCCATGCCGATTCGGTGATGTGCGCCTACAACGCCATCAATGGCCAGCCCGCCTGCGCGAACACCTTCACGCTGATCGACCAACTGCGCAACAAGTGGGGATTTCAGGGTTATGTGGTGTCCGACTGCGGGGCGGTGATCGACATCTTCAGCGGCCATCACTACCGCGACACCCAGGCAAAGGCTTCCGGCATCTCGCTGGAGCGCGGGATGGACAACGAGTGCGCGGACTTCTTTGCCACGGTCAAGGATAATCACGATTACAAGCCCTACATCGACGCGGTCCAGCAGGGGTACCTGAGCGAGGCGGCGGTCGACCAGGCGCTGGTGCGGCTGTTCACCGCCCGCATCAAGCTGGGCATGTTCGATCCTCCGGACATGGTGCCCTACACGAAGATCGACGAAAAGCTCCTGGACAGCGCGGAGCATCGGGCCATGGCGCGCAAGGTGGCGGAAGAAGCGATGGTCCTGCTGAAGAACGACGGCACGCTTCCGCTGAAGCCGGAGGTGAAGAGCATCGCCGTGGTGGGGCCGCTGGCGGATCAGACCAAGGTGCTGCTCGGCAACTACAACGGCATTCCGTCGCACACCGTGAGCTTCATGGAAGGGTTGAAGAGCGAATTCCCCAATGCAAAGATCACGTACGTGCCGGGGACGCAGTTTCTGCACCCGGACGGCACGGCGATTCCGGCCAACCTGCTGACGACCTTGGAGGGCAAGCCGGGCCTGAAAGCCGAGTACGGGCAAGGCCTCGGCATGGGAATGAAGCCCACGCCCATTACGCAGCGCGTGGAATCTAATGTCGATCTCACCGAGGCCAACCTGCCGGCTGAAGCCAAGGTCAAGGACTCGCTGGCGGTGCAGTGGTCCGGCTTCCTCACCCCCGCCGAAACTGCCGACTACCTGGTCGGCATCCAGACCGAAGGGTTCGGCAGGATCAGCATCAACGATCACGAGGCGGCGCAGGTTTTCGGGGGCGGCACGCGCATGGGCCGCGTTCATTTCGATAAAGGCCAGAAGGTACCCATTCACGTCGTATACGGCCAGATGCCGGGAAGCAAACTTGGTGTGCGCATCCTGTGGACCAAGGTAGACAATGCGCCTTCGCCCGCAACGCTGGAAGCCGCGCGGAAGGCTGACGTTGTGATTGCGGTGGTCGGTATCACCAGCGAGCTCGAGGGCGAGGAGATGCCGGTGAGCGAACCCGGCTTCCAGGGCGGGGACCGCACCAGCCTCGACCTTCCGCAACCGGAGGAAGCGCTGGTGCAACAGGTGGCGCAGGCGGGCAAACCGGTTGTTGTAGTCCTAATGAACGGAAGCGCGCTCTCGGTGAACTGGGAAAAGGCGCACGCCAACGCGATTCTCGAAGCCTGGTACTCCGGCGAAGAGGGCGGCGCGGCGATTGCCGAAACACTGAGCGGCAAAAACAATCCCGCGGGGCGGCTGCCGGTGACGTTCTATACCGGCATCGATCAGCTGCCTCACTTCGAGAATTACTCGATGGAAGGCCGCACTTATCGCTACTTCAAAGGCACGCCGCTCTATCCGTTTGGCTATGGGCTAAGTTATACGACGTTCAGTTATGGCGAACTGAAGGTGCCCACCGAGCCGATCAAGGCGGGCGACCCACTTAGCGCCGATGTTACCGTAACCAATACCGGCAAGTCAGCCGGAGACGAAGTCGCCCAGTTATATCTCAGCTTTCCCGATGTGAAAGGGGCTCCGCTGCGCGCGCTGCGCGGTTTCCAGCGCGTGCACCTTGAGCCAGGCAAGTCGCAGACGGTGCACTTCGAGCTCAAACCGCGCGATCTGAGCATGGTGACCGAGGCGGGCGAGCCGATCATCGCCGAGGGCCAATACAAGATCAGCATCGGAGGAGGGCAGCCGGGCACCGGAGCGGCGACCGCAGATGGGACGTTCACCGTGAAGGGAACGGTTGATTTGCCGGAATAATGGCTGGGCGCTTTCCGGTTGGAGAGCGCCCTCATTCTTGGTCATCCAAGTTGCCGATTATGTTGCCCTGTGGAGTGTGCGTGAGAACTCGTTCCGGGCGTGGAATCGGCTATTTTTGATGACAAAAACAGCAAGTCAGCGCCGCTGCGCGGCATAGCGAGTCCGCAAGTTAGCGCGAAAGTCCAGTTCTCACGCAAACACTGTGGGCGGATGATTCATGTGCTTCTGCCGCCCCCTGCGGGGGCTGGACCTGCTTATTTACCCGTATTCCCCAGGCTTACGCCTGGGGCTAACATCTGGCGCCTGGTCATGGAATAACTTCGAAATCTGCGAAACCCAGGCTAGTAAGTGGCTCCGGTTGCCACGGCTGTGGACTTTTCCGTGATTTGCTTGTTCTTGAGATAGACCGCGTTGGTCCAACCGAAGCCGATCACGTTCTGCTTGTAGCCGGTGCTGACCTGCACATTGGCGTTGCGGGAAACCACGTTATATTTCTCACGGATGGTTCCGTCTTCGGCGAAGCCCTGGTCGACGGTGGCATCGAAGTGTTGCGCGATGCGGGCCGCGTCGGCGTGAAATCCTTCCGCGTCAAGCCCGGCAATCGAAATCCAGTTGGTGGGCGCCCAGCCGTAGGGCTCATCCCACTGCAGGCCGGTGTTGGTGTTGCTCATCGACAGCCCGCCGGGGCGCTCGAACAGGTTTAACCGATCGACCACCTGTTTGGCCTCTTCGCGAGTAGCGACGGCGGCCCACAACGGATAGAGCGACGCGATATAGGCGTAAGTAGAAGCACGCGCATGCAGGTATTCGTAATCCGCAAACACGCCGTCCTTCGCGCGCCACAAATAGCGATGAATGGCGGCGTTACGTGCCTGCGCGCGCCGGTCCCAGTGGGCCGCGTCCTTTGGTTTGCCAAGCAGATGCGCCAGGTGTTCCAGGTCGCGCTCATAGCGATAGAGCAGGCTGTTGAGGCAAACCGGCGCGTAATGATGGGTCGCCCCGGAGAAAGGCCCAAAGCGATTACTGGGGTCGAAACCGGACTCCCGCATGGCCCGATCGCCGACGTAGAAATCCTTGCTCAGGCGATAACCCCCGGCCCACGCGTGCATGCACACTACGCTGGAATTCACGTCGCAACTGGTCTGTTTCAGGCGCGCGGCTTCAGCCGCATCGGGATGTTCGGAGCCCTTCACCAGGAATCCCCAGCCAGCGGCATCTTTGGGATGGTCGATCAGCCAGCGGATCACGTCGGGGTAATAGGTGTTGTCGTCGGCCATCTCGGGCACGGGTCCGATGCCGTAATCGAAATAGCGCGCCAGGCCGGTGACGCCGGCAAGATGCTCGGGCCGCGTCCAGGTCGAGTAGTCCTTCTCCGCCAGCGTGTACGCGCGCACCAGCCAGGCGCGCGCCTCGGTCCGGCCCGCGGCAGTGGCCGCAAAGCTAGCCGGGTTCTCGTACACGGCGCGAATCATGGAAGTAAGAAACGGGGGCTGCGAACGGGTGAGATAGTAAGTGCGGTTGGCGTTGAGAACTCCGCCGTAATGCTCGATCTCAAACAGGAAGTTATCGACCATGCCTTTGGCCAAAGCCTGGCGGCGATCGGCTTCCAGCCCGAGAAGAATGAAATAGCTATCCCAGCCATACATTTCGTTGAAGCGTCCGCCGGGCACGACATAGGGAGAAGGAAGATACAACAGGCCGGCATTGGGCAGTTCTTCGGGACGCACATCGCCCAGCTTGTCGATGACGCGAGGAAGCTTTGCAATTCTCACGTGGCATTTCTGCTCCAGATCGGTAACCGCGGGGGGCGCAGGCACATCGGCGGGCATGTAGAGGATGGGATTGGTCGTGACCTTGATGTCGACCAGCGAGTGGCAATCGGTCATCGAGCGGGTCAACGTGTCCCAGGCAGCGTGAATGTAGGTGAGAGTGGCTTCGGGGTTGGGCGCGGGAGTGGAAGCCTCCTGCGCGCAGGTCATGGTGATTGCGGCTACAGCAAAAACCAGCAAACGGAACAGTTTCATTGGGATTCTCCGCCGTGATTTCCAGGCGATGCTCAGGAGTGTACCTCAAGGGTGGCGCGAAAGGCCCGGCCTATTTATTGCCAGTAATTTTCCTGATAACCCGGGAACACTGCGAGTCTCTCCGGTGTCTACACAAGCACAGTGGTTCGGAACGGGATGGGCCAAAGTCCGGGACCCCTCAACAAGAGGATTTGTTGCCGGGGTGGCGCCGCGCCTTGACCGCCTTTTGCCGCGCGATGCGCGCGATGAAGGCGACAGAGCCCGAGTGCGCGCCAACGGTCTTCGCCTCCCGGCCGGCGCGACTGGATTGAAGTTCAGGAGGCACGCCATGTTTGAAGACTCCACCTTCGAATCCACAGGCAGAATCCGCACCCGCAGCCGTGGCTGGATGATGGCCGCCTTTCTCTTCAACGGATCGATTCTTCTCGCGCTGGTGTTGATTCCGTTGATCTACCCGGAGGCCTTGCCGAAGCAGATGCTGAGCATTCTGCTCGAAGCGCCGGTACCGCCTCCGCCGCAACAGCAGGTGGTAAGACAAACTCCGCCGCGCGCCACGCGCGATCGCTCGGAAATGCAGAACGGACAGATTGTGGTTCCGACGAGGATTCCGCCGGGCATCCGGATGATCGGCAGGGCCGAGCCGCCAATGGGCGACAATCTCGTGGGTACCGATCTCGGCGAGCCAGGCCCGGAGGTGAACGCATCGATTTTCCAGGGCCATTCCCAACCGCCGGTGGTTCACCAGGCAGTGACGGGGCCGGTGCGGCTGCCTTCGATTCTCGTCTCGGGATTGCTGGTGTATAAGACGGTCCCCGTGTATCCGGCCCTGGCGAAAGTAACGCGTAAAGAGGGAGTGGTCGTGCTGCAGGCGACGATCTCCAAAATGGGGACGATCGAGAATCTGCGCGTGGTCAGCGGCGATCCTATGCTGTGCGGCGCAGCGCTGGACGCGGTGAGTCACTGGCGCTATCGGCCATACCTTTTGAATGGCCAATCGGTCGAGGTCGAGACGACGGTCAACGTGATCTTCAAGTTGTCCCCGTGACCAGATGCTGGATGTGGAGCGCGCGGCTGAGCGAGACCGCGCGCTCCCGCATCGCTCCGCCGCTTGTGCTCCGCGGCGGAGCGAATGTTTTTTGGGAGCAGTGGCGCGGATCGGGCGATGGAAAACATCACTCAGGGGTTAAAGAGTATGCGTGAGAACTCGTTTTGGGCATAGAGCCCACGATTTTTGATGACAAAGACAGCAAGTCAGCGCCGCTGCGCGGCATAGCGAGTCAGCAAGTCAGCGCGAAAGTCCAGTTCTCACGCAAACACTAAAGCCCTCGCTCATTTGTACGGTTGCGGCACGGCTAAAGCCGGGCCCTTTCAAAACTGGAATCGCACCACGGGTCTAAGGTCAGACACGGTACGCTGGACTGTATGCAGATGGTTTTCATCGGCATGGGTTCAAACCTGGCCAGCCCGGCCGGAAACCCTGAAATC
>CAVREL010000045.1:0-7163 GCA_963720105.1 uncultured Acidobacteriota bacterium | reverse complement strand
GGCAGTAGTAGCACTGGTTGCAGGGAACGTGGTGATGCACGACGACGCGCTCGCCGATCCTGTAGGAGGCAACTCCTTCGCCGACGGCAACGATGGTTCCCGACATTTCGTGCCCGAAGATGCGCGGCGCGGAGTGGGAGCCGTAGTGGATCTTCTTCAGGTCGGTCCCGCAGATGCCGCAGGTGGCGATGCGCACCAGCAGTTCGCCCCGGCCGATGGCCGGAACGGGCACCGTTTCAACCCGCATATCGTTAATGCCGCGATAAACTACGGCGCGCATGGTGGCTGGGATCTTGCCGTCGATCTCGACCTGTGGACCGGAGATTTGGGTAGCCATTCGGGTTCCTGATGTGACCTCCTTCATCGGAGAAACTCGTGCAGGGACTCGGCGATGCTTTGGGCAGCCTTCTTGCTATTTTCGCCCATATCGATGAGCGCAGGCCAGTACCAGGGCCGGAGAAATGCAAAAAGAGCCAGGCGGCCCAGTTGGAGATGGCCGTCGGCAGAGAGAAACCGGTTGAAATCGGGCAGCCTGGCGGTGAGGCTATCGCTGACCCCCTTGATGCAGTAGAACGGGATTTCGCGCATGGCGGCGAGGCGGGCGACGGCTGCAGCTTCCATGTCGACCAGGCCGGCGCCGTAGGTCGCGGCAAGCCGGCGCTTTTCGTCCTCGTCGCACACCCGGTGGCTGGTGACCAGCCAGATTTGTCCGGCTTCGGCATCGCAGTTGAAGCGTTCGCCGGTGCGGGCGTCGACCACGCCTGCCACATTGTAAGCGGTGCCCGGCTCGACGCTGCCGCGCAGCGCTCCGGCCCAGCCGACGGAGAAAACCAGGTCGATGGGACCGCCGTCTTCGATGGCCGCAAAGGCGCGGGTCGCCGCATCCTGGCCGGCGCCTGCGCAGGCTGCCATCCACTCATCCTCGGCATCGCGCTGGACCCAGAAACGGATCCCGTTTCGGGAGCTATGCGGCCAGCCCCGGACGAGCGGCTTCAGCTCGCCGGGGAAGGCGGCGATGATGGCGGTGCGGGTCATGAGCTTGCTCAACGTGATACTAAGAGGTTTTTCCTTGGTGCGTTTTGCCACTATCCCTCGGCCTGTCGCTCAAACGAGCACGGAGAAATCCACTTATTATGTTGAGCACACCAGCTCCCAGGAGAATATAGGCCGGCTTTTCATGACCATTCATCACGAGGTAAACGAAGCCGCCGGCCATCAAAATCAGCGCTTCGTAACTGCTCATTAATGGCTTGAACTATTACCACAGGAAGAGAGTCATTGACTCTCTTGTAAAGCTCTAGGATTTCGGGGCTGAGAACAATCCCCATCTGCGGATGTCGGGTCGCAAGGCTTACATATGTTTCGTCCTCAGGTTTCCCCACGTGCACCCTTCCGTCGACGGTCCCCGCTTTCTATTGTTTGGAAGAGGATGACCAACTGGCCAAGAAAGCTTCCAACTGTTCCTTCTTCCGAGTCCGTCGTTCGGCGAATCCCTTGAAAATGGCGCCAACCAGAGCCACCCCGGTCATCATATGAAAGGCCGTCTTAAGGTCACCAAGAATATGTTGGAACTCATCTGCCCAGAACTCGTGAGCGGACCGAGGGTCCACGACTTCCTTTGGGGAGCCTGGAATTCTGATCTTCCGAAACAAGGCCGCGCACGTAAAGTTGTCGTAGAACGCGTCGATCACTATGCTTGTAGCTCTTGGCCTCGTCATGTCGCCCTCACTTAACCGGTTTGACGCTCAACATTCGAAACCGATTCGCGCGTTCCTTCAGAGGAATTAAGTATAGCATTTTGCAAATGATGCAGCCTTCACCGCGGCGCGTAGCCGTGGTCCTGGAACCATCGGATAGCCGCGCGCATCGCCGGGTAGACGGGCAGAATACGGAAGCCAAGTTCCTGCTGGGCGCGGGCGCTGGAAGCAAACATCTTCTTCCGGCCCATGCGGACTTCTTCCAGCGTGGCGCGGGGTTCGCGGCCACGGATGCGCCCGGTGATCCATTCTTCGAAGAAGGCGTACGTCGCGGCGACGAAAAACGGGATCTTCGTGGAGGGCGAAGGGATGCCGGTGATGGCCGACATCTTGTCGAGGATCTGCTTGAGAGTCAGGTTCTCGCCGCCCAGGATGTAACGGCGGCCGAATTTGCCTTTGCTGAGCGCGGTGACGTGCGTGCGCGCTACTTCAGACACATCGACAAGGTTCAGGCCCGTATCCACGTATGCCGGAAACTTGCGGTTCAGAAAATCGACGAAGATGCGCCCGGTGGGCGTGGGCTTGGCGTCGTTGGAGCCGATGGGCGTAGTTGGGTTGAGAATGACGACCTTCTGGCCCTTCTGCGCGGCGGCGATGGCTTCCTGCTCGGCGAGGAACTTGGAGCGCTTGTAGTGGCCCACCATGTCTTTGAGCGATACCGGCGTGTCTTCGTTGATGACCAGGCCGTCGCTGCGGAAGTGCATGGTGGCCACGCTGGAGGTGTAGACGAATCGCTTGACACCGGATTCGCGGGCAAGGCGGAGCAATTCGCGGGTGCCGTCCACGTTGGCGCGGTACATGGCTTGGGGATCGCGAATCCAGAGGCGGTAATCGGCGGCGACGTGGACCACGGCATCGCAGCCGGCGAGGCTCGGCTTTAGTGATTCGGGATGGGCGAGGTCGCCGACAAATGTGCCGCCGCGAATGCCTTCGAGGTTGGATAGATTGCTGGTCTTGCGCACCAGCATGCGCAGGTCGGCGCCCTGCTCGGCCAAAGCGTGGGCGACATGATGGCCGACAAATCCAGTCGCGCCGGTAAGAAAGACTTTCATGGAGCAGCGGAGTTAGCGGCGATAGCGGGGTTAGCGGCGATAGCGGGGTTAGCGGCGTTAGCCTCTCTGTGCCGCGCCATCGATGAGATCAGGGCATTGATCAGTCGCGCGACTTCGCGCGTTTCTTCGATCAGGTGGCGCACGACTTCATACTTGAGATAGTCGAGATCTCCCGCCAGACGTAATTGCGTTTGCAGCTCATAAAGCGATCCGCGCGCGTTTCCCGGAAAATGGCGGAACTGAGTGTCGGTGAGCCGTCCGTATCCCTCTGCAATATTGCTCGGCACCGACACAGCCGCTCGCCTGATCTGCGAAACCAATCCGTATGCTTCGTTCTTTGGGAATCCTGCGCTGGCTTTATATGTCAGCCGAGCCAACACCATCGCCTTCTGCCAGACGATCAGCTCCTCGTAGCTCTTGGGTCTTGCCACAGTGCTTCCAGTCTAGCTCCGCCAACCCCGCCAGCGCCGCTAACTCCGCTAATCGATCTTGTCCGGGTGGAGGGCGATATTCTTTTCGCCAGCGGCCTTGCGTTGGTCATACGCCTTGACCCAGTCTTCCCAGTGCTTGCCGGCGGCGCGGTCCTTGCCGAATTCGAGGCGGGAAACGTCGGTGTAGCCGAGCTTCTGCTTGGCTGGATTATTGGGCGCGAAGTACTGCACGTACGAGTCGGCCAGCGTGGCGCCGGTGTGGCGATTGAAGACGTAAGCTTCGATGCGCTGACCTGATCTGGTCGTGATGGTGATGTCGCCCCGATACTCAAAAGCCTTCTCGAGGGCATTGCGCAGGTCATCTTCGCTGGCCAGTTCGGGGATCCAGCCTTCGAGTTGCTTATGCTCGGTGCCGGGAGCGAGTTCGAGGGCCTCGATCTGCTCCATGGTGTACTTGGCGACTTCGGCGGTCATCTTCAATCCTCAATTTGTTTGTCATCCTGAGCGGAGCGCCGCGACGCGGCGCGGAGTCGAAGGATCTGCGGTTGCTTTCCACACCTCCCGCTTCCTCGTTCCCCGCCAATTCACGTCCGGCCGAATCAGAGCTTCGCGAGTTCGCGCTCTTTGCTTTCGATCTGCACCAGCGTCGCCGGACCGTGGGGCGCCGGCTCATTCAATAGCTTCAAGGCATGCGCGTCCTTGTATTTCGAGAAGGAGCCGCGCACCATGGACCAGAAGCCCCTGAGCGAACCGAATCCGTCCAACACCGCGGAAGGCTCGTAGCCGCAGCTCACCATGCAGTTGGCGCACTTGGGATTGCCGCTGGCCACACCGTACTCTTCCCATTTCGTGGTCTCGAGCAGTTCCCTGAACGTCTCCGCGTAGCCGTCCTGCAGCAGGTAACAGGGACGCTGCCAGCCGAATATGTTGTAGGCCGGCGAGCCCCACGGCGTGCATTCGTACTTGCGATCGCCCATCAGGAATTCGAGAAACAGCGGCGACATGTTGAATTTCCAGGTGGGCTTGCGGTTCGACAGGATGGCGCGGAACAGGCGCCGGACGCGGGCGCGGCCGAGGAAGCGGTGCTGGTCGGGGGCCATGTCGTAGCTGTAACCGGGCGAGAGCACGATGCCCTCGACGCCCATGTCCATCACCTCGTCGAAGAAACCGCGCACGCTGTTGGGATCGGTGCCGTCGAAGAACGTGGCGTTGGTGGTTACGCGGAAACCGCGTCTGACCGCCTCCTTGATGCCTTCGACCGCGATGTCATAGCCGCCTTCGCGGCATACGGAAAAGTCGTGGTGCTCGCGCTGGCCGTCGAGATGGACCGAGAACGTGAGGTACTTCGAGGGGGTAAACTCGGGCAGGCGGCGCTTCATTTCGAGCGCGTTGGTACACAGGTAGACATACTTCCTGCGCGCGACAAGGCCGTTGACGATTTCGACGATCTGCGGATGCAGCAGCGGCTCGCCGCCGGGAAGGGAGACCATGGGCGCACCGCACTCTTCCACCGCGGCGAAGCATTCCTCCGGAGTGAGCATGCGCTTCAGGACGTGAGGCGGGTACTGCACCTTGCCGCAACCGGCGCAGGCCAGGTTGCAGCGGAAGAGCGGCTCAAGCATCAGCACCAGCGGATAACGCTTCTCGCCGGAGAACCGTTTCTTCAAAACGTAGGTGGCAACCGTCCACATCTGGGAGATTGGAACTGCCATATTTGTCTAAATCCTCCGCTAGCCGGTGGCCGGTAGCTTCTATGCAGCAGCGATCCAGAAGCTACGAGCTACAGGCTACAAGCTGCTTTTTTCCATCGCCCGCTGGTAGGCGGTCAGCGCCATCAGCGGGAAGTACTGGCGATACATCGTATAGGCCAGGTAGAAGACCTTGGGGAAACCTGTGCCGGTGATGATGCTCTCGCGGCGTTCGCCCTCACCCATCGCTTCGTCCCAACTGCCGGCGGGCTGTTGGCGTTCGAGCAGCCAACGCACACCTTTGGCAATGGAGTCGGAGCGGTCATCGCCGGCGGCCAGCAGGCCCAGCAGCGCCCACGCGGTTTGTGAAGGCGTACTGGGGCCCACGCCGCGGGTAGTTGGGTTTTCGTAGCTGCCGCACGTCTCGCCCCATCCGCCATCGGCATTCTGCACCATGCGTATCCACTCGGCGGCCTGCTGCACCTGGGGCTCATTGTGGTCAAAGCCAATGGCATCCAATCCGCGCAGGACCAGGAATGTGCCGTAGATGTAGTTCACTCCCCAGCGGCCAAACCAGCTTCCGTCGGGCTCCTGCTCGGAAAGGATGAATCTGATGGCCTTCTGCACCCGCCGGTCGTCGCGCGTGTAGCCATAGGCGGCCAGCATCTCCAGCATGCGCCCCGTAATATCCACGGTGGGCGGATCGAGCATGGCGTTGTGGTCCGCGAACGGGATGTACTGGAAGATCATCTTGGTGTTGTCTTTGTCGAAGCTTCCCCATCCGCCGTTGCGGCACTGCATGCCGAACTCCCATTGGATGGCGCGCTGCGCCACCTGGTGTTGGTAGCGCTCGCGGGGATTGTCGACCTTGCTCAAGGCAAGCAGCACCTGGGCGGTGTCGTCGGTATCGGGATAGAACTCGTTGTTGTATTCGAAATACCAGCCGCCGGGCTCGGTGTTGCGCGCTTTCACCGCCCAGTCGCCCTTGTGGCGCACTTCCTTCGACAGCAGCCAATCGGCGGCCTTGAGCATGCGGGCATCGTTCCCGGGCAAGCCGGCTTCGCCTAGCGCATAGAGAGCTTGCGCGGTGTCCCACACGGGCGAGACGCACGGCTGCATGCGGAAGGTGGGCTCGGGCATATCCTTATTGGCGGGCTCCTCGATGCCCAGCTTCTCGAACTCATCCCGGGCGCGGATCACCTGCGGATCATCTTCCGAGTAGCCGAGGCAGCGCAGCGCGAGGATGGCGTTGAGCATGGCCGGATAGATGGCTCCCAGGCCGTCGGTCATCTCCAGCCGCGCCAGGACCCATTCTTCAGCCCGCTTCAGGGCCAGCTTGCGCAGGGGCCGGATGTGCACCGCCTCGGCGGCATGCGCGATGCGGTCAAGAATGAGAAAGAAATTGCGCCAGGAGATCCAGTTTTTCCGATCCATGCGCACCCGAAGAATCGCATTCTCGCGGCCGCCCACGAAGAGTTCGTCAATTCCCTGCTCCCGCGGAATCCTCTTGTATGGCTTCTTTGCGTAGATGATGGCCAGCGGGACCAGGATCGAGCGCGACCACGAAGAGATCTCGTAGATGTTGAAGTAGAACCACTTGGGAAAGAGGACGATCTCCGGAGGAATCGCGGGCACGGCGTCATATTCGTACTGGCCCAGCGCACAGAGATACATCTTGGTGAAGGTATTGCACTCCACCACGCCGCCGTGGGCCAGCACCCACTCGCGGCACCGGACGAGACGCGGATCCTCGGCCGTGATGCCCATCAATTTCGCGGAGAAGTAGCACTTGACGGAGAGCGAGATGTTGCCGGGACCGCCGGGGTAGAGGCTCCAACTGCCGTCTTCATTCTGGTAGCGCATCATCTCGCGGCAAGCGCGCTCCAGGCGCTCGGGATCGCCGCTTTCCAGCAGAGTGTGGAGAAAGATGTAGTCGGCCTCCAGCATCGCGTCGGCTTCCAGTTCGCCGCACCAGTGGCCGTCGGGATGCTGGCTGGAGAGGAGGTAGTCAGCGGACCGAGATATGGCAGATTCCACCTCGGCCAGGTCCGCATCCAGGCGCCCGAATTTGGGCGTTGCAGTCTGCGTTGTGTCCGGCCGTAATCTCATCGATCTGAATGTCCTCAGTTTCCCCAAAACCGAATGTCGCCACAGCGTCTTACCAGCTGATTTTTGGATTCAGCCTGCTCTCAACGAATAAGCAATACGTAAAGTTTAAAAATGTAACATAAAAAT
>CAVREL010000044.1:0-9766 GCA_963720105.1 uncultured Acidobacteriota bacterium | reverse complement strand
CCTTCCTATCTCCGATGTGCGCACGCAAGACTACTACTACAACCAGTCCATGGCGCGCACCTCGTTCACGCTGGTCATGCTGGGGATCGCGGCGGGAATCGCTCTGCTGCTGGGCATCGTGGGGCTTTACGGCGTGATCGCGTACTCCGCATCGCAGCGCACGCGCGAGATCGGTATTCGCATCGCCCTGGGCGCCCAACGCACCACCATCACCACCATGTTCGTGCGCCAGGGATTATTGCTTGCAGCCGGCGGCATCGCCTGCGGCGTGCTGCTGGCCCTCAGCGCAACCCGCCTGCTCCGGTCGCTGCTCTTCCATGTCAGCCCCGTCGATCCCATGACCTACGCGCTGGCGTGCGCCGCACTATGCGGAGCCGCCGCGCTCGCCAGCTATATTCCTTCCCGGCGAACCGCATCTGTGAATCCGGTAGACGCCCTGAGAGCCGAGTAGCGTACCTGCCAAAACAGGTGCGTGCTTTGTAACCGGGCGCGATTTCAGAGCTGCGGAAAAAATCATTTCCGAGCGCGCTTTGCAACCGGGCACGACTTCAGAGGCTGCGGAAAAACTCGCTGGACATCGTGTTTTGTAAACGGGGCACGACTTCAGTCGTGCCGCAAGTGGCCCAAAATCGCCGCGGGCTTTAGCCCCTGCGGGACGTTTTCATCCCCCTTTCCGCCCGCGCCCTCATTGGCGCGATCTGCTTGCCATGTGCTAACTTACGGGCAATTGGATAGGACGCCACTCGGGGAAGGGAACTGATGCACGCCACCGCCAGTATCGAAAAGCCTGTAGTGGGAACACCGTCGGCCGGAGGGCCCGTCGTAGCCCCTCCGCCGCGCAACATCGCGGTCGACGCCTATCGCGGCCTGGTCATGCTGCTCATGATGGGCGAGGTCATGCAGTTCGCCGCGGTGTCGCGCGCCTACCCCGGCAGCCTGTTCTGGCGCGTCCTGGCCTGGAACCAGACCCACGTCCCCTGGGCCGGTATGAGCCTTCACGACACCATTCAGCCCGGGTTCACCTTCCTGGTCGGCGTTGCGCTTCCGTATTCCATCGCCAGCCGCATCCGCAAGGGCGAGAGCTTCCGCAAGCAGCTTGGCCACGCCATCTGGCGCAGCTTCCTGCTCGTGATCCTGGGCATCTTCCTGCGTTCCATCGGCCGCCCCATCACCTACTTCACGTTCGAAGACACGCTGACCCAGATCGGCCTCGGCTACACCTTCGCGTTTCTGCTCGCCTCGTGCAAACCGAAATGGCAATGGACCGCCATCGGCGCGATCCTCTTCGGCTACTGGCTGGCATGGGCGCTGTACCCCGCGCCGGGTCCCAACTTCAACTACGCCGCCGTGGGCGTTCCGGCGGGCTGGACGCACAACTTCAGCGGTTTCGCTTCCCACTGGAACATGAATTCCAACCTGGGCCAGGCCTTCGATCTCTGGTTCCTCAATCTTTTCCCGCGCGTCTCCCGCTTCGCTTTCAACGACGGCGGATACCTCACCCTGAGCTTTATCCCCACGCTGGGCACCATGCTTCTGGGCCTGCGCGCCGGCGAGTGGGTCCGCGCCGCCGCACCGAAAACGCCAATGAAGAAATTGCTCGTCGCCGGCGCCCTGCTGATGATCGCCGGCCTGGTTCTCCACTTCACCGGCATCTGCCCCATCGTGAAGCGCATCTGGACGCCCGCCTGGATCCTGTTCAGCGGCGGCGTTTGCATGTATTTCCTCGCCGCTTTCTCGTGGATCATTGAAGTAAAGGGCTACCGCCGCTGGGCCTTCCCGCTGGCCGTCGTGGGCATGAACTCCATCGCCGCCTACATGATCGCCCACCTGTGGGAAGACTTCTTCGTCACCAACCTGCACGTCAATTTCGGCTACCGGATCTTCCGCATCTTTGGCCCAGGTCTCGAGCCGTTCATGCTCGGCGTCACGGTGATGCTGCTTTATTGGATGGTGCTTTACTGGATGTACCGCAAGCGGCTGTTCCTGCGGATATGAGAAGCCCGTAGCCGGTAGCTTAAAGCCAGAAGCTACCGGCTACGAGCTACAGGCTACAAGCAGTTCCTCGTCTTCACCTGCGGAACGCCATGCTGGTGGCAATCCGTCGCACTTCACCCAATGGATGTTGTGCTTGCTCGTCCTGTTGGCGAAGGTGGTGTCCATCTTCTCCACGTCGATTCCGCAGTGCGACATCTCCGGATGGCAGGTCGCGCACGAAGCCTGCGCACTCTCGCTATGCCCGCCGTGGCACGACAGGCAGCTCAGGCCTTCATGCACGCCCGTCGGCGTGCGATCGTCGCCCGAGCCCGCCTGCGGTCCCCAATGATTCGTGGCCGCGACGCTGTTCGTCTCCGGTTGGCGCGGCGCGTGGCACTGGTAGCAGATGGCCTGCCGCGGATCGGGGCTGACCTTCAGCTTACGCGCACCATCATAGAGCGCAGGAATCGCCAGCGACTCCGCAGCAAAATGCATCTGCTCGCGCCGGTCATAAAGCGCCACCGAATCGCGCACCGCCGGACCAGCAACCGAGATCCGTTCCGCCGGCTTGTCGGAGATCGAGCCCTGGCGATGAACCCAGTGGCACGCCTGGCAGGGAATTGCCGCCTGGTTCGCGAGTTCCGGACGGACCAAATGCCACGGCCCCTTCGTATCCACCGGCTGAACGATGTCGCGGATCGATCCGTCGAAGTACATCCCGTGACAGCGGAAGCAGTCGTTCATCAACTGCCGTTTCGTGTTGTGCGCTGGATTCAGAAAAATGTCGGAGTAAGTCGCGCTATGGGGACCCGCATGCCAAGATGCGTACTCGTGCTGATGGCATCCCTGGCACTTCGCCATCATGGGCTGCAGATCGGCCTCGCGCAGATGGATCTCCTCCGGCGCGCCCTGCAGAATATGCACGCGCACGTGCCGCAGCTTCGTGGCCATGCTCGCCTCGTGGCAATCCGTGCAGCCGGCGTTGCGATGCGGCGACGAATGGAGCGCATTCACGTGCGCCGACATCTCGTGGCAATCCGCGCAGGCCGACCCGTGACCCACGGCGTAGTACAGGTTGGCTCCATACGTCCGCACCCAGACCCACCAGCGCCACCGCCACCGCACCGATCGTCAGCCAGAATTTCATGAGCGGAACTTCGTGCCTTTCCAGTTGCGCACCAGCGCGTCCGACGCGTAATAGGCAACCGCCATGATGGTCAGCGCCGGGTTGAATCCACCATTCGTCACATGCACGCTGCCGTCGATGACAAACAAGTTATCGATGTCGTGCACCTGGCAGAACTTGTTCACCACCGAGCCGCGCGGATCGTTGCCCATGCGGCACGAACCCGCCTGGTGCTGCCCCGCGCTCACCATCGTGGGATGGCCCGACATAAGATTGGTTCGAATCGCGCCCGCTTCCTTGAGCCAGGCTTCGGCGCGCCTGGCCTGCATGTCGCCGATTTCGAACGTCTGCGGATGCACGTTGCCCTCGAACCGCGCCACCGGCAAGCCCCACTTGTCGCGCACCGCCGGATCGACGGTCACCCGCGCCGTTGCTGTCGGGATCTGCTGCGTCGGCCCCATCACCACGATGCTGCGCTTGTGCCACGCGCGCATTGCCTGCTTGTGTCCCAGTCCCCAGCGCGGCGTGTCCTTGGGAACGCGGTCGACCATGTGAATCGGAAGCCGGATGAATTCGTTGGCCAGCATGCCGCCGCCGCACAACCCCGGCGTGCCGTGGTTGTAATCGGTCACCGCGATGCTCGTGCCCGGCCCCACATCGTCGTAGGTCTCGAAATCGAAATACCCCATCGCGCCCGTGTAGTGATGGCCCTGCAGATGCCGCCCCACCTGGTCGTAGCGATTTCCCAGCCCGCTCGGAAACATCTTGCTCTTCGAATTCAAGAGCAACCGCGCCGACTCTATCGCGCAGGCCGAAACCACCACGATATCCGCATACTGCTCCTGCAATCGCCCCTTGGCGTCGAAGTATGTCACCCCGCGCGCCCGGCCGCGATCGTCGGTCAGGATCCACGCCGTCATGCACTCGGTGCGCAGTTCGCAATTGCCGGTCGCCAGCGCCACCGGAATCACCGTGTTCTGCGATCCGTTCTTGGCGTCCACCTCGCACGCAAACCCGCAGCACCAGCGGCAGCGCATGCAAGGGCCGCGCCCGTTATAGGGAACGCTGTTGCGCGCCATGGGCACATGAAACGGATGCAATCCCAGCCGCTTCGCCGCCGGCTCAAGGATTCCGAATTCGCGATTGGGCGGCAGCGGCGGCATGGGCAGATCGCGCTTGCGCGGCCCTTTGAACGGCGTGGCGGAGGTATCGCCGGAAATGCCAATCTCGTATTCGGCCTTCTCATAAAACGGCTCCAGATCGTCGTATGAAATCGGCCAGTCCTCGAGCGAACTGCCCTCCGGCGCGCCATAGGTGGATCGCATCCGGAAATCCTGCGGCAGGTAGCGCCACGCCTGCGCGCCGTAGCTCAGCGTGCCTCCGCCAACGCACGCGGCGTTATTGTTGTATCCGCCTTCGCTGGGCAGGACGGTCCGGACATCGCCGCTCCCATAGACAGCGATGCGCGGTTGGCCCTCATCGTCCGGCCCGAACGCGTTCCCCAGCACCGTGGTCCTTTGATTGCGCAGATCGTCCTTGCGGCAGTCGTGGGCGGTGTACCACTTGCCGCGCTCCAGCAGCACCACGCTGAGTCCGGCAGTGGACAGCTCTTTCGCCACGATGCCGCCTGCCGCGCCCGCGCCGACCACCACCGCGTTCACGCGCTTCATCGCTTCGCCTCTGCGGTCAGGTCGTATTGCGCGCGCCCCCGCAAGGGCGGTTCGTCCAGCCCCAGCATGCGCCAGCTCACCGCATCGCGATTGCCCCCATGCCGCGGTGTTCCATAGTAACCCTGCATGGTGTGCGCGCGAACCAGCTCGAAGAATGCCTTCTCGTCTTTTTCGATCGCGCTGACGATCTGGAATTGCTGCCCGGCCGAAGCCCGCGCCAGGTCCACGCCGAACCGGCTCCGGCTGAGCTCATTTGCGTACTTCAGTCCTTCACGATAGGGCTTCTGGTGGCGGCGGTAGGGGCCGGTCAGTTGCAGATCAATGTATGTGAGCACGCCCGCCTGCGAGGCGCTGGGAAAGTCATCCGCCGGAATGATCTGGTCGCAAATCGCCGCCAGCGTCGCGGGAGCATCTTCCTTCAGAAACCCGTAGCTGGTTCGCCGGCAAGCCGTACACGATGCCGCCACTGCGGCGCCCGCCGCCATGAACTCTCGCCGGTTGAACATAGAACCCTTCACCGAATGATTCCGGAATCGGGTCTATGTTCAAGCCCGGCTTGAAATGCTGTAAGTGATCCCAGTCACGACCGGCATGGTCCCAAAAGAGTGGTGTCCCACCTTCGGCGCGTCTTTGTTTTTGCGCCTAAGGTGGGAGGGCCCCATGCCGGGTGCCGGGTGCCCCGTCCTAGCTTTGCTAGGGCGGGTTCAACGCCCTCATTGCCGCCCGCTCGGAGCCTGCACCCGCACCGCATCCCCCGCATGAATCGCATCGGTCCCGATCTTCACCACCTGGTCCCCCGCGGCCAGGGCGCCGAACACTTCCACTTCTCCATTCACGGTCTGCCCCGTTTGCACCGTTACCCATTCGGCCTTGTCGTTGCCCACCCTGATCACAAACGTATGCTGCTGATCGTTGGCCACGGCAGTAGTGGGAACAAACAGCGTGGGATAGCCCCGGTCCAGCGGCCACATCACCGTTGCGAAACTCCCCGGCGCCAGTCGCCCGTCGCGATTCGCCACATCCAGTTCCACCGGCATGGTGCGCGATTTGGCATCCAGGGCCTCGGCGATGCGCGCAATGGGCGCCTTGAATGTCTGCCCCGGCCAGGCAGGCACGGTGAACGAAACCGGCTGACCCACCTTCATGCTGCCCACCTGCGCCTCGGGAATGGGCGCCACCAGCCGCAGCCGCCGGTCATCCACGATCTCGAGGATCGGCGTCGCCCCGCCCGCGCCTGAAGCCGGCCCGATCAGCGCCCCGGGATGCAGATTGCGGGTGGTCACCACGCCCCCGAACGGCGCCGTTATGGTCAGGTATGCCTCCGCCTGGCTCACGCTTTTCAGCGCTTCGCGCGCCGCGGCGATGTTCTGTTCGGCAGCATCCACCAGGCCCTTGTCCGCGCTGACCGTTTGCCCCGCGACCGCCACATCGTTTTCCGCCAGCACTCCCGGCGTCTTCGCCGCTTCCTGCATGTGCTCCCAGGTCCCCTGGTCCGAGGCCAGCTTGGCTTTCGCAGTCGCTAATTGCGACTCTGCGGCGCGCACTGCTGCCTCGGCCTGCGAGCGCTGGCTCACCAGTTCCGGCGCCGTCATCTTCACCAGCACCTGCCCGGCTTTCACGCGCGACCCGCGATCCACGGTGATCGATTCAACAAACCCCGTAACCTTGGGAAAAATGTCTACCTGCTCGTACGGCTCCAGTTGCGCCGGTAACGCGATCGTCGTAGAAAGCTTCTTCGAAACCACGGAGACAGTGGTCACGCTTGTCGGCCCGCTCGCCGCCGCGGCAGCAGTTGTGCCGCCCTTGTCCGACGAATTGCATCCCGCCGTCACCCACGCCATCGCCGCGAGCGCCACCAGCAGACATCTCATCGCGCCACCTCCGTGTGAGCTTCAAACCACCGGCTCTGCGGGTCCTCGGGATCGAGCGATCGCGAGCGCCTGCCGGCATTGCGTTGCACCAGCCCGAAGATCATGGGCAAAAGAAAGAGCGTCGCCAGCGTCGCAGCCCCCAGCCCGCCGATCACCGCGCGTCCCAGCGGCGCCGTCTCCTCGCCCCCCGCGCCAAACGCCAGGGCCATGGGAATCATGCCGGCGATCATCGCCAGGCTGGTCATCAGCACCGGCCGCAGCCGCTCCACGGCCGCCGCCCGCGCAGCCTCGGCCGCCGGCGCCCCGTTCACCCGGTTCTGCTCTGCGAACGTCACCAGCAGAATCGCGTTCGCTACCGCGACGCCGATGGCCATGATCGTCCCCATGAAGCTCTCAAGGTTCAGTGTCGTTCCGGTGATCAGCAGCATCAGCACCGATCCTGCCAGCACCGCCGGCGCCGTCGAAACCACGATCAGCGCCAGCTTCAGCGACTGAAAGTTCGCCGTCAGCAGCAGAAGGATCACGCCGATCGCCGCTGCCAGCCCGATGGCCAGCTCGCCGAAAATCTCATGCAGCGCATTCACCTGGCCGCGAACCTGCGTGGTCACGCCGCGTGGCGGCTTGCCCGCATCGTCCACGGCTTTGGCGATGGCTTTGTCCGCGCTGCGCAGGTCGCGGCCGCCCAGGTTGGCCGAGAGCGCCAGCATCCACAGCCCATTCTGCCGGTCGAGCTCGCCGGGAACCGTGGTCGCGCGCAGATCGGCGAGCTCGCTCACCAGCGGTTGTGCCCCCGTCGAGCTGCCGACCGGAATATTGGCCACATCGCCCAGCGAAGTCATCTTCGGCTGCGGCACCTGCACCTGAACCTGGTAGCTCACGCCCGATCGCGGATCGCGCCAGTAACTCGGCGCCACAAACCGGCTTGAAGCCGTCGCCGAAACCACTGCCGCGCCCACCGCGTCCGCCGTGGTCCCCAACTGCCCCGCCATTTCCCGATTCACCCGGATATCCACCGTGGGATAATGCAGCGGCTCCTCGTATTCCAGATCGCGCAGTTCAACCACCCCGGCGAGCTTCTGCCGAATCTTTTCCGCGAAGCTCGACACGTCCGCGTATTGTGGCCCCGCCACCGTGACCTCCGCCAGCGACGACGAGCCAAAATTCAGCGTTTGATTCACCAGGTCGCCGGGATCAAACGAGAAGTGCGCCTCAGGAAACTGCGGCGGCAGCTTCTTTCGCAATTGTTCTTCAAGATCGGTGAGCTTGAGCGAACTATCATGCCGCAGCCCCACGTTGATGATTGCCTGCTGCGGGCCGTTGGTGAACAAAAACACATCGTTGATCGGATAGGACGAGCCCTGCACTCCCACATAGCCCAGGGTCAGATCGAGATTCTTCTCGCCCGCGGTTTCGTGAATTGCAGCCAGCACTCCATTCACCAACTGCTCTGTAACCGCCACCCGCGTTCCATCCGGCGCATCGATGCGCAGCCGGAATTGTTTCGATGCCGCGGACGGAAAAATCTCCTCGGCAATGCGCGGCGCCACCAGCAGCAACACCAGCAGGGCAACCACCCCGTAGGCGACAAGCAGAATCGCCCGCATTCCCATGGCCCGCGCGAGCGCTCTCTCAAAGCGATGCGCAAACCGCGCAAAACCGCCCTCGCGCTCCTTGCCCTGCTCCTCCTCGCCCGCCGGCTTCAGCATCCAGTTGGCCAGCACGGGAACCAGCGAGCTCGACAGCAGGTACGACGCCAGCATCGCGAACCCCACCGCCAGCGACAGCGGCAGGAACAGCGAGTGTGCCGGCCCGGTCATGAAGAACGAAGGGATAAATACCGCCAGCACGGCCAGCATGGCCAGCAGCCGCGGCAGCGCCACCTCGCGGCTTGCATGATGCACGGCGCGCGCCACGTTCTCCCCCGCGTCGAGATGCACGTGGATGTTCTCCAGCAGCACCGTGCCTTCATCCACCAGCACGCCCACAGCCAGCGCCAGTCCGCCCAGCGTCATGATGTTGATCGTCTGTCCGGCCACCCGCAGCAGCACCACTGCCGTCAGCAGGGCGAACGGTATGGTGATCACCACGATCAGCGACGAACGCCAGTCGCGCAGGAACAGCAACAGCGTCAGGCCGGTGAGCAGCGCGCCGATGATCCCCTCGCGCAGCACCGCATTCAACGCGTCGCGCACATACTGCGACTGATCGAACTCGAAAGTGATCCTGATGTCTTCGGGCACCAGCGACTGGAACCGCCCCAGGTTATTCCGTACCTCCTGCACCACCGTCAGCGTGGAAGCATCCGGCCGCTTGGTCACGGGAATGTAAACCGTTCTCCGGCCGTTGAGCAGCGCGTATCCGGCGAGAATGTCAGAAGCATCCGCCACGCTGCCCACGTCGCGTATGTAAACCGCCGCGCCCGCGCCCAGCTTGAGCGGAATATCGAGCAGATCCGTGATCTGCGTGACCGTCGAATCCGTGGTCACCAGCGTGTGCACCGTGCCAATATCCGCATTGCCCGCCGGCTGAATGCTGTTCCCGGTAGTCAGCGCCTGCACAACCTTCTCCGGCGAGAGCCCGTACGCCTGCAGTTTCTGCGGATCGACATTGATCACGATGGTGCGCTGGTTGCCGCCAAACGGCGGCGGAGACGAAACGCCCGGCAGTGTGGCAAATACCGGCCGCACGCGGTTCAGCGCCAGGTCCTGAATTTCGCCCAGCGTCCGCGAAGGGCTGGAGAACACGATGTAGCCCACCGGCAGCGTGCCCGCGTCGAAGCGAATCACGAACGGCGACACGGTGCCCGGCGGCATGAACGCCCGCGCGCGATTCACATACGAAATGGTCTGTGCCAGCGCCTCGCTCATGTTCGTGCCGGGATGAAACGTGAGCCGCAGCAGCGCCGTCCCCTGGATCGACTTCGCCTCCACGCTCTCGATCCCGTTGATGTAGAGGAAGTGGTACTCGTAGTAGTACGAAATGAATCCTTCCATCTGCTGCGGGCTCATGCCCCCGTAAGGCTGGGCCACGTAGATGACGGGAAGATCGAGGATTGGGCAGGATGTCCACGCGCGTCCGCATGATCGCCAGCACCGAGACCAGCGCCAGCGCCACCACCAGCATTG
>CAVREL010000043.1:0-6237 GCA_963720105.1 uncultured Acidobacteriota bacterium | reverse complement strand
GATCATGCCGCGCGACGGCACGTGTCGCCCAGAGGCGCGCAGATCGAGACGAGCGCCAGGATGAGGTATTGGCGCGGCTTGAGCTTTGTGTGAGCCAATTTGGATTCGTGGTTTCCCACCTTAGCGACAAAAACAAAGGCGTCGCGAAGGTGGGGCACCCGGTTCGTAGTTTCCCACCTTAGCGACAAAAACAAAGACGTCGCGAAGGTGGGGCACCCGGTTCGTGGTCTCCCACCCTGGCGACAGAAAAAAGTCGCCAGGATGAGGCACGGAAACCTCGGAGAAGGGTGCGGACTATGCGCCGGCGCTGACGGGAGCGGGCGGCTCAGACTGTTGGCGGCTGCGCGCTTCCTTTACCATTTTGTTGCGCTGCGCGCGCAGCTTCAGGAACGACTTTGCCTCCACATACAGGCGCGGCAGGTCGCGGTTCACGATCGCCTTCCAGATGACGCGCGCCGCCGCCTTGGGCCGGAAATAGTACTCGTCGTAAAAGCGGTGCACCATCTCCATTACGTAATCGGTGGGCAGGCCGGGGTACTCGATGTGGGCCATCTGGTGACCGCCGCCGTCCTGCATGGTTTGATTGGTGATGAACCCGTTCGCGGCGGCGTATTCGTAGAATTCCGTTCCGGGATAAGCGTGGGCGATGGAGACCTGGATGGTTTCTACATCGAGGCCTTTGGCGAAGTTGATGGTGTTGCGAATCGACTCCCTGGTCTCGCCCGGGAGGCCGAGGATGAAGTCGCCGTGGATCACCAGGCCAAGATCGTGGCAGTCCTTGGCGAAGGCGCGCGCGCGCTCGACAGTGGCGCCCTTCTTGATGTTCTTCAGGATCTGCGGATCGCCCGACTCGAAGCCCACAATCAGCAGCCGGCATCCCGCTTCTTTCATCGCTTTCAACGTTTCGCGATCGGTGGTGACGCGCGAGGTGCAGCTCCAGGTCAGCTTCAGCGGCTTGAGCTTCTCGCACAGCTCGATGGTGCGCACTTTCTGGATATTAAAGGTGTCGTCGTCGAAGAAGAACTCCTTCACCTCGGGGAAATTCTCCTTGGCCCACTTGAGTTCGGCGGCCACATCGTCGGTAGAGCGCTTGCGCCACGCGTGCCCGCTGAGCGTCTGCGGCCACAGGCAGAACGTGCACTGCGCCGGACAGCCGCGCGTGGAATAGAGCGCGATGTAAGGATGCAGCAGAAAGGGCACGTTATAGCGCGTCACGTCCATGTCGCGCTTGTAGATCTTGGTGGCCCACGGCATCGCGTCGAGGTTTTCCACCTGCGGACGATCGGGGTTGTGAACGATCTTGCCGTCCTGCTTGTAGCTGATGCCCAGAATCTCGTTGAGCGGCTTGCCCTGGGCGTACTCCACGATCGAGTAGTCGAATTCGCGGCGGCAGATGAAGTCCAGCACCGGGCACTCGTTGAGCGCTCTGTCCGGGGAAGTGGTTACCGGTGGCCCGACAAACGCGATGCGGATCGATGGGTTGGCCGCCTTGATGGCCTCGGCCAGCCGCTGGTCGCCCTCCCATCCCACCGTCGAAGTGAACAGGACCAGGAACTCGTAGTCCTTGCAGATCTTGATTGTCTCTTCGGCGGAGACGTGGTGGGGCGGCGCGTCGAGCAGCCGCGAGCCCTCCAGCAGGCCGGCCGGGTAGGTGAGCCATACGGGGTACCAGTAGGACTCGATCTCCCGGGTTGCGGGCCATCGCGAAGAGGCGCCACCATCGAAATTCTCGAACGAAGGTGGATTCAAAAACAGGGTTTTCAGGGGCATAGCCATCCTATTCATTTTACCATTGGGGCGATTTGGGCCAGAGATAAGAGATAAGAGATAAGAGATAACAGATCAAAGTTGCTGAACAGCGAGCGCTCAGGATCCTTCAGATAAGTACTTACAGGCCAGTCAAGTACTGATGCCTCATCCTCTTTTCTCTGATCTCTTTTCTCTGATCTCTGACTTACTTGTGCAACTCGTTGAGCCAGTCCTGCATATGGCCGAGGGCGCGCAACAAACCGAGTCGCGCCTTCGACAAGTCCAGGCCGGCGTCGAGGGATTCGACGTATCTTTGCCGCTCTTCGATGTGCGCCAGTTGTTCCTCCCTGGGCGAGAGCTGGGGGGGAGCGCCGGGGACGCCGGTAGCCCCGTTGCCCACTTCCAACTGCGTCAGGACGGTCTTCAACTGGTCGTCCGCGATCTGTTGCTTTAGATTCGCGACCTCGGCCTGGGCGTCCAATTCTTTCAAGCTTCCGGTCAAATCGGCGATCTGCACTTCATTCTGGCGTTCGGCCTGTTCGGCTTCGGCGGTGGCGCGGAGAGCATCGGCGGCGGATTCGCGCGATTTTGCATAATGGCCGAAGTCAAACGGCACGGAAATGGCGATGCCGGAGCTGAAGTTATTGGGCGGCAGAGGCTTGGCGAAGAACTGATTGACGCTGTTCAACAGGTTGGTTTCGCGGTTGTACTGCGCCCCGAAGGCCAGTTGGGGCAGGAAATTGATCTGCCGGTCGCCTTTGGCCTGGTTCCGTTTGGACTGCGCCAGCAGCCGTGCGGCATCGATTCCATGGACGGTTTGTGGTTGATCGGCACGAATCTCCGGGATCTGGGGGATGCTGGCATGATCCGTGGAAATGGAGCCGACGGGCAGGGCGGTGAGTGTAGCCAGTTTTTTCGAGAGGCGTGTGGCCCGGGCCTCCAGGTGAATCCGCGCCAACCTCACGTTGGCCGCCGTCAGCCGCGCATTCAAAAGCTCGCTCGTGGAATCCACGCCGGCTTCGGCGCGCTGCTGCTCGATGTCCACCAGGCGCGCGGCAAAACCCTCTTGCTGGCGCGCCGCCGCGAGCTCCTGGTTGACGGTGTCCAACTCGATATATGCCGCGGAGGCCTCTAGAGCCGCCTGGTCGCGCATATCCTTGAGCGCCGCCATCGCGGCTTCCAGTCCATTTCGGGCGGCATCGATGTAGTGCCTTTGCGGAATGCTGAAAACCAACGACGAAATGCTCGCCGACCAGATGGAGGGCGGAGTGCCGGTAAAACCGACTTCAGGAAAAGCCGGGAGCCCGGTGCTGAAATTAAACGCCGGCACAAAGACATCCTTGCTCTCGGAAAGCACGGCCTGGGCTCTGCGGACATCCGCCTCGGCCAAGCGCACCGCGCTGCTGTTGCGCTGCGCCAGGTCGACCACCGTGCCCAGCGAAACCTGCGCCGAAAGCACGCCCGGCGCCAGGGCCAGCAGGCCTGCCGCGAACAAGGCGGCACAAAAAACGCGCGGATGATGAGCGATCTTCACAGGTCGAAGTAAAAATCTCAAAATTACAACTTCAAATCGCGGGCAGGCTTGTATTCCTGCGCCAGGGCCAGGGCTTCGGCACGTTCGCGGCGCGCCCCTTCTGCGTCGCCGGTTTGCGCCTTCAGCCTCGCCAGCCACACGCGGGCGGTAAACGCCGGCGCTTCCTCGGTGGCCGTGGGCGAAGCAAGGTATGTTTCCAGCAGCTTGATGGCCAGCGGGGGGTTGTGGTTGGACTTGATGAGCACCGATGCGCCGTTGAACATCGCCACGCCCGCATGGGGATCGCGCTGCGCGGCCGCCCATCCGCTCTCGACGGCGCTCTCCATCTCGGCATAGCGCTTGGCCTTGCGGTAAAAGCTCGCCAGCCGCATCCACTGGAACGCCGGGTGAGCGCTGGCGGCCACCGCCTGCTTCAGTTCCCGTTCGGCCGTGGCCAAGTCGTTGCTCTCGCGCGCAATGGCGCCGCGCAGTTCATGAGCGCGCGCCGGATCCAAGCGATCCAGTTGCAGCGCCACGTTTTCCGCTTTTTGGCTGCCTCCGCCGACCACTCCCGGAGCGGAACTGTAGAACTCGCCGAGGTCCGCCAGCGCCTCTGCGTTGCGGGGCTCGAGTTGCACCGCCTGCTCGAATTCTGCCCGGGCGCGCTTGGCCAGATTGTAGGCGTTGAGAAAATTGGCCCGATCCGCCACTTCGCCCAACGCGCGCCCCAGCCAGAGATGGTAATTCGAGTTCTGCGGATCGAGACTGACGGCCTGCTCACATTCGCTCTTCGCCGGTTCGAATTGCTCCAGGGTGAACAGCACGCGGCAGCGCAGGTTGTGCGCCTGGGCCGAATTGCCCGCCGGTTCGGGAAGCGATTTGAGCAGCGCCAGGGCGCGGTCCGCCTCGCCGGCCTGCAACGCGGCATTCACCTGCGAGAGCCCGTCCTTATCGGATTCGGCGGCAACCGGCACGGCCATCGCCAGGCCGAGCAGCACGGCCAATGAGAGTCTTATGCCGAAGAAAAGACCGCGCGTAATTGGCGAACCGGCAGAGAAACGTCCCGCAGGGGCTAAAGCCCGTGGTGGTTTGTCGCGGCTATCGGCACGACTGAAGTCGTGCCCTTTCAAAACCGCGCTCACGGCATGTGCGGCATGACGCAGGCCACCCCGGCGACGAAGACCTGTCGCCAGCGACGCGGGCAAGTCGTGCCCTTTCAAAACCGCGCTCACGGTACGTGCGGCATGACTCAGGCCAGCCCGGCGACGAAGACCTGTCGCCAGGGACGCGGGCAAGTCGTGCCCTTTCAAAACCGCGCTGACGGCATGTGCGGCATGACTCAGGCCACCCCAGCGACGAAGACCTGTCGCTGGGGACCCGGGGAAGTCGTGCCCTTTCAAAACCGCGCTGACGGCATGTGCGGCATGACTCAGGCCACCCCGGCGACGAAGACCTGTCGCTGGGGACCCGGGCAAGTCGGGCCCTTTCAGAAACTCGGATTTGCGCGCAGCGCTGGTCACCGGATTTCCTTTATCGGAACGCCTTCCTGAAGCGGTTGGCCGCTGGTGGTTCCGGTGGCGACCCAGTCACCATCGTTCAGCCCCGAAAGGATGGCCACCTGGGTGAGGTTAAAACTGCCGGTCACCACCGGCGTCCGTTTCAGTTCTTCCCTGACAATTTTGAATACGAACGACTTGCCGTTTTCGATGTGCACCGCTTCGCGGGGAATTGTCAGCGCATTGGCCTGGCTGGAGGTTGTCACCGTCACGGTCACGTTGGTGTCCGGCAGAAGCTCCCCATCCGGGCCGTCGATGGCCACCAGGACTTCGCCGACGGTGCGCGTCTCGAGGTGAATCACGGTGACCGGCACGCGCTCGATGTGGCCGTGCCAGATGCGCCCGGGGCGCGCGTCCCACTTGATCTCGATGGACTGCCCCACCGCCAGGCTGCCGATTTCCGGTTCGTCGAAATAGGCTCGCACGCGTTCCTGGTGCAAGTCGGCGAGTTGCAGCAGCACCTTGCCCTGCTCGATGAAGTCTCTGGGCATGACATTGATGCTGTAGACGGTGCCCGGGGCGGGCGCGACGACCCGTGTCTGGTCCTCAACCTGTTGGGCGGCCACCAGGTTCGCTTCCGCATCGTCCAGCGCCGATTTCGCACGGTCCACTTCGGCAGGCGAATACCGTCCCTTGCCGGTGGTCTCGGACGCTTCCAGGCTGGCATTGGCCGTTGCCAGCCGCTGCCGCGCAGCGGCCACCTCGCTGGCCGAAGCGGCCCCCGTGGCATTCAACTTCATCAGCGCGTCCAGATCGTGCTGCGCCTGGTCGCGGTCCATGCGGCCCCGGGTGATTTCCGCGGCCGTGGCCTGCTGCTGTTCGCGGGTTCCATTATGCGTCGCAGTATCCACCGCGGCCTGGGCCATCTTCACCGCGGCCTGGGCGCTGGCCAGGCGGGCGCGCGCCTGCACGTCATCCAGAACCATGAGAAGCTTGCCGGCGGACACCTGGTCCCCGGGCTGGACGTAAACGGCCTTCACGGTGGTGGAGATGGGGCAGGGAACGGGAAAATTGTTCACCGGTTCCACCCGTCCGTTGGTGCTGATGGTGCTGCTCAGAGCCTGATGGGTGGCCTCCGCGGCACGGACCTCCAGCCGGGTCCGCGTGAGCGATCGAACCGACATGAATACGAGGACAAGGATGAGGGCTGCGCCAAGCCAGGCCCAGCGCCAACCCAACTGCTTTCTTTCCTGCGCCATGAAGTAGAACCTGAGTCAGTATATAGGACTCACAAAGTGGGACCGAGGGAGCATGAAATTGAGGGGGAAGGGGTCGAGGGAAGGGATCAGAGCTAGGGATTAGGGATTAGGGGTTAGGGATTAGAAAAGCTTGCCGAGGAGCGTCGGGGATGTTCCCCGCCTGATGCCTAATGCCTGATGCCTAGTGTAGGCCGCCGCTAATAGGGTCATTTACTCATGC
>CAVREL010000042.1:0-11091 GCA_963720105.1 uncultured Acidobacteriota bacterium | reverse complement strand
GATGGGCAAGACGTGCACCGGGTCCGGCGCGGAAAGATCGCTGAGCCACAACCAGTGCGCCTGGCGCAACTCCACCGTGTTCTGCAGCACGCGGAAATAGGCGAAGAACAGCGGCATCTGCAGCAGCATCGGCAGGCAGCCGCCATACATGTTCACGCCCTCGGTTTTGTAGAGCGCCATCATCTCGGTGTTCATCTCGGCGCGCTTGGGGTCGTTGATCTTGAAATCGGCGTATTTCTTCTTGAGCGCCTCCACCTTGGGCTGGATGCGCATCATCTTCAGCGAGCTCCTCATCATCATCAGCCGCGTGGGCAGAAGAAGAAGATTGAAGAGCACGGTTAAGAGAATGATGTCCCAGCCCCAGTTGGGAATTCCATGGCGGTACAAAAAACGCAATGCCAGGAACAGCGGCTTGGCAATGACGGTCAGCCATCCGAACTGAATGAGCGATTCGAGTGACGGACCATTCAGCTGGCCATCGGGACCGGAGGCATGAATGCCCGCCAGGATGTCCATCTGTTTTGGCCCGGCATAGAGGCGCAGACGCGTGGAGCCGCTGGTGTCGCCCACCGCCAATCCCAGAACGTCGGCCGATTTCTTCTGGCTGTTGGGATCCGATGGATCGTTGGGCAGGTCGATGGCGTGATGCAGGGTCACCACTGTAGCGCGCTCCGGGACATCGGGCAGGAACGCCGCCGCAAAATAGAGATCCGCCGCGCCGGCATAGTCGTAATCGCCTTCCAGCGTATTGTTATTGCTGACTTTGCCAGCTATCTCCGTATCCTGTTTGCCGCCCAGCGACCAAGCGAACTGCGAGGGCGTGCGCCCGATGTTCGCGATCGCGCGGCCGCGGGTTTGCGAAACGAACTCCTCCATGTCGCCCAGCCCGGCAGGCCACTCGAACAGCGCGCGCACCGGCTCGCCGTTGCGCTTCACCTGGACCTCGGCCCCGATCACGTAGCCGGAGCCGAAACGAAATGTCTTCACCACCTCCACGCCGTCCTGGGCATAGCGGAAAACCAGCCCGGCAGGAGCGGCGAGATTGCCGCTCGCGGAAGCCTGGTAGAGCGCCTGGTTCAATTGGGTGGTCAGATTCTGATCGTAAGTGAACACCGACAACGGAAATCCGAAGCGCTGCGATGCCTGCGCCTGCACCATGTCTAGAGGCTTGCCGGTGCTGTCGAAGTAGTGCTTCAGGATCCAGTGCTGCACCTGCGCGCCGCGATTGGTGAACACGATCCTGTATTCTGCGTTCTCGACGGTGGTCAGCGTCTCGGCCTGGGCGGTGATGACGGGCGACGAAGCGGCAGACTGGGTCTTTCCCCGGGACGTCGAGGCTGCGGTTGGCAGCGCTGGCCCCGCACCGCCTTGCGGCTCGGAGGACGGCTGGTTCTGGCTTTGCGTAACCGGTGCAGGCTCGGGCGGCTTGGGCTTGATGAAGTACTGGAAACCGAAGAAGACGATGATCGCCAGCAGGCCAAAAACCAGCAGGGATCGCATGTTGTCGCCGCCGCCACCCCCGCTGGCGCCGCCACCCTGCATTTGAAGATTTGGATTTTGATATTCGGGCAAAGGAAACTTCCTGTCTGATCGAGCGGCACAACGGCAGCGCCCGCTTCTTTCTTATGGTAACGGTTGATGGCGAACCCGACGGGAGATGCGTGGTGCGGGAACCTGGTCTAGCCCTCCCTTGCTGAACGGATGGCAGCGCAACAGCCGCCGGAGGGCCAGGGCAGACCCACGCAGCGGCCCATGCGTGGCAATGGCCACCGCGGCATACTCCGAGCAGGTGGGCTGAAACCGGCATCCACCCGGACTGAGCGAGTGCACCGCCGGTGACAGCCAGCGCTGGTAAAAGCCGAGAGCGGAGAGCAGAACGCGCGTCATCGGAGTGAAACCACGGCCGGATGCGATGTCATTCTGGCTGCATCCGCCCGCGCCTGTGTAAGGATACGCACGACCTCGGCTTCGAGTTTCGTGAATTCCATGGTCAACACCGTCCGGCGCGGATGCAGGATCAGGTCCATGCCCTCTGGCAGCAGGTCAATGTGGCGCCGCAGCGCCTCTCGCATGCGGCGCTTGATGCGATTGCGCTCGTGCGCCTTGCCCAGCACCTTGCCCGCCGTAATGCCGACGCGCGCCGCCGGCCGCTCCGGCTTCTGCAGAGAGATAGCGCTTCCGGCCCCATTCTCAAGCTGCGTCTGCGGCGCGAGGAACCAGCTCATGGACGCCGATTGCCGCTTGCGGCCGGCTGCGTAGGCGCGCTGAAAATCGGCATGCTTTCGCAGGCGAAACCCGGCCAGCGACGGCTTCGCCGGCGGGTGAGTGCTGGGCTTGTCGGGCTTGATCTCTTCAGGCTCGTTCGGGGCGGTCATCGCAATTGCCCGAAGTCTGAGCGGAACGCGCGTTACGGCGTGTTCCGTCTCGAAACATGGCGGGGAAGCTTAGTCGCGGTGGCCGGCGCTGACCGACACACGCTTACGGCCGGCCGCACGCCGCCGGCTCAGCACCGCTGCTCCGCTCTTTGTTTTCATGCGGGCGCGGAAGCCGTGGGTCTTCGCGCGGCGATGGCGGTTGGGTTGAAATGTGCGCTTGGGCATCGAATGGCGCTCCTGTTTCTCACGTAGAATCTGGGCCTTGACGGCAGGTTTTTAGTGTACAGGAAGCTGCGGCAGGAATCCAGCGCCATCGCGAGTTGCAGAACGTTGACGCCGCTTGGGGAGACGATGGTATGCTGCGTGTCGTCGCTTGAAATGTTAGAAAGAATTCGCGGCAACCCCTCGTGAATTTCACGGTTCAAAGACAACGTTAGTTCCAGCAGCAAAACCATGGTGACTCCGGTAACTCTCACACACCGTTTCAGCACGGTTCACGATGACTTTCACCACCCTTGGTGCAACGCTCGACCCATCACGCAAAGTTGTGTGAAAGACACGTTGCAATGACTCCCAAATGTGCTACCATCGGGACCGTTCAACAAAAAGCTTTCAGCGTCCCACAGACCGAAATTTATCCACGCCCTGAGGTTTAATTCCAAGCGGGCAGACCAACGGCAGCAGGCGAAACGAGCAGCCCTTAGACGGGAGTTTTTGACCCGCCTGGGAGAGCCTTTTGCCGAATCAAGTGGATGAACCGGCGTGTGGTGAGCAGGCAAGGATAAGTTCGATGGCATTCGCAATGACGCCGGCAACGGCCCTTAATCCCTGGCTCCAAATACTCTCTGCCCTAGAAAAAAAAGTGATACGGCAGTCATTCGAGACCTGGCTGAAACCCACACGTTATAGTCATGCCGCGGGCCGCACGCTTTATGTGCGTGTGCCATCTCCGGAATTCCAGCATATCGGCGACAAATACGGCGACCTGATCCAGGAGGCAATCGATCTTCACTCACTGGAGTTTGACGACGTCTGCTTCGTCACCGCCGAAGACGATCCCTCGGTGCCCCCGGTTCGCAAGGACGGAGGCTTCGGTCCGCTTCCTGCGCATGCTCCCAACGCGCCCCCGCGCGCCCCGGCCCGCACTCCGCAACAGGAGAAGTTCGACTGGTCGACAGCCGCACAGCTGAACTCCCGCTATACGTTCGACAATTTCGTCATCGGCAACGGCAACCAGTTTGCGCGCGCTGCGGCGCTGGCCGTCGCCGAGCGGCCTTCGCGCGCCTACAATCCGCTCTTCCTCTATGGCGGCGTCGGTATGGGCAAAACCCACCTTATGCACGCCATCGGACACGAGATAAAACGTCGCCAGCCAGTCGACCAACATCTGCTACGTCTCAGCCGAGAAATTCACCAACGAGATGATCACCTCGCTGCGCAACGATCGCATGACCAGCTTCCGCGATCGCTTTCGCACCGTGGACGTGCTGCTCATCGACGACATCCAGTTCATTGCCCAGAAAGAGCGCACCCAGGAGGAGTTCTTTCACACCTTCAACGCCCTGCACGAGAGCATGAAGCAGATCGTGATCGCCTCCGATCGGCCGCCCAAGGAACTGGCGGAGATCGAAGATCGCCTTCGCTCGCGCTTCGAGTGGGGCCTCATCGCCGACATTCAGCCGCCCGATCTGGAAACCAAGGTCGCGATCCTGCAAAAAAAGGCGGAGACCGAATCGGTCACACTGCCCACCGACGTCGCCCTGTTCATCGCTTCCAATGTGCGCACCAACGTCCGCGAATTGGAGGGCGCCCTGGTTCGCCTGATCGCCTGGTGCCAGCTCAATCGCGTCGACATCACCCTCTCCACCACCCAGCAGTGCCTCAAGCAGTACATCGACATGCAGGTGCGCAAGGTGACCATCGAGGCGCATCCAGCGCGCCGTGGCCGAGCAGTTCGGCATGCGGGTTGCCGACCTGAAGCAGAAAAACAATTCGCGCAACGTGGTGGTGCCGCGCCAGATTGCCATGTACCTGGCCAAGCAGATGACCGAGGCCAGTCTTCCCGAAATCGGCCGCCAGTTCGGCAACAAGCACCACACCACCGTGATGCATTCGATCGCCAAGATCGACGAGCAACGGCGCGGCGACAAGGACCTGCACCGCACCCTCAACAAGTTGCAGGAGCAGCTGAACGCGTGATAGAGGCAGGGGTTAGGGATTAGGGGTTAGGAAAAGCCGAAGGCCGCGCCCAGCGCGGCCTTCACTGCTTTCTGTTCGTGCTGACTGATCTCCGATGCCTCATGCCTCGTTCCCTTGTTCCCTTGTTCCCTGCTTTACCGATATCCCTTCGTCCTGAACCGCGATACGGCGAAATAAAACACGTTGGTGTCCGTTCCAGGATTGTGGAGACTGATGTTCGCATTGGACAGATGCTGATAGCGATATCCGATCGTGATCGCCTGGCGATCATGATGGAAAATCTGCAGACCGCCGCCGAAATCGATGGTGTACATGAACTGCGAACCCTGCGGCGAAAGCACGCGATCAATGAAGTAAATGAATCCGCCGTCCGTCGAAAGAAACGGCTGCACACGGCTCTGTGGAAAGAACGAGGCGCGGAAGCCAACCGGGCTGATCCCGCTGCCGTAGGTGCGCTTGCGCTGTGTGAACCTGTTGGTGGTATTCGGCGTAGGCTCGTCCAGCATGGCCAGGGCTGTCAATTCGGGCGCATAGCGGAAGTTCCAGCTTTCGCGGCGAAGCCACAAATACGAGTAGTTCACATCGATGGGCATGTACTTGACATCTTTGGTATAGCCCCAGAGATGCCCGGTCATCAGGGAAAGTCCCCACCACGCGCCGAATTCGTGCACGCCTCCATACCGCGGCCACACGGGCAGCACTTCGGTCTTGCGCACCGCCTGGACACCCCCGGAACTGCCGGAGGCGGCCCCACCGCCTTCGTTCGATGTCTCTGCGGATTCCGCCGCGGTCTCTTCCGGCCCGGGCGGCTCGCTCCAGAAAGAACGGGCCTTCACTTCGCGGTCGTCGCGGTACCACGGCGGCCGCCAGCGGAAAATATTGGCCGTGGAGCGGGTGGGAGTGAGAAAACTGATCAAAAGCAAGGCCGCGGGACTTCTCGGTTTCTCCTCCAAATGCTTCACCAGGTGCTTATCGAGCTCATCCTCGGCCACGGTCCATACCAGGCCTCCCACAGGAGTGGTCACCAACTCCACAATGCCGGTGTCATTCCGCGGCTGTCCTGCCACAGTGTGACTGGGATGATCTCCAATGTGGCCGACGCCCGCTTCGCCGAACGGCCCGAATTTCCATTCGCCGTGATACACCGTGGTGAACAGCAACGCCCGCATCCGGCTTCTCCAATAACCCGGTTCGCCGATTTGCACGGTTGCCCCCTTGGGGTCGTTCTGGATCCACAAGGAGTCGGTTAATCCTCCCATGAAGGGATGCCCCACGTATTGATCCATGGCCGGATTGCCGTCTACCCAGTGGTTCCAGTTCCAACCCAGATCGCTGTCAAACCAGCGCTGGAACCATTTGCCGTGCAGGGTTTCCCAGCGATACCAGTAGCCCGTGTAAAGATTGCCCGCGTTTTGAAACGCATTGAAGATGGAAGCCTCGATGAGCAGTTGCCGCCAGTGGATTCTGCATTCGCGGGCCCGGGTCGTGTCGGTGGGACACTGATTCAGCGGCACCCGCTCGGATGAATTCGGGGTCACCGCAAAGCTCCAGACATCGGGCGCGCTCAGGGCAAAGTCCCCGGGCTGAATCGAGGGTGATTCCCCGCGCGCCGCCAGTGCCGGCTCAGCCGTAAACTGCGGCGCGGGAGCGTCGGGCAATTCGGCCTGCGTTTCAGGGGCATTTCCGGCCACCGCCGCTGCCGGGGCCGGCCATGAATCCGCCACTCCATGGACCGGGTCCTGAGCCCGGGCGAACTGATTCCAGCCTGCCACTCCACACAAGGCGGCGATGAGAGGGAAACACATCGCGCGCGTAACACTATTTATTCGCATACGTCCTCTCGGTCTCGCTTTGGGTGCTCGCCTTATTCTCCGGCTGCGCAAGAGGTGAGAGCGTGTCCAGATACCGGGAATACGAATGGGTTCAGTTGGCGCAAGGTTTCCGGGAAACTGCTCAGATCCCGCGGTGAGTGTCGAATATGGAAGATACTTTCATACGAAGTTTACGGCATTTGCAACGCTTACCGCCGCCCGTAGCCCCGCGACCGCATGGGAGGCGTGACGGGAAGGTGAGTTTTGCCCGCCGGATAGACCGCCAGGAACCGGTCCGGCCCCTCGCCCGAACTGGCCGTCTCCACTCCCTCCAGCGAACGAAAAGCCAGGTGCAACAACCGCCGTTCGCGGCTGTTCATCGGCGGAAATGCGTATGGCACGCCGGACTTCCGCACCTTCTCCGCCGCCGTCTCGGCGGCCATCCGAAGTTCTTCGGCGCGCAAGGCCTTGTAGTTTCCGGCGTCGAAACTTATCAGGTCATGCTCCCGCGGATCGAGCCTCAAAATCTGCACCGCGATGGCCTCCAGCGCCCGCAGCAGTTCTCCATTGTGTTGCGTCACGAGGGGAGTATCGGGTCCGGCCAACTCCACATACACAACCCGGCCTTCCAGCCCCTGGGGGTCGCGCGCGCCCTCGCCCGCCGTGATGCGGTACTTCAGGCGAAACCCGCCCAGCTTGTTCAGCGTGGCAAGAAAACCGGCAATCTTCTGTGCAGCTTCCTGGAGGTTGTCTATCGGCATGACAAATAAGTATCGCAGAGCCGGGCCGGGACGGCTATGACCTCCGTTACCCCCGTTTCCCCGGTTAGAGGGCAAGCAGGCGTGACGAGATTTCTCTTCGCCCGGAACCGGAATGGGCGCGATAATGTCTGCATGGCGACCCAGCCCATCCCCGATGAACCCTGGACCGTACGGGAATACCTTTCCACGGACTGGAGTCCGGACCGCGAGTTCGTCGATGGGCGGATCGAGGAACGGAACGTGGGTGAGAAGGAACATTCACAGATTCAGGGGTATCTCACTTTTCTTTTTATGTTGAAGCGCGCCGAATGGGGCGTGCAGGTCTTTCCGGAGCTCCGGACCCAGATCGCGGCGCGGAATTTCCGTGTGCCCGATGTGCTGGTTCTGCGTGCGGGGGAGCCGTTTGAACGCTATCTCACGCGCCCTCCGCTGATCGCCGTCGAGATCCTCTCCTCGGAAGATCGCCTCTCCAACATGGAAAAAAAGGCCACGGAATATCATCGCTTCGGCATCCCGCACATCTGGATCATCGATCCTCAGTGCGACAGGCCTATCGCTTCACCTCCGCAGGCCTGGAAAAGGTCCAGACCGGCGAACTCACTGTTCCGGAAACGCCGATCCGCGTTGATCTGGCCGAAATGTTTGCCGAACTCGACCGGCCCTGAGTCTTAACCCGTGCGCCTTTTGGGCCGCTGGCCTGGTCATCCTTCGAGAGCCTGCCGAAAAGGCCAGCCGTTTACGGCTGATCGTCCCGGCATCCGGGCTTCAGACAAATTTCAGACTCACATCGTATTCTGAATGTGATTATGCAGCGTGTTCCCCTTTCTGGTCGGAGACGCTCGATCGCTTGTCTCCTGGCCTGTTTGAGTATCTGCTACTTCCTTGCGGCCCCACTTGCCGGCGCTCAGGATACCGGCTCGGCGCAATCGCAGCCCGCCGCGCAGCCGGCCGCGATCACGCTCCAAGAGGCCATCCGGCGCGCCCAGGCCAATGAGCCTGGGTTTGCCACCGCTTTGGCCGACAGCCGGTCTGCCGCCCTCGATCGTTCCATCGCGCGATCGGCCTTGTTGCCCGGGGTCGCCTATCACAACCAGTACCTCTACACCGAAGGAACGGGGTTTGCCACTTCCTCCGTGCAGGGAGGAAACGGTTCCACGGCGGCTCCACGCTTCATCGCCAACAATGCCGTCCACGAGTACATGAGCCAGGGCGTAGTGGACGAGACGATCGGCCTAGCTGGAATTGCAGGCGTCCGTCACGCCGACGCCGCAGCCGCCGTGACCGCCGCCGAACTGGAGATCTCGCGGCGTGGCCTCCTAGCGACGGTGAGCGGTCTTTATTTTGACGTCATCTCCACCGTCAACAAGCTGGCGATTGCCGAGCAGGCCCGTTCCGAAGCCGCCGACTTTACTTCCCTGACCACCAAGCGCGAGCAGCAACGCGAAGCCGCGCACGCCGACGTGGTTAAAGCTCATCTCCAGCAGCAGCAGCGCGAGCGCGAGCTCTCCGATGCCCGGGTGGCCGCCGAAAAAGCGCGTCTCGAACTTGGCGTGCTGCTCTTCCCCGATCCGCGTACCGCGTATACCCTGTCTGCGCCCGAAAATCCTCAACTGGCTTCCCGGGCCGACGTGGAGCAGGCCGCTGCCCGGAACAACCCCGAACTTCGCAGCGCGCTGGCCGCGCTCGCCCAGAGCGATGCCGATGTGCTCGCCGCGCGCGGCGCCTACATTCCCTCGCTGGCCTTGAATTACACCTACGGTATCGACGCGGCGCAGTTCGCGGTTTACAGTCCCGATCACCTGCGCAATCTCGGCTATTCCGCCAGCGCCACCCTCGACATTCCGGTCTGGGACTGGCTGGCCATGCAGCACAAAGTGAAGCAGAGCGAGATTCGCCGCGATGTCGCCAAGGTTACGTTGACCAACACGCAGCGAAAGCTGATTGCGCGCCTCGATGAAGCCTACTCCGAGGCCGTTGCGGCTCGCGACCAGCTGGCTTCGCTTGACGCCAGCGTCAGCACGGCGGAGGAAAGCCTTCGCCTCACCAAGATGCGCTACACCGGCGGCGAAGCCACGGTACTCGAAGTGGTCGATGCTCAGAGTGCGTACGTCACGGCGGAGAACGCGCGCGAAGATGGCCGTGTCCGCTACCAGGCGGCGCTCTCCGACCTGCAAACGCTCACAGGAACGATGTAGACCATGACCGATTTACAACACAATCAGGAACATAAATTCCGTGCCCCATCTTCGCGACTTTTTTCTGTCGCGAAGGTGGGAAACCGCAAGACTCCCGTGCCCCATCCTCGCGACTTTTTTCTGTCGCGAGGGTGGGAGACCACGAATGCCGACCGTCCCGTATCCGCGTTCCGTCTTCAGCTTGTGAGCGCCGTCGCGCTCTCCTTGCTTTTCCTGCCTGGCTGCAAGAAAGAAACCACGCCGCCGGTCGAAGTCACGGTGCAGGCTGAGCACCCGGAGCAAGGGACGATCTCCGAGCACATCACCGTTGATGCCATTCTGGCGCCGCTCGCACAGGCGGCCATCGAGCCCAAGATTACCGCGCCGGTGCGCAAGTTCTACGTGCAGCGCGGAGCGAAGGTGAAAGAAGGCCAGTTGCTGGCGGTGCTTGAAAATGCCGACCTCAACGCCGCCGCCCTCGACAACAAGGGCTCCTACGTCGCCGCGCAAGCCGCCTACGATACGGCCACCAAGGCGCAAGTTCCCGAAGACGTACAGAAGGCGGAGCTCGATTTCGCGCAGGCCAAGGCCAATCTCGACCTGAACCAGAGCATCGTCAAAAGTCGCGAACAACTGTTCGCGCAGGGCGCCATTCCCGGCCGCGATCTCGACACCGCCAGGGCCGCGCTGGTGCAGGCGCAGGCCGCCTACGACACCGCCGCCAAGCATCTGGAGTCGATGAAGGCGGTCACCCGCGAATCCTCGCTCAAAGCGGCGCAGGGGCAGCTCTCATCGGCCGAGGGCAAGCTGAAAGGCGCCGAGGCCCAGGTCAGCTACTCCGAGATTCACAGCCCCATCAATGGCGTGGTTACCGATCGGCCTTTGTTCGCGGGAGAAACCGCGGCGGCCGGCGCGCCCCTGCTTACCGTCATGGATACGGCCTCTCTGCTGGCCAAGACCCATGTCGCGCAAAGCCTGGTCCAGCAGATGAAAGTCGGCGACGAGGCCCAGATCCAGGTCCCGGGCATCCAGGACCCGGTCCCCGCCAGGGTTTCGCTCATCAGCCCGGCACTCGATCCCGGCAGCACCACCCTTGAAGTCTGGCTCAAGATCGACAACCGGGCCGGCAAGCTGAAGGTCGGCACTCCGGTCAAAGCGCAGATCACCGGCAAAACCGTGGAGAAAGCCTGGAAGATTCCCCACTCGGCAGTGCTCACCGCCCAGGATGGCAGCAAGTCGGTGTTGGTGGTTGGCTCCGACGGGGCCGCGCATAAGAAAGCCGTCACCCTGGGCATCACCGATGGAGAAGACGTGCAGGTTGTAACCGGTCTTTCGGCCTCTGACACGGTCATCACCGGCGGTGCCTACGGCCTCGACGAAGGCACCAAGGTCAAGGTAGGACCCGCCGAAGGCGGCGATGAAGCCAATCCGGGCGCATCCAAAGGTGGAGATAAAGATTAATGGCGGTCCTCTCCCCCACTCCCGTTGTCAGTGAACCGCCGCCTTCGTTCTGGCTGGCGCGCTCCACGCGCACCATCTTCTTTTTCACCGTCGTCCTGACGTTGATCGGCATCTATCTTGCGTTCCAGGTCCCTATTTCCGTTTTTCCTGAAACCAATTTTCCGCGCGTGGTCATTGGCGTCGACAACGGCGTCATGCCCGTGGAGCAAATGGAAGTCACCATCACCCGGCCCATCGAGAACGCCGTCAACTCCGTCCCCGGCCTCGAGACCGTCCGCTCCACCACCAGCCGCGGCTCCGCCGAAGTAAG
>CAVREL010000041.1:0-6297 GCA_963720105.1 uncultured Acidobacteriota bacterium | reverse complement strand
TGTTATGTCTGGTTCCTTGACTCATTACCGTATTGCTCTCAAGAGGACAGGGCTTCAGCCCCTGCTGCATCCGGTTCAACCGACAGCCCGGCTCCAAACGGCCCAGTCCCGCCGAATCGCGCGCCGCACGAACCCCCGTCGCAGCCCGCCGCTTCCACGTCCGACACACAGCGCCATTACGTCTTTCCTCACTGGCCCTGGCGCGCTCCCGTCCAATGGATCCGCTCTGCATTCATTGAAGTCATCATGCGCCCGCTGGTGCGCCTGCTTGCCAAGCCGCGCGTGTTCGCCCCGCCCGATCTGGCGGCGCGCGTGCGCGAACCCATTCTCATCATCGCCAACCACGTCACCACCTACGACGGCCCGCTGGTGCAATACGCGCTGCCGGGACGTGTCCGCCGCCGCATCGCCGCCGCCATGTCCGGCGAAATGCTCGACGACTTTCGCCACTTCCGCAATCCTGACCAGCCCGGGAGCTTTTATCCCTTTGGCCCCATCGCCTGGTTCCTCGTCACCGCGCTCTTCAATGTCTTTCCCCTCCCGCGCCTGCGCGACTTCCAGCGCAGCTTCGGGCACGCGGGCGAGGCTCTCGACCGCGGCTACCATGTGCTGGTCTTTCCCGAGGGCACGCGCTCGGCCGAAGGCAAGCTGGCGCGCTTCCGCCCCGGCATCGGCCTGCTGGTCAAGCAGTCCGGCACGGCCGTGCTCCCCGTCGCCATTCGCGGACTAGGCGAACTGAAGGTGCGCGGCCGCGGCTGGTTCCGTTCCGGCGCCATCGAGGTCCATGTCGGTGAACCCATCCGCTTCGCTCCCGAGGCAACCGAGACCGCCATCACCGAGCGACTCCACGCGGAGGTGGAGAAGTTGCTGGAACGGACCAGGGACTAAGGGGACAGGGAACAGGGAACACCGACCGAAGAAGAACCGAAATGGGTGCCCCACCCTCGCGACGCCTTTGTTTTTGTCGCTAGGGTGGGATAACTGGGGTGCCCCACCCTCGCCGCGTCTTTGTTTTTGCGGCTAGGGTGGGATAGGCAATAACAGGTACCCACACCCGTCGAATGTCTCTACCGGATACTTGGCGCCGAGGATCTATACAAGCCGCCCGCACATGCTTTAGCCTCGAACTTCACGTCCTCGCCACGGAGACCAGACACTCTTGACCACCAGCATCGACCCCGCGCTCGAAACTCTGCTTGAACAGGCGCGCGCCGTCGCGCCGCGCTCCTACTCCCCGTATTCAGGATTCCAAGTCGGCTCCGCCCTCCGCCTCACTTCCGGCGAGATCGTCACCGGGACCAACGTGGAGAATGTCAGCTACGGCCTCACCATCTGCGCCGAACGCTCCGCGCTGGTGCGCGCCGTCTCGGAGTTTGGCCCCGCCATTCGCATCGCCGCCATCGCAGTCGCCAATGGGAACGGCGCCTTGTGCCCGCCTTGTGGCGCCTGCCGCCAGATGCTCGCCGAATTTTCCCTGCCCGATGCGCCGGTCATCTTTACGGCTGGCGGCAGTGTTCGCGTCATGCTGTTTTCCGATGTCTTTCCCCTGGCCTTCGAGATGAAGCACGGCGGAGGCGCGCCGTGATGATCGCAAAGGACTCATCCCTCGCAGCCCGGCAAACCTCACCCCTCCACACCATCGACCTCATCCGCAAAAAACGCGATGGCGGCGCGCTCACGTCTCGCGAAATCGAGCACCTCGTTACCGGCGCGGCAAACTCCTCCATCCTTTCCGAACAGCTTTCCGCGTGGCTGATGGCCGCCTTGCTGCGCGGCCTCACCCTCGACGAAATCCGCGCCCTCACTTTGTCCATGCGCGATTCCGGCGAGCGCTTCGATCCTTCCCGCCTCGGCCGGCCCGCGGTCGACAAGCACTCCACCGGCGGCGTGGGCGACAAAACCAGTCTCCTCGTCGCCCCCATGGCCGCCGCCTGCGGCATCGCCGTGCCCATGATCAGCGGACGCGCGCTGGGCCACACCGGCGGCACCCTCGACAAACTCGAATCGATCCCCGGCTACCGCACCGCGCTTTCCCTGGCCGAATTCGAATCCGTTCTGAAACACTGCGGCGCCTCCATCATCAGCCAGACGCTCACCCTGGTTCCCGCCGACCGCGTCCTCTACGCTCTCCGCGACCGCACCGGCACCGTCGAAAGCCCCGGCCTCATCTGCGCATCGATCCTCAGCAAGAAACTGGCCGCCGGACTCGATGCTCTGGTGCTCGATGTCAAGACCGGCTCCGGCGCCTTCCTGCGCAAGCGCGAAGATGCGGAATATCTTGCCGCGCTCCTGGTGGCCACCGCCGAAGCCGCCGGCACCCGCACCGTCGCGCTGCTCACCGACATGGACCAGCCTCTGGGCCACACCGCCGGCAACTGGATCGAAGTGGCCGAATGTGTCGAACTGCTCCGCGGAGAGAGCCCCGCCCACAGCGATGATCTGCGCCGGCTCTCGATCGACCTGGCCGGCTGGATGATCCATCTCGGCGGCAAAGCGCCATCGCCCGACACAGGATCGCGCCTCGCGGAAGCCGCTCTCGCCGACGGTTCCGCGCTCGCCGTCTTCGTGAAAATGGTCGATGCCCAGGGCGGCGACGTCTCGGTCTTCAACCATCTCGCCGCCTTCCACAAGCCCGACGCGACAGGCGTGCTCAACGCGTGGCAGACCGGCACCATCGCCGGGATGGACACCACCGCGATTGGCTGGGCCGTGCAGCGCACCGGCGCCGGCCGCGAACCATCCGATGCATCCGAGATCCCCCAGGAGTCGCTGGGCTGGGAGCCAGTCGACCCCCACGCCGGCATCGTCTTCCACGCCCGCCGGGGCGACCGCGTCGAACAGGGCCAGCCACTCGCCACGGTCTACGCCACCACACCGGAAAAACTCGCCGAGCCCATCGCCCTCCTCAAACAGGCAATCCGCATCTCCAGCGACCCCTCGCACCCCCACCCGGCGCCGCTCATACGAAAGATCTTCACCGGCGAAATTGCCGAAGCATATCTGGCCGAGGCTGGTAAGGTAGGGAAATAGTGATCAGTGGTCAGTGATCAGTGTTCAGAATGCCGGCTCGGCATTTGTTGGTTCCCTCCGTGCGATGATGCTGGTCCCTGTTCGCAGATGCTGGTCCCTGTTCGCAGATGCTGACCCCTGACCACTCATCACTGACCACTGATCACTGATCACTGATCACTGTTTGAGGAGCCCCCTTGGCTCGATTTACAGGATTGCTCGGAATCCTCGTTGTGCTCGCCGCTGCCTGGCTGGGATCGACCGACCGCCGCCGCATTCGCTGGCGCACCATCGCCTGGGGGCTCGGGCTGCAGGTCACATTCGCTTTCCTGGTTTTGCGCTTCGACTTCGGGCAGCGCGTCATGCGCTGGGCCGGCGATGTCGTCACCAACATGCTCTCGGCCACCTTTTCGGGAACCCGCATTCTCTTCGGCGAACTTGGCCTGCCCAACGCCGGAGCCTTCGGCAAGGTCATCGCGCCCGCTTCCGGCTCCATCTTCGCCTTTCAGGTGCTGCCCACCATCATCTTCATCTCCGCGTTTTTCGCGGTCCTCTACCACATCGGTCTCATGCAGATCATCATTCGCGGCATGGCCTGGCTCATGCTCAAGACCATGCGCATCTCCGGCGCGGAAAGCATGAACGTGGCGGCCAGCATCTTCATGGGCCAGACCGAAGCGCCGCTTACCATCCGGCCATTCCTCGCCCGCGCCACGCGCAGCGAATTGATGACCATCATGACCAGCGGCATGGCTCACGTCTCCGGCGGCATCATGGCCATGTACATCTCGCAGGGCGTCGAAGCGCGGCACCTGCTCTCGGCCGTCATCATGACCTCGCCGGGCACCATCCTGCTGGCCAAGATGCTGGTGCCCGAGACCGCAGTGCCCGACACCGAAGGCCGCGTCATTATTCCCAAAAACGATGAGCACAAGGAAGAGAACCTCATCGGCGCCATCGCTCGCGGCACCATCGACGGCGGCAAGCTGGCCTTGAACGTGGCCATCATGCTGATTTCGTTCCTGGCACTGGTCGCGCTGCTCGACATGCTCCTGGCGTGGGGTCACGGCCGACCTGCCCTGGTTTCCATCGAGCCTCGGCCAGATACTCGGCTTTGTCTTCGCGCCTGTGGCCTGGCTCATCGGCGTGCCGTGGCACGATGCCGGCGCCATCGGCAACCTGCTCGGCACCCGCATGGCGCTGAACGAAGTCATCGCCTACATCGGCCTGGGCGCGCAGAAAGCCACGCTCTCGCCGCGCGCCTTCACCATCGCCACCTTCGCGCTGTGCGGTTTCGCCAACCTGGGCTCCATCGGCATGCAGATCGGCGGCATCGGCGCGCTGGTTCCCGAGCGCCGCAACGACCTTGCCAAGCTAGGCGTCCGCGCCATGCTTGCGGGGACCATGGCCAACCTGATCTCAGCCTCCATCGCCGGGATGTTTCTCGGCTAACTCCGACCCAAACGAGATACCGGGTGCCCCAGGTCTCGATTTTGAGACCTGGGAGTCAATGACCCGGAAATCTACCCTCCAAACCGCGCCATTCCCCGCGCCTTGGCCTTGGCTGCCTCCTCTTCCCGGTTCCGATGCGGCGCTGTCGTCTCCAGCGAATGCAATAACCGCGCCGAGGCCGCCGCAACTTCATCCACCGCCTGGTGGAACGCCGCCTCATTGGCGTGCGACGGCTTCTGGAATCCGCTGATCTTGCGCACATACTGCAGCGACGCCGCGCGGATCTCCTCCTCCCTCACCGGCGGATCGAAATTGAACAGCATCTTGATATTCCGGCACATGCCTTCATCCCTCATTTCCAGACTACTCTGGCGCAGCGAATCGTTCGTTCCTCCAACGTCCCCGCTCTGTCACCAAAGCAACATCCCGCAACGGCGCGCGCTTCCAACGCTCAGGCTAGACATTCGTCCGTTACGGCGAAGGACACGCACTCGGCTTTCAGAAGCCGCGGAGGGCGGGCTATGGCAACCTTGTCACCGGCTGCACGACCCGCAACCCAGGCGCGGCACAGAAGGCGCCTGTGGCTTCTTATCATTACCATCGCATTCATGCTCGCCGCCGTCATCGGCTTCTACTTCATCAGCGCCAACTGGCCCTACCGCTATCGCAATATCAGACCCATGTTGGAAGACGATCTGGCCGGCCAGGTCGAATTCACTTCCTACCACCGTATCTACTTTCCCCATCCCGGCTTCGTCGCCACCGGCCTTACCCTGCGGCGCAAATCCGCACTGAATCTGCCGCCTTTGGGGCACGCGGAGAGGATGATGGTCGAGGGCCGCTGGCGCGACCTGCTGCTCCTTCGCCAGCGTGTGCAAACCGTGGAGGTCACCGGCCTTCACATCGTGGTGCCGCCCATTGGCAGCCAGGCCAATCACGCCAACTTTCCTCCCGGCAGCAGTTCCGATTTCACCGGCCCCGACACCGCCCTGGAGATGTTCAAGATCCACAACTCCATTCTCGAGATCATGAGGAATGACGGACGCCGCCTCGACCTGCTGCGCTGCTTCGCCACCGACGCCGCTATCCCGCTGCGCCCCCGCGCCGCCGCCTGCATCATGCTGCTCTACGCCCAGCCGCTGACCCGCGTCCTGCGGCTCGCCGACGGCGACCTCACCCGCGACGACGACGGCCAGGCCTGGCTGAACCTCGGCGACCCGCCCAGCCCCGTCCGCCCCCGTTCGACGAACTGCTCCGCCAGCTCGCCGCCGCCCGCGATGACCACGTCCCCGTCAACCACGCCAGCACCTGGCTGTTCCCCGGCCGCCAGGCCGGACAGCCCGCCGACTACCAGAGCATGGCCCAGCAGCTCCGCGACCACGGCCTGCCCCTGCGCACCGCGCCGCGTCGCCGCCCTGCGCCAGCTTGTCCTCCAGGTCCCCGCCCCCGTCATCGCCGACGCACTCGGATTCCACCACACCACCACAACACGCCAGCACCTCAATGCAGGCGCCCCCTGGAGCAATTACGTCGGCGGTGACCGGAGTTCGCCGGCCGATGCATCATGAGCCGACGCCTCGGTAAACCCGTGAAGTCACACCAGCCGCAAGACGCTCATGCGGCAACGGCACCCTGTCATGGCGACAGCTGGATCTGCGGCAACCAAGCTCTTCGCGACATAGCCGCAGGCAGGCTTCGAAGGCTCTGACGTGCAGACTCAGGACCCGCCCGCCACGGGTGCCGTTGCAGGCGTCAAGCACTCGTAACGACACTTAAGGTGACCAAGATCTTTCAGGGGCAGCCGGGGTGATCACCCCGTGCGGGTGATTCCCTGCC
>CAVREL010000040.1:0-6427 GCA_963720105.1 uncultured Acidobacteriota bacterium | reverse complement strand
GCCGAAGTTCGTCACGGTATGAGTTCAAAAGGTGCTAAGTGATTTGCAATCAGTTCAGGCGGTAGCGAAGTCTGCACTACATTCCTGATCGAGGTTGAGCCGGTCGGGGATGCGGATGTGCAACTGGTTGAACAGGGTCTGTTGTGGGGGCGTGGGTGTGGTGACGCGGCGCAGGCGGATTTGGCGGCCATCGGTGGTAGGCAGCAGGATATCGGCACTGTGCAGCGTAGAGGCCAGAGCCAGAGCCTGCATGGGTGAGAGCTTGGACTGGCTTCCCTTGAGCCGGTGTTTGAGCGTCACCCACAAGGCATAGCCGAGAAAGGCCACCAGCACATGGGCCTTGGTGCGGTGTTCGAGTTGATGAAAGATAGGGCGCACGTTGAGCTCGCTTTTGAGGGCGCGGAAGGCGGCCTCGGCTTCTGTCAGCTGGATGTAGCTGGTCCACAGTTGTTCCGGATCGGACGCCGCCAGGTTGGTGCGCAGTAGATAGGCGCCTTCGCGTACCTGCTGCCATGTGCGGCGCTGGGGGCGGACTTGCCACTCCACGGCGAGCTTTGCGTCCTGCTCGATCAGGCGCAGTTCATACAGATCGGCGACCTGTGGATGGCGCGCCTGGATGGCGCCCAGGCGCCGCTCGATCTTACCGCGGTCGCGCAACTGGCCCGTGGCGACGCGCTTTTCCAGGGCGGTGAGCGCCTTCTCCATGCGCGCAGAGAAGCGGCTGCGAATGGCCTGCTCCTTCTCCTTGCGCGCCATGGAGCGGCACAGGATGTAGGTCTCCTCGCCGCCCGGCGCCGGCACCAGCTTGACCTCCACATCGGCGCGCACCTGTTGCCAGTCTTCGGCCAGCAGTTCGCGCTCGAAGGCACGCAGCTTGCTGCGCGGCGTGCCTACCAGGTACTGCCCTCCGCGCCGGCGCAGCAGGGCCAGGTTTTCCTCGCTGACGATGCCGCGATCGAACACCCACACCCGCCGCGCCCGCCCGTACTTGCGCTCCACCAGACGCACCATCGCCTCCAGCGTGGTCACGTCGGCGCGGTTGCCGTTAAAGATCTCGTAGCTGAGCGGAAAGCCCTCCGGGCTGACGATGAGAGCAATGACCAACTGCTTGCAGTCGGGCCGATGGTCGCGCGAGTAGCCGCGCTGCATCATCGGGTTCTTGGCTGCGGCCCCTTCCACATAGCTGCTGGTCAGATCGTAGAGCAGTACGTCGAACTGGGCCGCAAACAACTCCCCGTAACGCTGACGCAGATGCCGCTCCAGGGCCGCCTTGTGCGGCAGCAGGCGGTCCAGACAGCGATACAGGCGCGTGTCGTTGATCTTCTCCGCATCGATGCCCAGCAGATCATCGAGCGCCGTGGAGGGAAACCACCGCTGTTCGATCGCCAACTCGCTGCCCGGGGCGCACAGCCGGTTGATGGCCAGAAGCGCTGCCACCTGCGACCACCGCACTTCGGCTTCCTGTTCGGCGCCATCCAGCACCGACGCGAAGAAGCCATCCAGTTCCAGCCGCCGCCATAGCTCCAGGCCAACAAAGCACTCCCCGAAACCACGCGTGCGCTCCAGACGCACGCGATGGATGAGTACTTGCGCTACTTGCTCGTCGTCTGCCGGAGGAGCTACTTCAGAAGGAAACAGCTTCAACTGCCGGCTCTCGCCCTGCTCGTTGAACACTTCGATGGTCTTCAGCCAGCGAGATTGCCCCGACCCGTTCAGCTCCCCCAGATAACACAGCGTGCGCTGCCGAGGGCCCGACGGCGTGCGCACCGTCTCCACCAGCGAGAAATACTCATGCGGCTTGCCGTCCTTGATGCGCTGGTGCGAACGCAGAAACATGCTGCCCGCATCTTGCCAGTTTCCCCGCCAGAATCAAGAGGGTAGGTCTGCACTACATCGACTTGTGCAATGATCGGCGATGAGCCGAAAATAGTTATACCCAGATACCAGCATCAAAACCATCAAATTAGCCGGTTCCGTGACGAACTTGGGCTAGGCAAGGCGCTGGGAAGGCCTCGTGTCGAGGCCGCCGCCGACCAGAGCGGCGAACGTAACATTTGAACTGAGACTTGAGTCGGCAAACGGTATAGCTCCGCTATTGATGAACCCTAAGGATTGACTGCGGGTACCCGGTGCGCCGGGATGCACATTTTTCGTTCAGCGTTTAATGCCCAATGACCAATGACCGGATTCGAACCCGCCCCGAATGTAACGAGCAAGGATTTTGCTTCAGACTGCGTCGGAGCGATGCATAAGATCAGCCTCCAATTAGGGAATTAGAAGTGCCACACGGCTTCGATCAGCAGGCGACCGTGCTGATCGTGCACGAAGGGCTGGGAGATCGAATATATGTCAGTTAAGCCGCAGTGCACGTATCTGCCCGCGACTCGCACAGCCAACCGGCCGGCGATCCGAACGTCCACACCAGCATCGGCCGCATTAGGCCGCGGAAGCTATGCTGGTGAACGAAGACGGATTGCCGTGAGAGTCGTGATTGTTGAAGGTGGCCACACCGCCAAGAAGGTGGGCCAAGGGGATGATGGTGCGATGAGCACCGAAGAAGAACCTCGGCCCTGCGAAAAACGGTGACTGAGCTTGAGCTCTCTACCGGATTGTACGTGACGTGCATCCAGTGGGCCTCGGCGGCGGCTGCGAACCAGCGCGACACATGCAGATCGGCTCCGCCTCCGAAACCTTTGTCGCGCGGGCTACTGTTGTAGTCACCAAAGTGCGGGGGAAGATTATCCCATCAGCAGTCTTCAGAAGTGGTAGGCGAGACCGATGCCGAACCGGGCGCGGTTGAGGGATGTGTGAGCGGGGTTCACCGGTCCACCGTAGGTGCTATTCGTCAAGGGCGTGAAGAAGTATCCACCCTGAGGGCGAATGGCCAAGTGGTGGCCCCACGCAACATCTGCTCCCATATCTGCCGCAAGTGCGAAGTTGGTCCCATCGTTGTAAGCCCAGGTATAGGGCTGACCGCGGTTGTGGAAGATGTAGGCTCCGGCCAGGAAATCGGCAAACACGGCGGTGGCGCCTCCCCTTCGGTAGCGGGGTCCGGCTAGGATGGCAGTGTCCGAAGCGCCGTAAGCGGCCTCGTGCGGAACGCTGAACCATGTGGTTTCAGCGGCAGGGTAGAGAGGACCGTGCGCGCGGGCGTCAATGCCTGCGTTAAATCCAATGCCGGGGGCGACCGTGCCGCCGCTGGCGATGGCGAATCCGCCCGACACTTCGAAACTCGGACTGCCGATTCCGCGATCGCGGGCGGCCGATGCGGATTTTTCCTGGGCGCACAGGTGGTGATAGCTCAACAAAGTCGCGAACAACACGAGAGCGATGCAAAGCCGGCGATCAAACATCACGGTTGCCTCTTCCTTCTAGCGAATCCACGAACTGATCTGTATGCCAGCTACCGCTCCTGGACGGAATAGCTTCACTCTTCGCGTAAGAGGACCAATGGATTGACTGAGAGCACGCGCTGGGCCGGAATCCAAGTAGCGAGCAGAAAGACAACAGCCATGGCGAGGACGACGCCGGCGAGCACGAGCGGGTCGCGCGGAGTGGCTTGATAAACAAGGGAGGCCAGCACTCGACTGGCCAGGATACCCAGGATCAATCCGGCGCCTGAGCCTATGGCGAGCAACCAGACGGCATGTCCCAACGCCGTGCTTAGCACTTCTATGCGCCGAGCCCCTAAAGCGACACGGATCCCCAGTTCCTTGATCCGCTTGCTGACGGAGTAAGCGGCCATACCAAAGATGCCAGTGATGGACAGGATGGCGCCCATCATACCCAGCACGCCCAAAGCCATGGTGGCCATGCGGCCCGGAAAAAGGACCACGACCAACAGCGCGTTCCACGTTTGAATATCGACCGGGAGCCCGGGATCAAGTTCACGGAGCTTGACTCGCATGGCCGAAGGCAAGGTTTGCGGATCGGCTCTCGAGCGCACGATGACATGCACCAGGTTGGCGGACGATTGCAGAAACGGCCGGAATATCGCCGGCTGCTGATCCTCGGTGAGGCTCATGTATTTTCCGTCTTCCGCGACGCCCACAATCTGAATGCGATTGCCGTGCTGGTTGCGGTAATAGGCTCCCACCTCATTCCAGGTGAAGCTTCGACCGGCCAGAATCCTCGTCCCTGCGGCTTCGAAGTACCCGGGAGATATGTCGTAGGAATACGGAGTTGCGGTGACCTTCGATTGGCTTAGATCGCGCGCGTCATCTCTGTACGCATTCACGCGGAATGCCGCGGTGTAGACCAGGGGCGGATAGTTATTCACCAGGCCGGCGTGCTCCACTCCGGGAATGGCCCCAATCGTTTCCACCAGGCGGCGCTGCATTAACAGCAAACTATTATCGCTGTAACCGACCGTGGACAGGTCGGCGCCCAATACCAGGGTGTTACGCGGATCAAAGCCCAGGTCGCTGTTGAGTGAACGAAGGAGCCCGCGCATAGCGACCATGGATGACGTCACAAGCAGTGCGCAGATAGCGATCTGCACCACCAGCAACAAATCGCGAACTGCGATCCGGCGTCCGGCCACCACGCTCCAACCTGATTTGACAACATCATACGGATGAGCGTGCATGACCTGGCGCATCGGCACGATCCCGAACAGTAGCCCGCTGACAACCGCCAGGAGCAGGGCAACCAGGCAGATTCTGACATCCAGTGTGATCGGAATGTGGATGGGCGCGCCCTCGAATGGCTGCCATGCAGACAGCCTGCGCAAAAGAACCACGCTGCCCCACAACCCCAGCGCACCCCCGGCACACGAGATCAACACCGCCTCGGTAAGCAATTGCCGAAGAATCCTGCCTCCCGTCGAGCCCAGCGCCAGCCGCAGCGCCACTTCTCTTGACCGGTCTGCCATGTGCGCTGCAAAGAGGCCTCCCAGGTTGGCGCACGCCGCCAGCAGAATCAGAAAAGCCAGCAATGTCAACCCGCCAACAAAGGCGCGAATGGCGCCGCCGAATACCGTCAGACCGACTCGTCCGAGAGAAGTCGTTTCGTGACGCATCTCTTTGGGGTAGGTCCTCTGGAGGGTCTCGCCGATCGCGTTCACGTCCGATTCCGCCGCTTGGAGGGTCACACCCGGTCGAAGATGCCCAAACACTTCAAATACTCCCTGGGTGTTGCCGCGCTCGTTAAACGCATTTCCTCCGCCCACCTGCTGCTGGTTCACTATCGGCACAAAGAAGTCAGGAGACACAAAGAATAATGTTCCCCTGAATTCAGGCGGCGCGACACCAATGACGGTGAACGGATGCTTGTCGATCTGGACAATGCGGCCCAGAACACCGCGATCGCCCTGAAAGCGGCTGTGCCAGTAAGCAAAACTCAACACTACATAGGCCGCGCTGTTCTGGCCGTGTTCATCCCAGGCATGAAAGAACCTCCCGATGAATGGCTGCAGTTGGAGAACATCGAAGTAATTCCCACTGACTGTGAACCCGGTAGAGTTCGAAGGATCATTGCCCGGGTCGAAACCCACCAGTGCAAAATTGAAACAAGCCAGATCTTCGAAACTGTGATTGCGATCTCGGAGATCGATGTAGTTGGGATACGATTGGAAGCCTGATCCGTCGCCGTAGTGGGTTCCATAAAGACTCTCCACATGTGGCACTTGCAGCGGTCGCAATAACAAAGCGTCCATGACGCCAAACACCACGGCGTTGGCGCCGATCGCCAGCGCCAGGGTCAGAACGGCGGCAATCGTGAACGCAGGAGAGCGGCGTAATTGCCTCAAGGAAAACTTCACATCATGGGCTAGCAGTTCCAATCGCTCCCAGCCCCATGTTTTGCGGGTGACATCTTCAATCAGCGGGATATTGCCCATCTCGCGCACTGCAGCTGCGCGCGCTTCGTCAGGGTGTTCGCCGCGGGAAATGCGTTCTTCAATGTCCAGGCGCAGATGGGCGGCCAGCTCCTCGTACAGATCTCTTTTATGGCGCTCCCAGCCGAACCATCGCGTCATGGCTGGTCTCCCTCGAGCTCCATGACTGCACCGATGGCCCGCACCATCTGCCGCCAGCGCTCGTAGTCCGACGAAAAGTTGCTCCTTTCCTTTGGCCGTGATCCGATAAAACTTGGCTCGCTGGTTGCTCTCAGTGAGTTTCCATTCCGATTTGACCCATTTCTGGCGTTCCAGCCGATGAAGCGCCGGATACAGCGATCCGGTCTCTATCTGTAAAACCTCGCTTGATTTAAGTCGAATCGATCGGGCGATGCCGTAGCCATGCATCGGTCCCCATTGCAGAGCCTGGAGGATCATCATATCCAGGGTGCCCTGCAACAGTTCGATCCGATTGCGATAGGACTCACTCTGCTTCATATATCAGGCCGTAGACAATCTACTACCTTGGGAGTAGCTTGTCTACAGCCATTTTTGATGGCGAAAAGAAAGGAGAACACTGCGGCGGAATAA
>CAVREL010000039.1:0-19173 GCA_963720105.1 uncultured Acidobacteriota bacterium | reverse complement strand
ATCGCCCTGCACCACCGGCGAGTGGTTATTGACCCCGCTGATCGCCAGGCCGAAGAGCAGCGCCCGCGTCGCCTTCCAGCCGAAATTGATGCCCCAGCTCACCCACAAAGCCCGGGTGCGCAGGTAAGCGGTGGAAAGGACGATGGTGAGCATCACGGCCGTGGCCGCGCTGGCCCGGCTGGCGCCCGGCTCCAGGGCTTGCAGGAAGGCGTAGAGCGCGGCAAATCCCAGCACCGCTCCCGCCGAGCCGACGGCGCGCGCAAAGCGCTGGAAGGGGTAGCCGCGGAAGGCAATCTCTTCGCCCAGCGCCAGCAGGGCAAAGAAAGCCGTTTCGGCCAGGAACCATCCCCACGACCTGAGGCTGAAGGAGAGGCGGATGGCAATGCCTCCGCCGATGGACATCACCGCCGCGCAGACCACGGTCACGCTCCAGCCGATAACCAACCCCAGGCCCGCTTCCTGAAGCCAACCTGGCCGGCGTGGCAATCCCTGCGCGGAAACGGGTTGAAACTGGCCGTTGAGCGAAAAACCCACTCCGGCGAACCCCAACAGCAGCAGGAAGACGAGCATGGCCTGCTCGACCAGCGACGACCACTGCGCGCCGGCCAGCCCCAGGGCGCCATGGTGGGCCAGCGCCCGCGCCAGGAAGTAGTAGAAGAGCGCGACTACGAACTGCAGGTAGGCGCGGAACCGGCTGTCAGGCACGCGGGGGGTGGTCATGGGCGCACCACCGCTCTAAAAGCTCCCGTGCCCCATCCTCGCAACTTCTTTGTGTCGCGAGGGTGGGAGACCGGCGGGCCACAGTGGGCGTTTTGGTCCTCCAGCTTCGGCCCGCGGGTGGACAATTACGAACCTTCCGTATAGAACTGAGCGATATTGCGGAATTTTTTCTGGCGGAGGGCGACCAGTTCATCGATGGGAATGGCCTTTAGCTCATTCAGATGCCGGGTGAGCGCCTGGCCGAGCAGGCCTGAACCGGCCTCCTGGTCGGTGTGGGCGCCGCCGGGGGGCTCGCAGATGATCTCGTCCACGCAGCCCAGCCCGGCCACTTCCGGGGCGGAGATGCGCATGGCCTCGGCGGCCAGCTGCTTCTGGTTGGCGTCGCGCCACATGATGGCGGCGCACGACTCCGGGGTAATCACGAAATAGAGGGCGTTTTCGAGGATGAGCACGCGATCGCTGACCGCCAGGGCCAAAGCGCCGCCCGATCCACCCTCGCCGCTGATCACCGAGATGGTGGGCACGCGCAGCCGCGACATCTCCAGGATGTTGCGGGCGATGGCCTCGGCCTGGCCGCGCTCTTCGGCGCCCAGCCCCGGATAGGCGCCGGGCAGATCGATGAAGCTGAAGACGGGCCGGGAGAACTTCTCGGCGATGTGCATGGCACGGAGCGCCTTGCGATAGCCTTCGGGGTTGGGCATGCCGAAGTTGCGCTTGACGCGCTCCTTGGTGGTGCCGCCCTTGCGGTTGCCGATCACCAGCACTTCTTCGCCGTTGAGGCGTGCCATGCCGCAGGCCACGGCATCGTCGTCGCCAAAAGCGCGATCCCCGTGAATCTCGCTGAAATCGGTGAAGATCCGCTCGATGAAGTCCATGGGGTAGGGCCGCTGGGGGTGGCGTGCCCGCTCGATTCTATCCCATGCGGCGGTCTTGACCGGCGCTTGTCCGTGGGTCCCTTGCTGTTCGCTCATCGCACCTTGTGCAACACTCCCTGATTTTACGGGGCGCAGGCCCCGGCGACCAAATGGGAAGACGATGAGGAGGGATTTATGAAGTTCGCGGCACAACCGTACACTGAAGGGTCACGAAAGGCCGGCATGGCTTCAGCGATCGAATTCCGCGATCTCGAGGTTCGGACGCCGCAAGGCCGGCGGCTGCTTGACGGTGTTTCCCTGGCGCTGGACGAGGGGACCGTCACTGCCATCCTCGGCCGCAGCGGCTCCGGCAAGACAACCCTGCTGCGCACCGTAAACCGGATGGTCGAACCCACCGCCGGGGCAGTGCTGGTGAATGGACGCGATGTGCGCGAGACAGAGGTAATCGCGCTGCGGCGCGGCATGGGTTACGTCATCCAGGAAACCGGTCTGTTTCCCCACTTCACCGTGGAAAGAAACGTGGGCCTGGTTCTAGAAGCCCAAGGCCGGCCGCCCCAGGACCGCACCCGCCGCAGCCGCGAGTTGCTGGCCGCGGTGGGACTGGATGCAGCTACGTTCGCGGCGCGCCATCCGCATCAGCTTTCGGGCGGACAGCGGCAGCGCGTCGGACTGGCGCGAGCGCTGGCCGCCGACCCTGCAATTCTCCTCATGGATGAACCCTTCGGCGCGCTCGATCCCCTTACCCGAGCGGAGATGCAGGACATGCTGCGCGATCTCCTGGCGCGATTGAAGAAGACCGTCATGCTGGTGACGCACGATCTCGACGAGGCGCTGTATTTGGGGGACCGCATCGTGCTGTTGCACGAAGGACGTGTAATTGCGAATTTAACGCCGGAGGAATTCCTGCGGTCCGGGCAGCCCGAGATCGTGGGGTACATTGGCGCATTTCATCGCGGCGAACGCGACGTACCACAAACCTCCCGTGCCCCATCTTCGCGGCGTTTTTTGTCGCGAAGGTGGGAAACCACGAACCCGAACCTCGCCAATGAGGACACCCCATCATGACCTCCGGCTTCCTCGCGCAGTACGGCGGCCAGATTGCCACCCTCACGCTCGAGCATCTGTGGCTCACGGGCGCGGCAATGCTGTCCGCCATCGCGATCGCTGTGCCGGCCGGCATCTGGCTGACGCGCGCGCCGCGCTGGGCCAACCCTGTGATCGGCGTGGCCAACGTGTTGCAGACGATTCCCTCGCTGGCCATGTTCGGTTTCCTTTTGCCGCTGCCATGGCTGGGCGAGCGCGCCGCGCGCATTGCCATTGTGGCGCTCACCGCCTATGCGCTGTTGCCCATCCTGCGCAACACCTATGCAGGCATTCGCGGCATCGACCCGGCCGTGGTAGAGGTGGCGCGCGCGCTGGGGCTCACCAATACGCAGCGATTGTTCAAGGTGGAACTGCCGCTGGCCACAGCTTTCATCCTTGCGGGCCTGCGCACGGCGACGGTGACATGCGTCGGCATTGCCACGATTGCGGCGGCCGTGGGCGCCGGCGGCCTGGGCGAGTTGATCTTTCGCGGCGTGGCCTCGGTGGATAACCGGCTGGTCCTCGCCGGAGCGGTGCCGGCGGCCCTGCTGGCGCTGATCGCCGACGCCGGACTTGGACTCCTCGAGCGCTGGTTCAAGGCGCCGGCATGAGGGGCGACGGCGCCCGATCGGGTTTGCTATCCCAGGTCTCAAAATCGAGACCTGGGGCACCCAGGTTCTTTGCCGCAGTCGTGATTGCGGCGTTACTTGTAATCGCAGGCTGTTCGCCGCCCCGGGCCAACCATCCCGTCATCGGGGCCAAGAATTTCACCGAGCAGGTGATTCTCGGCGAACTGCTGGCGCAGGAAATCGAGGCCCATTCGCACCTGAAAGTCGAGCGCCGCTTTTATCTTGCGGGAAGCTACATCTGTCACCAGGCGCTGGCCGCAGGGCGCATCGATGCCTACGTCGAGTACACCGGCACGGCGCTGACGGCCATCCTAAAGCAGCCCGTGGACCGCAACCCAGAATCGGTTCTGAACACAGTCCGCACTCTCTATGCATCGCGCTATCACGTCGCCGTCGCCGATCCGCTGGGGTTTGAAAACACATTCGCGATGGTGATTCGCGGCGACGATGCCGAGCGGCTGCAGGTGCGCACATTAAGCCAGGCTGCGCGATACACGCCGGAATGGAAGCTGGGCGTCGGCTACGAATTCGAGCAGCGCCCCGATGGGCTGCCCGGGTTGAGCGCGGCGTATGGACTCAAGTTCGACGGCCCGCCGCGCACCATGGACCTGGGACTGTTGTATCGCGCGCTCACCGCGCGCCAGGTGGACATGATCGCCGCCAACTCGACCGATGGACCGATCGAAGCGCTGCACCTGGCCGCGCTCGACGACGACCGCCACTACTTCCCGCCTTACCAGGCCGTGCCGCTGGTGCGCGAGGAAGCGCTGGCGCGCTGGCCGGAGATACGCGCCGCCCTCCAAGCTCTCGCCGGCCGCATCACCGCCGAAGATATGCGCGCCATGAATGAAGCGGTGGACGGCCAGCACCGCGACCCCGCCGAAGTCGTGCGCCAGTTCCGGGCAAAAATCGGCCTGTGAGGACCGGCCTGTGAGCCTGCAGAGCCGGACGAATTCAAACACCCGGCGATGGGCACATTTGCCGTGCCCGACTCCCGAAACCGGGCTATAGTTCCACGGCGAAACAGGCTCCGCTCCCCGGCGCTCGGAATTTTGAGCGGCTTCTCCGGCGCTCGCCTGTAGAGCCGGCCTGACGGCCTGTGGCAAAAGTCCGGATTTGATAGGCACGACTTCAGAGGTTGCGGAAAACTCGAACTGAGCCGATGTTTTGAAACGGCACGACTTTAGTCATGCCGTAAGTCGAGCAGAATAACTTCGGGCTTTAGCCCCTGAGGGATGGTTCTAACAATTTTGACTTCTACCCCTGGCCCCTGATCACTGATGGAACAAGGAGAGAATCGTGCCCTTCCCCATCCCCGCGCGCTTTTCCCGGTCACTGCCCAGGGTTCTCGGCGTTGTCCTGGCAGTGGTGTCTTCCACCGCGTTCTCCTCTCTGCGCGGAGACGAGCCCGGACAATCCGGTGTTTCCTACCCGGCCGGCTATCGCGAATGGGTGCACGTGAAAAGCGGCGTGATCGGCGCCGAATTTCCCGCCGAGACGGAGCGAGGCATCCACCATGTCTACGCCAACAAGCAGGCCCTCGCAGGCCTCGAGAGCGGGACATTTGCCGACGGCTCTATCCTGGTCTATGACCTTGTGTCCCTGTCGGAAAAAGGCGGCGTCAGTACGGTAGGTGCAAGGCGCCGCATCGACGTGATGATCAAGGACAGCCAGCGCTATCCCGACTCCGGAGGATGGGGCTTCGGACGCTTTATGGGCGACGACCATGAACACGACGTTCTGACGCCGGAGGTGAGAAAGGTCTGCCTTCAGTGCCACGAGAGCCAGAAGGCCCACGGCTTCGTATTCAGCGAATTCCGGAAGTAGGGGACGGGGCGCTCACCTTTCACCACCGGCGACATGCGCGCGATGAACGAAGCCGTCGACGGCCAGCATCGCGATGCGGCCGAAGTGGTGCGCGAGTTCCGCGTAAGAAAGGCCTGTAGCCTCATGCTATTTACGCGGCGGAAGGGAAATCAGGGTGTTATCACGTAATATCCGGCGGCCGATTGGATCTTTAGGTGCAAGGGTTTCCGAGGATCACTGACCGAAACCTGGTGAAACGTCTTGTCGGCCCGTTTGTGCGTCGACAAGTACGTCAGCGCGTATTGGCTGTCAATATCACGCGAGAGTTGGGAGACTCGCGCCTGAATGCCTGTTTCTCCGGGTGACGGGGTAAGCGAGACCCCGCCTGTCGGCTCAACAAAAAGCGCAAAGGCATTCATATGCAGTTGATCCTCGGGATCAAACGGACGCGCGCCAAGGCGGCGCACCGGGAGTACATAAACCAACGGGGCACTCGGAACCAGCATCGAATGGACCGTTTCGTCAAAGTCGTGTCCATAATCGACGATGCCTGCTGTCACAATCACCAATGCGCGGCGGGGATTGTGAGCAGATTGCCGGAAATACTCCTCGGTGCTGCCAATCGAGCTAAGGAAGGATTTTCTGGTTGTCGGTTTTAGACCTCTCCAACCAGGGAATTTGCCGCCAGCGGCTGATGCGGGAATGAAGGGTAAAACCAGATAGCCTTTATCCGCAGCTGCAACAATCATCACCTCGCTCTGAGGTGGAAGTTGATTGATCAATGAGATTACTGCATCATGGACATCATCTGGAAGGCTGGATGCGGCAATCTCAATGCATAAGGACACCGGCGAACCGGGTCCTGATATACCCCGCACCGTTTGTAAGTCACCGTCCTCAAGCACCTGGAATTCTGGGACAGTCTTGGGAACAGCGGGACGCTTACCGCTGTCGAGAAGGATCAGGTTCAGATTCACAGTTGGCCAACCCGGCGCACCCAAGGTTTGACTTTGCGCTCCTGAAGGGATAGCGAGATCAGATGGGCGCGAGCCGACTTGGCAGTACCCGAACCAACTGCCGGCTATCCCGACAAAATACATCAATTTCGACAACGTACCCATACTCAACTCTCGCGCGGAGGGCTGGACGGATTATAGGCGCACTCGGCGGGTGCCGTGCTGTGATCTCCCTCACATCGATCCCCGAATGAACAGCGGTGTATCCTGGGTTCAACAAACCGTTGCAGATAATCAATGAGGTTAGCGTTGAGCGCTCTCGAATGCTGGCTGGCGGGTGGGCTGCTGATCACTGATGGGGCCTGGGGCACCGAACTGCACGCGCGCGGATTGCCCTCGGGCACCACGCCGGACACCTGGAACCTCGCCCATCCCGAGCGCGTGGAGGAAGTGGCGCGCGCGTATGCGGAGGCCGTCCCTCAGGGGCTGAAGCCCACATTGATTTTGCGGCACTTGCGGCACGACTGAAGTCGTGCCCTGTTACAACAAAGCCCGCGTTGAGCGAGTTTTTCCGCAAGCCGTGTAGTCGTCGCCCGAATTCGGGCGTATTTATACCGGCATTCATGGTTGGGGTTTAAACTGTGTGGCGGCGATTGAACTCGCTCACGCTTTGCCCATCTCGAGTGAATGTGAAGGAGAACCCATGTCTCAGTTTCGAACTCCTGCTTTCGCGGCTCTGATCATCCTCCTGGGAAGCTTTGCCCTGGTGGCGCCGGCACACGCGCCGGCTCAGGTTTCCGTCGGCGTCAACATCGGCGCGGCTCCCGTGTGCCCCTACGGATACTTCGATTACGCTCCCTACGATTGCGCTCCCTACGGCTACTATGGGCCCGATTGGTTTGTGGGCGGATTGTTCATCGGGGCCGGACCCTGGTTCCACGGACGAGAACGCTTTTACGGCCATGTCGATAATCGCTACGATCCTCATCATGGCTACGCTGGCCCGATGCCCGGCCGCCGCGAGCGGCCTTTTTACCATTTTCACGGGAACGAGGCGCGGGATGGACGAGGCCATGTGGGCGATGCCGGCCATGATGGAGGCGGTGAACATGCCCTTCCCGGATATCGAGGCGGCCGAGGCGGAGGGCACCGCTAGCGTACTGCGTCATGCAGATTGGCGATTATCTTTTGTGGTTGGAGAGTTTGCTGCTGGGGTTCTTGCGCCCCCTGCGGGGGCTGGGCGATCTACTTTCACCCCCATTCCCCAGGCTTGCGCCTGGGGCTATGACCTTGCGCCCGCTTCGCGGGCTTTGCGCATGGTCATGGCATAACCGCCGAAACTTACGACGCACTGTACTAGCACGCGATGCCGTGAGGTGGCATGAGTCTTCTTGAGACATGGCTGGCGGGCGGGCTGCTGATCACCGATGGAGCGTGGGGAACCGAGTTGCAGGCGCGTGGTCTGCCGCCGGGCACGAGCCCGGATGCCTGGAACCTCACTCATCCCCAGCGCGTGGAGGAAGTGGCGCGCGCGTACGCGGCGGCTGGGAGCCAGGTCGTTTTGACCAACACGTTTCGGGCCAACGCGATTGCCATGAAGCAGGCCTCGGCGGCGGAGCTCGATGAAATCAACTGCGCGGGCGTGGCCATTTCGCGGCGCGGAGCGCCCCAGGCGCGGGTCTTCGCTTCTATCGGACCAACGGGAAAGATCCTCATGTCGGGCGAAGTGACGGCCGATGAAGTCTCCGCGGCTTTCGCGGCCCAGGCGCAATCGCTCGCCGCGGCCGGCGCGGATGCACTGCTGGTCGAGACCATGAGCGACATCGAAGAGGGGCGGATGGCTGTAGAGGCGGCGCGCAAGACCGGGCTGCCCGTGATCGCATCGTTTGCATTCGACTCGGGCAAGAGCAAAGACCGCACCATGATGGGCGCCACGCCCGAAGCCGTGGCCGCGGCAATGGAAGAAGCCGGCGCCTCGGCCGTGGGCGCCAACTGCGGCGTGGGCGTGGAGCGCGCGCCGGCCATCTGCCAGCGCCTGCGCGCGGCCACCTCCCTGCCCGTCTGGATCAAACCCAACGCGGGCCTGCCCACGATCGACAGCACGGGATTGCACTACACCACGTCGGCGGATTTCTTCGCCTCGCACTTCGGAGGGCTACGCGATGCGGGAGCGTCGTTCGTGGGCGCATGCTGCGGCTCAACGCCGGAGTTCATCCGCGCGCTGGTGAAAGCGCGGAGCATGGCGCACGCTTGAGATTCAGGCTGGTTCAAAGCTGGGCCGGCAGCAGCCCGTAAACATCACTTCGCGGCGTTGAAGGAAGCTGCCCCCTGACCTCCGACCCCTCACGTTTCAGGAGCTTTGATCGGATCCATTGTGACGATGCTTTTTTTGCCGTCCGCGAATCTTCAGCAACTGGGTTGCGCGGCAATTGGAGCACTCCCAGGGATAATACCCAAACAGCGGGAATATCGTTTTCTGCAGGAAGCCGTGCCGGCTCACTCGACGCATCGAATGGCGCTGGCACCGCGGGCACAAGACGCGGGCTTTCTTTTCTGCCGTGATGGACTGCTCCAGATCCTGGGTCATGTTTGCGCCCTTACGAACTCCCATCCGCTCGAACGGCCGCACCCTGGGTATCCTGGGGGGACTGTACGCGGATCGGGGAAAGGGAAGACGATTTATAGCATAAACCGTCTTAGCGCCACTGATAAGCGGAAAGATGCGTCGGCGGCGCAGGCTGCACCAGGGAATGCTCTTGCCCGGTCAAGGCGCCGCCAGACGGTCCAGTGCCTGGCGGGCGAGATCGGCAATGGCGCGCGCGAGCGTGGGAGATGCGTTCAACGATTCCGGCCGCTCCAGCCGCATTCCGAGTTTGCCGGCATATTCGCGAAAGGCGATGTCTACGTCGTAGAGGATTTCGACGTGATCGCACAAAAATCCGATGGGCTGCAGCAGAAGAGTCTTGATCCCCTGCCCGGCGATGGAGTCAAGCATTTCCTCCACCGTGGGGCCAAGCCAGGGGCCTCCGCTGGCCCCCTGGCTCTGGAAGGCAAACCACCATTGCGGGATCTGAGCCACACGGGCGGCCACCAGTTCAGCGGTGCGCCGGGCATCGTCGGCATAGGGATCGGCTCCCTCGCCGGGCCAGAGACGCGGTCCGGAGGCCTGCTCGGGCGGCGGAGGCTGCACCGTGCGCGTGGGCACGCTGTGGGCGGTAAAGAGCACCGGAACCGGTCCGCCCGTCTCCGCGATGAGCCTTGCCTGGGCGGCGCACAGGCGCTCGGCGAAAGCATCCGCCAGCAGGGGATGGGCGGCCCAGCTATCGGTGAAGTCGATGCGCAGCGGGCCGGCTTCAGCCTGCACAGCGCGGCGGTAAAGGCCTACGCTGGTCCGCGAGTTCTGCGGCGCAAGACAGATGACCGCGGCTTGCTCCACTCCATCGCCGCGCATCTGCTTCACCACGTCGGGGATGTAGGGACGCCAGTTGCGCATGCCGATGAAGACCGGTACGGAGTCCCCGCCGGCAGCCAGCTCCGCTTCGACCAGCCGCCCCTGCTCGCGCGTGATATCGGTGAGCGGGCTGCGGCCGATCAGGGAATAACGGTGCTGGATCTCTTCGATCACGTGCTGCGGCATGGGCCGGCCGCTCACCACGTTGCGCAGATATTCGGGAATCTGCTCCACGGTTTCGGGGGTCCCGTGGGCCAGCAGGAGCACGCCGCGATTAGCCATTCGTCGCCTCCAGGCGGAAATCGTGCACCATGCGCGCGACAGCCTGCACGTTTTCCACCGGTGTGCCCGGCACGATGCCGTGGCCGAGATTGAAGATGTGGCCCGGACGGCCGGCGGCAGCACGCAGAATTTCTTTGACTCTTTGCTCGAGGATCTCCAGGGGGGCGAACAAGGTGATGGGATCGAGATTGCCCTGCACCGCGCGCGTGTGGCCGACGGCCCGCCATCCTTCGTCGAGAGGCTGGCGCCAGTCGAGCCCGATTACATCCGCGCCGGTGGCAGCCATATCGCCGAGCAGGCCGGCGGTTTCGACGCCGAAGTAAATCACCGGCACGCCCATGGCCTGGACCGCGCGCACCAGGCGCTTCGAAGCCTCAAAGGCGTAATCGCGATAGTCGGCCAGCGAGAGCGATCCCGCCCAGCTGTCGAAAATCTGGATGACGTCGGCGCCGCCCTGCACCTGTTGCCGGCAATACTGCTCGAGAACGGTGACGATCTTGTCGAGCAGCATGCGCCACGCCGCAGGATTGCGGTACATCAGGCGCTTGGTCTCGATGTAATTGCGCGAGCCGCCGCCCTCGATCATGTAGCTCGCCAGCGTGTAGGGGGCTCCGCAGAAGCCGATGATGCCCAGGCGATCCTTGAAGTGGGCCGCGACTTTCTGGATGGCCGCGGCCACGTAGGTGAGCTGCTCGGCGCGATCGGTGCGCAAATGGCGCACGTCCTCGGCGGTACGAACGGGATGATGCACGACCGGGCCCTCGCCGGCCTGGAATTCGAAGTCAAGGCCCATAGGCTCGAGCGGCAGCAGCAGGTCGGCAAAGATGATGGCCGCGTCCACGTCGAGCTTTTCCGCGGCGGTGATGGTGACTTCGGCCGCGAGCTCGGGCTGCTTGCAGATTTCCACCAGCGTATGGTGCTTGCGCACCTCGCGGTACTCCTGCATGTAGCGCCCGGCCTGGCGGAGGAACCACACCGGGGTGCGGTCCACTGGCCGCCGCAGGCAGGCGCGGATAAAACGGCTGCCGTCGAGAATGGTTTCCACGGCTGGGGGAGTGTCTTTCGCTTTCTCCATACTTCTCTTGATTTTAACGGGCAAAGATCACCCGCAACAGCTCCTCTTGCGTTGGGCCGCAGGTGGGGTTGATGGATTCGTCAATGCGGGCTCCCGTTTTGGCGGGAGCCCCAAGGCGTTCCATTGCACGGCTAATTGGTTGCGGTGCGGGCGCCGTTGCCGGTTGAGTTATGGGCTTGCTGCTGCATCATGCGGCTGCGGATCTCGCGGATGTTGCGCTGGATTTTCGCAGTCACATCGGGATTGCTTGTCGTATAGCCATCGGTCAGCGTCCGGAGGAACGCCACGACGTCGTCTTCATCCTGATCCGACAGGCCCAGATTGCCGACCGTGGGATCTTCGTTGGACGTAACCTCGGGCGCGGGCCAGCAGGTCTTCCCGGCGTTGGGGTCGTTGGCAGTGGGGCAAACCTGGTCCCGGGTGTTGTAGAAGTGCACTACGGCTTTGAGGCTCTTCAGGTAGCCGTTGTGCATGTAGGACTTCACGAAGCCCGGATACGGCCTCTGGTCGACGTTGCGCAGCGTAGGCACCTGCATCTTGCCGTCGAACCTGGGGGCAAGCTGCATCCACTCCTTATCGGGAACCGGCGATCCCTGCGCCCCGCTGAGGAAGGCGCCGACCCCGAGATCGACATAAGCCATGCCCATCGGGTTGGCCACAAAGCCGTACTGGTCAGGCTTGTTCTCGTAGTAGTAAGGGATGCTGGTGTTCTTGGGAAGGCCAAGGTTGGACGAGGTGAAGTCGCTGAAAAGCGGAGCGACGTCCGCCGCCGCGCCGCCGGTGGCTCCATTGGCGTTGCCGCTCAAGTGGCAGGTATTGCACTTGCCCTGGCCGTTGAACAGCTGGTACCCGTGCATCTCCTGGGAGGTCAGTTGGGCGCTGCCGGCCAGATAGGCGTCGAATTTGGAGGTAAAAGCATTCACGCTGCTCGATCCCTCGTAGGCGGCAATGGCCAGGGCGAATTGATCGTAGATGGTATTGGCGCGGGTCCGGTCTTCCGCGCTCAGGCTGAGCTGGGGCGCAGCGCCGCCTTTTCCCGCCGGCGTAGAGCACCCCTTTTCGGCGTTGGCCGGCCACTCAATCGATTCCAGCGTTGAGCCCCAGACCTTGGCAAAGAGCGATGCATACTTGCCCTCCTGGAGACGGTAGGCAACGCAGGCTGAATCAGGCAGCCCCATCTCCACGGGGTTGGTCGGCGGTCCCTGGGCTTGTTCCGCAGCCGCGCTCTGCAGGCGTGCGCCGGTAGCGCGCATATCCCAGAAGTTGCCGCCATAAAAGTCCTGCTGGGTGGCGTTGTAGTGCAGCACCGGGGCCAACGTGGCGTAGTTATAGCTCATCGGCTTGCGTCCGCTGAATCGGCCCATCACCGAACCCGGATAAGCTACGGTGGTTTCATTCAGGATCTGACTGGCGCCTGTGTATCCGGTGCCCGGCATATGACAGGTGCTGCACGCTTCATTCTTGTTTACGGAGAGAGTGCGATCGAATAGTTCGAGTTTGCCCAGGGTCTGAATCTGGTCCATGGCGCTCGTCTCGGTCCCCGTACTCTTGAGCGTCTGATCTTCGATTGCGTCAATCTGATGGTTGATGTTCTCTAACTCGGCCGCAGCTCCAGGCGGCAGAGGATAGCCGGTGTAATAGGTGGATGAGTTAGTCGAATTATCAGCCGCCCGAACCGAACGGAAATGACTTAGTGAAGCGAATAATCCGATAAGTACAAGGGTGAGCGACGTACATAAAATTCTTGTCCGCAAAGATAGCTCCTTTTGATCAGCGAGTGCGCTTGCGCCTAAAGGCGCAGTGAGGCTGCTCCGCCTTACGAGCAGATGGGTGAACACACACCGCGCGATACGATACAGCGCGGCACATCTTCGGAGTTATGTGTGGGCGAAAGCCGAAATACTTACGAAATACTTACTTGACCCGGAATGGACTACACGCTAATCGAAGAAACCGCTTCCTCCAAAAATGATTGCTGACGGAAGGTTGCGGCTCTCCGTTGCCTTGGATGTCCCGCGCCGGCAGTGGGTGACAAAAATAACAAGCAGAAGTTATTGATTTAAGTGCACTTAGAGTGCGTGCTTAGTTCAATGGGGAATAAGTTACCCGCCGCCCGGGACGGAGCCCTGGCAAAGCCCCAAAAAGAGCCCCGCCACGGAGGGCATCCGAACCCCTCCAAGGGTTTTCGACTGACGGTGCACCGTCGGTCGAATATGATTGCCAGATCGATCGTGTGCATCGCGGTAGGATTCGGGCGCTCATCGCAGCGAATCCCGGATCGGAACAGACGCTCTCACAGGGGGCGAGACATGCGAAAAACGTTGCGGATCATCGGCGGAGTGGCGGTTGTTGTCCTCCTGGCTGTCGTGGTTTGCTTTCTCTACCTTGAGGTGAGAGGCGGATTCTACCGCAGCTACCCTGCGGCTGCTTTCTCCAACCTGTCGGCGCCCGGCGCCGGCGGCCATGCGGCGGGCGATCCGGTGGCGCAGATTGAGGCCGGAGCACTGCGCGGAACCTCCATTGGATCGGCGATCGTCTTCATGGGAATCCCTTACGCACGCCCTCCCGTGGGCGAATTGCGCTGGGACGCTCCAAAACCGGCAATGCCATGGACCGGGGTGAGAGATGCAACGCGCCCAGGACCCCCCTGCGCGCAGGACCCCGCCGGACTGACTCGTTTTTTGGCCCCCATGGCCAACGCCTACGGTTCGAGCTATACAGAACCGCCCGTGCAGTCGTCAGAGGATTGTCTCTACCTGAACTTGTGGACGCCGGAGTGGCCAGCAAAACATGCTCTTCCGGTGATGGTGTGGCTGCACGGAGGCAGCAACAAGGCAGGAAGCGGGGCGCAATCGACCTATAACGGGGCTTCGCTGACCGCGCGCGGCGTCGTGCTGGTGACCATCAACTACAGGCTCGGCGTGATGGGATTCTTCTCGCATCCCGAACTTACGGCGAGATCGCCCCACCACAGCTCGGGGAATTATGGATTGCTCGACCAGATCGCCGCACTTCAGTGGGTGCGCAACAACATCGCGCAATTTGGCGGCGATCCGCAAAATGTCACGTTGTTTGGCGAGTCAGCGGGAGCGATCGATGCCGCCATGCTGATGACCTCTCCGCTGGCGGACTCGCTCTTCCGTCGCGTCATCTCCGAAAGCGGTCCGGCATTCGGCCCGGCGCAACCACTGGCGCAGGCTGAAGCATTGGGCAAGGCTGCCGGCGACCTGGCCCCTGGAGACCCGCACGCCACGGCACTGGAGCGGTTGCGCGCTCTGCCTGCGGCGGAGGTCGAGAAACTTGTCGCCCAGGCCCAGGCACACCTCGGCGCGGATACTTCTTCCTTCACGATGGACGGCTGGGTGCTGCGTCAATCGCCGCGGAAAGCCTTCCTGAGCGGCTCGCTTCAGAAGGTGGATCTGCTGATCGGCCTCAATGGACGCGAACTCAGCGCCTTCCATCTGGCCGCGGCCGCGCCGGGAAATCCGTTGAAGAATCAGAAGAGCGGAGCGGGATCATCCGGCTCTCTGAAGCAGTTCTCGGATGCGGCCCGTCCCTTTTTCGGAAGCTGGACCAAGCCGGTCATCGGGTTTTACGTCGGAAACATCCTGTTGCGCCGCGCCGCGGGCCTCGACCAGGCTGCCAATGACCTGGTAGTGGCCTGCCCGGTTGGCGCAATGGCGGCGCTAACCACCGCCGCAGGCCTGCACGTCTTCGTGTATCGCTTCGATCGTTCCATTCCAGGCAAGGGAGAAGGAGAGCTGGGCGCGTTTCACAGTCTTGAAATCCCCTACGTCTTTGGGGCCCTGCGCGATCCAACCTGGCAATGGCTGCCGTTTACTCCCGACGATGCGGCCCTTTCGAACCTGGTTCAGACGTACTGGACGAACTTCGCCAAATCCGGCGATCCGAATGCTCAAGGGCTGCCCGATTGGTCGTCATGGAACGATCGCAAGATGGAATTTCTCGAAATCAGGAAGAACGGAAGAATTTCAACCCAGCGCAATTTTCCACCGCCTCTCAGCAGTCTCTCCGCTGAAGCTCTCAAGAAAAGCTTCAACAGCGAATAAATCAATACAGATCAAGCGAGGTTCGCCCCGAAACCGGGCAACGGAGGGATGCAGTTTCTTAAGCATTACCAAAGATGAGAACGACGCGAATATGACGCCTTCGTGGGATGGCGAGCTTGATTCCTCAGCCCTCAAAATTCTTGTCAGTAAACAAAAAACGGCCCCCGTTTTCGGCGGGGGCCAAGTTGCCTTGGTTCTCTCTGTTACGAGAGCTTGATTGGCGGCCTGACGGCGGGGTGGCCGTCGGCGCGGAAAGAGCCTCGGGGGAGTGGCTGCGCGGTCTTAGGGCCGCTCCGCACCGTTCGGGGATCCTGCACCCTGGGGTGATGCAGAGTCCCGGGCCGCCAAACTGTTTTCCATCAACCGGATGTGCACGCTGCCGTTGCGGGCGGGCTTGGTTTCCTGCTGCTCGCCTGTGTTGTTGGCCGATGCCATCTGGGCATCGCCCAGGGCCACGGCATGCACCCGGTAGACGGGAATGTCATGTTCCACGAGATAACGCCTGACCGCGGCGGTCTCGCGCTCTGAGTTCTGGATTCCCACCACACCGCGGGTGGGAGAGTGACCTTCAATCTCGACAACGTAACCTTTGTGATCCTTCAGGCTTTGCGCCAGCTGATCGAGCTGGCCCTTAGCGTCGTCCGACAGCATCGTAGAACCACGCTTGAAGGGCACATCGATTTCGTTGATGGGCTTGTAGGTGTCGATTCCGTTGACGGTTGTGTGAAGCTGATCGACGTGGCCAGATGCGGTGGTCGCGATCTGGTTGGCGTTCTGGGCTTGGGTGGAGGCGGCCGTTGCGGCCTGGTTGGCCTGGTCAGCGGTCGACTGGGCCTGCTTGATGCCCGCCTGCGCGCGGGCGTCTACATCCTGAATGTCCTTGGCGTTCTTGGCATTCACTTCATCGAGTTCGGTGAGCCGGTCATTGATGGGATCGGTCTGCTTCTTGACCCACTTCTTGCGGGCCAAGGGATTGACGCGTCCCCAAAAACCCTCCTTCGACTGGTTGTTTAACGGCTTGGCCGTTGGGGAGGGCTGCTGTTGCGCCGTCGAAGGAGGGTTGTTGTCTTGAGAACCGGTTGCGGACTGCCCCTGCTGCGCGGCGGCGGGGATGGCGATGGCAGTCGCCAATGCAAGTACCGCCAAGTTGCTTGGGAACAAATTCCGAGCTGGATTCGATCTCATTTAGGGTTTGCCTCTTTAATTTGAAACGGTATCTCCGCCTACACTGCGGGATGAGCCGGTGAAGCCTGCTCGCCGGTACAGATAGCAAGGCGCCTGCCAAAGTCCGCGCCATCGCGATCAAAAGCCATAAAGTACTCGATCAGTTAGCCTTAATTGGAATTGCGCGGACCGGTTATTTGATCTAGTGCAAACTTCGGGCGACGCAGCCTAAGTACTTTTTACCCGCCGCGGTAGTTTCTACCTGACGGCGACCCGGTAGATTCTACCCGGCGGCCTCAAGAGAGCATACGATTCGAAGTTTGCTGAGGGTTGCGCGAGATGGCTTGCTTTTTAAAGGCCTGCGATTCAGCGAGTTCGGGAGCCCTATTGCGCCTGGACGCGAAGAATCCGCAGCTGAGGATAAGCGCCGTCCCAGTCAGGAGTGACGTGATCGAAGATCAGGCGGAAGTCGCGCTCTTCGCCGGGCTTGAGCGGCGCGGCAGAGAGGGACTCGACGTCCACATAAGGATCGCGCGTGCGGACCACTTTTAATGGCTGAGTTTCGTTCTGCGCCACTTCCTGCGCTGAATTGCGGAACAGCACCTGGACCGAAATTCCTGTAACGGTACGGTCTCCATGGTTGGAAATGCGCCCATCCAGGTAAGTCAGCTTGCCGCCGGCCAGGTTCGACGACTCGCTCAACTGCAGATTCGAGATGGGCAGATTGACTGCATAGGGGTCGGCGGGCGCGTTAACCGGGGCAACGGTCGCCGTATTCCTGCCGCGTTCGGAGATCACCACGATCGCGGCGACCACGATCACGACCGCGGCGGCGGCGATGGCCAGAGGCATCCAATTCCGTTCCCGCGCCGGGGTAGAGGAGATCAATTCAGGACCATCGCTCACGACCCGCATTTTACACCCCATTACTAAAGGAATACCCTGCGCATCGCGAACACGTGCAGAATGCTTGACAGGCATCCATCGCGTGCTGTGATGAAAATTGAAGCGTGGATGAAGGCCCCCCGCGAGATGACGAAGTGTTCACCTCATTCTCATGCATCCACGGTCGGCGAGCCGCGTCTAAGTTTTGTAAGCGAAAGAAACAATCAACGCGTCAAATGACGCAGAACAAGTAACGTTCGCAGGCTCGCGGTCATTATTTATTGAAGCGTTCTCTGCAGTCCTCACCGCATTCACCGAGCCGAAATGGCACAGAAAGGCAGGCGTAAGATGCATTCCCCGGCGCATTCCGCATCGCGTCCCCTGCCAAAATCCCGTAGCTTTTCCCTGCGCGCTCGTCCGGCGGAGGATGTCGTTTACCAGATCGTAACGGTGGCGGCGATTCTGCTGGTGCTGGGCAGCCTCTGGGTGTTCTAGAGACAGGGAACAAGGGACCGAGGGAACAAGGGAACAAGGGAACAAGAAAGCCCGCCTCATTCATCCAACAAAAATGATTTCATAGTGCTCGTGCAACGCGCCGCATGGCGGCGATGTGCCACGCGATGGTGCCGAAAACCGCGACCAGGACGGCGGGCAGGAATAATGCAGGCAGTGTGCCATGCCCTCGGCGCGCGAACTGCAACGTCTGGTACTGGATCCAGGCAAACAGGCCCAACACTTCGAGTTTGAGCCACCCGATCATGTTCAAGGCGATGGTTTCCAGCTGGCGGCGAGCAGCCGGCGTGGCGCGCATGGGAAAGTTGAACGATCCCGGGTACCGCCCGACCAGGGTCATCAATATATAGATAACGGCGGCCACGACCGGCAGCACCCAGAGCATGCCCGGCGTCCCCCAGCCGTCGGGCTGACCAGCGGCATTGAAGTGCGTGGGGATGCGAGCCGGTAGAGAGCCGGGACCCATGATGGCGCGGACGGTAATCGCCCCTGTGAAGAGCAGCAGAAGCAGGGCGGCGGATTCCAGTGTCTTGCGCATCCCTCGCCTTCAGCCGAACCGCGCCTTCTTCACCGATTGGCGGACATCTTTTCCCTTCATTTCCACCCGCACGCACATTTCCGCCAATCGTGAACGCATACGATCGCCGATTCGGTCGCCAAGCGTGTCGTAGCTCGATGCTGCTTTTTTGCCTTCACGGTCGGTATTGAATCCGGCGCCCACGGCCTGATCGGGGTAATTGGTGGTAATGATTGTTGTCTGCTTATCGTTGTACCGGGTATTAAGGACCAGTGCCACGGTATCCCAAATCCAATCGTTCGGCTTTTGGGCGCCCAGATCGTCCAGCACCAGCACCTCTGCGGCAAAAACCGGCTTCAGCAGTTCCAGCTCGGTAGTTGCGACCTGCGGGTTATAGCTGTTCTGGATGCTCTTCAGCAATTCGCGGTAGTCGCAAAACAGGCCGCGCACTCCCTTTTCCCGCACCAGGCGGCGCAGAACACCGACCGCCAGGTGGGTCTTGCCAATTCCCATGGAGCCGACAAACAGAAGGCCAATACCCGCGGTATCGATCGGGTACTCATCCACAAATCGCCGAGCCGTGATAAGCGCGTCCTTTAACGATGGATCCGCGCCGTTGAAAGAGGTTTCGAAGGTGTCGAGCGAGCAGTGCCGGTAACGCTCCGGGATGTGAGCGGCGCTGAACCGCAAGTCTTCCCGCTCCATCTCCTGGCACTCGCAGGGGCGCGAAACCCACCGACCCTGGGCCGACATCACCCGCACCAGTCCTACGCCTCCGCAGATCGCGCAAGTGCTCATAATCAACTCCAGCCTAGCGCATCCGGGCATCTGCATACCCTGTGCGGCTCCCGGGTAGCGGTGTGGAAAAGAGCCCCTGGACCGGGAAAGCAAATCTGAGATCTGGTTACCACGAAGCAGGAAAAGGTAACCCCGATGGACATGGGCATGTGAGAGCCATCACAGCCTGACGTGATGGTTTGCGCCGAGACTCATGCCACCGGAAAAAGCACCATTGCAGTTCCTCTCCCTGCTCGATCCGGGTAAGAGCGCGTCCGCGTGTCCGCGGTCAGGTGATGCGTCGAGCGAGCGCAACTTTGCGCCGGTTCGCGCAGTGAAGTTCTTTTACCGGTCCCACAGGATTTATCGG
>CAVREL010000038.1:0-11183 GCA_963720105.1 uncultured Acidobacteriota bacterium | reverse complement strand
GTGCGCTGTTCGCCGGCGTGCCTCTCATGGTCGGCACAAAAATCGGGTCCGGAAATTCGCCGCCGCTCGGCTATGCGATGGTCGGCGGATTGCTCGTCTCGCAAGTGCTGACGCTGTTCACCACGCCGGTTGTCTACATCTACATGGACCGCATCAGCGCTTGGCTCGGCGACCGGTCGCGCTCGCAGAATCCCCGGCGCATGGCCGGCACATCAGAGCCGCAACGCCAGCGGCCGTGAGAACTCACGCTCGGCTGTATCGATGCCATTAAATTGAACCATCCTTGCCAGCATCATGACTCCCGAATGGTCCGCGCGCTCCTACCGCACCCTCCCGGTCATGCTCGGTTTCGCCGCCGGTTATGTGGACGGCTGCACCTTCGTGGCCCTGTTCGGGTTGTTCGTGGCCCAGGAGCGGGGCGTCCGGGTGGACGTCGCCCAGTTCGAGCGTAAGCGCGTGAAGATTGGCAAAGCCATCGTAAGGCGTGGGCGTAAAGCCGCTCGCGAATCTATGGTCGCGGCGGCTGAGGACATCGAGCACGTCATGGCCCTCGCCGTCCCATGCGCCCACCGGCAGGAGCATGCCACGGGAAGCGACCACGCTGCCGGAGGCGAACGGCGGCTCATCGAGGAAGCGCTCGTCCGGATTGACTTCCACATCGGCAGGGTGATCGACGGCGATCAGCCACAACTGGTCGATGTAATTGACCTCTTCCATGGGCTCGATGAAACGCAGGCTCAGTTTGCCATTGACCGGTGCGATGGCTTCGCCGTCCACCTTGATCCACTCGCCGGGATTGGGGATGTTGCGGCGTTGAGGGGTGAACCAGTGCCCGACCACCGCCGCGCCAATCACGTCGGTGACCAGCCGGTATTTGTGGCCATCCCACGCGAAAAGCACCGGGCAGGAACTGCCGCGGCGGTCGGCTTCCTTCATGGCGATCACCTGGGTCTGAGGCAGGTCGATCTCATCCTGCAGCACGCCGGTGGGCCAGAGGATGCGCAGCAGGTCGATCCCCGGCGAATCGCCCAGGCCGACGAGGATTTGCGGGGGACCCTGAGTCGCAAAACCGGAGGCCCCGGCGATCTCCCACTTCTGCCAGTGGCCGTTGGTGAAGATCTCCACCTTCGCGCCGATCGCGGTCTTGTTGTCGGCCAGGCCGGCCAGGTCAAGGCGCACGGAATGATTCTTGTTCCCGCCCTCGTTGCGCAGCAGCACCGGCGGCGCGTCGAGTTGGGTAACGATCAGGTCGGCGGCGCCCTTGCCTTCCACGTCGGCTGCGATCAACCCGCGCGGCGCGGTGAGCGTGACTTTGTCGAGGCCCAGCGTGCGGCTGACGTCCTCGAAGCTGCCGTCTCCGCGGTTGCGCAACACGCGCACCTGCGGGCCGGCCCTGGTTTCGATAATGACGGCCAGATCGATCCAGCCATCGTTGTCGATGTCGACCGGCATTACGCCCCATCCACGCACCGCGTCGGTAATCGGCAATTCCACTCGCTCGAAGCGGCGGCCGATGTGGTTGGGACCCTCCACATTGCGCCACAGCGTGATTCCAGGCGCGCCCGCGTGGGTCACGGCGATATCCATCCAGCCGTCTTTGTTGAAGTCGAGCACCGCGATGCCCACGGTAGGCGGGAGTTTCTCGTCGTACAAAGGCTGAGTGGGATACTTGCCTTCGCGCGGATTCACGTAGAGGAGCGGCGCGGCGCCGTCGCCGGTCATGGCGATATCAACGGCACGGTCGTTGTTAAAGTCGGTGAGAATCGCCGCCGAGTTGATGCCGCCGCCGCCCAGTCCGGTGGGCTCGGTCCACTCGGTAAAGGTTTTGTTGCCGTTGTTCCGCCAGAGGATGTTGGAAGGATCACCCGGCTTGAGCGCCGATCCGGTAATCAACAGATCGAGATCGCCGTCGTGGTCGTAGTCGATGAACGTGAGCCCCGTGGGATGATTGCGCGGGGTGAGCCCGGCTTCGGCGGTTGCATCCTCAAATTTGCCTTTGCCGAGATTACGGAAGAGCAGCACCTTGTCGTCCAGGACCACGGCAAGATCGTTGAAGCCATCGCCGTCGTAATCGCCCACCGCACATGCAACCGCGCGGCCGGAAGCCTTCAGGCCCGCAGTGGCCGCATCCAGCGGCTCGAAGGTGCCGTCATCGCCGCGATGCAAAATGCCGATGGCCTGCTCGCCCGACTGCATCAGCACCAGGTCCATCTGCCCGGAGCCGGTCACGTCGAGCATGCATGCGCCGCCCGTCGTCCCTACAACGTTGGGTGCCCCAGGTCTCGATTTTGAGACCTGGGATTCGGCCACCATCTTCATGGCGATCATCGGCTTGCGCCCGTTTTCCGGCTCTTCAATTGGCGTCACCGTCGAGTAGTGCCCCTGCTCGCCGTAAGCCAGTCCAATGGCCGCTGAAATCTTGGTGCTGGTCAGATGCTGAAAAATCTTGAAGTGCTCCTTGGCCTCCGCGGTGTTTCCGGACCGTTGCAGCGCGCGCGCCAACTGGAATTCGGCCGACGCGTGCAGCGGGTTCACCTCCAGCGCCTTGTGAAACGTCTCGATGGCCTTGTCGAACTGCTTCATTTCCGCGTAGCAGAATCCCACGAAATACCAGGAGTCGACATCGCGAGGGTCGAGTTTGACGGCATGCTGGAAGCTGTCGAGGGCGGCTTCGATTTCGTTGCCGGCCTTCTGCGCGAGGCCAAGGTTGTACCAGGCCTGGGGATTGTTCGGATCAAGCTTGATGCCCATCTGCAGAGCCTCTTTGGCCTCGTCAAGCTTCTGCAGGGTCATCAGCGCGATGCCCTCATTGATCTCCGCCTGGGCCATCTTGGGATCTTTCTTGAAGGCCGCGGCGAAAGCCTCGGCCGCCTTCTCCGTGAACTGCTGGCCCATCAGCGCGACCCCGCGGTTGTTCAGCTTTACGGCTTCGGAATCGAAACGGGCAGCGGCCGATGCCGGCGCCCCTCCGCACGCGAGGCATACCAGCGCAGCCAGTACTTTGTTTTTGAAATTGCCGATTCCCAAAATGCTCTCCGAAACGGAACTATCCAGTGTATGCGAGCGCGCCTGAATGATCGAAAGGACCGGTTTTGAAAGGGCACGGCTTCAGCCGTGCCGCCCGATAGCCCGAAATTGCTCAGGCTTTAGCCGCTGAGAGGTGCTCATTGTGCGCTCAAATCCTACCCTCATTGGCTAAAGCCATCAGGTATTTGCGCCGGCTGATCGGCACGATTAAAATCGTGCCCTTTCAAGACAACCATCTTGAGAGATATCTGATTCATGCGATTGCCGTGCCTCCTGGTTGCCCTTCACTGACGCGGCCGACCCCCATCGTGTATCGTGGTTGAGGTTCGACGATGATTCCGCCCGCGTTCACCCTGGCTGAGCCGCAGAATTTTGCCCTTTGGGAGAAGATTCTCCTCGCCGCGCTCATCCTCGCTTCCGCCGCGCTTTTCTGGCGGCGCTTCGGCGCGGTCCTCGACCGCATCCTCAAATCCAAAAAAGACCCCGGCTTCCATCCCGGCAACCTTCCGCGCCGCGCGTGGGACTTCTTTTCCGAAGTGCTGCTGCAGTCGAAAGTCATCCGCCAGCGCCCGCTGCCGGGCCTAGCCCATGCGTTTGTCTTCTGGGGCTTCTGCGCCTTTGCGCTCGTGACGCTGAACCACGTCGCCAGCGGATTCGGCATAGGCTTCCTGTCGCCGGAAGGCATGTTCGGGCGATTCTACTTCTATTTCGCGGCCGTGTTTGCGCTGGCTTGCGCGGCGGGCATCCTCGGCCTTTTCATCCGCCGGTTTCTCGTCCGCCCGCGCTGGCTGGGCGACAAGCTTTCCTACGAATCGGGCGTGATTGCCTTCCTCATCTTTGCGCTCATGGTCACTTATCTGGCCGCGTTCTTCACCACCGATGCCTCGCCCGCCACGCGCGTCCTGTGGTGGGCGCACACGCTCTGCCTGTTGATTTTCCTTCCCATCATTCCCCACACCAAGCATCTGCACCTGGTGCTCAGCCCGGCGACGATCTTTCTTTCGCGCGGAGGATTCAGCGCCATCCCCCCGCTGGCCGGCGATGAGGATTTCGGCCTGGTGGCCGGCCAGGACCTGACGCAGATCGTCAGCCTGCAGGCCTATTCATGCGTGGAATGCGGGCGCTGCAGCGAACACTGCCCGGCGACCAACACCGGAAAGATCCTCAACCCCAAGGAGATCATCCTCGGCGTGCGCGCCTACCTCAACGACATCGGCCCGCGCACAGAAGAGCCGCTTCTCGGAAAATACAACTCGCAGGAAGCCGTCTTCCAGTGCACCACCTGCGGCGCGTGCGAGTTCCAGTGCCCGGTGGGGATCGAGCACCTGCCTATCATCGTCGGCCTGCGGCGCGGCGCGGTGAACACCGGCGCGTGGCAAGACGATTACGGATCGAAGCTGTTCAACCAGCTCGAGCGGGGCAGCAATGCGCTCGGCATCGGCGCGGCGGAACGCGACAAGTTCATCCAGCGCGAGGGGTTTCCCCTGTTCGACGGCACGCAGGAGTATTGCCTGTGGCTGGGCTGCATGGGCGGATACGATCCCAAGGGCCGGGAGATCGTGGCCGCGTTTGCGCGGGTGATGAAGCACCTGGGCACAAGCTTCGGAGTGCTGCGCAAAGAGAAATGCACCGGCGACCCGGTGCGGCGCCTGGGCAACGATCTGGTCTTCCAGCAGCTCGCGGAATCCAACCTTGAAATGCTGGCGCAGTCGAAGGTGAAGAAGATCGTCACCATCTGCCCGCATTGCGTGCGCACCATCCAGGAGGACTGGAAGGCCTACGGCACGCCGCCGCCCATCGAGCATCACAGCGAATTCCTGGCAAGATACGCGGATCAGCTACCAAAGGCGGCTCAAAACCAGGAAAAAATCGTCTTTCACGATCCGTGCTATTTGGGACGCTATCGCAACGTGTATGACGAGCCGCGGACGGTTGCTGCCACCGCCGGCCCGGTCATCGATCCGCCCCGCGCGCGGGAACGCAGCTTCTGTTGTGGCGCGGGCGGCGGCCTCGTCTTCCTCGGCGAAGAAACAGGCGAGCGTGTCAGTCACGTGCGCGTGAAAGAACTGGTTTCAACCGGCGCTTCGACCATCGGAACCGCGTGCCCGTTCTGCAACTCGATGTTCCGCGATGCGCTGGGCGCATCCAATGAACCAGCGCCGCAGTTACTTGATATTGCCCAACTGGTCGCGCGAAGTCTGCCCGGTAATAAGGAGATTTTGGAAAACGCAACGTAGGTTGCTGAACATACGAAAGGCTGTTCCTCCATGGTGCGGAATGACGAAAACCTGCAAGAACCCGATCCATCAATAGCGGACAGCGAGTCAAATCGATTCACGACCGCTTTCATTCGCATCGCAGTAGGACTAATGTACGCGATGGTCGAGATTGAGTTCATTATGGATTGTTGGCGCCTGCACAATCTTCACGCGTCTCCCGAATACATTCTGACGGCGTTCGCATTTCAGATGACCATCCTCGTTTCCTTCGTCTGTTTTCTTCAAACCAAATCTCGCCGCTCACCTAACATGCAGGCTGCATCGCGGGGCTCCTTTCTGACATCCGTTGCCGTGATGTGTCTTCTCATTTCGTTGATAATGGAGCGACAACTTCTGGCCGCTTTGTTCGAGGCAAAGAGTGCATTGGTCCGGTAAATATCTCACTCAACAAAACGCGTTCAAATAGCAGAGGCCTTTCCGCATGAAGATCATCGTCGCCATCAAGCAGGTGCCGGAGCGGGATGCCCAGGTGCGCATCGACAGCGCCGGCAAATGGATTGAAGAAGCCGACGTCCAGTTCGCCATGAACGAATCGGACGCGTACGCGCTGGAAGAGGCGCTGCAGCTCAAGGAGAAGCACGGCGGCGAAGTCGTCGTGGTATCGGCCGGGCCGGAGCGCGTGGGCACCACCATCCGCGAGGCGCTGGCCAAGGGCGCCGACCGCGCCATCCACGTGGACGCCGATAACCTGCACCAACTCGATTCGCTTTCGGTCGCGCGCATCCTCGCCGAGGCCATCAAGCCGGAATCGGCGGACCTGGTGCTGACCGGTCTGCAGTCCGACGACCTCGGCCTGGGCCAGACCGGCGTCATCCTCGCCGAGCTGCTCGGCCTGCCGCATGCCTCGCTCATCCTCACCGTGGCGAAGACCGATGCCGGCCTGAAGGTGAAGCGCGAGCTCGAAGGCGGCTGGTTCCAGAGCATCGAATTGCCGCTGCCGTCGGTGCTGACCATTCAATCGGGCGGCAACAAACTGCGCTACGCCACGCTGATGGGCATCAAGCGCGCCAAGACCAAGGAGGTGCGGCGCGTCGCGGCATCCGAACTCGGCGCGCCTGCCGGACCGCTCGCGGTGCTCGAGTCCATCGCCCTGCCGCAAAAGCAGCGCTCCACTCAAATCCTGCCGGGCAGTGCGAAGGAAGCCGCCGCGTCGCTGGTGGAAAAACTGAAGTTCGAGGTGCGCGTCCTATGAACGGAATTTTGGTTGTTCTCGAAGAACGCGACGGCCATGTAAGCCGGGCAAGCTGGGAAGCGCTGGCCGCCGGCCAATTTCTTGCCGGCAAAACCAGCCAGCCAGTCACCGCCGTGGTCATCGGCGCGAACACCATTGCCACGGCCGCGGAAGCCGCAAGCAAGGCCGTGAGCAAGGTAATTCGCGTTGCCGATCCTCTCCTCGAGCGCTACACGCCCGACGCGTACACCGCCGCGCTTGAGCAACTCATCCAAAGTCAGAGCCCCACGCAAGTGGTCTTCCCGCACACCTACCAGGTGCGCGATTTCGCGCCGGCGCTGGCCGCGCGGCTCGGCCAGGTGCTGATCAGCGACGTGGTGGCCATCGGCGACGGGCCCGTGTTCACGCGCCAGCTCATGCAGGGCCGGCTCACGGGCAACTACCGGCACCAGGGCAACGGGCCGTGCATCATTTCCGTGCAGGCGGGAGCTTTCCGTGCGGATGCGGTGCAAGCCGGAACCGCCGAGATCGTTGAGTTCGCGGCGAAGATCGATCCGGCAGCCATTCGCACCAAGCCCGGAGAACCGTTCCGCGGTACGGCACAGACGGTCGATCTCGGCTCCGCGCCGCTGATCGTCGCGGTCGGGCGCGGCATCAAGGAAGCCGAGAATCTTTCTCTCGTGCAGGAACTCGCCGCGGCCGTGGGCGCGGAGCTCGCCGCCTCCCGTCCTATCTGCGATAACGGCTGGCTTCCCATGGAGCGCCAGGTAGGCAGTTCGGGACAGACCGTCGCGCCCAAATTATATGTCGCGGTGGGCATCTCCGGAGCCATCCAGCACCTGGTGGGGATGAAAGGCTCGCAATGCATCGTGGCCATCAACAAGGATCCCGAGGCGCCCATTTTTGAAGTTGCCGATTATGGGATCGTCGGCGATCTGTTCGAAGTTGTTCCGGCATTGACCGAGGCATTGAAGGCCGCGAAATGAAAGGATGCCTCCGTGCCCCATCTTCGCGACTTCTTTGTGTCGCGAAGGTGGGAAACCACGAACGCCTCAGTAAACGCAAATCGGCAATATGACACAATCCGGCGACGGCATCATGTAGCATCAGACCGCTGTGCGTTCCAGTGCGAGAACGTCCCATGGACCTGCCGAATCTTCTCATCAAAGCCGGCGCCCTTCTCGATCCCCTCAAGCCGGATCTTCTCGGCCCGCATGACGTTGCCGTCGAAGATGGGCTGATCAAGGAAGTCTCGGATGTTCCGCTCTCTTTTGCCCAGGCGCAGACCATCCCCGGTTCCCATCTGACCCTCATGCCCGGCCTGATCGATCTGCACGCGCACATCACGGCCACGCAACTCGACATCTTCGGACAGTTCCATCTGCCCAACTCGCTGGTCGCGGCCCGCAGCATTCCCATTTTGCGCGGCATGCTGCGGCGCGGCTTCACCACGGTGCGCGACGCGGGCGGCGCGGACATCGGCTGGCGACAGGCCATTGCAGCGGGACTCATCGTTGGGCCGCGGCTGTTTCTTTCCGGTCACGCTCTCAGCCAATCCGGCGGCCACGGGGACGGGCGCCCGCTGGCCGACCACGTAAACGCTATCGGCTGCGCGTGCTGCTTTCGGGTCGGGCAGCTCTGCCGGGTGGTCGACGGTGTGGACGCGCTGCGCAAGGCGGTGCGCGAAGAGTTGCTGATGGGCGCCGACCAGATCAAGATCCTGGCCTCGGGCGGGGTGGCTTCGCCCACCGATCCCATTGCCGCCACCGGCTACAGCGAAGACGAAATCCGGGCCATCGTCGAAGAGGCCCAGTCACGCGACACCTACGTCATGGCCCATGCGTACACGGCGCGCGCCATCGCCCGCGCGGTGCGCTGTGGTGTACGCAGCATCGAGCACGGCAACCTGATCGACGCCGAAACTGCTGCCCTGGTGCGCGAACGCGGCGCCTACGTCGTTCCCACGCTTGTCACCTATGAAGCCCTGGCCACCGAAGGCGCGCAACTCGGCTTGCCGGCCGCAAGCGTCGCCAAAATCGAGGAGGTGCGTACCGCCGGCCTGCGCTCGCTCCAATTGCTGCAGTCCTCCGGCGTGCGCATGGGATTCGGCACCGACCTGCTCGGCGCCTCGCACCGGCTGCAAAGCAATGAGTTCCTGATCCGCAGGCAGGTGCTCAGCGCGCAGCAGGTGATTCAGAGCGCCACCACCACCGCCGCCGAAATCCTCCGCATGGAGGGCCGTCTGGGCCGCATCCAGACAGGCGCCGTCGCCGATCTGCTGCTGGTCCGCGGCAACCCGCTGGAGCATATCGATTGCCTCGCCGGCAACGGAGAAAACATCCCGCTGGTAATCAAAGGCGGGCGGGTTGTTTTCAACGAATCGCAGCAAACCTCGTAACCGGCGTAAATCGATGAGTCATCTTGGGCCCGTTTTGCGGGCTGTGCGGAGCCCATGGATCCCGCGCCTATCGCGAGATTCTGATGCGGTCGTTGACCAAGAGCATGAACGGTCGCTCAAAACTGTGTAACAAATCACATTCAGACACTCAGCCCAGTAGTATTCTGAAAAGCAGCCTTCCGGATACAGTCTTTCTTTCAGGCGGAGCCCACCCCCAAGGCTCGGTTCAACCAGGGGCCCCGTATGTTGTGCCGCTGCACGTTTCTTTGCCTCACCGTTGTTCTCTGCCTCCTGGGCCGGGTCGATTCTCCGGCTCAGTCATCCCAGCCGGGACCTGCGCCCGATGCGCGACCCGACCGCCCGGCCTCTCTCTTCGACGCCATCAAGCCGGTCACCACCACGGTTGAGGTCCGCGCCGGGAATGTTCCCCTGGAGACCAGTTCGCCGCCGCCCATCACTGCGGGCGGCGAAGATGTGATCAATTCAGCCGGAACGTACGGCGACATCTCGCGTTACCTGCAACTCCTTCCCGGCGTGGCGCCCAGCAGCGACTACTCCAACCAGATGCTGGTGCGCGGCGGGCACCCGATGGAGAATCTCTTCATCGTCGACGGCATCGAGGTCCCCAATATCAATCATCTTGCCGATGCCAACTCGACCGGCGGCTTCGGACCCATGATCGACGCGGCCGTCATTCAGGGCCTCACGCTCTACGCGGGTGGATTCGACGCCAAGTTTCCCGAACGCCTCTCTTCGGTCACCGAGTTCCAGACGCTGGACGCATCGCCCAACACGATGCACGCGGAATTCGATTTGGGCGTGCAAGGCATCGGTGGCCTGGCGGAGAGGCGGGTCCGCGCCGGCGACCTCCTGGTCTCAGCCCATCATGGCCTGCTCAGCATGATCAGTAATGATGTCGGCATTGACGGCGTTCCCTCCTACACCAACGAACTGACGCGCTACCGCCGCAACAACGCCTCGGGGAACCATTTCACGTTCCTCAACGTGGCGGGCTGGGATTCGATCTCCATCGAACCATGTGCTGCCGACCCGTGGGAAACCACCACCATCGATTCCGATTACACCGGCTGGCGCGAGACCACGGGCGCAGAATGGCAGCGGGTTTATTCGCCACGTTCCTTTGCCGTGATGAGCCTGAGCGATTCCGAGCAGGTGGAGCATATCAATCAATCGGACCAGCTGATCAACCCGGCGCAGGCTTGGAAGTCCCCCATCCCCTGCCCCATTCCGGCGGGGACGTTCCAATACACGCCGGTCTACGAGGAGAGCTCCAACAACGCCTTCAGCACGGCGAAGTATCGGTATGAATGGGCGACCGCCCGCATCGCCGTGACCGCGGGCAGCTCGTTCTGGCTGGAGCGCCCTCATTTCCAGATCGCCCAGCCCCAGGGGGCTTACTCGCCCTACACTGGCACACCCACGCGCCGCGATTCAAATTCGGTCAATCGCGACTTCTCGACCGGTGAGAGCGGGACCTTCGCGCAGGTCTTTGCCCATCCCTCAAAGCGGCTGTCCCTGAGCGGAGGAGGCCGGCTGCAGACCTTCGCGTTCGGGAATCACACTACGCTCACGCCCCGCCTGAGCGCCACCTACGCGCTGAGCGAAAACACGCGCGTGCACGCGGCCTACGCCCGCTATGCGCAACTGCCCCCCTACGCGTACCTCCTGGCCTGGGGCGTGAATCAATCCATGCGGCCGATGATGGCCACCCACCAGATCGTGGGCATAGACCTGGGATTTCTACCCCGCTCGCAACTGCGCCTGGAAGCCTACAACAAGGAATACCGCAGCGTTCCGGCTTCCACCGAATACCCCGCCGTCACCATGCACACCATGGTAGACATGATCGGCGAACAGTCCGTCTGGCTTCCGATGACGTCGGCGGGACACGGCAGTGCATCGGGGATGGAATTATACGACACGTCGCGCCTTGGCGGCCGGATACAGTTGATGACCTCAGTGGCCTATGCGCGCGCCAAATTCGCGGGCACTGACGGCGTCCTCCGGCCCAGCAACTTCGATTTCCCCTGGATCGTGAACGCCGCCGGAGTCGCTCACCTCCGCCATGGCCTGATCGGGTCGGCGCGCTACGGCTACGCCACCGGCCGGCCGTATACGCCCTTCGACCTGGCCCAATCGGCCGCCCAGAACCGGCCCATTTACGATCTGGCAAAGGTGAATGTGCCGCGGGCGCCATACTATAGCCGGCTCGATCTGCAAGTGAGCAAGGAGAGCCTGCTGCACGGGCAGCACCTGGAACTCTACGCCGGAGTCGACAACGTCCTCA
>CAVREL010000037.1:0-9344 GCA_963720105.1 uncultured Acidobacteriota bacterium | reverse complement strand
GGCACGATCATCGGCCAGCGGGCGCCCGGCTGCGGCGAGCCGGACCTGGCATCGTGCTGGATGGCCCGGATCTGGCCGATGACCGCGTCTACGGTTGCGGCCATCTTCTGGTGCATCAATCCGGGCTGGTGGCCAGATACGTAGAACGGCTCGTAGCCATAGCCGCGCAGCAGGCGTCCAGTTCGTCATCGCCGATTCGGGACAAGACGGCCGGGTTAGCGATCTTCCAGCCGTTCAGGTGCAGGATCGGCAGCACGGCGCCATCGCTGGCCGGGTTGAGGAACCGGTGTGAGTGCCAGCTAGTCGCCAGCGGGCCGGTCTCGGCTTCGCCGTCGCCGACGACGCAGGCGACGATCAGGTCGGGGAAAGTAGCTTGTATGCCTGTGCCACCTGGCCGTCCGGGCTCAAATCTTCAACACCGAAGGGCGACCAGCCCAGAGCAGAGTGATGACCGACAGCCCAGAACAGATTTCCCACCTGGTCCATAGCTTCGGGAATGAACAACGGATTCCCGGATCGGGCATAGAGCGCACATGTCCCCTTGAAATCCGGTACATAGATATCGGGAGCGAACAAATCGATCGAGGGAGCCGCCGCCCGATAAATGTCCATCACGCGGGCGACCGGCCCACCGCTCGGCCACTGACCAGGCAGCTCCGCCTTCGGCTGGGGACCGAGCCACGCATTCACGTACATGGGCACGTTCAAGTGGGCCTTCCCCGCTTTCGCGACTTCGTTAACATACCGCCCCATGTAATAGGCCATAAAGACCTCATCAGCCCACTCATTCTCGCCGAAGACTTGCTGCCAGCTACCCTTTGTCGTGTAACCGTTCTTCCCCCAGACCTCCTGAATTTCGGGCAATAGGGTGTCTTTGTGCTGTGTGAGGTAGTTCATCAAGTCGCCTGGGACCGGCCCCGCCCAGGCCGCTTCCGCCATAGAAGAACGGTCCCGGCTGTCACCCAGACTGCCGATCTCATTCTCGACTTGCATCATGATGACCGTATGCTGAGGATCGATATCCCTGATATGGCTCATCAATGCGGCGAAGGCTCTGGCGTCAGCCTTCACCGTATCGCTGCCGAACGGACTAAGCGGCCCCGTGCCTTGTTGTTCCATGTACTTGGCAAGAAAAGAACCTATTCCGCCATCGGACCGCACCTTGAGGACCATGGGCGGAAAACGCTTCGGGTCTGCCCTGACCCAGTCCGGAGCGTAGCTCGAACCCGCGTTCTTCCAAGTTGCGAACCAGATCAACACGAGACGCATATTGTGCTCTCGTGCCTGATTGATTTGGTCGTCAACCAGAGAGAAATCAAACTTGCCTTCCTTTGGCTCAACCAATTCCCAGCTAGCGGCGCCGATCACGGTGTTGAGGTCAATGGCGGCAAGCTTATCCCATATCGGTCGCATGTACTCGATGCTTGAAGGGCTCGAGTTATGCAATTCGCCAGCGAGCATGATGAATGGCTTGTCGTTGACGAACAACTGTTTGACCGCCCCGTTCTGGCGTATCTGCGGCAGGGGAGCCGTTTGCGCATCGCAAGTCATAGCGGAGAATAGAAAGAGAAGCATCACCAACTTCTTGTAGGCCATAACTTTGGATACTCCTTTGAGCAGGGCCGCAAACGGGGCCGAGTTGAGTATTGACACGTGGATTGGCATACCTATGAATGCGCCAATACTGCCTGCGCCTCGTCGCTAGAGACTGCTGTTGGCTTCACTCTAAACCAGATTGAGTAGAGTGCCGGCAAGAATACGAGCGTCAGCACTGTACCGTGAGTTTTCGGGAGAGGTGCGTACTTCAGAAGCAGTAGCCTTGAGCGACCCAGTAATGCCAGTCTTCGATGGCCTGGGTGGTTGATTCGTCCCCTCCGACAGGCTTCAACTGAGAGAGAGGTACAGCGATGTTTCGATTATTCCAGCGGGTCATTACGAGCATGTCGCGAGCACAGCTATTCTCAGGCGCCATCTTTCGGATCTCGACCGTTTCCCCTTTACGCAGAGGAGAGGTTGGCACGGAAGCGACGCACTGCGCATGGAAGGGGAACTGGAGCTTGTCTTCGAGATAGTAGTACCAGCCCATGGCCTGTTCTTCCGGTCCGTAGGCATCCACGATGATTTCCTCGTGGATGCGGTTCTCTCGATCGTGATTTCGTCGTGCTTTGGTCATGTTCCTATGCCTGGGTTCTTCTGCCCAAGATACGGCGCACCGAGGTTCGGCCGATGTGAAGACGGCGGGAGATCTCCGATTTACTGAGGCCGGAGCGGCGCAGCTTGTGGACCTGATCAGCGTGGAGGGCGGCGGTAAGAGGTCGGCCGAGGCGCTTGCCGTTCTGCCGGGCATGAGCCAGTCCGGCGCGAACGCGTTCACGCAGAACCTCGCGTTCGAACTCGGCGAAGACTGCCAGCAGCGCGGCCATGGCGCGGCCGGCAGGTGTGGTCAGATCGAGAGCCTCGGTGAGCGAGACGAAGCCGACGCCGAGATGCTCCAGTTCCTGCAAGGTGGCGAGCAGATCGGCGACCGATCTCCCCCAGCGGTCCAGGCGCCAGACCAGCACCACATCGATCTCCCGGCGTCGGGCGGCGTCCATCATCTTCTCTCGCATATGCCGCTGCGAAGCGCCGGAGCCAACTTCCTTGACCTGCATTGTGATAGTCCAGCCCCGCCGCGCGGCATAATCGCGCAGAGCGCGTAGTTGCATCGGCAGGGTCTGTTGATCGTTGGTCGAGACGCGGGCATAAAGACCGGCGTGGAGCACGGTTTTCGATGGTTTTCCGGGGTGGCCAAAAACCCTTCGCGATTTCTGGTTCCCGGAGGCCCGTTTTCCGGGCATATTGTCGTGCTCCTTGTCGGTGGCCGCAGAGTATCCTTTTCGGCCAGATGGCCTTCATCATACCGCGACAGTTCGGGCCAGGGTGTCGCGATAATTCCAGGGCATCCATTCCTCCGGGCGGGCGGCCAGTTCCCGGGCATGGCGCTGGAGTTCGATCAGATAGTCGAAGGAGTTTGCGCCGCACAACTGGCAGGTGTGGATAAGGCTCATGAAAAGGTCTCCGACTTCAGCGCCATTCAGCGAGCGATAGTAGAGAGCGTTCTTGCGACTATGGAAATATTTCCATAGTCGCAATTATGTTCATTCCTGGATTATGTGTACATCTGAGGATAGATCTGCATGAACTCGTAGATTTGGGGCCTCTCCAAGGAAGCGTGAACCACGACCCGCTGAGCATAAGAAAATGTTCTGCTGTGGACGCTATGCCTGTCCACTGGAGAACAACATGCTTATTCCTGTTTATCGTGACCGCCTTGGATCAAGTGTTCTGAGCAAGTGTTTCAGTGCCTATGTCGGGTATTTGCAGCATCAACAGTATCGCCCGGCGGTCATCCGGGCGTATCTGAGCAGTGTCGAGCATTTCGCTCGCTGGGTCAGCAAGCGCCGTGCTCCGCTTGGCTCCATTGACGAGTCTCTGACCCACCATTTTCTGACTGAACATCTTCCTGTGTGCCGGTGCCCAGATCCTTGTATGCGCACCTTCAAGATTGTAAGGGCTGCATTGGCACGCCTGCTGCATGTGCTTCGGACTGAGGGATATCTTTCGGAACGAGAGGTATTGATTCAACCGGCGATCCGGGACGAGTTGGAGCGATTCGATAATTATCTGGAATCCGTTTGCGGATTGACGCCAGCCACCCGCGCATCCCGCAGGCAGTGGGTGAGCCGGTTCATCTCGGATTGTTTTGCTTCCTCTCCCATAGACATCGGTAGGATCCAACCCAGCGACATTGTGAAGTTCATGGTCCGGCCCACGAATCACTATCGACCGGGTACGCTCGGGGTCCTTGGATGTGCATTACGTAGCTACCTGCGTTTCCGCGCGGTGATCTTTGGCGACAGGGTGGAGGCTCTCGTGGCCGCCGTTCCCTGTATCGCCCATTGGCACCTGGATACCGTGCCGAAACATCTGACTGCCGAAGAAACGGCTTGTTTTCTCGGCGCATTTGATCAACGCAGCCCAAATGGGCAACGTGACTTGGCTATGGCTCGCTGCATGCTGGATATGGGACTGCGCGCCGGCGAGGTAGCCGCGATTCAGCTTGATGACTTGAACTGGCGTGCCGGCACTCTCACCATCAGACACGGCAAGTCACGCCAAGCGGATGTGTTGCCAGTACCGGCTCAGACAGGAAAGGCGATCGTACAGTACGTGCGCGGCGCGAGACCTCCGAGCACTACACGCGCCCTATTCGTGCGCCATCGCGCACCCTTCAGTCTTCCCATTACGAGAAGATTCGTTTGTTCGGCCATCGCCCGTGCTTTCGGTAGATGTGGGCTGACCCATAGCAAAGGCACACATGTGCTGCGCCACACCGCTGCAGTCCGCATGCGGTGCGCAGGTGCCAGTCTGAAGGAGATTGCCGATGCCCTGCGGCATCGCAGTCTAGATACAACGATGATCTACAGCAAGGTGGATCTGCCCAGGCTGGCCACGGTGGCTGCTCCCTGGCCGGGAGGGCTGTCATGAAGCGCACAACAACGATGGTTTCACTGGTCGAGGACTATCTCACGGTCCGCCGAAAAATGGGTTTCGCTCTCGGAATCGCTGGTGATCGGTTGCTCGCCTTCGGACGCTTCGCCGATCAAGCCGGTCACAGCGGTCCAGTCACATTTGACCTGGCCGTGCGATGGGCACAGGCTTCGCCCTGCCCATCACGCTTGACCTCCGCATGGAGACTTCAGACCTTGCGGCCTTTTCTCAAGTACCGTTCGCAGTTTGATCCGGGCACAGCGATCGTACCGCGGGGCTTTTTCGGCTCCACGCATCGGCGGCCCGTTCCGCATATTTATACCGAGCAGGAGATAGCAGATCTTCTGCGGGCAGCCGACGACCTTGCGCCCACTAATGGGCTTCGTCCAGCGACCTACCGCACTTTGTTCGGGTTGCTGGCGTCCACAGGGCTGCGGATTTCAGAGGCTCTTCATCTCCGGCCGCAAGATGTGAACCTCGCTCGCGGGTTCCTAACCGTGAGTGAGACCAAGTTCCGCAAGTCTCGCCTGGTCCCGTTACACCCTACGACAGTCGCCGCACTGAAGCTGTATGCCGATTTCCAACAGCATAAGCTCGGCGGACACGGGACCGAGGTGTTCTTCGTTTCGGATCGTGGCAAACGACTGCCCTACCCCACCGTTTGTAATACCTTCGTAAAGCTGCGGCAGCGTCTCGCGTGGATCGGACGCGGCGGTTATGCACTTCCACGGATCCATGATATTCGTCACACATTTATCACCCGCTGCCTGCTCGACAGCTATCACCGCGACCAGCTACCGGACCACGTCATAGACACGCTGTCAACCTATGTGGGTCATGCCAAGGTCACGGACACTTACTGGTACGTGAGCGCCACTCCGGAAATCATGGCCGTTGCCGCCAAGCGATTCGCGGCCTTTATCGATGGAGGCGCGCAATGAAGGCTCCCCACCAAACAAACAGCTTCCCGGCGCTTCTCCAGCGGTTCTTCCTGGAGCGTCTGATACAGCAGCGAAATGCTAGCCCGCAGACTGTAGCCTCTTACCGGGACAGCTTTTGCCTTCTGTTGCGATTTGCCAAGAGCCACTTGGGCAAGGCCCCCGAGCGACTCACACTCGCTGACCTTGACGCCCCACTGATACTGGCCTTCCTCAACTATCTGGAAACTGAACGGCACAACAAGATTCGGAGTCGTAATGCTCGCTTTGCCGCAATTCGCTCGTTCATGCATTTTGCGGCACTCACGGAGCCGGCAGCATTGCCAGTTATCCAGCGAGTCCTCGCGATCCCAATGAAACGCTTCGATAAACCTCTTCTCGGGTTCCTTTCACGAAATGAGATGCAGGCGATCCTCGATGCGCCGGACGTTACCACATGGTGCGGACAAAGAGATCGCGTAATGTTTACCATGTTCTACAACACAGGTGGCCGTGTCTCGGAAATCACAGATTTGCAGGTTGCCGATGTGGTCCTCGACGGTTGCGCTGCCGTACACATACGTGGCAAGGGACGAAAAGAACGCTGCGTACCGCTGTGGCGAATCACGGTCACCGAGATTCGGAAATGGTTGGCACGCACGCATGCCGGACCAGATCAACCCCTATTCCCAGGCTGGTCGGGCACACGAATGACGCGCCCGGCTGTCACGGCACGGCTGCAACTTGCCGTGAAGAACGCGGTAATTCTCTGTCCACAGCTTGCCAAACGTGACATTACTCCTCACGTCATTCGACATTCAACCGCGATGCACATGCTGCAATCTGGCGTCGATATTACTGTCATTGCGCTATGGCTCGGACACGAGAACCCCGCAACCACGCACATGTACGTCGAGGCCGACCTTGCAATGAAGGAACGTGCACTAACCGCCATCCAGCCGCCACACACAAAACAGATGCGGTATCAGCCAACTGACCGTGTCCTCCACTTCCTTGAGACACTTTGATTATGTGCAGTCGGTCAACTCGGCAGAGCTTCTCGAATTCTCGACCTACCGCTCAGACGTCGCCTATGCGATGTTGAAGATCTAACCACGTTGGCCAATTGAACATAATCCGGGAGTGAACATAATTGCGATGCAAAACCGCTCGCTTCAAGGCTCTTTCTACGATGTTGTTATCCAGCGGGGCCCCGGCCTGGCGAAGGAACAAGGTCAGGGGCACCCAGTGCCGCAACAGATATCCGATCGCCTGGCCGAGCCCGGAGTTAGGCTCGGTTCGACGTTCCGCCAACTGCAACTCGAGCCAGGCATGCAGCGCGTCCATCACCGGGGAGCTGCGTTCCTTATGGAGTTCCAGCCGCTGGACCGGAGTCAGGCCTCGATCACGCGCTTCGGCATCATGCCCATAGACCTGGCCCAGCATTTCCAGCACATAGCGGCATTCGCGAGGGAAGTTCTCCGCCACGTCTACAAACTGCCGTCTTCCATGGGCGAGACAGTTGGCCAGGAGGATTTCGGTCCCGGCAGCAACGTGCGGCACATTGCGCGATAGAGCATCGCACATTTGTACCAGCGGCGACAGTCCTCGATCGCGCCGCTTCAGCACATCGGCGAGGTTCTCGCCGGCATGTTTCGATCCGGTGAAGTACAGCGCGATCTTACGCCCCTCGAAAGTGGAGACGATCCCACTGGTAAACACACCGGTGCGCTCGTCCTTGGGATCGCGCTCGAGGCGCAGCACGCACATGCTGGTGTCGTCATTGTGGACCACTTCACCTTGCGCGGCCTGGCGAATCAGCTCGTCGCGCGCTGGCTTGATCGGCTGCGCGGCTTTCGCGACGATCTCCCACTGCGTGGCCGCCGGTAACGGGATACCCAACTGCTTTTCCAAATGCTCCAAGCGATGGAATGGAGTGCCACTGCCGTACTTGAGCTGAGCGATCATGGCCGCCGCCGACTCATCGTACTTATCCTCGCCCACGCCTTCCGGCTCCTGCGCCGTGAACACCTGCCCGCAGGCGCCGCAACGTAGCCGCTCCAACGAATAGATCGTGGCCGCCAACGGCGCCTGACCTGTGATTCGAACCAGTACCTTCGGTTCTTTCTGAGCGTATACGTTGCCCTGCCGGCACTCTGGACATCGATCTCCGTGGGCCAACATCTGGTGCTTGATCTCCACTCGCTTGGCGCCGCTGAAAGCCTCAGCTCCGTTGCGGCCGTGTCCGGACGGCGGAGGCGCATCTGGGTCCGGTTGCTTTCCGCTGTCGCCGGATGCGTCTTCCGGCTTCCCCACCACGGAACTGGTCTTCTCGGTGTTACGCGGCCGCCCCAGCATCGCTGCCATGGCATGCAACGCTTCTCGCAGCTTGTGGTGATCTTGATCGCTCAGCGGCGCCTGACGCGCTCCGTCCAGCACCCGGTCCAGTTCCTCCAGGTTCACCTCCAGGCGGCGCCGGGTTTCCTTCACGCAACGCCTCCCAACAGTTCGCGGAACCGTCTGGTCAGCGGATAGCCTAAGACTTCTTTGATTGAACGGTTCGGCACATAGCTGTTGGACTGCTTGCCCCTCCCCGTGGTCCGGCCCAGCAACACCCAGTTGGCTGCCCGATAACACGTCCCGCGAAAACGCTCCGGATCCACGAACGTCTCCAGGAAGTAGATGGGATGACCGTACAGCTGCTGCCAGTCAGCGGAGATCCGCGCCGCCATGCGCCCCAGGATGTGCGATGCCAGGTGTTCAACTCGCACCCACGGCAGGATCAGGAAGCGCGTGTTGTAGGCTATGAAGCGGATGCGACTGCGACGCGCCGCGGCATCCCAGCCGATGTAATGATCGCGGCTGGCCAGGTGGCGCGGCGCCGAGGACCACGCCAGGCACGCTACGGGACGGCCAGATGCCCACACCACATACTTCAGATGTTCTCCGACAGGTTGTTCATAGCCGAGATAGTGATGCTCTTCCATCAGGCTGTTGAACAGCGGTTCCTGTGCCGTGCGCCGTACCTGCTCCACTTCCAGCGGCTGCAGCTTGCACAACGGACCCTCGATGGGAGTTGCATCGATCAGCACTGGTTGCGGACGTGCCCGCCGTGACAGCGGGTTATGGCGCACGTAACTGACCGGAGGCAACGCGATCTGCCCGGCGCGCTCCAGCATCAGCAACAGCCCTCGGCACACCATATCGCGCAACGCTCCGTTGGCCTGCCGCCACTGCCAGGCTTCACAGAGACGAACCGACAGCTTGCGGCGACTCTCTTTGGGGTGACGTTCGATCAGCGCACGTATATATAGGATGTCTTCCTGGCTGATCTCCCGCCCGCGATAGCGAAACCGGCTCATTTGCGAGCCAGTATGAACGAGTCTTTCTTGGAACGCAAGGGAAAAATGCGGCTCTAAGCCACGACGTTCACCCGCCGCCACATCGGCGCAGCGCGCACCCGCGCTACATCGCCGGCTGCCATCAGCAAATGCGCCTCATAAGCCTCCAGCGCCTTGGCCGGGGAACTCGATTCCGGCCACCACCGGAATTTTCCATGGGAAAGACGCTTTTGCGCCAGCCAGTACCCCTGCCCGTCATACGCCAGTACGCGTATAGACGTCCCTCTGCGGCTCCTGAAAATGAAAACACAACCACGGATCGGATCCTCGGAAAGCTTCTCCTGGCAAACGCGAACCAGCGAATCAATGCCCTTGCGTCCGTCAACGGCCTCGATCGCCACCAGCACCCGCATCTGCGCCGTGATATGAATCATCCTTCCGCTTCCCGCCAGGCGCGAAGAAGACTTGACCAGTCCGGCGCTCCGGATCCCTTCCACTGAATGCGCATCTTGCTGCCGCTTTTGGACTCGAACTCGATCACGCACTCCGCAGCCGC
>CAVREL010000036.1:0-50031 GCA_963720105.1 uncultured Acidobacteriota bacterium | reverse complement strand
TGTTGTGTAACCCTTAAACAGTACGTATTGCTGTGGGCGCGCGCCTCGAAGCCAGAGGTGATCAATTAGATAACGTTCCCGCCCTGTTTCTGGAATTGAAAGCCGCGGGCCGCAACCTGCGGCGTATGCTGGAGGCGGAGTTTCCGGCCCAGGGGGAAGGTCCGGGAAGCAGCGATGTTGGGACTGCCGCTCCCAAGGATAAGCTGAGAGGCTGAACCGCCCGTGCAGGCTTCGTGAAGGGCCGTGTCCCGGCGCACACGCATGGGGAGCGAGTTTCCGTATTCGATCATCCCCGATTTAGCTGCACGGAGGCAGATTCTTCTAGTGGAACGAGCGATCCGAATCATATTGGCAGATGATCATCCGGTGGTGCGCATCGGCGTGCGCAACATGCTCAGCGAGCAGGATGGCTTCGAAGTAGTCGGCGAGGCCTCCGATGGCGATGAGGCCATCACGCAAACGCTGGAGTTGCAACCCGACATTCTTTTGCTCGATGTCCAGATGCCCAGGCTCCCCGGATTGGAAGCGATGCGGGCCATCATGAACGGCACGCCCACGGTAAAAATTCTGCTGCTCACGTCGACCATTACCACCCAGCAGATCATTGAGGCGCTGCACATCGGGGCGCGCGGGATCGTGCTGAAGGACGCTCTGGCGGGTCACCTGCAGATCGCCATCCGCACCGTGATGAGCGGCGATTACTGGATCGGGGGCAAGCGGGTGGTGAACCTGGTGTCGGCGCTGCACGACCTGATGCAGCAGGCCGCCGTTCCCCAGCGCAAGACCTACGGCCTGACCCCGCGCGAGCTCGAAGTGGTGGGCTCCATCGTGGAAGGATGCAGCAACCGCGACATCGCCAAGCAGTTCGGGCTGAGCGAGGAAACCGTGAAGCGGCATTTGTCGAACATCTTCGACAAGACGGGGGTATCCACGCGCCTGGAACTGGCGCTGTTTGCCATTGCCCACCAGCTGGTGACGCCGCAATAGGTGCAGTGCTCAGTGATCAGTGGTCAGTGATCATTTACCTTTCGGCGCTGTGCGTACATTTGGGCATTAGCTATCAGAAATAGATTCCGCCCCGGGAATAAAACCGCCGCTCTCCCGTTTTACACATCGAGGAGAGCAAATCGTGATGGTGTCGATCCGCAAGGTCCGGCCCTGGACCGAGGGCTGCGGCGGCATGTTTGATCGCATGGTCACTTCGCCACCGGGAGCCGGGCGCTTGTGGGTCGATTAGCGCTGGTCGTCAAAGCTATTTCCAGAACGGAGGTGAGCCTGGGATACACTGGTCGGGCTGTGTCCACCTCCTCCGTTGCCTTTGGCTCGTTTGAAGAGCTGGCCATGCCCCTGTTCGGCCAGCTCTACAATTTCGCCTGCTGGCTCGCCGGCGACCGCACGGCGGCCGAGGACCTGGTGCAGGAAACCTATCTCAAGGCCTGCAAGGGGTTCTCGTCGTTTCAGCAGGGGACCAATTTCCGCGCCTGGATGTACAGGATTCTCCGCAACACCTTCCTGACCAGCCGCGCCGGGCTGAAGGCCATGGCATCACTCGACAGCGATGACGAAGCGCCGCCGGAACCGGAAACCGTGGAGACCCCGGAATCGATCCTGCTGGCCCGCGGCGAGCAGGACAAGATCCGCGCGGCTCTGGAGTCGTTGCCGGTACACTATCGCGAGATTATTCTCCTCTGCGATGGGGAGGAAATGAGCTACCAGGAGATCAGCCAGGCATTGGGAATTCCGATGGGCACGGTGATGTCGCGCCTTTCACGCGCGCGCCGGGCGATGCGCGCTCTTCTCACCACCGGAGTGGAAGGGAGGGCGCGATGAGCGGCGACGAGTGGACAAACCGCCTGGATGCCTACGTGGATGGCGAGTTATCCGATCAGGAACTGCGGGCGGTGGAAGAACACCTGGCGACGTGCCGTGAATGTGGGGCCGTGGCGCTGGGCAGGATGCAGATGAAGCGCGCCACGCGCGCCGCGGCGGCAATGCAGTTTACACCGTCCGCGGAATTCCGGCAGCGGGTTCAGCAGAGCATTGCGCCCCGGCGGCCGCGGTTTTCTTTCCTCGCTCGACCGGCGTTGGTGATTGCGGTCGCCGCGGTCCTGGTTCTGGCGATCGCGGTCCCTTCGGCGGTCCTGGTGCGGAATACGGAGCGCGAACAGACGCTGGCGCAGTTGCTGGACATGCACGTGGGCGCCCTCGCCAGCCCGAATCCGGTGGACGTTGTCTCCTCGGACCGGCATACCGTCAAGCCGTGGTTCCAGGGCAAGCTGCCCTTCACCTTCAATCTGCCGGAGCTCCAGGGATCACCGTACGCGCTCAAGGGGGGAAGGCTGGTGTACTTCCGCGGCCGGCCTGGAGCGCAGTTGATTTACGAGCTACGCAAGCACCAGCTTTCGGTGTTCATCGTGCAGGATGGCGGTCAGGCGGCCGGAGCGGCGCGAGAAAGGAAGAACGGCTTCAGCACGGAATCGTGGACCTGGGGCGGGCTGCGCTACGTGGTGGTGAGCGACGCCGGTGCGGCCGATGTCCATGCGCTGGTAGACCTGCTGCGCACCGCCCAGCAGCCCTGAAGGCGTCGCCGAATCGCGGTCAGGCGGATCTGGTTTGTGGCCACAGACCGGGGATGCCCAATCAATGGACATCCCACTCAGAATGAGGCCCGGAACAGGTCTCAAGCATTCCCACACGTTACTGTCGAGAGGTCATGCTGTTAGCCGGCGCGGGTGCGAAATGCGCGCGGCCATCCTCGATCAGCCAATGATCGCCGTGGCGGGCGGCCACGTAGAAGAAGTTGACTGGGATAGCGGGGATAACCGTCCCATCCGGACCGTTGACATTGTGCAGGGTGAGAACCGCGTCGACGAACGCGACATCGGGCTTGATGAAGCGTACGCGATAGTCGGAGAACGCAGCTTGCGTGGAGCCGTTGACCGCTTGCGCCTCGGAACCGAAGTCCTTCACCATTGCGGCCCGCCCTTGCAGAAAGTCGCCCACTGGTGTCAGGAAGGTTCCATTTTCGGCGAACAGCGATGCCCGGACTTCGGCATTCTTCTGAACAAAAGCCTTGGCAAAGTTATCTCCGAGCGCGCGAATGGCTGCTTCGCCCCGTGCTTCGCCGGCATTCGCAGAGGCGCTCGCACCAACGACGAGCACACACGCGAGAAGCGCCAGGCCGAGACGCTGCATCCGGCCACGGAGCGCTGACCTGGGCTCCCGGGGCGCGGAGTTGATGTTGGAGGTTGCGGCCACATCGGGCCGGAACGTTTGTGCGTTTTTCATTTGCTTCTCCTGAACTGTCATTCTTTTCTCCTTAGGGTCCTCTCTTGCGAGCAGGTTCCTCGTTCCCTCGTTCCCTCGTTCCCTGTCTTCCTCAGCTCTTCAAGGGGGTGTTCGCAAGGACTTCCACTTTCTCAATCTGCGGGGGAACTGCCAGCAATTCGCCGGCTCGTGCTCCAAGCGCTTTCGCAATCTCGCCGGTCAAGTGGGCATTGCGGCCCGCTTCATTGGCGAAGGTATCGAAGATGCCGAACTTCCGCGGCCCGAGCTTGATTGCATACCATTTCAAGGTTCCTTTTTCACTCACCGCGAGTGGCTGAGCTGACTTCAGAAATGCCTCGGTATCAGCCTCCTTGCCGGGCTGTGCTTCAAGCGTGACTAACAATCCAATTGCTTCCATTGAGCGACTCTCCTGTGATCCGGCCAACAATCATCCGTTGATGCTGGGGCCGGTTGGTTGGCGCTGAGCGCCGCGTACAACTATGAGTAAACTGCACATCGGATATGGGCTTGTGCGGATTTCTGCGCGGATGGTCGGAATTCTGCTGTATTCACGCCCCTGGAGACACCCACCAAACGGATCACAGCTAAGTGTGCGCGCCGTATGAGCCAAGGACAGCGAAGGTTCGAATGAGCTGCAGCGAGCCGTCAGAGTTGTGAATGGGGATAGTTGTGCTGAGGCGGGTACAAGGAAGAATAAGTCAGCAATGCCGGACAGGATCGGACCTTATGAACGAGATGAACGCCAACCCCTCACAGCGACGCTTCGTACCTCAAATCATGGCGCCTGGCTTCAGAGGAGGTTTCCGAAGCATAACGCTCTTCGTAGCCGACAGAATCCTGGCGATACTTTGTCGGGCTAACTCCGCAGACATCGCGGAAGGCCTGCGCAAAATGCTGCTGGGTCTTGAAGCCACAGGCCACGGCCACATCCAACACTCGCGCGTCGGGAGCTCGCAACATCGCCATGGCGCGCTCCATCTTTTGGCGCAAAACAAACTGATGTGGGGTTTCGCCCGTTGACCTTCGAAACATGCGCGCGAAATGAGCTGTGCTCAAGTCTACCGATTGCGCCATCTCGTCGAGACTTAAGTCGTCTTCCATCCTGGCGTGGACCAGCTCTTTAATCCGTCTCAAGCGCGCCGGGCCTAGTCCGCCCCGGTGTAGGCGCACAGGACGGCGTCCTGCTGCATGACCATGGATCAGCGCCACGGCTACGGCCTGTTCGACTGAATCGAGAAATAGCCGGCCGCTCGGAAACCCGGCCACCATCTCCGCATGAACGGCCGTAACCAGCCCGCGCAGCCGGGGGTCCGCAAACTTGCGATACATGGGCAGCTCTACCGCACCATCAGAGGCGGCCATCAGCGCCGCATCGGAGATACTCAGCTGCAGATACGGCGCGCTCATGAGCCCAATCCACTTTCCCTCGTGACGGTGAGGCAAGATCAGCTCGCCCGCAACATAACGAAACTCCGTCAGGTCGGTTCGACGCACGCCTATCTCGATCGAGCCGACCCCGAGCACCATTGCCAGAACCTGCTAAGGCCGCGCCCAAAAAATTGGCTCTGCGATGGATCGAGGCGCAACTAGTTCAACTCTCATTCTTTGGCTCCATGCCCATGTGGTAGCAAAATCGCGCGCACCCGGCCCTCTATTAGATCTTGGTATATGTCAGGCGTTTCCTATGATCCATTGCATTCGCTGAAGGATTCAGGATTCTGATAAGAAATCGCCAGGAGCAGTCGACCAAAGCTGTGGTGAGGCGCCCTCGGGAAGCGCCAATGTCGCCCTTTGCTCTGAAAATAAACGAGTTCGTAAATTCGGCGCCCATTTCGAAGTCGGCTTGCTGGAAGTGCCGCGGATCCGCAATTTGCGCGCCTCTGAGCACCGGACATTCAGTTTAGCGGGGCTGCGGAGTGAGCGGTGCTAGCGGTGCTAGTGTGGTCAAGGAGGAACTCGCCTTGCGGATCGGCTTTTTAGGTTTAGGCAAGATGGGCGTGCCGATGGCCATGCGGATGATGGCCGCCCGGCACGAACTGACAGTATGGAATCGCACTCATGAGAAGACCGAGGCGCTCCGCAAAGAAGGGGCGCAGGTGGCAGCGACGCCCGCCGATGTGGCGCGGGCCAGCGACATCGTGATGACCTTGCTCTTCGATGACGCGGCCCACGAGGAAGTGCTGTTCGGGCCCAAGGGGCTGCCGGTGAACGGGCTGCTGGGCGCGCTGCGTCCCGGAGCTCTGCACATCGCGATGAGCACCATCAGCGTGGCGCTCTCCCAGCGGCTGACCGAAGAGCACGAACGGCGCGGGCAGGCGTACGTGGCGGCGCCGGTGTTTGGGCGGCCCAATGTAGCCGCCGACGGCCGGCTGTGGATCGTGGCCGCCGGCGCCGACGATGCCGTGGCGCACGCCCGGCCGCTGTTGGAGCCGCTGTCGCGGGGAATCTCGGTGGTCGGCAAGGAACCCTGGAAGGCTCATGCGCTCAAGCTGGGCGGCAATTTCCTCATCAGTGCCATGATTCATTCCCTGGGCGAGTCGTTCGTGTTTGCCACCTCCCAGGGCATCGAGCCGGATATCTTTCTGGAGACCGTCAACAGCGCGCTGTTCCAGTCGCCGTTCTATGCCGCGTATGGCAACGTGATGCTGCATCCGCCTGACAAGCCCGGATCCACGGTGGACACCGGCGCCAAGGACCTGCGACTGCTCCGCGAGGCGGCCCAGAGCGGCGGGGTGCGCCTCAGTCTTGCCGATGAACTGGCCGAAATCTTCGCCGATGGCCAGCGGCAGGGACTGGGCAACGAGGATTGGGCGGTGACCCAGTACCGGATGACGCAGCAGAGGGGAAAAGCCGGCGTGAGCCGTTAGCATGGACCCATGAGCTGGATTGGATGGGCGCTGCTTTCTGCCGCGTTTGCCGCGGCCACAGCCCTGCTGGCCAAGGTGGGCGTGGCGCATGTGGACTCGAACCTGGCCACCGCCGTGCGCACCAGCGTGGTGGTGGTGTTCGCTTGGGGCACTGCGCTGGCCCTGGGCAAGCATGGAGAACTGCGCGCCCTCGACCGCCGCACCTTGACCTTTCTCGTGCTGTCGGGGCTGGCAACGGGCCTGTCGTGGCTGTGCTACTTTCGCGCCCTGCAACTGGGGCCGGCCTCGCGGGTGGCGCCGCTGGATAAGCTCAGCGTTCCCCTGGTGATGGTGTTTGCCTGGCTGCTTCTGGGCGAGAAGCTCAACCTGGGCGCAATCGCGGGCGGACTGCTCATCACCGCCGGAGCAGTGGTGATGGTGCTGGGTTGACCATTATGCTGGAATCCATCGCATCCCCCGCGTTTATGAGGGCTCCCATGGCTCCAATCCGCCGCATCGTGCTCACCGGCTTCATGGGATCGGGCAAGAGCACGGTGGGGCCGCTGCTCGCCCGCCGGATGGGGTGGGATTTCGTGGATGCCGACGATGTGATCGAAGCGGAGGCTGGAATGGCTATCGCAGAGATCTTCGCGCGCGGCGGCGAAGCGGCATTTCGGGTGCGCGAATACGCCACCATTCAGCGGCTGGCGCGCAAGGACGGGCTGGTGCTGGCGCTGGGCGGAGGGGCGATCGAAACGGAGGCGACGCGGGCTTTGCTCTCGAACGCACCCGGCACGTTGCTGGTGCACCTGGAGGTGATGCTCGAAACCACCCTGGCCCGCTGCGGAGGAACCGAGCACACGCGCCCCGTTCTTGCCGACCGGGTCAATCTCGCCGCGCGGTACAAAAAAAGGATGCCGCTTTACCGCACCGCGCATCTGTCCATCGTTGTGGATGCCCTGACCCCCGACGAAGTGGCCGAGACGATCCACAAGGAAGCCCAGAATCTGGGTGCCCCGTCCTAGCTCTGCTAGGGCGGGGTCGGATGGTGGCGTTTCCGCTTGTTATCATCGAGTCAGGCCCCCGGAGCAGCATCCGGGCACTTCCCACCGAGGTATTCTCCACCCGCATGGCTCATGCCTCACGCGCGATCGTTTCGCCGGCACCAAGCCCCGCGCACGGACCCATCGCCGTGCCGCACGTGCCCATCGCCGTGCCCCGGCCCGGCACCACGGCCCAACTGATCGCCGACTGCCGCGAGCTGTTCAAAGTGCGGGTGACCGGCATGGTGGTGGTGACGTCGTGGGCCGGGTTCTACCTGGGATCGATGCAATCGGGCATTTCCAGCCTGCAGCGCGGGCTGATCGATACGCTGTTTGGCGTGGGCCTGGTCTCCGCCGGCGCGGGAGCGCTGAACCAGGCGCTGGAGCGCAAGACCGATGCGCGCATGGTCCGCACCGCCAACCGGCCGCTGGCCGCGGGGCGCATCCCGCTCGGCGCAGGCGTTCTGGCCGGCATTGCCGCCCTGGCGCTGGGGGCGTTATGGCTCCTGCTGCACACCAACCTGCTGACCACGGCATTGGCCCTCCTCACCGCATTCACCTACGTTGCCATTTATACCCCGCTCAAGCGCGTCACTTCGCTGGCCACATTTGTCGGCGCATTCCCGGGAGCCATGGGGCCAATGCTGGGATGGACGGCGGCGCGCGGGCGCATCGAATGGCCGGCCGTGGCCCTGTTTGCCATTCTCTTCGTGTGGCAGTTTCCGCATTTCATGGCGATTGCGTGGTTGTACCGGGAGGACTACGCGCGCGCCGGGATCCGCATGCTTCCGGTGGTGCAGCCGGATGGCTGGTCGACGGTGATCGAGGCGCTGTTTTACGCGGTGCTGATGATTCCCGTGAGCCTGGCGCCCTGGCGGCTGGGAATGACGGGCCAAGCCTATGCCCTGTTGGCCGGGGCGCTGGGCCTGTTTTATCTGGCGTACACCATTCGCTTCGCCCGCATCCTGCGTACTCGGTCGCCGGAGCTGAGCCGGTCGCTGGCGCGGGACCTGCTCAAGGTAAGCGTCATTTATCTGCCGCTGCTGATGACCGCGCTGATGCTGTGCGCGATCGCGAAGCACTGAGACTCGCGAACTTGCTAACTCGCTCTGTCGCGAAGCGACGCCAACTCGCCAAGAATTTAAAACACCAGTGTCGTTTCATCGATCGTGGCCGAATGAAAGGGAAATCACGAACCTCAACCCACAAATAATGACGACCATCGCTTCATCCTCGACCCGCAAACCCGGCGCCGGTCCGGCCATCGCCGCCATCCTGGCCATTAGCGCCGCGGCCACGCTGTTTTTGTTCTGGCTCATCTATGTGCATCCGGCGGCGGACACCGCCAGCGTCCGCTTCGCTTTTCTGCCTCCGCTCAACGCCGTCATGAACGGGCTGAGCGCCACGGCGCTGCTGATTGGGTTCGCGTTCATCCGCGCGCGGCGGATCCCCGCCCATCGCGCCTCCATGATCACCGCGTTTGTCTTCTCGACGCTCTTCCTCGTCGGGTACATCCTGCACCATGCATTGCACGGCGACGTTCGCTACCCCGTACACGCGGCTTATGGTTCGCTGTATCTGCCGCTGCTCGCCAGCCACATCGTCCTGGCCACGGTCACGCTGCCCCTGGTGCTGGTGACGTTCTTCTTTTCGCTCTCCGGCCGGTTTCCGCAGCATCGCCGCATCGCGCGCTGGACCTTTCCCCTCTGGCTCTACGTTTCGGTGACGGGCGTCATCACCTACGTCATGCTGCGGCTGGCGATGAGTTGAAGGTGGTCATGGCCGACAGCCCGGAAGCTCCTGCGCAACGGAAATCTCCAGGGAACGATGACGGAACCCGTCAACTGCTCCAGTGGGGCGGCTCGATGGTGGGCGCGGGCCTGCTGGCGGCGCTCCTGCTGGAGACTGTACTGGGCGGCTTTTCCCCCACCGGCGCCAGCACCAACAGCGGCTGGTTCGCGCTCATTGTGGCGCTGATGTGCATCCCCTTCGGAGGCCTGCTGCTGGCCCTGGGCGCGGCCAAGTGGCTCCGCAACCGCTCCCTCGCCCGGCGGCAATGAGATTGTTATTCCTTGCTACTGACAAGGGAGAACATGGCTCCTTGCGGGTCCTGAGCGTTGATGATCCAGCTACCGCCGGGGACCTGCATCGGACCGTTCAAGACCTTCCCGCCGCCCGCCTTGACACGGTTGACTGCTGTACCGATGGAATCGACGTTGAAATAGAAGTTCCAGCAGGACACGGGAATATGGGGAGCTTTGGTCATCATGCCGCCGTCGCCCATCTGCTTCTGGTCGCCCTCATCGAAGATGCGATAGATGCCCATCGGTCCCATGTCCATATCGGTGAGCTTGGTCCAGCCAAAGAGCTTGCTGTAGAAATCGAATCCGGCGTCGACGTCGGTTGTGTAAAGCTCATGCCAGCCGATGGTTCCCGGGGTGGGTGGTGCGGGACGCGTCGGCGAAGGCATGGCAGGGTTCGGAGTAAAGACTACAATGGCAGCGCCCTGAGGGTCCGACATCACCGCGAAGCGAAGCATTCCGGGAACGTCAGTGGCAGGTCTCCATAGCTTGCCCCCAGCTTCGACGATCTTTTCGATGTGAGCGTCAACGTCGTCAACGGAGATGTAACCGATCCAGGCAGTGTGACCGGCGAGGTGCAACATCCCGGCCATGCCCAGACCCCCGATATTGAAGGTGGTGTACGGGACGCTATCCATACCCGGCGTCCCCGGCATTTCCTGGGTGGTCCAGCCGACCACATCGGAATAGAATTTGCCGGCGGCTTTGGTGTCGCTGGTCATGAGTTCGTACCAGCCAAATTTGCCCTTGGGTGAAAACATCGCGGGGACGCTCCTGTTTTGAAATGGCTGCCCGGTGTCCGATTTCAACTGGCTTCGTTGATATCAACGTAACGGCGGATTTGTCAACCTTCCCGCGGTTAAATGTGATCAAAGCCGGATAGAGTTCTCACAGCGGCTGCCCCAGCCGCTTCTCCAACTGCGCGCGGTAGGTCCGGCTCACGCGCGCCCGCGACCCATTCCTCAGCACCACGTCGAATTCCCCGTGGGAAATGGGCTCCAGTTGCACGATGCTCTCGATGTTCACAATCGCCGAGCGGTGCACGCGCACGAAGCGCCGCGGATCGAGCCGGTCGGCCAGATCGTTGAGCGCCGTCCGGTACAAAAACTCCTTGCCCGCAACGTGCAGGTTCACATACACGCCGGCGGCCTCGATCCAGTCCACGTCCACGACCCGGATGAACCGCGTCGAGCCGCCCGACTTGACCACCAGCCGGTCCCAGCGCTTGTCGGCAGCCGGAGGCGATGCGGAAACCATCTTCATCACCCGCTGCCCGAACTCCAGCAGGTTGCGCTCGTCCAGGCGCGCCTTGGCGCGCGCCAGTGCTCCTTCGAAGCGCTCGTCGCTGAACGGCTTCAGCAGGTAATCGAGCGCGTTGGATTCGAAGGCGCGAATAGCGTGCTGATCGTAGGCGGTGACGAAGACAGTAAGCGGCATGTCGGCCACGCCGATCGCGTCGACCACCCCCAGCCCGTCCAGCTCCGGCATCTGCACGTCGAGGAACACGAGGCCGGGATGGTGGTCCTCGATGAGCTGCACCGCGTCCTCGCCGTTGCATGCTTCCAGAATGGTTCCGATCTGCGCATCGCGGCGCAGCAAATCGAGAAGCCGCTGCCGCGCCGGCGCCTCGTCGTCCACCACCAGGACCTTGATGTTTTCAAGCACTGGCTGCATTGGCTTCCTCTCCCATCACTTTCAGGGGAAGAACAATCTCCACCAGGGTTCCGCCCTCTTCGCGCCCCTTGATGGCGAAGCTGCCTTCGTCGTTGGGATAAAGGCCGGCGATGCGCTCGCGCGTGACCGACAATCCCAGGCCGGTCGACTTCTCCAAGCTCCAGCCCGGCGGCAATCCGGCGCCGTCGTCGGCGATGCGAATGGCGAGCTTCCCTCCGGCAGGTTCCGCGACCACGCTCACGGTGCCTCCCGAAGCGCGCGGAGAAATGCCGTGCCGGATGGCGTTCTCCACCAGCGGCTGCAGGAACAGCGAGGGCACCGAGGCGTAGCGCACCTCGGGCGCGATGTCCAGTTCCACCTTAAGCCGGCGCCCGAACCGAATCTTCTGAATGGCCAGATAGTGGTCCAGGAAGGCCAGCTCCTCGGCCAGCGGAACCTCCTGCCGGTCCTTCGACTCGAGCGACATGCGCAGCAGGTCGCCCAGGTGCTCGATCATCAGGCGAGTCAGTTTTGGATCCCGCTCCACGTGCGAGGAAATGGTGTTGAGCGCGTTGAAAAGGAAGTGAGGATCAAGCTGCATGCGCAGCGCGTTCAGGCGGGCTTGCGAGTAGCTCTTTTCCAGCCGTTCCAGTTGCAATTCGCTGCTCATATAGCGCTCGTAGTAGCGGTAGGCCTGCAGGCCGCCGAGGATCATCCAGTAGATCAGGCAGCTCCAGATGAACCAGCCCCTGCCCTCACGCAAAATATTGGCCGGCTTGAAGACGCTCCAGCCTCCGGGGACCCCCCGATCTCCCATGGCCACCCGAAGAGCAAAAAAGACGAGGACGTAAAGAGCCGTGACGAGGAGACTGATGCCGCCGTGGGCCGCCGCCCGCCTTCCAATCTGGCGGCCGCTGTAGGGCAGGCGACCGTCGATGGCCGAGATCACCGGGACCAGCAATCCCCAGCCCCACCACTGCGCCAGGTCCTGCCTCCACCCCATCGACCACATGGGGAACATGAAGATCAGTCCCACCGCCGTGGAACCGGCGAACACGATGGCCGCGCGGATGACCCACGATTTTGCCATCAGCCGGCTAAACGGCACACGATGTGTTTCTTCGGTGGCGGCCACCTGTCCAACGTCAGCGATGCTTGACATCCGCGGCTCCTGAAAACCGGGTTCCCGAACCTTGCCGCGCCTCGCGGCCGATCCGGGATCAACCGCGGGCAGGAAAATCTGGCTGGTGTGATTGCCCAACCATTATCCACCCGTTTCCGCCGCCAGGGGAAGGAACCGGCGAGCATCGGGACTCCCCGTCCTGAGCCGACGCCGGCGCAAACAGCAAAAGAAGACCGGCCAGAAACAGCACCAGCGCGCAGATCACCATCAGACCGTTCCGGATGCGCCCGCGTTGCGTCACTGTGCTGTCCCCCATATCTCCTCCTGCTGTTCCTATCTTGATGACGCAGGACCTGGCTGAACATTAATTCCACCATCCACATTTCCATCCGCTCCGCGAAGAACCGCGATCCCCGCGATCGGGACTACCGCGGCAGGTCATCGCAGATTGGGAATCTCCCATCCCCCCGTATTGAAGGAAGGATCGGATGACAGACCTATGCATGCCCTCACCCTACCCCCTGCTCCCGGCTGGGTCGACTGATCTGTGACAGCCGGGATACTCACCACTTTCAACCGGCTTCGGATTCTGCCGACAGGGTTCCTCCTCGTTCCCTCGTTCCCTGTTCCCTCGTTCCCTGGTTCCCTGGTTCCCTCGGTCCCTTGTCCCCTTGGTCCCTTGCTCCCTTGTTCCCTTGTTCCCTCGTTCCCTGGTTCCCTGTTGCCTGTTCCCCGATCCCTGCTACCATGGAATTCGCGTTTACCCGAAATCCGGGCATCATTGAACAAGTAGCAGCGAAAGAGGTTATACGTGGATACCACCAAAATCGAAGACCGCCAGGAACGGAAGAAGCTGAAGCGCACGGCGCGCAAGAAGGCGACCCCCAAGGCCAAGCGCACCACCCCGCGCGGCTCGAGCAAGCGTAAGGTGAAGAAGATGGTCCGCGGCCAGTCCAAGCGCTAGCGCCAAATACCTCCGGACCGCGGTACCTCCGCCCGGTCCGGAGGAAGCCACCGCAAACTCTTCGACTCGGTTTGCCTCGCAATCCGCGCTCAGGACTACAGTCTGATCACTGACCACTGACCACGGATCACTGCCTTCGAAAGGCTTCGCCTGCATGGCTCGCGCCGCCGTTCCCCCGCCCGAATCCGGACCCGCATCCGGCCCGAAGGGGACCACCCTGCGCAACCAGCTCGTTTGCTGCAAGTCGATCGACAAGCTGATCCTGGAATCGGAGGACCCGGAGCACGCGCTAAAAAAGTCGCTGGGGCCGTGGTCGCTGACCGCGCTGGGCATCGGCGCAGTCATCGGGTCGGGCATCTTCACGGTCATAGGCACGGCCATGGCGGGGCAAAAGTTCGACACGCCCGCCATCAGCAACACGCCGCTCATCCATTACCTGCTGACGCGCACCGCCATGGCGGGCCGCCCCGGCGCCGGGCCCGCGCTGGCCCTGTCGCTGGTGCTGGTGGCCATCGTATGCGTGTTCACCGGGCTTTGCTATGCCGAACTGGCGTCCATGATCCCCATCGCCGGCTCGGCCTACACCTACACCTATGCCACGCTGGGCGAACTGGTGGCCTGGATCATCGGCTGGGACCTGATCCTGGAGTACGCCTTCTCCAACATGAGCGTCAGCGTGGGCTTCGCCGCTCATATCGAGGCGCTGCTGGAGTGGTTCGGCATCCACTTTCCCCTCAAGTGGATTTCCCCCGCCTACCTGCCCACCGGGCTGCAGGATTTAGCCGGCAAGGACTTGTATGCGCCGGGTTGGCACTTCGGGTTCAACATTCCCGCCTTCCTGGTGGTGATGGTGCTGACCGTGATCCTGGTCCGCGGCATCCGCGAGTCGGCGCGCACCAATAACATCCTGGTGATGGTGAAGATCGTCGCCATTCTGGCTTTCATCATCGCGGCATCCAGCTTCATCAAGCCCGCCTACTGGCATCCCTTCATGCCTAACGGCTGGACCGGTATGCTCTCCGGCGGCTCCATCATTTTCTTCACCTACATCGGCTTCGATTCGGTGTCCACCGCGGCCGAGGAATGCCATCGCCCGCAGCGCGACCTGCCCTTCGGCATCCTGGCCACGCTGGTGGCCTGCACACTTTTGTATGGTGGTGTCGCCATCGTGCTCAGCGGCATCGTGCCCTGGCAATCGATCATGGGCGACGGCGCGCCGGTGGTGAACGCACTCAAGCGGCTCTATCTTGCCCATCCGGGCAGCGGCATTCACTGGGTTGAGCTCATCGTGCTCATCGGCGCCATGCTGGGCATGATCTCGTCCATCCTGGTGTTCCAGCTCGGCCAGGCGCGGGTGTGGTTCGCCATGTCGCGCGACCGACTGCTGCCGGATATCTTCTCCCGCATTCATGCCCAGTTCCGCACGCCGGTGGTGGCCACGTGGGTAGCTGGATTTGTGGTCGGCATCCCCGCCGGCCTGCTCGACATCGGCACCGTCTCGAACCTGTCGAATATCGGCACCCTGTTCGCGTTTGTGCTGGTGTCGATTGCGGTGCTCATTCTCCGCTACCGCGAACCGGAGCGCCATCGCTCCTTCCGCGCCCCCTTCGGCCCGGTGTTCCCGGTACTGAGCATCATCTTCTGCATCGTGCTGATGATGGGCCTCGAAGTGCTGACGTGGATGGCGTTCTTTATCTGGCTGTTCGCCGGCCTGCTGATCTACTTCTTCTACAGCCGCCACCGCTCGGAGTTCGCGCCCGCGCGGTAACCCCCGTTAGACCATGGAGAGGTTTGAAAGGGCACGGCTTCTAGCCCACCCTGAGCGAGTCCCGGAAACCTTCCTTCATGCCTGTCATCCCGAGGACCCTGAGCGGAGCGAAGAGGACGAAGGATCTGCGGTTGTTTTTCGTTACTTCCGGGTTGGCGGTGATCCTACCGCTTCAAGCCCCGCACAGCGCTGTCATTCTGACGCTGAGCGCAGCGAAGCGGAAGGATCTGCGGCTCCGCTGCGCTCCCTTCAGGATGACATTCATCCTGTTCACATGGAGAACGAGAAGGTGGATTTCGAGCCGTTCATCACATACTCCGGGTATCCTTGCGGTTGATGAACTTCAATCGGAGGTGAACATGAAGCACTCACGATCCCTCAGCGTGGTTCTGACTGTTTTGTGCCAATGGCTTTTGCTTGTAACCCCAGCCGTTGCGCATCCGGCCTCCGGTATCGTTGTCGACGATCAGGGCCGCATCTACTTTCTGTTTGACAGCCTCTATCGAATCGAACCTTCGGGGAGGCTCTCCGTTGTGCGGGAGAACACCGGTGGACATTGGCTCGCGCTCGATGCCAAAGGCGCCTTCGCCAATACCGTACCCAAAATCTACAAGCGGGCGACTCCCGACGGTGCGATACCGGCGTTGATTTATGGCGACGGCGCACCGCTGGTCATAGGCCTCGATGGCAACCTCTACTATGGGAGCAACCCTTCGCAGGAGGACTCGTTTCCGGCGGGCGCCATGACGGTTGCGCGCATGTCGCCCCATGGCGAGCAGAGCTTGTTTACTCCTTCGCTCCAGCAGACGCTCAGCAGTTTGAACGACGACATCTCTGGATTGACCTCCGGGCCGGATGGTTCCATCTACGCGGCCACTTGGAAAGGGATCGTAAAGCTGAGTAAGGATGGATCGATCGCGAAGATCATGCATCCAGTTGCGGTGAAAGATTGCGATTCTGATCCTGCCGACCACAATCCGGCTAACGCGTCTTCCCCGTTCTTTCGCGGCTTGGGCGTGGATGCCGATGGCAATGTGTACGCGGCTGCGACCAGCTGCCATCGCGTCGTCAGAATCACCCCCAGGGGTGAAGTCACATCGATTCTGAATTCGGAGCGCCCGTGGTCGGCCACAGGAGTAGCGGTGAGCGGGCAGGACGTGTATGTCCTTGAATACACCAACGCCAACGGCCCCAAGACAGAAGGCTGGAGGGCTCGGGTGCGGAAAATCGCAGCGGATCATGCGGTGACGACTCTGGTCACGTTTTCCACGTCATTGCCTTCACCGCCACCGAGATAGTGAATCAAGTTGGCGTCTGGGTGTTAAGCAACTGAGACTTCAAAAACGCGCTCATCCACCTGGAATCGATTCCGCGCCGGTTTGAATGGGCGAACCTTCGTCAAAGGGAACCATTGGCGGTCATCCGCCAAATTCGAATCAAGAGTAGCGCCGGCTTCCCAGCCGGCTGTTGCGCGGACTTCCAAGTCCGCGCCGGACGAGCTCGCGAAACTTCCCCATCGGCGGTCATCCGTTCCGTAACTGCCTACTCTCTGCCAGGTACAAGTCAACATCAATCGACTTGAAAAAGGATCGGAAATGCGAAGAGGGTTACGATTCGCAGTTTCACTTCTGGTTGTCCTGTTCGCGCTGCCTACTTCACTTCCCGGGCAAGACGCAGCATCTGCCAGAGAGTTCATTCTGTCCGCCTTCCATCTCTATGACGGCGGGGGCCACGGAGTTCCTTACAGCCAGAAGTACTATCACACCTCGTTGCTGGCCTTGATAAAGGCGGATTTACATGCTGCGGAAAAAGACAAATCCGTTCCATTGGCGGGTACCGACCTCTTTTGTGACTGCCAGGAATGGGATGGAATCTGGATTCAAAAGCTGGATATAGAGAGCGTGACTCCACGCCTAGCACAAGCGACCGTTTCGTTTTCAGTTTACGCACCTAAGGATCGACCGAAAGACGACCTGCGAACCATTACATATTCCTTGGTTCCGGAGCACCGTGGGTGGCGCGTCTACGACATTCTGCATTTGGCCGTCGCGGGCGATACAGGCGGGACGGCTTCGCTAAGAAAGCTGTTGGTGAACGATTTCCAAAAGTAAGCCCCCGGCAACCGGCGATCTCATCAGTGATCATTCCCGAGTGGTGGCCAATGCGGAAGTAATGCCACTTTGCAGTCCACAGAAACAACCGCAGATCCTTCACTACGTTCAGGATGACAGCGTTTTGGGGTGGCGAAGGTCGAGTGCTACGCCGAAACTCCCGTATCGTGGCCAACTCGTCCCTAATCCTTTTCTTCGCCCCAATTGAAATACAGGTTTCTGGGCAAACCACTTCGGTGGATGAACCCGATCTGCGGCAAGCCAGGGAACTCCCACGAACCAGCGGCAGCAAGCCCCTTCCCCAAAATAACTTGTAAGCGTCTTGTCTTCAGCGGCTTGCACCAATGCCGTTTTTGCAGATCATTTCCACGCATTTCGCTATCCTGAACTCGCAATCTCCCCAAAAGGGCTCTTCCGCCGCGCGGGTGGCTCGTCCTCCTTGTAAGCACCGCAGTTGGACGACTTTGAGGTTCACAGTCCTGAAACTGCGGACTTTACGGGTGAACTGTGCCGGTAACCGCTTTTCATCTGGCAACTTACCGAAAACACCCGGGGAGGCTGGGGGAGAGGGGGTAGGTCCGGACCGGGCACATGCCTGACAGAACAGCCCGGGGACATTCCTGACACTGCGAGGGCATGAGGACGTACAACGTCTCATGCCCTGGAAAGCGAAATTACCCCGTCGGCGTCCCCGCACATGCGTCCCCGGAGTCCGTTCGATCCTCCTCGAACTGAGGGGCGCGATTGAAAACCGTCAGCCAATTTCGTATCCTTCCGGCGTGAAGCGAACCCCCATCGCGCTTGGTTTGGTTTTCTTGCTGGTTCCGGGCTGCAAACCGAGCCCAAACGCCGGCCCTGCCGCCGGCGCAGCGGCAAGCGCTCAGCAACAACCACGCGCAATGGCCGCGGCGTTCGATTTCTATCTCCTGAATCTTTCCTGGTCGCCGGAGTACTGCCATTCGCACCCCACCGCCGCCGAATGCGCGCAGCACGCCACCTTCGTGCTTCACGGGCTGTGGCCGCAGAGCAATAGCGGCAACAATCCGCACAACTGCTCGTCCGCGCCCGGGCCGGCCAACCCATCGCAGTACAGCGATATCTATCCCGATCCGGGGCTGCTCCAGCACGAGTGGAGCACCCACGGCACATGCTCCGGGCTTTCGCCGGACGATTACTTCTCCGCCGCCCGCAAGGCGTTCCGGGCAGTCGTGATTCCGCCCCAGCTCGCCGGCTTGACTTCGCAGATCTCCATGCCGCCGGATCAGATCCTCGGCCTGTTCACCGCCAGCAATCCGACGATTCCTTCCTCGGCCCTGGCCCTGAGTTGCGGAAACAATTACCTCACCGCGGTGGAGGAGTGCCTCGACAAGAATTTCCAGCCAATGGCCTGCTGCGGCGTGCGCTCCTGCCGAGCCACGACCATCCGCATCCCGCCCCCGTAACCAGCTCCGCTTACTCCGCTAACTGCGCGAACTCCGCTAGCACCGCGCTGCCCGCCGCCCACCCGCTACACTCGACTCATGGACGACATCGCGGCGTTCATCCGCCGGCTCCCCAAGGCAGAGCTTCATCTTCATCTGGAAGGCACCATCACTCCATCCACGCTGGTCGAGCTGAGCCGGCGGCACGATGCGCGCCCCCTCACCCTGGCCGAAGCCGAAGCGCTCTACCGGTTCACCGACTTCACCGGGTTCATCGAGGCGTTCAAGGCGGTGACGCGGCGGCTCATCGGCCCCGAGGATTACGAGCTGATCGCCTGGCGGATGATGCAGCACCTCGCCGCCCAGGGCGTGGTGCACGCCGAAGTCTACATCTCGGTGGGCGTGATCTACATGTGGCGCAACTACGATCCGCTGTGCTTCGAGCCCATTTTCGCCGGGCTGGAGCGCGCCCGTCAACGCGCCGAGCGCGAGCTTGTCCTGTCTCTCTACTGGATTTTCGACGCGGTGCGCCATTTCACGGTGGAGGAGGCCGGGGTGGTCTTCCGCAAAGCCGCCGAGATGCGCCGGCAGTATCCATCGATCATCGGCATCGGCCTGGGCGGGGACGAACGGAAGTGCGGCTCGGAACCGTTCCGCGCTTTCTACGCCGAGGCCCGCCAAGCCGGACTGCGGCTGACCAACCATGCCGGCGAAACCACCGGCCCGGACGCCATCCGCGAAGCCCTCTTCATCGGCTCGGAACGGATCGGGCACGCGTTGTCGGTCATCGAGGATCCCCACCTGATGGACCAATTGAAAATCGAAAAGATTCCGCTGGAGCTGAATCCGACGTCGAACGTCCGCACCGGCGTCTGCCCTTCGTTCGCCGCCCACCCGCTGCGGCGCTACTTCGATGAAGGCCTGCTGGTCACGCTCAATTCCGATGACCCGGCCTTCTTCGGCTCGGATTTGGTCAACGAGTACCTGCTGGCGCACACCGAGCAGGCCTTCACGCAGGAGGAGCTGCGACAGCTCGCAGCCAACTCCATCGCGGCAAGTTTTCTTCCCGAAACGGAGAAGGCGCGTTTGCTTTCCGGCAACGACAACCTCAAGTAACAAAATGATCATCAAACCGTCCCACTGGTGAAACAGTGCGGCCGCGAACTGCGCTATCCTACCTGCAGGAGGCTCCGAGTCGATGTCGACGGAACCGGAAAAGCTGGCGTCCGAGACCCTTGAGCAGGGCAACGAGGTCCAGGCCGTCCAGGAAAGCGAACGTAAGACCCTGCGGGTGATTGGCTGGTTCTCCGCCGGCATGGCCGTGGCCACTCTGGGCATCTACCTGGGGTACGAAATCCGTTCCCGCTACAAGTTTCGCCACCGGACGCCATACGATTTCTATTCAAGCGCCGAGCCGCAGCCGACGAACGACTTCGGCGTGGGCATCTGATTCGGCTCGATCGGTCGCGCTCGAAATGCCGCCCCATAGGGCGGCATTTCTGTTTTGATCGATAGGCCGGCCTTTCCTCTTTTGCTACCCGGTTTTCCTACGCCTGAACCCTGATCCCTGAACCCTGACCCCTGCTACGCTAGTCTTTTATGGGGCGCATTCGAGTTCTTCCCGACCAGGTGGCCAACCAGATCGCCGCGGGCGAGGTGGTGGACCGGCCGGCCTCGGTGGTGAAGGAACTGCTCGAAAACTCCTTAGACGCTGGAGCGGATCGCATCCGGGTCGAGGTAGAAGCCGGCGGGCGCAAGCTCATTCGCATCAGCGACAACGGCTGCGGCATGAACCGCGACGACGCGCTGCTGGCCTTCGAGCGCCACGCCACCTCCAAGCTGCGCACTGCCAACGACCTGCTGTCGATCGCCACGCTCGGATTTCGCGGCGAGGCGCTGCCGTCGATCGCGTCGGTGGCCCGGGTCACGCTGGAGACCGCGACCGGCGAGGACCCGGCCGGGACCCGCCTGGAGATTGCCGGGGGCAGGATCCTGCACGTGGACGACGCCGCCCTGCCCCGCGGCACCACCATCTCGGTGGCAGATCTGTTTTTCAACACGCCGGCGCGGCGGAAATTCCTGCGCGCCGAGTCAACTGAACTGGCGCACGTGACGGCGCTGGTTACGCATTACGCCCTGGCCCATCCGGAGAAACACCTCGAGCTACTTTCGGCGAGTCATACGCTGGTGTCGGCGCCGCCGGTGGCGCGGACGGCCGAGCGCATCTACCAGATCTTCGGCAAAGAGACCCTGGGGCAGCTCTTGCCTGTAGCATCGGAGCTGCCGCTGGAGCGTGCCGGCCTGCCCGAGCCGCCGCCCTGGAAACGCGATCCGGACGAGCCGCAGCGCGAGCCGGGAAGGCTGCGGCTGAGCGGCTTTTACTCCAAGCCGGAGTTGCAGAAACTGAACCGCAACTCCATTTACATCTTCATCAACAAGCGGCTGGTGCGGGACCGGCTGCTGATGCACGCCATCACCGAGGCTTACCGAAATGTGATCCCGCCCACCAGCTTTCCGGTGGTGCTGTTGTTCCTGGAGTTGCCGCCCGAGGAAGTGGATGTGAACGTTCATCCGGCCAAGACTGAGGTACGGTTCCGGCAGCAGTCGGTGATCCATGACTTTGTGCGGGACAGTCTGCGAGCGGCGCTGATCAAGGCGCGGCCGGCAGCCGGGTTCCTGGCCGCCCTGGATTCGGCGCCGATGGCAAGCCCATCTCTAATGCCCCCGGCGACGTCTCCCCTGCCTGGCTCGCCGGACAGCGCTCCGGCGCTGCCTGTCCCAGATTCGGACCCCGAAGCTTTCCCCATCGGCGGAGCCGAAGCCGAGCCGTTTCGGCTGACCCCGCAGCAGCCCCCGCCAATTCCGGGAAAACTGCCTTTTTCAGCCGGCGGCTTTCGGCCGAATGGGTTTCCCAACCAGCAAGCATGGGGCGAGGGGGCGGCCGCGCTGTTTGTGCCAGCGACCCATCCGCAGGCCGAGGGGTGTTCGCCAAGTAATGGATCCGCCGAGACTTACGCCAGCGCCGCCGTGGCGGCGGCGCAGGTGGAGGCGGAGCAGGCCGCCGAAACCCTGAACCACCTGGGGTCGCTGAGGCCCCTGGGCCAGCTCCGGGATTCGTTCATCCTGGCGGGGGGAGACGACGGCCTATGGATCATCGATCAGCACGTCGCCCACGAGCGGGTGCTGTTTGAAAAAATCCTCCGCGACCGGAACGTTGAAAAGGTACAGCGCCAGCGATTGCTGATGCCGCTGCTGGTGGAGCTAAAGCCTTGGCAAATGGTGGTTTTTGCGCAGATTGCCGATGAACTGGAGGGCAATGGGTTCGAGGTGGAACCGTTCGGGCCGCAGACCCTGGCGGTGAAGGCGGCGCCGGTCGGACTGGAGGGGGCGGCCCTGGAACGCATGCTAACCGAGGTGATCGAACAAAGCAGCGTGGAGAGCGGCGGCGAGGCGCAGCAACCTGAACAGAATGAAAACCTTACCACACTGCGATCGCGCATCGCGGCATCGATTGCCTGCCACGCTGCAATCAAGGTGAATACCCCACTTGACCCGCGACGCATTGAATGGCTATTGTTGGAACTTGCAAAAACCGAACACCCAACCAGTTGCCCGCATGGACGTCCAATCGCTTTGCTGTATTCTTGGAAAGAGATCCAGCGGGCCTTCCACCGAATCTGAACGGTAAAGAAGGCGGCAAACCCTCCCCCGAGGGGGAAAACGGTGGCCCGGCGCTAAAGCCGAAAACCAGGAACCAAGGATCCCAAAAACCGCAACACTTTGTCGATGCGACCCAAGGGGCGCGGCGACCTTTTGAGTGGCCCGACAGGACGCAACATCTCTGGTAGAAAGCAACGCCAGCCTGGAAAAGAGGTTCTTCTTTGACATCAGAGCAATTGGAAGCAGCGCGCTCCGAACGGATGCGCCAGAATGGGATTGGGGCTATCTCCCTGGAAGATGCCCGGACGTGGCTGGAGGAAACGGGGCTCTGTCTTTTCCTCCCCAAGAAGCAGTATTCTGCATCGCTCGCGCCATCATTCGTTGAGGCAGTTGCGGGTCAGCGCAACTCCACCCCTGAAGCCTCCCAAATTGCATTAGCCGAGGAACTGCTGGTGCGGCTGGAGAAGGACGGCATCGCCGTCCGGCTTAATCTTCTGGGCCAGCCGGGGGAGCAGCCTGACTATGTAGTGGCGGCCTGGGTACTGCCCTACGTCTACGCGTTGCGGGGAGACCGTGACTGGCGCCGGACCCCCCAGTTGACCGGCTCACGCCAGGTGTCGCCGCTGGCTATCCAGGCCTACAAGCGGCTGGAGCAGGGTGACGCCACGATCTCCGAGCTCACGCGTTTCCTGGGCCGGGAAGTCTCCGAATCCGCCGTGCTGCGCGCCATCACGGAACTCTGGCAGCAGCTTCGGATTATTCCGGTCATTGATGCTCCACGACACGCCGCCAAGTGGCAGTTGCTGCGCCAGCGGTTCCAGAAGGCCATCGCCGAGGGGGCATCGACGTCGCAGGTCACCGCTATCTCGGTGCTGGCTTCCATTTATCTGCAGGCCGTGATCGCGGCGACCATGGAAGAGGTGGAGATCTTCCTGTCGCCGCTGACCGCGCGAAGCAAGATCCGCGAGGTGTTGCGCGGCCTGGTGGCAACGCGACAGGTGCATACCCTGACGCTGGGCCACGCGCCGCATTACTACGTTGCGGGCACACTGCCTGAATTCGCGCCGCCGCCGACCGTTTATGCCAGCTCGGCCGTGCTGGCGGGCGGATACTTTTCACGCTTCAGCGATCACGAAGAGAGTCTGGCCGAGACGCCGGCTACGGAGCCGGTTGTTCCGGCGCAGGCGGGGAACAATCTGGCCGGTTCAACCCATTTCGCGGCGGGAAGTGCGACCACCCCCGGCTTCGAGTTGCACGCCAACGGCGGGTCCAACGGTCACAAGCCTGCGGCCAATGCGAAGGCGGCGAGCGCGCGCACGCACTTCAGCCGGACGGCTGCTCATGCGCGCAACCGCAAGCCCGCGCAACCTGCCGGGAGCGCACGGCAGCCGCGGCGAACGTCGGAAGGGCGCCCGGGCACGGCGCGTTCGGCGGCCAGCAACGGCCATTCGGCCAATGGATCGCGCAGCGCGAAATCGCCGGTGAGCGGATGGAATAAGAGAAGCGCAACCGGCAAGGCGGCCTCGTCCGGCCGGACCGGCACGTTATCGCGCAGCGCGGCCCGAAAGGACTCCAGAACCGATGCGCGGAGCGCGCGCGCCGGCCGCACGGCGGCATTGACGGCGGGCGCCAAGGCGGGCAATGGCAAGCGGTACGGCTTCACCGCCCGTCGGAAGCAAGGGACCAGCAAGCGGGGATGAATCCTGGTTCGCCCGCGGCTTCGCGGAAAAAAATCATCGTTGCGATTGACGGGCCAGCCGGCGCCGGAAAGAGTACTATCGCCAGGCACCTGGCCCGGCATTTCGGTCTCCTGAATCTCGAAACCGGGGCGATGTACCGCGCCTTCGCCTTGAAGGCGCTGCGCTCCGATGCTCTTCTCGATGATCCTAAGAGCCTTGAAGAGTTGGCGGCAGAAACCGACATCCGCCTGGAAGCTGGCGGCGAGGAAAACCGCGTCCTGCTGGACGGCGAGGACGTCACCGGTTTGATCCGCAATCCCACGGTGACCGACGCTGCCTCGCGGGTGAGCGTCTTCCCCAACATCCGCGCCTGGATGGTCAAACTGCAGCAACAGTTGGGCGCCGAAGGCGGCGTGGTCATGGAAGGCCGCGATATCGGCACCGTGGTGTTTCCCCATGCCGATGCCAAGATCTTTCTCGATGCGGCGCCGGAGGTGAGGGGGATGCGGCGGTTTGATCAGCTCGGACCCAAACCGGGGCAGCAACCCGAAGAAGTGATCCGCGATTTGCGCGAGCGCGACCGCCGCGACCGCAACCGGGCCGATTCCCCATTGAAGCCCGCCGACGATGCCGTGCTTCTGGACTCGACCAACATGACACTGGAAGAGGCGGTCGCGGCGGCCGAAGACATTGTGAATGCCCGGCTTTCACACATAGAGACTGCGGGCGCTTCCTGACAGGCCGGACACCGGTTTTGTGGTTCAATGGGAACCGGCGATAACCCAATGCTGCTCTTGAGGGCAGAGAGAGGCTCTTCCCTTATCTCCGGACCAATCGATCGTAACTTTCCTGCAATCGCTGGGCGGCTAGAATCGTCCTCAAAGCATTTCCGGTCTGTCCCCGAAGCGAAGCGTTTTCGGCGGGTTCTCAGGAGCTGAAGCTGCGCGTTCTCAGGAGCGAAAACAATGGAAAAGAACTGCGGCGAGTGCGGAGCCACGCAATTTCGAATCTCCCGATTCCGCCTTTCGGACGTACCCAGACTATTCATTCTTCACTATCCGGTACGTTGCCTTTCATGCCATCAACGGGGTTACGCTTCGGTTTTGTGGGTTCTGGAATACAAGCGCGAGCGGGCCAGACGTCGTTGAAGCCCCAGAGGCGCAGGCGGCGGGAAGAGTACACTACAGAATTACGATAGGCTTAAGGTAATGGAAATCACCTGCAATCGATGTCACCAGCCGGTCGAGGCGGAGAGCTGCTACTGCCCGACGTGCGGGTTGCCGCAACTGGTTTACACGAGTGAAGGGAACCCCGGGCCATCCCCACAGGAGAGATTGGCCGAGGCAGCCAGCGATGCCAGCACGGTGAGGTGGAAGCCGGCCTTGCGTGCGGGGATGCTGGTGGCCATTCCGGCGGGACTGCTATCGTCGGGGCTTTCCCCGGTGGGAACCCTGGGGCTGTTCTGGATGTCGGCGGCGGCTGCGTGGGCGGTGATGATCTACGTGCGCGGCCAGCGGCCGGCATGGATCACCATGGGGGCCGGAGCGCGCATCGGGTTTGTGACCGGGTTGATGGCCGCCTGGGTGGCCTTTGCCGCCACCGGATTTTCGCTGTTCGCGATACGGAACATGATGGGCCAGGGCAGAACTATAGACGAGGTCTGGCAGAGCGTCGTGGCCCAGGTTTCGCAGCAGTGGCAGGGAATGCATCCCGATCCGCAAACCGGCGCCCTCATGAAGGGGTGGCTGGTGTGGCTCCAATCCCCCGAGGCCCGGGCCGGCTGGATCCTGTGTGGAATGGCATTGCTAACCGCGGCCATGCTGGCTTTCGCGGCGATTGGCGGAGCGCTGGGCGCACGATTGCTGGCCCGGACGCGACGCTCGGGGATCTGACCCTCGAGCCCATGCGGTGATCCACTTCTCCACAACTTGCCCCGACCCGATCGGCCCTCGTATCATCCACGGGAGACAAACCTCAACGGCATTTGCGATCACTGTCCAATTGGGGCATCGCGCAGGCCGCCGTTTGCCAATATCCTTGGTCCCTGGGCAAATCAGATTTCCGGCGAAATGGGCCGCGACAAAGCGATGAGAGAGCATCCATGAGCGATGTGCAAACCAAGCCATCCCTGCGCATTAAGGGAAGGCTGATGTCGGCCTCCGAGATTGAGCGTACCCTGGTGCGGCTGGCGCACGAGGTGGTGGAGAAGAGTAACGGGAGCGAGGGCCTGGTGATGATCGGCATCAAGCGCCGGGGCGTCCCGCTGGCGCAACGGCTGGCAAAGCTCATCTCCGCCATCGAAAAGCACCCCATCGAAACCGGTACCCTGGACATCCAGTTTTACCGCGACGATCTCTCCACAACCGACGCGCGGCCGGTAGTAACTCCCGGAGCGCTGGGATGCGAGATCGTGGGAAAGGATGTGGTGCTCTGCGACGACGTGCTGTATACCGGCCGTACGGTGCGAGCCGCGCTCGATGCGCTGTTCGATCATGGCCGGCCACGCCGTGTGCAGCTTGCGGTGCTGATCGACCGCGGCCACCGGGAGTTGCCCATCGAGGCGCAGTACATCGGCAAACGCGTGCCGACCAGCAGCCGCGAAATCATCGAGGTGAAGTTCCAGGAAGTGGACCAGGACGAGCAGGTGCTGCTTGTCGAGAGAATGGACTAAAGAACAGCTATCAGCCATCAGCTCTCAGCTCTCAGCAGTCTGACGACCAACTGAAACCTGAGAGCTGAGGGCTGAAAGCTGAGAGCTAATCATGAACGCCATCGCCGCACCTGTTCGCCGCAAGCTGAATCCTCCGCAACCCGCTGCATTGCCGTTTCCGTATCATCCGGGTTCTCTGCTGTCAGTGAACGATCTGACGCTGGAGGCGCTCAACGAAATTCTCCGCCGCGCCACGGTTCTGGAGAACCAGGATCCGTTGACGCGCGATCGCATTCTCGCCAAACGCCGCGTGGCCCTGCTGTTTTATGAATCGTCGACGCGCACCAGGACCAGCTTTGAACTGGCAGCGAAGAGCCTCGGGGCGGATACGGCGCTGATCTCCAACCTGTCGTCGAGCATCGAGAAGGGCGAGTCGCTGAAAGATACGGGGCTCACGCTGCGCGCGCTGGGCGCCGAATGCATCATCCTGAGGCACAACTCGTCGGGCGCGCCGTGGCTGCTGGAAGAGGCAACCCGGCTTCCGGTGCTGAACGCCGGCGACGGTATGCACGAGCATCCCACTCAGGCGCTGCTGGACCTGCGAACGATCCTGGCGCATGTGCGGCCGGGCATTGAGCAAGTGGGGCCGGATACGCTGGCGGGTACGACGGTGAGCATTGTGGGCGATATTCTGCACAGCCGCGTGGCGCGCTCCAATATGTTGCTGCTTCCGCGGCTGGGGGCGCGCGTTCTGCTATGCGGGCCGAAGGAGCTGCTGCCCGAGCTCGCCGTCGGCGCTGGACCGGGAATCCCACCCCAGCGACAAGGACCTGTCGCTGGGGACCCCGGAATCACTATTGAACGCAACTTCGAAGCGGCCCTCCGGCAATCGCAGGCGGTGATGATGTTGCGCATCCAGGCGGAGAGGCTGGCCGGCTTGCAACTGGATCTTGAACAGTACAAGACGGCATACCAGCTCACGGGCGACCGGTTGCGCACCCTGGCACCCGAGGCGGTTGTGCTGCATCCGGGGCCGATTATTCGCGGGCTGGAACTGACGGCAGGAGTGGCCGATGGACCACAGTCGGCGATTCTCGAGCAGGTGCGCAACGGGGTCGCGATTCGCATGGCGGTGGTGGAGCGGGCATTGATGAACGGGGGACAGGCATGACGGCTTTGGCGATTCGCGGGGGCCACCTGCTCGATCCGGCGGCCGGCGTCGATGGGCCCAAGGACATTCTGTTGAAGGACAATCGGGTGGCGGAGATCGCCGCGCCGGGCAAGCTGAAGCTGGCCAACGGCGCGGAATCGCTGGACGCCAAGGGCCTGGTGGTGGCGCCGGGGCTGGTGGATATTCACGTTCACCTCCGTGAGCCGGGGCAGGGCTACAAGGAGACCATCGCCACTGGCACCGCGGCGGCGGCAGCCGGCGGATTCACGGCGGTCGCGGCCATGCCCAACACCACACCGGTGAACGACTCGCCCGAGACTACGCGATGGATGCTCGCCGCCGAGCGGGGCGCGGTGGTGCGCGTGTTTCCCATTGCCGCGGCGACCCGCGGATCAAAGGGCGAAGCCATCAATGATTATGCGGCGCTCAAGTCGGCCGGCGCCGTGGCGGTGACCGACGATGGACAGCCCATCCTGAAAGACAACGTGATGCGCGAGACGCTGGCGGCGGCGGCGCGCGTGGGCCTGAGCGTCATCCAGCATGCCGAAGACACGCGCCTCATGCAGGGCGGATGCATGAATGCCGGGTCCGTGGCTTTCAGGCTGGGCTTGCGCGGCATGCCCGCCGAGGCCGAGTCGGGGCTGGTGGAGCGCGACATCCGCCTGGTGACCGAACTGCGCGATGCGCGCGCCCATCTGCACGTGGCCCACACCTCGACGGCGGCGGCGTTGAATGCCGTGCGCCAGGCGCGCCGCAGCGGCCTCCGCGTGACCTGCGAAGTGGCGCCGCACCACTTTCTGCTGACCGACGAGCATGTGGGCTTCTACAACACCCACTTCAAGATGAATCCGCCGCTGCGCTCGGCTGCCGACCGCGACGCCATGATCGAAGCCATCCTCGATGGCGTGGTGGATGCGATCGCCACCGATCACGCGCCCCACGCGATGCACGAAAAAGAAGTGGAATTCGAGCGCGCTCCCAACGGCATTATCGGACTCGAAACCGCGCTGGGACTGTGTCTGCGCTGGCTGCACCGCGAATGGAAGATGCCCCTGGGCCGCGTGATCAGCCTGCTGAGCGCCCAGCCCGCGGCGCTGCTGGGCCTGAAGGGACGCGGCACGCTGACCGTAGGAAGCTGCGCCGATGCCGTCATTTTCGATCCCAATGCCGAGTGGACCTACCGCGCCGCCGAAGGCAAATCGAAATCGAAGAACTCGCCCTTCGAAGGCTGGACCATGCAGGGCAAGGTGCAGTGGACGATTTGCGAGGGGCGCGTCGCGTACGCGAGCGTGTAGCGGCCCCCACCCGCTTGTCATCCTGAGCGAAGCGAAGGATCTGCGGCTGCTCTTGCCTTCCCGAATCATGGTTATGTCCGGACGGGCGACAAACGTCCCGCAATTGAAATTCGGCACTGACATGGAAGCACTGAATGTACTCACTTGCGCTTAAGCCGAAGGGCGTTCATAAGTCCTCCTATCCCCATTGAGAGGACGAGGATAGTACGTAGCAGCCAAAACAGATCCGGTCTGATTCCGGCGCGAATTTCTTCGACAATGTCGAGCACCCAGACAACGCCGCCCGCGAGAATGAATGAAGAAATCAATATCACGCTGATTCGTTGCACAATTGTCAGTTCTTCCCCATGCAACAGGAAGCTCGGGTGAGCGTTGGCGAATTCCTGACAGCAGAATTCAACTATTCTTTGTCATCGGACTTGTAGCTGGATTCCGAGCGGATACCCAAAACTCAGACATAATAAAAGCAACCGCAGATCCTTCGCTGCGCTCAGGATGACAGCGCTCAAGCGAAGAGTACCGGTCGGCTGTCTCGTACCGCTGTCCCAATCGGTGCGTTACACTGGGCGCATGATTCGCCGGATCGCACCCGTGTTCTTCACTACCGACATTCCCGCCACCCTCGCCTATTACAAAGAGAAGCTCGGCTTCGAGTGTCTGGGAACGTGGCAGGATCCACCGGTCTACGCGATCGTGGCGCGAGATCAGCACGCGATTCACTTCCGCTGCGCCGAACCGCCCACTTCCAATCCGGACAAATACGCCGACGAACTGCTCGATGCGTACATCTTTGTCGAAGATGCGGACGCGCTTTATGCCGAGTTCGCGGCCAAGGGTGTGGAGTTCACCCGGGAACCTGCCAACATGCCGTGGCAATCGCGGGAGTTCGTGGTGAAGGATTGCGACGGTCGGCTGCTGGCCTTTGGGTCGAATTTGTAGTCGCGTCTGTCGTCCGGCCTGGAGCGGTTTAATATGGGCGATACTGCTGTCTCGGAGCGTCGCCATGACATCTCTTCGCGTTGCATGTTCTATTGCCGCCAGCCTGCTGGGAATCTTCCCATGGGTCACATGTTCAAACGCCCAGGACCGCGGCGCCGGCGGGCAGCAGCTTCCCGATCTGCATTGGCGGCTGGTGGGGCCGTTTCGCGGCGGGCGCACGAGGGCGGCCACCGGCGTGCCGGGTCAGCCAAATGTCTTCTACATAGGCCAGGTGGATGGCGGCGTCTGGAAGACGACCGACTACGGGCGCACGTGGGAGCCGATCTTCGACAGCCAGCCCACACAATCGGTCGGGGCGATTGCCGTGTCTCCGTCGGACAGCAACATCGTCTATGTGGCCAGCGGCGAGGGGCTGCACCGGCCCGACTTGTCGGTGGGCGACGGCATATACAAGTCAACGGATGCGGGCAAGACCTGGACCCATCTCGGCCTGCGCGACGGACAGCAGATTCCGGCGCTCGCCGTGGATCCACGCGATCCGAACCGCCTGTTCGCGGCCGTGCTGGGTCATCCGTACGGCGCCAATGAAGAGCGCGGCATTTATCGCTCCTCCGACGGCGGGCAGAACTGGAAGAAGGTGCTTTACAAGGATGCCAACACCGGCGGCTCGGACGTGGCCATCGATCCTCAGAATCCTGAGATCGTGTATGGGTGCCTTTGGGAGTCGCGGCTGGGCCCGTGGGAGGACGGCAATCAATACGACGGCACGCATGGCGGGCTATTCAAGTCGACCGACGGCGGTGAGACCTGGAAGCAGTTGAAAAACGGGCTGCCGGACAACCTGGTGCAGATCAACGTGGCCATCGCGCCCAGCGATCCGAACCGCATCTATGCGACGCTCGCGACGACCCGCGAGAGCAGCTATGGGTCGGCGGCGGGTCTGGGCGTCTATCGCTCCGACGATGCGGGCGAGAGCTGGGGGAAGATCACTGACGATCCGCGGCCGGCGCTGAAGATTGGCGGCGGCGACCTGCCGGTGCCGGGCGTGGACTCGAAGAATCCCGACATCGTGTACAGCGCCAGCATTGTGACCATGCGCTCCACCGACGGCGGAAAAACTTGGGCCGGTCTGCGCGGCGCGCCGGGGGGCGATGATTACCAGAACATCTGGATCAGTCCCGATAACCCCAGCATCATCCTGCTGGTCAGCGACCAGGGCGCGCTGGTGAGCGTGAACAAGGGCGAGAGCTGGAGTTCGTGGTACAACCAGCCGACCGCCCAGCTCTACCACGTGGCGACGACCAACACGTTTCCCTACAAGCTGTGCGGCGGTCAGCAGGAGAGCGGGTCGGTGTGCATCTCGAGCCGCGGAAATGACGGCGAGATCACCGAGCGCGAGTGGCACCCGGTGGGCGTAATCGAGTACGGCTACGTGGCGCCTGACCCGCTGCACCCGAACATCATTTACGGCGCCGGGCGCAGCGAGGTATCGAAATTCGATATCATCACCGGGCAGACAGAAAACATCACCCCCATCCCGGTGCCCAATCCCGAGTTTCGCGCCGACCGCACCGAACCCATCTTTTTCCTACCTTTGGACCAACATGTTCTGGTGTATGCGAGTAACGTCATGTGGGAGACCCGGGACTACGGGAAGAACTGGACGAAGATCAGCCCGGATCTCTCCCGTGAGCACTCCGGGCAGCCCGCGTCGCTGCAGCCGCTGCTGGAGAAGGACCAGGCGAAACGGCGGGGCGCGATCTACGCGGTCGCGGCCTCTTTCAAAAACGTAGACACAATCTGGGCCGGCACCGACGACGGGCTGGTGTGGATCACCCGCGACCACGGAAAAAACTGGAAGAACATCTCGCCCCCGAAACTGACGCCATGGAGTAAGATCACGCAGATCGGCGCTTCGCATTTCGACGATCAGACCGCGTATGTCTCGGTGAGCCGGTTCCGTATCGACGACCGGCATCCGTATATTTACCGCACGCACGACGGCGGGGCCACCTGGCAGGAGATCACGGCCGGACTGCCGGACGATTCGCCTGTGGACACGGTTCGCGAAGACCCGGTGCGCAAGGGGTTGCTGTTTGCAGGTACAGAGACAGCGGTGTGGATGTCTCGGGATGACGGCGATCGTTGGCAGTCCATCCAGTACAACCTGCCGCACACGTCGATGCGCGATCTGGAAATCCGTGGCAATGATCTGATCGTGGCGACGCATGGGCGCTCGTTCTGGATTCTCGATGACATTTCTCCATTACGGCAGCTTGATCCTGCTGAGCCGGCCACGGAAGCGGCGCTGTTTAAACCGGGCGAAGCATACCGCGTACGCCGCAGCACCTACACCGACACGCCAATTCCTCCGGATGAGCCGCTGGGAGAGAATCCGCCGGATGGGGCGGTGATTGATTACGAACTGCCGGAGGGAGTGCAGGGATCTGCGGTGCTGGAGATCGTAGATGCAAACGGAAAAGTGGTGCGCCGGTACGCAAGCGATGACAAGCCCGAGCCGACCCGCGAGGAAATGGAGAAGCAGTTGATTCCGCTGTACTGGCTGCGCATGCCGGCGACGCTGCCGGGAGCGCCGGGCATGCATCGCTGGGTGTGGGATGTGCGCTACGCAACGCCGACGGCCACGCGGTATGAATATCCGATCTCGGCGGTGCCAAACGATACGCCGCGCACGCCCCAAGGATCGCTGGCGCCGCCGGGCACGTATACCATACGGCTCACCGCGAATGGCAAGACGCTGACCGCGCCGCTAACCGTGAAGATGGACCCGCGGGTGACGGCGACGCGCGCCGATCTGGACAGTCTGTTCAGGCTGGAGTCGCGGCTGGCCGCGGTATTGACGGGCAGCGCGAAAGCAGACCTGGAGGCCCACTCGGCGCGCGAGCAGATTGAGAAGCTCAAGACGAACGCGGCGGCAGACATGAAGGAGTCGCTGGAGAAACAGGACCAGGAACTCGGGGCGCTGCTGAGCGGGAAGGAGAAGTCCGCGGGCAGGGAGGGCGAGCCGGGGCTGGATGATGTGGCCGAGGAGGTTGCGGGCTTGTACGGTCAGGTGGGCCAGGCCGATGCAGCGCCGACCGCGGCGCAGCAGGCCGCCGGCGAGCACCTGGCCGCGGAGTCGGAAGAAGTGCTGGAACACTGGGAGCGGATGAAGAGCATTTCCCTGCCCGCTTTGAATCGAAAGTTGACCGCGGCAGGGATGCCGGCGATCAACCTGGAGCGCAAGCCGGAGAACATGCCGGAGGGTGGAGATGAGGATTGAGGCAACCCAGCCTGCCGAGCGCCCGGTCAGCCCCGATTTGCAAAGCGCCATTCACCGCGCCACGCGACGCCTGGCGCCGTGCCTGATGATGATGTACGTGGTCTCGTTTCTCGACCGCGCCAACATCGGTTTCGCCAAGGAAGCGCTTGCGGCATCGGAAGGCATCAGTGAGCCGGTATATGCGCTGGCAGCGGGACTGTTCTTTATCAGCTATTCCTCCTTTGGATTTCCCAGCAACCTGATCCTGCACCGAATCGGGGCGAAGGTCTGGATCGCGTTCCTGATGGTGGGCTGGGGACTGTTGTCGATGGCCACGATGTTGGTCACCGGGCCGGCTTCGTTCTACGAGCTGCGGCTGCTGCTGGGTGCGATGGAGGCGGGCTTCTTCCCCGGTGTGATCCTCTACCTGACCTACTGGTTTCCCAATCGCGTACGGGGACAGATAATGGGCCTGTTCTACCTGGGCGTGCCGCTGTCGCTGATCGTGGGAGGACCATTGTCGGGACTGCTTCTGGACCTGCCGGCGCGGGGCGGCTTGCAGGGATGGCAATGGATGTTCCTGGTGGAAGGCTTTATGGCGGTGGCGGTGGGGTTCGTGGCGTACGGGTACCTGGATAATAAGCCGGTGAATGCGCACTGGCTGCCGCCGAATGAGAAGCAGGCACTGTTGGATGCTCTGGCGCAGGAAGAGCTGGATCGGCGGTCGGTGGGACCGGCGAACCTGCTGCCCATGCTGCGCGATCCAAATGAGCTGCGGTTCTGGCTGATCTACCTGCTGATCCAGATGAGCACGTACGGCGCCATCTTTTATTTGCCGGCGGAGATTTCGGCCTTGCTGCACAAGCCGGCGGGGTTCGAGGTCGGGCTGGTGACGGCCATTCCGTGGATCTGCACGCTGGCGGCGGTGTATTATCTGCCGCGCCTGGCCGATGAACGGAGGATTCATCGGAGGCTGGGGGCGTTGATCCTGCTGGTTTCAGGCGGCGCGAGCTTTGTGTTTCCCACGGCCGGGCCGCGCGTGGGCATTGTGGCGCTGTCGCTCGCGGTTTCGGGATTCATCTCCGTGCAGCCGATCTTCTGGACGTTCCCGACGGCGTACCTGGCGGACGTGGCCGCCGCCGGAGGAATTGCGCTGATTGGCACCGGGAACCTGGGCGGTTTTCTGGCGCCGAATTTGAAGGTGTGGGCGGATGAACATTTCCATTCGCCACGGGCGGGACTGTATATGCTTGCCGGGCTCACGGTCGCGAATGCGGTGATTATGGCGACGTTGCGGCAACGGCCGGGAAAGAAGAAACCGGCTGATTAAGGGTCGTGGTTTCCCACCCTCGCGACAGGAAAAAGTCGCGAGGATGGGGCACGGAAGTTCGCTGGCGAAGCGGGTCCTTGGCTGCGCTCAGCACTAGCGCGGCTTGGTCAGCGGAGCGCCGGGGATGTTCAGGTGGATGCGGTAGATGCTGCTGCTGGCGGTAATGTAGAGCGTTTTGCGGTCGGGGCCGGCCCAGGTGCAGTTGGCGGCCTTCTCCGGGATGAGGATGGTGGCGAGCGGTTTGCCTTCGGGGGAGAAGATCCACAGGCCGTCGGGGCCGGTGCTATAGACGTTACCCTGTTCATCGACCTTCATGCCGTCGGGCGCTCCGGGGCGCGAGTCGGAAGTGGCGTCGTAAAACAGCTTGGCTTCGGTCAATGACCCATCGGGCTGCACGCGATAGCGCATCCAGATTTTCTTCGGCTCGGAGTTGTTGACATAGAGGTATTTTTCGTCGGGCGAGAAGGCGATTCCGTTGGGTCGCGTGAGGTCGGTGACAAGTAACTGCAGTTCATCGCGCGCGGGAGCGGAGCCGGGCTTCTGGTCGAGGGCATGAGGAATCCGGTAGACGCCGTTCACCTTGAGTTCCTTTTCCGGATCGGTGTCCTTTTGCGTGCGCAGGCCATAGGGCGGATCGGTGAAGTAGAGCGAACCGTCGGAACGGTAGACGACGTCGTTGGGGCTGTTGAGTTTTTTGCCCCGGTAGGAGTCGGCCAGGATGGTGATGGGGCCCTTGGGGTCGAGCGACTCGAAGCGGTAGACATCGCGCTGCGCGTGGCCGGCAACGGTGAGACGGCCGCGCACGTCGAGGGTCATGCCGTTCGATCCCGATTCGGGGCCGCCATAAGGCTCTGAACCCTTATAGCCGCTGGGCTGGAGGAAGATGCTTGCGCCGGAAGCGGGATTCCATTTGCGAATGGTGTTGCTGGGGATTTCCGCGAAGTAGAGGGCGTCGTCGATCCAGATAGGGCCTTCCACCCACTTGAATCCATCGGCAAGACGCTCGAGCATGGCGCCTTTGGGAATAATCCGGTCGATGGCGGGATCGAGACGGTCGAATTTGACTGGGGTGGAATCGAGGATACCGGCCGTAGCTCCGGACGCCGCGTCTCCGGCGAGGGTTGCAGTATTGGGGAGCGTGGAAAGAGTCAAGATTGCAACCGCAAACCCAACCAGCAGCCGGGAACGCCTCTTCATTCATGCCTCCTGGCGCCACGTCGTGAGGGTGTGGCGCGCACAACCAGACGCCATCCATCAATATCGATGCGGGGTTGTGCTGTCAAGGGAATGGATTCGCCGCGGCTCGAGTTCCGACAAGTACGGAAATGAGAAGAGGGGGTCCCAAGGTAATTCCGCTCGTTACAACAGTGACAGAATGAAACAGACATCTAAGTAACAATCACACTTGGTACCCACCGCCGATTCCCCTCGAGATTAGCGGATATCTTAGCCGCCAATCTGGATTAATCCCCTGATTGCAGGATGATTGCGGTAGCCGTCCTTCGCCTGGGCGCATGCGGACTTCGGATGTGACCATGGTCACGCCTCTGGCGCTCCAGCGGGCGATACGATGAGTGCCACGAACTGCGATTCGTACTCCCCCCTGAGTTGTATTGAACCTCAGGCCCCGTTTGTGTTGTAGTTGCAATGAGTTGCGCCACTGTGTACTCCAGTGGCAGGGCGAAGCTTTGCCGATCTGCACTACTTCGAAAATGGAAACCCTACCTTGTGGAACATCGATGCGGGAGCGCGGTTCGTCGGCCTCCCTGTCCCTGAACGGTGGCCAGGTCTCCGGCGAACCCTTGCGCTGGTACGCCGCCTATACGCGGTCGCATCACGAGAAGAGTGTTGTGAAGCGCTTAGCGCACAAGGGAATTGAATGCTTCGTGCCCCTCTACCGGACGAGGCACGCCTGGAGCCACAATCGAACCGCGGAATTGCAGCTTCCTTTATTTCCGAACTACGTCTTTATTCGCATCCATCGGCAGTTCCTCCGGGTCACCCTGGAAACTCCCGGGATCTACTCTGTCATCAGCCGCGGACGCGACCCAGAGCCACTTCCCAATGAAATCATTCATCAGCTGCAAGCCGGAGTTGAAGCGAACAATCTCCATCCTTGTGCCAGCGCTCCCATGGGGACACGTGTCCGGATTACTGCCGGGCCAATGGCGGGAATCAGCGGAATCCTGGTTCGGAAGAAGAGCGGGTTGCGCGTGGTTCTCTCCGTCGATGTGATCCTGAAAAGTGTCGCCGTTGAGGTGGATGGAAGAGAGATCGTCCCGCTATGAGAATAAGCCACAGAATCAAAGCCCCTCCAGAATGATGCAGCCGTCTCGACGTACGTTCATGCCAGCCTTGACCAATTACGTTGTGATAACCCCGGCTCGGAATGAAGCGCGGTTTATCGAGCAGACGATTCGCTCGATGATCTCGCAAACTCGAGTGCCGCTCCATTGGGTGATCGTCAGTGATGGATCGACCGACCAAACCGAGGAGATCGCAAAGGCATACTCATCCAAATATCCATGGATCGAGTTGGTAATTCTGGCGGACACCGAAGAGCGAAGCTACGCCGGAAAGGCACGCGCATTCGAGGCCGGCAACGCCCGCATCCGCAATTTGAGCTATGAAGCCATAGCCTGTGTGGATGCCGACGTCTCAGTGACTCCAGACTATTTTGAATTCCTGCTGGACCGGCTGGGAGCCAATCCAAATCTCGGTGTGGTGGGCACGGCGTTCGAGGAACCTCCCCACAAGGGTTACGATTATCGCTTTTCGAGCATCGAGCATGTGTCAGGTGGATGCCAGCTGTTCCGGCGGGCCTGCCTGGAAGCGATCGGCGGATACGTTCCGCTGCCGGGCGGGGGCGTCGACGTCGTGGCTGCGGTGACGGCACGAATGAAGGGATGGAAGACTCGCACGTTCACCGAGCGGGTCTACAAGCATCACCGGCCAATGAACTCGGCCATCAACCGCGGGCTGAAGCGCAAGTTCAAATGGGGAGAAAAGGACTACCGGCTGGGCGGAAATCCGCTATGGCAGATCCTTCGCAGTTTCTACCAGATGAGCCGGCGGCCCTATCTGGTAGGCGGACTGGCTCTATTTGCCGGCTATTTCTTCGATCTTTTAACCAGAAAGCCACGCCCGGTCTCGAAGGAATTCCGTGAGTTCGTTGGTAAAGAGCAGATGCGGCGCCTGCGCCGGCTCTTCCTGGGGCAGCCGGCAGAAAAGTTACGAGCGAGCGTTCCCGCCACGAAGGAAAAGATGGACGAAGCAAGCCATTCGGTCGAAATAAGAGTCAGGGGGCGCTGGATCAGGATTCCGGCGCTCGAAGTGTATGGGAAAGAACTTGTCTCTACGGGCAAGTGGCTCAGGATGGCGAGAGTTCGGGGCGAAGAAATGATGGAGGAAGATCTCGAAGACCCGGAGGTTTACTGCGCGGCACTGAGGAGCGCCGATCGTAAAACACTGGGCGCCGACATTTTCACCTTCACGCAGAAGCCGACCGCCACGCAACCTGCATTTTCATACCCGATCGAATGGGAGAGCGTGGCAGGGATTCGCTTCATCAGTTTTGAAGACTGGTGGGAAGCCTTGCCACAGGTGACGCGCAAGAACGTAAGGCGGTCGCAAAAACGCGGTGTGACCATACAGGTGAAGGAATTCGACACTGAGCTCATTGAAGGCATTCGATCAGTGAATGACGATTGTCCGGTGCGTCAGGGTATGAAGAATGCCTACTTTGGGCAAACGTTCGACGACACTGAGAGACGCTACGGCGAATTCGCAGGACGGTGCGATTTCATCTGCGCGTATAGCCATAAAGAGGTGATTGGATTTCTGCACCTGGTGTATCGGCAGGATACTGCGGCCATTCTCAATTTGACGGTGAAGCCGAGCCATTCCGACAAGAGGCCGGCCAATGCCTTGATCGCTAAAGCGGTCGAGTTGTGCTGCGCACGAGGAATCTCGCTCCTGACTTATGGTCTTTACAATCATGGCAACAAACGAGAGAGCTCCTTGCGGGAGTTCAAAGACCGAAATGGATTCGCAGAGATACGTGTTCCCAGGTATTTTGTGCCGTTGACTCGGTGGGGTCGAATCTGCATGAAGATGAACCTTCATCGCGGATTGGTTGGTATCCTGCCTCATTCCATCATTACGTCCGGAGTGGCGGCGCGCGCGCTCTTGTACAAAACCTGGTATTCGATTCGCCGGTGTAGCTCAATGTCAGAGCGGCCGAACAGTAATCGGCAGATGGAGCGTTCAATTCCTCCCGCCGGCTCCACTTAGATGGGCCTGTCCCTTCGCGTTTTACGCGCTTTGCAATAGCCTACGATGAGAGTCATTGCCGCACCGGCGTTCAAGAATCGCGAACGTAATCCGTATAACTGGCTCCTATATTCGAATATGGAAGCCGAAGTTACGGAATTCTCATATCGGAACCCGCCCGATACTTCGCATGATGTACTGCACCTGCACTGGCCGGAACGGGAGTTGAACAACAGTCCGAATTGCTTCGTGGCGTACGTGCAACTCTGGGTGAAGCTGTTTGTGCTCCGGCGCTGGCGCGCGAAGGGAACAAAAATCGTCTGGACGGTACACAATCTGAGAAGCCATAACCGAAAGTTTCCGAGAGTTGAACGATGGTTCTGGCCAAGATTTACAGCCATCCTGGATGGCGTGATCGCACTTAGCTCCCATGGTCTCGAAGCAGCGCGCCGGGAACATCCCGCAACAGCGCGCATACCTGGATTTGTTGTTCCGCACGGTCATTACCGGGGCGCGTATCCCGAGCATCCAGGCCCCGCTCGAGCCAGGCTGGGCATCGAGCCGGACGCCAAGGTGCTGTTGTTCTTCGGACAGATCCGCGGGTACAAGGATCTTCCGGGGTTGATTCGGGCGTTTCGCTCGTTGTCTCGAACGGATCTTGTGCTATGCGTGGCTGGCGAGCCCTCGAACCGAAAGATGGCCGAGGAGGTGCGCGCGGCGGCAGCGTCCGATCCGCGCATTAGAACGTGGCTGTATCACATCTCCGATGCGGAAGTGCAACCCCTCTTCCGATCGGCCGACCTGGTGGTTCTTCCCTACCGGGAGATATTGAATTCCGGCGCAGCGCTGCTGGCACTGTCTTTCAACCGTCCTGTACTGGTCCCCCACAAAGGCGCGATGCAGGAATTAGCGCATGCAACAGGGGATCCATGGGTGCGAACCTATCGGGGTGATTTGGATGGCGACACTCTGGAGCTGGCAATAGAGTGGGCTGTAAATGAGCCGCGATCGCCGGAGGCTCCGCTCGATCTGTTTTCATGGCCCCGCATTTCAGCGCTGACTCTCGACGCGTTTCGCCGGATCGTCAATGGCGATCACAACAGAACTGAATCGGGTCGTACGAATAGCGCGCAACTGAGTTGCGCCGGTAAAGAATAGGATTCGAAGCAATCGATGCCTGGAATCGTTGGCCTCATAACCCGGACACGCCCCGAAATGGCGGAAGCTCAGTTGATGCGCATGCTGAATTCGATGCGCCATGAGCCATTCTATTCCACCGGCACGTGGGCGGATCCATCAGCCGGGGTCTATATAGGGTGGGTCGAGCGAGAGGGATCGTTTTCTGCAAGTATGCCGGTTCAAAACGAGGGAGAGGATCTGGTTCTGGTTTTCTCAGGCGAGGAATTTCCCCAGCCGGGAACAGCGCAGCGGCTCAGGCAACGCGGTCATGCAGTGAATGAGGAGGGCCCGTCTTACCTTGTCCACCTGGCGGAAGAAGACGAGGAATTTCCCAAATGCCTCAACGGCCGGTTCCACGGCCTGCTCGTCCGCCGGGCGATGGGCGAGGCGATCCTGTTCAACGATCGCTATGGAATGCAGCGCCTCTACTGGCATGAAGACGCCGGCGGATTCTATTTTGCGGCGGAAGCAAAGGCGATTCTGGCCGTGTGCGCTGAGACTCGGGCGATTGATCATCGCGGCCTGGGAGAATTTATCGCCTGCGGATGCACACTTGAAAACCGGAGTCTGTTCAAGGATATTGCTCTGCTTCCTCCAGGATCGGCCTGGGGGTTCGGGAACGGCGAACTACGCTCGAGGCAGCAATACTTCGTTCCATCGGAATGGGAAGAGCAAGAGCCACTGAATGATGCGCAGTTCTACGAGCAATTGCGGGATGTGTTTTCGGCCAATCTTCCCCGCTACTTTGCAGGGCCCGAAGCAGCGGCGATGTCCCTCACGGGAGGCATCGATTCGCGCCTGATCCTCGCCTGGCGGCAGCCGGCGCCCGGAACGCTGCCTTGCTATTCATTCGGCGGTATGTATCGCGATTGCCAGGATGTGATCATGGCACGCCGAATCGCGAGGGACTGCGGGCAGGAACACCACGTGATTGGCGTCGGCGATGAATTCCTGGCGCAGTTTCCCCATTACGCCGAGCGCATGGTTTATCTCACAGACGGTTCTCTCGAGGTAAAGCGCGCGCCTGACCTTTACGTGAGCGAACGCGCGCGACAGATTGCGCCGGCGCGCATTGCGGGCACTTTCGGCGGGGAAATATTGAGACAAGCGCGGATGTTCAAACCAGTGGAAGTGCTGGATGGATTGTTTGAGCCCGAGGTTAAGGCGGCGATCGAGACCGCTCACGGCACGTATTCGGAAATCGCATCGGGACATCCCCTGTCGTTTTCCGCTTTTCGACAAGCGCCATGGCATCTTTTCTGCAGCCTCGGACTGGAACAGACGCAGCTTACCTTGCGCTCGCCGTTCCTCGACAACGACCTGGTGCGCACCGTGTTCCAGGCCCCGCTCCACTGCACCACCGGCGAATCTGTATGCCTTCAGCTCATTGCAGATGGGAGCCGCCGGCTGCGCGCCATACGCACCGATCGTGGCTCGGGGGGGCATGCGCCGCGCATTCTGGCCAGCTTGCAGCAAGCCTATTTCAACTTCACCTTCCGGGCGGAGTATGCCTATGACTACGGCATGCCGCAGACCGTCGTGAGGATCGATCATGCTTTCAGGCGGTTGCACTTGGAGAGAATCTTCCTTGGGCGCCACAAGTTTTATCACTTCCGCGTCTGGTATCGCGATGCGCTGGCGAACTACGTGAGGGAGATGCTTCTGGATCCTCGATCGCTGTCCAGGCCATACGTGGACGGCAGAGTTGTGCGCAGCGCCGTGGAGCGCCACCTGAGAGGAGAACGGAATTACACGTCCGAACTGCACCGGATATTGACCCTGGAGCTGGTGCACCGGCTTTTTATCGATGGTGGAATGCAAGCACCGTCGTCAAGCTTCGTGTTTCAAAACACGGGTGATAAAAAAGCACCGAATTTCCCCCGAATGCTGAAAGGCGCATAAATGAGAAACCATTGTAGATTTCGCCGGTCTTGGCGGAGCAAGAGCCGCGAGCCAGAATTATGAAGGGATCTGCTGGTAACCGCATGGCGAGCACAAGCGGCAAAGAATCGGCTTTTCACATCGAGGAATCGGTGAGGCGGCTGTTTTCGTGGCTCGAATCGCACGACTACCAGTCCTATGATCCGTTCGACGGCCTGAACGCGCGGTTCGTACGGCCATTCACATTCGAGCGGCCCTGGCTCCGGACGGTCCTTCAGCAGGGCGTACGCCGCTTCCCGGTAAATCTGCGCCCTCTGCTGGAAATCAGGCCTTCACGTTCGACCAAGGCAATGGGCTTTATCGCACGCGCGTGTATCCGGCTGCACGAGACTACCGGTGAGTCGAAATGGGAAGCACGGGCGCGAGATGCTTTCAAGTGGCTGACGGAGAATAAATCGCCGGGCTACTCGGGCGCCTGTTGGGGAAACCACTTCGATTACCAGTCGCGCGTCTTCTACCTGCCGGCCGGCGTACCGACCATTGTCTGGACTTCGCTCATCGGTCACGCGTTTCTCGATGCATACTGTCATTTCGGTGACGCGGAGTATCTCGCAACGGCTGCGAGCGCCTGCCAGCACATACTCAAGGATCTCGAGATCTGCGCCGAGGGCGATGGCGCTTGCATCAGCTATGTCCCGGGCGAAAACCGGCGGGTGCACAATGCTAACGCGCTTGGCGCAAGTCTTCTGGCGCGCACGCACTCTCACACCCGGAATGAGGCATACCTGGATCTGGCAAGGCGCGCGATGCTCTACACGGCGAGTCACCAGAGGCCGGACGGCGCCTGGTATTACGGCGAAAACTTCAATCTGCGCTGGATCGACAATTTTCATACTGCATATGTTCTGGACTGCTTGAAGCACTACGCGATGGCCACGGGCGATTCCCGATTTTCTCCCGTGCTTGCCGCCGGCTATTCCTATTGGAAGCAGAACTTCTTTCTTGCCGATGGGACCCCTAAGTACTATGTGGACAAGACTCCACCTATTGACATCCAGTGCAGTTCGCAGGCGATCGATACGCTGGTGTTCTTTGCCGGCCAGGATCCTGAAGCATTAAGCCTGGCGATGAAGATCGCGCATTGGACGATCGCCAATATGCAGGATAAGTCCGGATACTTCTATTACAGAAGGTACGGCCGTATCCTGGCAAACAAAACTCCCATGCTGCACTGGGGCCAAGGCACTATGCTCTGCGCGTTGGCAGGACTGTGGCAGGCACTGGGAAAAGTAAATGCAAACCATGAAAAACAAAGTTCTTATCATTGTGGAGAATCTCCCGGTTCCCTTCGACACGCGAGTGTGGAAGGAAGCACAGTCTCTATCTGAGAGCGGATATCGCGTTGCGGTGCTGTGTCCCAAAGGGATCGGGGCTACCCGAAGCTACGAGTATCTGAGGGGCGTCCACATTTACCGCTACCCCGCCCCTCCGGAAGGAAGCGGGGCATTCGGATACATCTGCGAGTACGGATTGTCCCTGTTTTGGCAGATGGTGTTCTCGTGGTGGATTTTTGTGAGGCGGGGGTTTCATGTTATCCAGGGCTGCAACCCGCCGGACGACATATTTCTCGTCGCCTTGCCATTCAAGGCATTCGGCGTCAAGTACATTTTCGATCATCACGATGCAAATCCGGAGCTGTATCTGTCGAAGTACGGAAAACGGGGACGGCTTTACCGTATCCAACGGTGGCTGGAGCGAATGACTTTCCGCTGCTCGGATGTAGTGATGTCAACCAACGCGAGCTACCGGGCAATCGCCATCGAGCGTGGCGGCGTTGCGCCGGAAAATGTATTCGTGGTTCGCAATGGACCTGATCTCAGGGCTTTTGGGCCGGCAGCTCCCAATACAGATCGCAAACGAGGCAAGCGGTTCATGGTCGGCTATGTGGGAACCATGGCGGAACAGGAAGGCCTGGAAATCCTGATTGAGGCGGCAGGTTACATCCGCGATCTCGGACGGGACGATGTGCACTTCACATGCGTTGGCGGCGGACCTCGACTGGAGAGCCTGCGGCGCATGGCGCGAGAAAATGGCCTCGACGCGGTGGAGTTCACCGGCCGGGTGTCGGATTCGGAATTGCTTGAGATCCTCTCGACGGCAGATGTGTGTGTCGATCCCGATCCTCCATCGGAGATGAACAACCTTTCAACCATGATCAAGATCATGGAATATATGGCTCTTTCGAAACCAATCGTGCAATTCGAACTGAAGGAAGGGCGCAGGAGCGCCGGCGAGGCGTCGCTCTACGCGGATCCGGCAAACATGGCGGGCGATTTCGCCGAGAAGATCGTCTGGCTTCTCGATCATCCGGAAGAACGGGAGAGGATGGGCGCAGTGGGACGCCGGAGAGTGGAAGACGGACTGGCGTGGAGTTTCTCAGCGGAGAATCTGTTGAGAGCCTATGAACGCGCTCTGCCAGATGGAGTGCGCCGGACAGTTTCAACCGAAGCACACGAAAAATGCGTCCCGGAATAATCTCGATGAAGGGCAAGTGCGCCGTCCTGGCAATGATTCTCTCAGGGGGCGGATTCTTCGGCGCCCAGTCATGGCCGCAGATTCTCGGTCCGGATCGCGCCATTGACTGGTCGAAAGCCGGAGTGGGAGAGATTCCGGCGCGAACGATGCTCTGCGCGACGGTGATGCCGCCGGCGGGCGCGACGGAAATCAATGCGGCGCTGGCGCGCTGTCGCAAGGACCAGGCCGTCTATCTCACTGCGGGGACTTATCGTATCGACCGCACCGTGGTTGTGCCGTCAGGCGTAACGCTGCGCGGCGCCGGCGCGGACAAGACCATCCTCGATGCGTCTGTCGGATCGGGCGCCTACGTTGTGAGCCTGGGTAGCAGTTGGAGTGTTCCGTACCGGCCGATCCGGATCATCGACGGAGCGGCCGCGGGTTCGATGCGCATCACGGTCGCAAGTTCCGCCGGCATTGTGGCCGGCCAATACCTGGTCGTGACCGAGCCGAACGATCCGAGGTTCGTGACCAGCAACGGCAGCGAAGGCAACTGCGGCTGGTGCGACGGACAATGGACCAGCGACGGCATGCTGGCCCGTGGACAGATTGTCCGTGTGGATCAGATCGCCGGGGACCACCTCACCATCTTCCCTGTTCTTTTCAGCTCGTTTTCAAATGGTCCGCAAGCCGTGCCGCTGCAGATGTCGGCGACGCGCGCAGGCGTGGAGGATCTGCAGGTGCGCGCCAACAACACCGGCTACAACGCAAGCTTCGGCCTGATGATCTGTGCGTATTGCTGGATCAAAGGCGTTGAGTCCAACTACACCGACGGCGATTATGTCCGCGTGTACTGGGGATTTCACGACGAGATACGCGACAGCTATTTTTCAAACGCCTATCTGCATAAGCCCGGCCCGTTCGATTCCGATATTCAAATTGGCTGGAAGACGACGGCTACGCTGGTGGAAAACAACATCATCGAGCGAGCGCATCTGCCCATCATGCTGGCATGGGGAGCGGCGGGGAACGTCATCGCGTACAACTACGCGACGGGAGAATTTGACAGCCGGGTTCCGGACTGGGTGACAGGCGGAATATGGTTTCACGGGGCGCATCCGCAGTTCAACCTGCTCGAGGGCAATGTGCTGACGATGATCTTCGCGGATCCAATCTGGGGATCTTCGAGCGACACGACCGCCTTTCGCAATTGGGTGACGGGAACAAATCGGGTTTGCTCGCCGATGGAGGGGCGGGCACGGGTTCGTTGCTCAGGAAGCGATGGGCATTTTGCATTTCAGGCCTCGCGCGCTGTGCAGATTTCTTATCTGGCGAGCCATAACAATTTCGTAGCCAACGTGGTGGGAAGCGCGTGGACCGGGGCGCTCGCCGGATATGGAAGATCGCTGCGGCAGGCCGCTCGCGTGGAGTACCCGGCAGTCCGCAGCTACGATGCCGTTGCATACGGATGGTCGATCGGGTATGGCGAGACGAACGATGACGGCAAAGGCTCCGGCTGCGCCGGAGGGAAGCCTCCGTGCCACAGTGAAGGTGTCTCCGGGAGCCAATTGTTTCACGGCAACTATACGTTTGCTGACGGGTCGGTTGTGTGGAGTCCGGGGCGCCCGCATGACCTGCCGCCATCACTCTATCGTTCAACGAAACCGGACTGGTGGGGCACGATGCCGTTTCCGTCCACTGGGCCGGATGTGACGGGCGGAGACGGGCCCGATGGGCACACCTATGGCAATCCCGCGCGTACCTGTTACCTGAAGGTGATGGGAGGCTTGGAAGGTGGCGCCGAAAGCCCGCTGCGTTTTAATGCGCGCGAATGCTACGGACGAGGGCACGAATAGCTGAAGATCGCTGACACGAACAAATAGAACAGGCGGCAGCGCACGAAACAGGCGAGCGACTTTGGAACGCTCGCCTGTTTTTCTATCTGGTGTGGTGCGTGATGCGGATTGCCGATTTGCCCTGTGGCGGCGACTGCATGTGGTTCTTCCGCGCCCTGCTGGGGCTCCGCTATTACATTGGCCCGCAATCCCCAGGCTTGCGCCTGAGGCTGGAATCTGGCGCCCGCTTCGCGGGCTCTACGCTGAAAAGAGATATGATTTTCTGCTCATGGTTGCGCCCTCCGTAGAGAGGCTGGTGGAAGCGACAAGAACCCAATAGGACAAAGTACCGCCTCCGGATTCAGCGATTCGCTTCGGCCTACTAAGTGGTGAACACAATCCGCCGCCCTTTTTCGACCCGGTTCCATGCGTTTTCCACGTCGCGCAGCGGAACGCGCTCGACTCCGATGGAAAGGACTCCGGCCGCGGCCAGCGAGAATAGCTGCGAAATCGCCGCCAGCACATGGTCCAGAGGAACAGAGCCAAATCCGCTTCCCAGCATGTGCAGATCGATGCTGCGCAAGATGGCTCCGGGCAACTGGATGGTCTTGCCGGCGCTTTCTCCCACCTCCACCAATCGGGTGGAGCGGGTGGCGCTGGCGCGGAATCCCTGAGCCAGCGCCTCGAGCAGGATCTCGGTCGGCCGGCCCCACAGGTAATCGATCACCACGTCGATGCCCTGCTCGGCTTCTTTGGCAAACGCGCCGCGCAGCGCATCGTCGTCTTGATTCAGAGGGATGACCGAGTCCACCTCGCTGTTGCCGAGTGCGGAGAGGTTGCGCCCAATCGCGATGATCCGCCTGGCTCCGAGATGACGAGCAACCTGAATGGCCAGTTGTCCGGCCACGCCGGTGGCCCCCATGATGAGCGCCGTTTCCCCCGCCACCAGCCGGGCTCGCTCCTTCAGCGAGAGCCAGGCTGACATGCCGGGATTCGGCAAGGCGGCGGCCAACGCGTCGTCCAGCCCTTCGGGCACGGGCAGACATTTCGACCGAGGGCACACGGTGCGCTCGCACATCGATCCCCAGGGCCTGCGAGCAAAGGTGAAGTAGACCCGGCGGCCGTCGTCGAGCGTGCCCACGCCATCGACCCCGGGAACCATGGGGAGCTCTCCGCCCCCCGCATAGTGAGAGCCGCTGGCCAGCGCCTTCACGATAGGGTGTAGACCCGCTGCGCTGACGCGGATCAGCGCCTCATCCTGCCCGGCTTCCGGTTCGGGAAACGCCTGGTATCGTGGCGCGTGGCCCAACCGTTGACGACTGCAGCCTGCATGGAGACCTCTCATCGGATTTGCCTGGGGATGATTGACGAATCCCACCAGTAACAGAGAGAATAATGAAGTTACATCCTCCTGAGCACGTGGGCCTGTGGCGCAGTTTGGGAGCGCGCTTCCATGGCATGGAAGAGGTCGTCGGTTCGATCCCGACCAGGTCCACCAAATAACCCAAGCTAAATCAGACACTTAGAAGAGCCTCTTCGGAGCCGGCCGAAAGCAATTTGGCGCCAATTGGCCGCAATTTTGCGTTCTTCCGCACCGAGTGACGCTGCTTCTTCGCGCCCAGGTTTGCGGCCATCTTGCTGGTCTCGGCCGTCGCCGTGCTCGGCTTCCGGAGCTCGCCGTGAATCGAGTTAGCCAGCGCCACAACTCCCTCCGAAAGGATCTGGACATAGACGTTCCCAGTCGTCGGTAAGCGAGCATGCCGCAACAATCCTTGCGTCGCCTTGATGTGGCCCTTGGTCTGACTAAGAGTCGCGATGGTCCGGCGGATGATCTGAAACGTCAGGTTCGGCAGGTTCAGAGTGTCAGCCAGTTGCTTCAGTACCCTCTTGCGGTAGTTGCCGGTATCAAGAAACCCTCCATCCTGGTTGGCAAAGATGAATGCATCCGGAGAGGAATCCGGACACCTCGCTTTCCAGGCCAGGAGATCCGAAACCGGCACCGGCGGCAGATGAACTGGCGCGAGGCTCTTGCGCGTCTTGCCCCACGGCCGGATTTTGCCCTTGTAGACGGTCTCCTGGATGACCAGCCGCGAGGATTCGGGTTCGAAGCACTGCCACGGCAGCGCGAACAGTTCGCCGGGGCGAAGAGCATCCGTCATGTCCAACTCGACGAGAATGCGATCGCCTTCCTCAAGCACTTCGAGCGCCATGCGCAGCTGATCCCAGGTGAGGGTCGTGGTATCCGTCTCACGAAGGTTTTTCGGAATCTTCACCCGCGCCGCTGGATTCTTGTAGAGAAAATCCTGATCCACAGCCTCTTCGAACATGTCGCGCAGGTATGCGCGCATTTGAAGCACCGTGTCCTTAGAGCAGGTCTTTGCCAGCTTGTTCATGGGCATTGAAGCGTGAATCGATCGAAGTTCTTCAATGGGATTTCGCCGAGATCATCCAGGAGATTCGTCTGAATAAGCCCCTTCTTCGTTTTTGCTGTTTCCTCCCTCCAGTCCCCTTCCTTCAGCGGGAAGTAGCGGTTCTTGCAGAACCAGTTGAGAGTGACCGATCCATCGTTCATGACCTGCCCGTTGGTCCTGAACCAGCCCCGTTGCCTGGCTATTTCACGGGCCAGAGCCTCGCGGGCTTCCGTTTTGGTCATGTGCGACTTCGAGCCGAGCACGATTGGCTTTCGCGATTCGGTCTGGTTCCCCGTTTTCGGGTCCTTCGTTCGGCTCCGGGGTGGATAGCCGTACCACTTCTTACCCTTGGGCCTTATGGACCCTGTCTTTCGCGGCTACAAATTCATCCGCCGCATTAACCCGCAAGCCACTTCGATCACCCCCGGAACTGCGGTCGGCTTCCTCTTCATCCCCCTTCTTCAACCTTTTCTGGTTGATCCGCATCGTTATCGACCTGCCCCGCTCCGCCGCGCGCGCCGTCGGCATGCGTCCCGGTGCGGCCTCCGTCTTCGCGACCCGTCGGCTTTGGATTTGGCGTTGTTGTAAGTCATCTCGAGGTCGTCGTTTTTCGGCTGGCGGGAGTCGATGTCTTTCTGCTTCTGGTCGATTTCGGCGGCTTTGGAGCCAAGCTCATTTCTACACCGTCTGGGAAGCGGGAGTCGCCTTCCCCGTCTTCGACTCCCAGATTTCAAATCTCGAAAAGCTCACCGGGCAGCACCTGCTGCTCCTGCGCTCGGCTTCCAAGCGACTCGAAGCCGACGTCCGCGCCCGCAGCGACGCCAAAAAGGAGCTCCGGAACATCGATTCTCAGCCCGCCCAAGCGATGTGCGAATGAATCCGAACTGGCGTTCCGTCGTGTCTTCAGCCGACTGGCCGCCCGTCCTCAGTTCTTTCCGGCGAGGTAGGTGGCAACCAATTTTGAAACGGATCGCATTGTCTCCCGGGCCATGGTTTGCAGTTCGTAGTCCGTCTCGCTTGCAGCGTACTGCTCAAAAAGACGGAGAACCACCAGAAACAGCGTCCAACCACCACCGTCGCGCGGTCAACTCCCAGTCGGCGACATCCTCTTCCATATGCAGAATTCGTAAAGGGAATTCATCGCTCCCGTGTCAGTGCTTGCTCGCACTCCCAGGCGGGGGCTAGTTGATGACCGCCCAAAAGACCCCGAGTTCCTTGATGGCGTTTACGAATTCACGGAAGTCTACCGGCTTCACCACGTAGGCGTTGACGCCAAGCTGGCTTGGAGTGCGGCGGACCTCTTTGCAAGCTCCTGATTCATTGCCTTGAGTTCGTTCGCGCGTACGGAAAAGGTCTGCTTCCACGCGCCGGCTAGCAATCGTGCTCCTTTTTTTCTGAAGCCTTCTTCTATGGCACTCATCAGATTACCGGAACTGCCTTCGTCGCGTTTGCCCTCGTCGTAATCGATACCAAAGCATCGGATCCTATCGCCTTCGGCGGAATCAAATCCTAAAATAGCCAAGTTTCTTGTGCAGGTGAAACATGACCCAACCATCAAAACGCATTGTCTTGATTGGTGGATTGCTTGGTCTTGGCGTGATCGCCTTGATCGCAGGCGCATTGCATCCTCTCCGGAAGGCATCCGCGACGGCGGC
>CAVREL010000035.1:0-4111 GCA_963720105.1 uncultured Acidobacteriota bacterium | reverse complement strand
GCTGCATCCAGCACGTAGACGCGCGCCCCATAAAGAAGCTCTTTCTGGATGCCGAACTTGCATTTGCGCTGGGAAAATTGTTCGTAGACTATTTTTCATTGAACGCAACGACGTGCGGCGAGAACTCCCTCCAGCTTTTGCGAAAGCACGATGCGGCCTTCGGCAAAATCTCCCCCGGGTCAGCTCTTCCACGCCCTTGGTGGGCCGCTTGACGAGGTCGGTAAGCCCGATGCCGAATTCAATCACGCGCTTGTCGTCGTGATAGTCGAACGGTTCCGGCACCACGCCGCTTTCGTACAAGATGGGCCAGAACTGATTGGACCCATTTTCGGGCATCGGAAAACCGGAGCCTCTTCGCTTCCAGTTCGCGGGTTGTTGGAGCCGCAGAATCACCCACGAACATCGCATCGTCTATCGAGTGTTGCATGACCGGATCGACTTTATGCAAGCGCGTTACCACTATGAGTAGGCTTCGACTTCACTCCTTTACAGCCCCGCGCGGCCCCTGCCACACTAGGGAGTGGACACCCAGACAATCGTCATCCTCGATTTTGGCTCGCAGTACACGCAGCTGATCGCGCGGCGCATTCGCGAGCTGAACGTCTTCTCCGTCGTGCTGCCGTGCACGGTCGCCGCTCGCTGAAATCCAGGCATTACAAGCCGATCGGCCTGATTCTCTCGGGCGGCCCGTCGTCGGTGTACGACGCCGACGCGCCGGTCGGCCGATCCGCGAGTGCTCGATCTGGGCGTGCCGGTCCTGGGCATCTGCTACGGACTGCACTTCATCGTGCATCATCTGGGCGGCAAGGTGCGTTCGGCGCCCCGGCGCGAGTACGGCCACGCCGAGGTCACCATCGAGGACCGCGAGACGCCGCTGTTTGCCGGCCTGCCGCGCGACGATGCAGGTATGGATGAGCCACGGCGACGAGGCGCTGGAGCTGCCCGCCGGATTTCGCCGCACCGCGGTCACGTCCAACGCGCTGGCCGCCATCGCCAACGAGGAGCGCCGCATCTGGGCGGTGCAGTTTCATCCCGAAGTGCACCACACGCCGCTGGGCCCGCAACTGCTCAAGAATTTCGTTTTCGACATCTGCGGCGCGCGCGGCGACTGGACGCCGGCGCACTTTGTCGAGACCACCGTCGCCTCGATCCGCGAGAAGGTCGGCAAGGACCACGTCATCTGCGCGCTCTCGGGCGGCGTCGATTCCTCCGTCGCGGCCATGCTGGTGCACAAGGCCATCGGCAGCCAGCTGACCTGCGTCTTCGTCAACAACGGCGTCCTGCGCAAAAACGAATTCCAGAACGTGCAGAAGAATCTGCGCGACAAGCTGGGACTGAACATGGTAGCCGTCGACGCCAGCGAGCGATTTCTTTGCGCAGCTGGCCGGCGTCACCGATCCCGAGACTGAAGCGCAAGCGCATCGGCGCGGAGTTCATCGCGGTATTCGACGACGAAGCCGCGCGCATCGCGAAAGAAACCGGCGGCGTGGACTGGCTGGTGCAGGGCACGCTCTATCCCGACGTGATTGAGTCGAGCAGCGTGAAGGGCCCGAGCCAGACCATCAAGAGCCACCACAACGTGGGCGGCCTGCCGGAACTGATGAAGCTCAAGCTGATCGAGCCGCTGCGCGATCTGTTCAAGGATGAAGTGCGCCGCATCGGCCGCGACATGGGCATGCCCGAAGAGATACTGAGCCGCCAGCCGTTTCCCGGGCCCGGGCCTGGCCGTGCGCATCCTGGGCGAAGTGACGCCGGAGCGCGTGGCCCTGCTGCAGGAGGCCGACGAGATCGTGGTCGGCGAGATCAAGGCCGCCGGGCTCTACACCAAGATCTGGCAAAGCTTCGCCGTGCTGCTGCCGGTGATGAGCGTGGGCGTGATGGGCGACCAGCGTACCTATGCGTACACCGCGCGCCATGCGTGCCGTGCATTCCGAAGACGGCATGACCGCCGACTGGACGCCGCTGCCCTACGAGGTGCTGAAGCGGATCTCGAACCGCATCGTGAACGAGGTGCGGGGGATCAACCGCGTGGTCTACGACATCACGTCGAAGCCGCCGGGCACGATCGAGTGGGAGTGAGGCAGAACAAACTGGATGGTCCGGCGGGTGCCCCAGGTCTCGATTTTGAGACCTGGGTTCTCTCTGTCGTACTATTGCCCTTCCGGCTTCAGCACCGGCGCGCGAAGGGGCGTGGTCTCGATCTCGATACGCGTGTCCTTGGGAAAGACCACGTCGTGGCCGGGCCGCAGGAAATTCTGGTAGAAGGAAAGCCCGGCAGCATAGAAGCCCAGTCCCGCCGCAAAGTTGCGGTTTCCGGCGGCAATGCCCACCACCCTTCCCACCAGCCCGAAGCCGTTCGATGCCACGCCCGTCTGCACCGTGAGATTGCCGTCATTATCGAGAGCCCGCCCGGCCAGCAACGTGAGCAGCAGCGGAGCGATGGCGCTTGACTGGTTCTTCGGGGTGACGGTTCCTTCGGCATCGAGGTTCAGGCTCTGCGGTCCCTGCGTGGTGGCGCCGGCCAGCGCGCCCTCCACGGGCCGGTTCGCGGCGGCACTTTCTGGAAACTGCACCTGCTGAAAGGTGAAGCGCAGTTTGCCGTTGCGCCCCAGCGGGCGGGCGGCCTTCGCGGTGGTCACGTGTCCCACCAGCACCGAGCCCTGCGGCACCACAAGTTGCTGATCCTTATCCAGCACCGGCTCAACGACCAGCGCGCGTACCGGATCGCCCGGCTTTGCGGTCGCCGAGCTCACACCCGCGATCAGCAGCGCGTGGACTGACCAGGTTTCCGGCGTGCCTGCAGGACGTGCCGTCGGCGGAACAGCGGCCGGGCCGGCGGGCTTGCCGGAAAGCGCCACGGGCGCGGCCAATTCAAATGTCCATGAAGTATGCGCGGGGATGCGCTCCGGATGATAGGGAAGCTGGTGATACAGAATCTGGCGCGCGCGGTCGCCGAGCCCTGGATCGGTGAAGAACGCAATCTGCTGGTGCAGGCGCGCCTTGGCCTGCGCCCATTGCCGTGCCACCAGCGACTGCTTCGGACGCGCCCCGGCAGCGGCGAGACGCAACACCATGGCTCCTGTCGATGCCCCGCTGGTGGTAATCGGCATGGTCCCGTCCGGCAGCACCAGCTCATTGAACTGCACCCGGGCATCATGAAACGGAGTGAAGTCGCCCATCAGGCGCCCATGCCAGCGTTCCTTCGTATCCGGGTCAAGAGCCGTCACCGTGCCGCGGACTATGGTATTTTCGGGAACGGCCAGCTTCCCGCCGATATAAAGCGGATACACGAGCCGCCCTTCAATCGTCTCGCCGGCCTTCATGGAATAGGGATGGGTAATCTCCACCTGCAAGCTGGTCCCGGAGGGGAGCACGGGCGATCCTGGTAGCGGGTGCGTTGCTGCCGCGCTGTTATCGCCGGGGACCACGGGCTTTGCCGGCGGCCGGTGTTCCAGCGTTTGCCCGCATACCGTGATGGAACCGAAAAACAGGGTAAATAAGAATAGTGCCGTAGCCTGGGTGTACTTCAAAAACCGCATTGTTAAGGGGCAACCTCTCCAGTTTGAGTCTACCGGTGAGACGCGCAAATTCGACCAATGAAAGCCTCCCCGCAAATGACGCGGGGATGAATAATGCCTCTAGCGCGGGCCGCGCTGTTATCCGCCCGCCGCCTGGGTGCGCAGCGCGGCGATCTCGCGGGTGAGCGACTCAAGCTTGGCCACCACCTCGGCATGTTGCCGTTCCGACAGCGCCGGTTCCACGGCTTCCACGTAAAACGTTCCGTTCGGTTCCAGCACGCAGCGGCGGACCTGGCTCAGATGCTCGAAGCCCTGGTGGTGGAGGGCTTCCATCAGTTCTTCGCGGGTGAGCGCTTCGCGCCGGACGGCGTCATGGTCCATTTTGCCGTCCCGGATCAGCACCGTCGAGCGGCCTTCCAGGGTTCGCCTCAGGCGCGGCACGCTGTACAGCGTCCTGGCCACCAGCCAGTTGATGGCCAGCAGGCCAAAGGCGCCGATGATGCCGCCGGTCACGGAATTGTCTTCGCCGATGATGGCGTTCTGCACGGTGTTCGAGAGCGACAGCAGAACCACCAGGTCGAAGGGATTGAGCT
>CAVREL010000034.1:0-9831 GCA_963720105.1 uncultured Acidobacteriota bacterium | reverse complement strand
GTTGATCGCGGTGCTCCTGGCCGCCTCGCTCGTATGGTATGGAAGCCGGCAACGATCGTCGCATTCTCCGAATGCCTCGGTGGCGGGCAATAACGAATTCCAAAAAGCGCAGGACCTGCTGCTGCGCTCGTACAAGGAATCGAACCTGGTCGAGGCGGCCAAGGAATTCGAGGCGATATTCACGGCCGATCCGAATAACGCGCTGGCCGAGGCTCAGCTTGGAGCGGCGCATTTCGCGCTCTATCGCGTCCACTCTCACGACCCGAAGTTGCTGGAGCAGGCGAGGCAGGAGAGCGAGCAGGCCAGCAGTCTCGGTCCGGAACTGGCTGCGCCGCGCATTACGCTGGCGCGCATCGAGGCCCAGGAGGGGCATACGGATCTGGCCATGCAAGAGATCCAGAAGGCCCGCAAACTCGAACCGCAGAGCGCCGAGGTGGAGGGCGCGCTGGGAGAGGTTTACGAAGCGCAACGAAAGATGCCGGACGCGCTGGCCGCATACCAGAAAGCCATCGACCTGGCCCCCGATGACTGGCGTTGGCCGGTGAATCTGGCCATCGCGAAATTCAACCAGGGCGATATGTCCGGATCGATTCCTTTATTCGAGCAGGCGGTAAAAAACGCTCCTGATAACTGGGTTGTGTATTTCGATCTCGGGCTGGTGCGGTCGCAGGTGAACCAGATTGATGAGGCACTGAAGGATGTGCACCAGGCCATCCAGATCGAGCCCACCGACCAGGCATATTCTCTGCTGGGAACGCTTTTCCTGTACCAGGGCAAGTACGACGAATCCATTGCCGCGCACCAGCAATCGATCAAGCTGAGGGCGAATTTCTACAATGCCTGGGCCAATCTCGCTGAAGCGTACCGCTGGAGCGGAAAGCACCACGACGAGGCCATGCAAGCGTACCGGCGATCGATCGAACTGGAGGAAGTTGAACGTAAGCAGAACCCTCGGGATCCTGAACTTTTGGGCACGCTGGCTTACAGCTATGCGGAGATAGGGGACGCAAACCGGAGCCTGACCCTGGCGCGGCAGGCGATCGCGCTGGCGGCCGATGACCCCAGGGCGAACTTCTATGCGGGAATGAGCGATGAAATCCTGGGGCAGCGCGCAGAGGCGATTCCGCTGCTGGCCAAGGCGATTGCGCGAGGGTTCCACATGAATGAGTTTGAGCGCGATCCCGCGCTGGCGGGCATTCGAACGGATCCGAAATTCAAAGAAGCTCTGGCCGCCGAGAAGGCAAAAAAACAGTAGACGCATAAATCGAAATCCGTTAGGGTTCCGACATGGCAAACACTGACGTCACTCTCGTGCACGAGGATGGAACTTATGTCCCCAGCGTCGCTTCGGTTGCCGTGGTGAATGGCGACACGGTTTCGTTTTCAACCGATGATGGAACGCAAGCCCTGGCCTACTTCTCCCCGGATGCGCTCACGCTTCTGTCGCCCACTCCCGCAAACCCGGCAACCATAGGGCCGTCGGGGGCGGCGGCGTTCTCTTTCACGTCCTCCGGTCCCGGCGCTTACAGTGTGTTTTTCGCTCCCGACGCGAGTGCGGCGCCCACGCGGTATCCCACCGGAAGCTCGCAAAACCTGCAGTTGGAATTCGCCGTGTCGGACACGCCGGACTTCGACAATGTTCTGAATCCGGGCCACTGACAGGTCTGACGAAGCGGGGGCTCGGAAGGCCCGCAGACGTGGGCGACGCTTTCGGCACGACTAAATGCAGCGATATCCCGCGCGCGAGCGTAGCAGGGGCTAAAGCCCACGTTGATTTGTGCGCGATTTGCGGCCCGACTAAACAGGCTGCGGAAAAACCCTGCGTGTTGGGCTGTTTTGAAAGGGCACGACTTTAGTCGTGCCGATAAGCCGAACAAAATGTATTGGGCTTTAGCCCCTGAGGGATGTTTTTTACCCTCGATTGCTCGTCCCTTAACTGTTTTTCCGCAGCCTCTAAAGTCGTGCCCTTGTTACAAGGCGCCTCCCGCAACGGGTTTTTTCCGCAGCATGTAAAGCCGTGCCCTTTCAAAACAGCCCAACAGACGATCGTCACTTCAAATCCTTGACGCGCAACTGGGCCGCCGGGTCGCCCAGCACGATGTAGTTGCGCGCGTCGTCGCGGGCGAGGGTCATGTGGGCCAACTGCCTGGCGGCGGCTGGATCGGCTGGAGCGGCCGCAGGAGCCGTGGCCGCGGGCGCCATCCCCTGAGCCATGCCCAGATGCGCGGCGCGCGAGTTCCACATCGAGGTAAGGATGTCAGCGGCATAGCCGGCGCGGCTGCCGGCCATGATCTGCTCCAGCGGCGAGCGGACGGCCTCTGTATGGGTTGTGCCGTCCACGTCCTGGAAGGCGTAAGGAAACGCCAAATCGATATGGGCGATGACCGCCAGCATGCCGCGGCTGAGCAGAGCCTGGGGTATACGGGAAATCATCGGCTGGGGGGCAACTTTGATGGGAGACCCATCTGGGTTGAGAAAATAGTTATTTTCCGCCGGGCAAGCGCCGCTGAAACAGGCGAAGAGAAATCCCATGGTCCCCAGAAGCCTGGCATCGGCGGGAATATCGTCGGCGCAAAACTGATTGGCTGGGCTGGCGGGTGTTTTCGGCACCCATTCCTGGGTCATGAGGGAGCCTTGCATGCGGCGCTGCGTGCCAGGATCGGCGCCGGCGTAGTTGCACCCGTGCGAGCCGGTGAGGATGACGGCCGGCGGACCTCCGGGCAGATTGCCGCGCAGGATCTCGATAAGCCGCGCCTTGGTGGCTTTTTCATTCACGAACGCATTCTGCAGAAAATTCAAATTCCGGCGCGTGCCCAGCGGCGTGCCGGGGGGGAGAAAGTCTTGCGAAATGGTTCCCGAGAGCATGGCGGTGGCGAGATCGCCTGGATTGCGGGTGACCCAGAGGGCGGCGCTCCTGCTTTGAATCGGCGTGTAGCTTTTGCTTTCGTATTGCACCATCGCCTGCGCATACCGGCCATAGTCTTCGATGTCGTCGAAATAAAGGCGGCCCACGGCAAACTGAGATTTCAGAGATGCCTGGAAATCGAACGTGATGGTGTCGGGCGGTCCGACGATGAGCAGGTAATACGGCATGCCGTTGAGGGGATCGACCGGCGTGTCGAGCGAAACGCAGAGCGGCCGTATCCAGCTTGCGGCGGTCTGGCCCGGGGTTACGCCCGGCGTTGCCCCTGTGTTTCCGGTGAAGATTTTGAAGAATTGCTGGGCCGCGTTGGCGCGCGAATCGATGAGCGGCTGAAGCCGTGCCTTGATCGCCGGGTCGGCGTCAGCCTCAAAGATGATGCCCCAGCCGCTCTCGCCCAGAACGTTGGGATCGCCGGCATTGGGATCCCATCCCAGAATGTTTGGTGCGCGGCGGCCTTCGGGGCCGGAGCCATTGGATGCCAAGGCGCCCAGGCGGTCGAAAGAAACCGGCGGCATGGGCTCGCCGGTCAGCGCGTTGACGAGCAGCGGATAGGGCAGATCGGATACGGAGTCAGGCATAGAGTCTTCATCCTCTGTTGTTGTCACGTCAAGGCCAGGGACAACGCAGCTCAAATATCGACCCGGCAGTCGAAGTCGCCGGTGTCGAAGACCATGGGATTGGTCGCTTCTTCGGGCTGCATGTCCATACCGAAGCTCGCTGCCCCAAACGCGATGTCAGCGCCGGGCGCGGCGCCGCGCAGAACCCACTTATCTTCCTGCCGTGCGATCTGCTGTACCGCAAAGCCGAAGGTGACCGGGACAGGGCCGGTAAAGGTAACGGTGGAGTTCGAACTACCCGACGGCTTCACGCCGATCTTGGCATCGGCGATGCCCTCGATGTGCGGGAGGTCGAGGCTGACTTCGCTTCCGTGCGAATCAGTCGCCGTGACGGTGATGGAATTCGCCTTCAGCACTTCGAGAATGAGGTAGGCCTTTGTTTTGTCGTTGCCGAAGTAGTTCATCACCACCGGATTGTCGGTGCGCAGCGTTCCCGCTGAGAGGTAATTGCCTGCATCGAACGGCGAGACCGAAGTGGAAGTCACGTTGCTATAGGTGAACTGCACCGCGTGAGCATTCTTGAACGCTACGTTGAGCGAGGGCGCGGACGCACCGAAAGCTGCCAGCGTGCTGGCCAGAATGCTCAGGCCGAAGGAAAGATCGAGCCCGCCGGTGCGCTGGCCGTTCACGGCCGCAGCCGGGTTCGCAGGGCCGGGCAGCGGCACGGGACTGGCGCTGGTCCACACCTTGGTGATGGGGCCGAGCCACTGCATCGACTGGTCTCGCCCGATCACGTCCAGGGGCTCAATTCCAGTACGGGGCAGGCGGATGACGTTGTATCCAAACTTATTCAGAAACGTGATGCTGGGGTCTTTCTTTTTCGCGGCCGGCGACATGATTACCTCGTTCGTACGATAGGGAAGGGGAGTGAGATATCGGTGTGCAAGAAGCGTAGCACATGAAAGAAGGGACTAGGGACTAAGGGACTAAGGGACTAGGGACTAGGGACTCGTGTGGTGCGTCGTGCAGATTGCCGATTATGTTCGCCGTGTGCGAACTGGGTGTGCTTCTGCCGCCCCCTGCGGGGGCTGGCCCTAGTACATCGAACGCATTCCCCAGGCTTGCGCCTGGGGCTATCATCTGGCGCCCGCTTCGCGGGCTAAAAACAGGCATATGGTAGCGTTATCGCATGCATCTCTACAGGAAAACTGCCGTGGTGCAGTTTGTGCTGTTCAGCGAGGCGACCGAGGGCAGTCTCCCCCTGGCCACGGAACGCGATTTCGGGGTGATCCTGCAAATCGAGAACGCGACGTACCCCGCCCAGACATTCCGCTCTCCCATCAATGACGAGCAGTGGCGCCAGTTTGACCGCAAGCTGCGGGATTGCAATATCAATCACGATGCCACGATGCGCCGGCAGGCGGCTGCGATCCGCAGCCTTGCGCACCAGCTTTACGAAAGCCTGGTGGCGTTGAGTCCCGCGCTGAGGGATTTTCTGGGCCGGGCGGGAGAGCCGCGCCGCCTGGTCATTCAGACGGCGCGCCCGGAACTGCATCTGCTGCCCTGGGCGGCGATGATCGACGATAGCGGCGCGTTTCTCGCCGCCGGCGATCTGTCGGTGGTGCAGTCCTGGGGAGATTTCAGCACCGCGGAATTCACCACCGGAAGCACACTCCGGGTGATGACCTTCAGCGGCATGGATACCAGCCAGGTGACCACCTCATCGCTGGCCGATCTGCCCCACGAAATCGAAGTGGTCGATGGCGCCCAGGCCTGGCAGGCAGGAAAGCCCGTCGCGAACATCGACATCCTCCATCTCGAGGAGCATGGCGACGCGGTGACCAACGCGATCGGGGGCGTGTTCGCGACCGCTCTGGCCAATACGTTCGCCAGCGTGCCGATCGCGCTGCTGTGGAGCTGCTGCTCGGGTGCGGCGAACTCCTGGGGCGAATCGCCGGCGCTGTGCCTGCACCGCAGCGGCGCCAGGTTTGTGCTGTCTTTCCTGGCCGAGCTGCACAACCTGGACGCCCAGTCTATCTCCACGGCATTTTATCGCGAGGTGTTCGGACCGACGGCCAGCCGCGATCCGGAGACCGCGCTGGTGCGGATTCGGGCCGCCAAGTTCGCCAACGAATTCGAATTCGCGAACTGGGCATCCATGACGCTATACATGCGCGCGCCGCTGGACCTGAGCGCGCTGCCCCTGAACGGCCCTCGAGTACCGCAGGAGCAATGGACGGCAGACGAGGCGCCGGCCCTGGCCAACTCGCCTCCCTGCGATCCTTCGCCGAGAGACGCGTCTGGGAGCGCCAATGCCGATGCCCCGCAACCGGCAGCCACGACGTCTGCCGCCCCCGGCGCCGCTCCCGCAGCCGGTGAACTATGGGCCAGCCTTGCAACGGCCGTAAGCCAGTTGCAGCACGGAATCCCGAATGAATTCCATGGCTTCGAGGATTTGCCTCTGGAAGCAACCGCGAAGCTTCCGCTCTCGGCGTTCAAGGCATGGCGCGGCAACGTGATCCGGCTGGACGGCGCGGACCATCCGCTGAACGATTCGGTGCTGCGCGAGCTCAACGTAAATGGCGATGACAGTCCCAATACCGATGCCGCCGAGCAGCTGATGTGGTTCTTCAGCAAGATTGAACGGTATGGCTCGCCGCTGCTGGTCTGGACCAATGCGGCGCCGAGACATTTGCAATTCCTCAAAAACATCCGGCCGGCTTCGACGCTGACGTTTCTGTTGCTCTATGGCCCGCAGCCCGAGCCCGCTCTGATCGACCTGGTGGACGACCACCCGGAAGGGGCATACAAGGCGCGCGAAACCCTGGCAGAGAATTGCGGGGACGAAATGCTTTCGGCGGCGTACTTCGCCTGCGTACGAAACCAGGACAACGAGAACGCCTTGCGCTTCATCCAGCGCCTTTCCAGCCAGGCAGAGAAGTGGCTGCTGACGGCGAACTTCATCAGCCGGCGGGGGAAGATTCCTAATCCCAAGCCGGACTGGATGCTCAACCACGCCGACGGCGCCCTCACCACCCTGCAACAGCAGCACTGCCAGGAAGATTATTTCCGGGCGGTTATTACCAATCCGGGGACGGAGGCCCCGGAGCGGGAATCGGGCCGCGCCAAGCACGAGCTCGGTTACCTGCTGCAGTCACTGAAGAAGACCGGGGCCGCGGAAATACTGTACGAGCAGGCGCTGAACGACCTGGAAAAGTGCCGCGTGGGCCAGCACGATTCCCGATGGCAGGGAGCCATCGGCCGGCTGCTGCGCGACTGGGCCGACCTGCTGTCGTCTTCTCCGGACCGCCTGGAGAATGCGCGCGCGTATCTCAATCGCGCCATAGCCATTCATTCGTTCCACGGCCGGCGCCTGCAGATCGCGTACTGCCTGAATACCTCGGCGCGCATCTGTGTTACCGCCGGCCAATTCAGTAAGGCGATCGAAAATGCGGTCGACGCCGCGAACCTGTTTGAGCTTCTGAACAACTGGAATGGGTGGGGCGAGGCCATGAGAATCCTGTTCGATTGCCTGGCGGAGATCCGCGAAACGGTGCGCATGCACAGCCTGGCCGATCTGGCGATGGATAAGGTCGAAGCTTCCAACCTGAAAGAGGACAAACGCCATCTCCTGCGCCGCTTCTTCACGTATGAGAAGGCCAATGCCAACTGGATCGCAGGGAAGCTGGCCGAAGCGCGATCGGAGCTGGGAAAACTGGGAATGGGCGCCGCCGATGGAAGCAAGCCGGAACTCGATCCCGATTTCGAAACGGAAGTCAGACGGCTGTGGAACTTCCTGGCGTTGACTCCCCAGTGAGGCGCGCACATGGCTGATCAGAAATCAATTTTTCCTTGCGGCGATGCAGATTCCATCCAGCCCGGCGTGGAATTCGCGCACGCGCTGCTGTTCACCGGCCATATGATCGATCGCCCAGACCGCAAGCAGGCTCGGTTTCCTGCCTGGGCCGAGGCCCGCGCACGGCAGGCGATTCACGACGCGATTGCCGAACTCACATGGAACACACCGGGAAACACCGTGGGACTGGCCGCGGCGGCAAGCGGCGGAGATCTTCTTTTTCACGAGTGCTGCGAAGGACTGGGCATAGCGACACGGGTCTTGCTGGCACTGCCTCCGAAAGACTTCGAGGCCCAGTCTGTAGCACCGGCGGGGCGCGAGTGGGTGAACCGCTTCGCGGCTCTTCTCGACAAGGCAGGTCCACGGCTGCGCGTGATGGGAGACCAGGATGGCCTGCTGGAAGGACCGACCGACAACGTGTGGCAGCGCGCCAATTTGTGGATGATCGAAGAGGCCGGCCGGCTGGCCGGAGAACGCGCCCTGCTGGCTTTGTGGGATGGGAACGTCGGTGACGGCCCCGGCGGCACAGAGCATTTTCTCCAGGTGGCGCGCAGGTGCGGAATCCGCGTCCTGCCAACCATCGAAATGCAGTCGCTGCTGCTGGATGAAAAGGGCTGATGCTTACTGCGTTGACGGACGGCGCGCGGAACTTGGCATCGCCTCACCGGGAAATCGCCGCATCCGCAGAACCTTACATTCACCGGCCGGCGATGATCGCTCCGCGGCCGGAATTCCAGACCGCAAGCAGCGCCATAGCGTAGACCCCGGTAACGTAACACCACAGCAGCGAAAACACGACATGCATGCAGGTGCGGAAGCGGTCGCCGCGCCAGATTGCTGTCTCGTAAGCGAAAAACTGGGCCAGCAGGCGGCAGAACCAGAAGGCCGTCATGCCCAAAAGAATCGCGCGGCTCAATGGACCCGGGTGGAGCAATGAATCGGCGTACAGAAACGATCCTGCCCCCGCCAGGACCACGCCCAGAGCAATGAAGAACGTGTGAACGTAGAAGATGCGGCGGGTCAGCAGCGACACGCCCGCCAACTCCTGTTCCCATCCGAATAAGCGATTGAAAAACGCATGGCTCAGGCCCAGCATGACCAGGAGCGCTCCAACGATTTCGAGATGCACGGAGAGATTCATAGGCTCCTTTCAAAAATGAAGACCCGTACAAAAGGAGTGAACGAAAATTCTGATGTCAGGGTCAGGCCCGCTTCTGAAGCTGTCCGCCGCCACTCGGCGCATGAAAAGAAATGCAGAAATCCGGGTCCGAATGCGAGAAAATTCCGCCCGTCACGCAAGTGCTCCACCACCACCAGCCGGCCCTCGGCGCAAAGCACGCGCGCGATCTGCCTGAAGAGCCGCACGCGCTCATGGTGACGGCGCAATTCGTGCGCGGCAAAAATGCAGAAAGCCGTGTCGAACGAGGAATCGCCGAACGGCAAGGCGTCGTAATTCGCTGCGACTGCCGATGGCGCCGGCCGGTTGAGCCGCCGGGCGCGTTGGATCGAATGTTCCGTCATGAGCTTGGGGTCGAACATGTCCACAACCTGCCCGACCGCATCGGGAAAGATCGCGTGAAGCCGGACGCTGCTCTCGTCCCAGCCTGAATGAATGTTGATCCACGACTGTACGGGTCGCGGCAAGGCGCAAGCCAGCCAGTCCAGTTTGTAAAGCGGAGAACGATCGTATACGTAATGCGATACGGCGAGCGACGCTGCCATCCAGAACAGCGCCGGCGTAAAAACGGCTGCCAGCATAAGCCGTTCACCGCCCGCGAGAAATGGACAAAGAATCCCCGCTGCTCCCAGCGCGGACAACACCGCGTAGTACATGCCGCGGTTGAAGTTCACGATCTGCACGACGCCCTGGTAGCGGCTGCGAACCGCAATGGCAGTCATCGGCACTTCCTCCCGCGCTCCCATCGATACGGCACGTCCTGCACGTGAAAAGCATTGGCGAGGGCCGGAACCGCACGGGAGAACGGCTCCCGCTCCAGAAACGTGTTTCGCCGCACCTCAACGGCTACGGGCCGCGGAGCCCATCTCTGCCGCACGGCGCGAATGGCGATAATCGAGCCGGTGGCTTTTTCGTAATCAAAGGTGTAGGGAAGCGGGCCCGCAAACCGCCTCGCCTCGGCCAGGTTCTTAAAAGGAGATCCGGCCGGGAGCGGCGGCGGTTCGCCTTCCAGCCTGGCGACCACATCGAGGTCGGCTTCCGAGTGCGGCGTCTGAATAGTCCAATGGATCTCGCCGATGTGCTCGTCGAGCTTCGCCCGGCAAAGACGATAGTTGTAATGCGTAAGGAGATTGCCCGCGCTCACCATCCATCGGCGATCGGTGTCGCTGCGCAGGATGCGCAAACCTCGCTTCGACGTGGCGACGCTGTCCAGCCGGGTAAAAATCCGGTAGCCGCTGAGGAAGAAGTCGCGACCCATGCTGGAGGGAAGGAAACTCGGCCTCAGGTCTTCGGTCTGCACCAGGGCGATGGCCAGAAA
>CAVREL010000033.1:0-27031 GCA_963720105.1 uncultured Acidobacteriota bacterium | reverse complement strand
GTGCTCGGCTGGCATCATAAAGTCACTTTTCCCGAGTTGGTATCGGAGATGGTGAATTCTGACCTTGAGGTCATCGCCCGGGAATTCCAGCTGAGCGCACCTTCATTGCCATGAACAAATTCGACTTAACCGGGAAGCGTGTCTGGGTGGCGGGCCACCGCGGGATGGCGGGCTCTGCCATCGTCCGGCGCCTCGGGAGCGAGAACTGCGACATCGTTACCGCCGCCCGCACGGAGTTGGACCTGCGGCGGCAAGCCGATGTGAACGCGTGGATGGCCGACAAACGGATTGATGCGGTGTTCATGGCTGCGGGAACCGTGGGCGGCATCCTGGCGAACTCTACCCGGCCGGCGGAGTTCTTGGCTGACAACCTGGCGATGGCCGCCAACGTGATCGAATCGGCACGGCGGACTGGCGTAAAGAAACTTCTGTTTCTCGGCTCGTCGTGCATTTATCCGCGGATGGCGCCGCAGCCGATGCACGAGGAAATGTTGCTGACCGGCGCGCTGGAGCCGACCAACGAGTGGTATGCCATTGCCAAAATCGCGGGAATCAAGCTGTGCCAGGCGTACCGCCGCCAGTATGGATGCGACTTTGTTTCTGTAATGCCGACCAATCTTTACGGGCCGGGCGATCGCTACGACGCGCAAGGCGGCCACGTAGTAGCCGCGCTGATCATGAAGATCCATGCCGCAAAGGTGACCAATAGCCCGACCGTGGAGATATGGGGAAGCGGCACGCCCCAGCGGGAGTTTCTCTTCTCTGAGGATCTGGCCGATGCCTGCGTCTTCGTGATGAAGAATTACAGCGGGGAGATGTTCCTCAACGTCGGCACTGGCCGCGAGATGACGATCCTGGAACTGGCCGAAAGCATCGCCCACATGGTGGGCTGGAAAGGGACGTTTACCTTCGATCGAACCAAGCCGGACGGAACGCCGCGCAAGGTGATGGATGTGAGCCGGCTTCGAGCGCTTGGCTGGACGGCGCCCACCGATTTCGAAACCGGCATTCGCGCGGCGTATCGCTGGTATGTGGAGAACGTCGCCTGATTATCCGAAGTGGGACCACGAACCGCTGAGCATTCTCGGACCCTGGCGCAGACGCTTTCTTTTGCCCGATCCCATGCTTGTAACGTCTGCGGTGAGCCCGGGCCGAATGCCGAAGGAAGGCCCCGCGAACCCGGCAGTGGATGTAAGCACCTGCTGTCAGTTTCCCGCTTTTTCGGATCGTTTGCAGTGTACCAAAATACGAAATTAAAGCGAAACAAGACGGGCGATTGGGGAAAAACGGCCGCAAATCATCTGAATTTGCAGGTCTTGGACGAAATCTCAGCCATAAGCAATGACTCACTCTCGTTGTGCTATCATCGTTTCATTCGACGCTTCCTGGTTTTTAGATTTCTGCGGATTTACGCCATGACTTCGCGCGAAGGTTTGCAGGAGCGCAGTTCGCGGGATGTGACACTCATTCACGAATAACACCTGGAGTTCCCCCGGCTCTGCCGGGGATCCTTTACTGGTCGGGTAAGGGGGCGAATCCCGGGCTCCCATGGGCCAGAATGGACCAACACGAACGGTCCCGCCCACTTTCCTGTCATTTGCGCAAAGAGACTTACATTATGGCCACTCCCTGGACGACTTCGAATCTCCGTTCGATTGCTGAACTGGAATTCTGCCCCAGCCCTTCCCGTCGCCGCTGGTACGCCGTATTCACGGTTCCACGAAACGAAAAATCGGTGGAGAAGCAATTGACGCTCCGGCAGATCGAATGTTTTCTGCCCATCTACGAAAGCGAACGGGTCTGGAAGAATCGGCAGCGCGTCAAGGTGGTTTTGCCGCTTTTCCCTACCTATTTATTTGTGTGCATCGATCACCGCGAGCGCGGCAAAGTTCTTCAATCGCCCGGCGTCCTTAAGATTGTCGGGAACAGCAATGAACCTGTTCCGGTACCGGATTCCGAGATCGAATTCCTCCGCTCTGATTTCTGCAGGAGCCGAGCCGAGCCTTACCCGGAGTTCGCAGTGGGCCAGAAGGTGCGCATCCGGAGAGGCGTGATGCAGGGCCTGGAGGGCGTACTGGTGCGGAAGAATAACAATCTTCGCTTTGTCCTCACCCTCTCGATGATTAACCAGCATGCGTCGATCGAAGTGTGTGCCCAGGATGTTGAAGCGCTCTGCGTTTAGCAGGGCGTCGATTATGGTCTGCAAGGTTCGCATTTGCCTGCTGGCGCATCAGGAGCTGGCCAGCTTTCTGTCAACAATGGGCAAGGGCATCTGCTCTGGGCTGATCGAGCAATGCGAGATCGCCTGCTTGGACCATTGCGATCGCTGGACTTGGCAAGCGACCGTCAACTCCCGATCCCCGCCCAAGCAAACCTTCAAAACAACAAAGTTCAGCTTATTTGTTACCCATTTCATTAGAATCCGCTTCTAACATTGTGGGGAGTGTTTCCGCTGCTGCGCGCGCCGAGGCTAGTTCCCGGGTGCGAACCGCAAACCTGCCGTTTTTTGTGAGCCGACGGTGGACCGGTATTCTGCAATGTCTTGGAAATGCCGTCACAGTTTCCCCATAGATTCCCGTCTAAGTTTTAAGTTATTATTTGGCCGGAAAACGGTTGCAGATAGTAAGGATTCTCCGGCAGAGCCGGAGGCTTTCGGCAGCTGTCCCCTCAAAGGGGCCTGACATTCTCTGAAATCGAAGGAAATCCATGCTAAAGAATTGCCTGCTAGTGGCTTTCGCGTTGTTGATGTCGATTCGATCGGGCGCACAAAGCACTGCTTCCGCGGAGGGGGAACGCCCTTCGCTCTGGGTGGGCGTCTCGTTGTCCACGTTCAATCCTGATTGGGGGTGCACGAGCAGTTCGCCCTTTAGCTGTTGGAACCGCCAATTATTGGGAATCTCGCCGTACGTTCACACCAATGCCTTTCTGCTGAATCGAATCGGAGCCGAGGCACAAGCGCGGTTCCTGCATTGGCGAGGACCGGGAAACCTGACCGAATCCAGCTACATGGGGGGTCCGAGTATCAGTCTGCTGCACCGCAAAGCCTTTTTCCTGAGCGGCCGTGTTCTCCTGGGCACGGGGCATCTATCCTTAGCCAACCATGGATTGGATTCCGGAACTTATTTTGCCTACGCGCCCGGGGTGGCTGTGGACTACCGCGTGGCGAGCCGTGTACGGGTCCGCTTCGACTACGATTATCAGATTTGGCCAACCTTTAAGGGTGCTCCCACCACCGGAACCGGCGGCTTGACTCCCAATGGGATAAGCCTTGGGCTCTGCTATGCAGTGCGGTGATTCGCTCGAGGAGCAAGCGCCAGTTGTGTTTGCGCGCAGACGCGCTAACGCAACCGGCACGGCTGATAGGCCGTGTTGGTCATCGCTCCCGGGCCACCTGTTCACGCTCGAACCACCGCTCAAACCCTGCCATATCGCTCTGAGCGCCAGGCATCTTTTGATGGCTTGGCGCATTTCAGATTTTGCGCGTGCCCGCGTATAATTCTCATTGTCCCCGTTTCAAGATTGTAAGGTTCGATGACTTCTGACGGGAGAGGGCCCTGAGAGAAGGGTTCGCGTTCCCCAGCCGGGTCAACAAATGTTCTCAGCGGCTTAGCGGCAAGTCTCTTGCTAAGTCAGAATGGCGAAGCCTTGCGCTTTTTTCACGGGTGGCCTGCCGACCCACGGCAGCGAGCGCGGGACAGCTGAAATGGAAGCCGTTTCTTGCTTCCTCCTCTTCGTCCGCTCTTTATTCCTCTGGTCCCCCAGGCTTCCAGGGCGGGCCGCACTTCGCGGCGCGACGGCACGTGGATCCGTGCGGAGCGTTTGAGGGTTAGAGCGCATTCCCCAGCGTTCAGCTCGATGTCTCCGCTTCATGCTGACCATTGACCTGAATACCAGCACCTGCCATTCAAGCCGACGGCATCAAGGGCGAAATCAGTGAGTATAGCCTTGGCCGATCCTATCTAGAGTGTGTGATCGATGACAATACCGTCGAAAAAATCCGAATGCGCGGACCGAATTGTTCAAGCGGCTGCCCAGCTGTTTGCCCGCCAGGGCTACCACGGCACGAGTACCCGCGAAATCGCCCGCCTGGCCGATATCAGTGAGAACACGATCTTCCGTCATTTTGCTCATAAGGAAGACATCTTCTGGGCGGCCTTGCAGTCCCGCCTGGATGGACTGAAGTTGCGCCGCGAGCTCCTCGATGGAATTGCCAGGGGCGCCGACATGCAATTGGTCCTGGCACAGCTCATCGGCCAGCTCGTCGATACCATCGTTCTCAAGCCCGACCTGCTTCGCCTCCTGGCCATTGCCTTCATCGAGCTTCACTGGAAGGCTTCCGCAATCTGCTTTGAGTCTCTGTCGCCCATCTTCTCGGCCATCAACGCATATCTGGCCGGGAATATCGCCAGCGGCAGGATGCGGCAACTCGACCCGGCCATGGTGACGGCGGCCCTGCTTACCACCGGCATTGTGCTTCCTGAATTCTCAAAGTTGATCAGCACATCGGCACCGGCTTACTCGGACAATCGCGAAGCGGTTCGGGCCTATACTCGGTTCTGGCTCGAACTGCTGGCTCCGCAATCATTGCCGGCAACATCGATGAGCGTGTGAACTCCGGCGCAGAATGGAATGTGATGAATGCGAACAAGGTTGGGGCGCACCTGAACCGCGCACCACGCGTAGGGCAGGGGGCCCCCCGGCGGCTAAACATAAGATTGGGAGAACTACTCATGCGCCTTGTGCAAACTAGCAAGCCTCACCCGCCGGTCGGCGGTTCAGCCGTCCGGCGGCAGGGCGGATTCCTGCTTCCCGCATTGCTGCTGGCGTTCATCGCAGCGCCGGGGTTCGGTCAGACTCAGACGGCGCCCCTGGTCCCGCTTTCGCAAGGGCAGGGTGCTCCGACGGGAAGGCTCTCGTCGGTTCAGCCAGGCCAGGGGAATGTGGGCGCGCTCACCGATGAGCCCATCTATCCGGGCCAGACCGTTCACGTGATGGTCTTCAGTGCGCCGGATTTCTCAACCGAAATGCAGGTTTCCGAAGGAGGTGACATTGCTGTCCCGGTGGTCGGGGCAGTGCATGTCGAAGGCCTGAACAGCCTCAAGGCCCAGCAGTTGATCGAAGGGCGCCTCAGGGACCTCCATTTAGTGCTCGATCCGCATGTGACCGTGACGGTGGATGCGCCCACTACCGGAATTACGGTGCTGGGCGAGGTCCGCAATCCTGGCATCTATCAGCCTCTCGGCAAGCACATGCTCTCCGATCTCCTAGCGGCTGCCGGCGGTCTGACGGCAAACACCGGGCGCGTTATCGAGGTCTCCAACGAGCACACGCCGGACAACAAGGTGGATATCCCGTGGGACCCCACCATGCATAACACGGCAACATATAACTACACCGTCCATCCAGGTGACCGCATTCTCGTAAAAGCTTGTGGCATCGCTTACGTGGGCGGGCATGTTGCCAAGCCAGGAGCGTATTCGCTTTGCGGCTCGCCGACGATTACATTGTCGGAGGTCGTCGCCATGGCCGGGGGAGTCGTTCCCTTCACCTCCGAAAAGCGGACTTATATCATTCGTGCCCAGGCGGATGGCTCCAAAGTGGCGCAGCAGATCGATCTCAAGCGTGTCCTCACCGCCAGCGAAGGCGATCCAGCGATCCACGAGGACGATATCATTTACGTCTCGCCCAGCCCGCTGAAGGCCGCCATGACCCAGGCGATCACGTGGGCCATGGCTACATCCACCTCCCTCATTTACGTGTACCACTAGGGCCAAATTGCCAGCCGTTGGCCCTCGTGTTTGAGCCCACCCCGGAATTCCCTGGTTATCAAGATGACCCTAAAGATCAGCATCGTAACGCTGTCCTTCAATCAACGTGAATATCTTCAGGAGGCAATCGAGTCTGTTCTTGGTCAGAACTATCCGGCACTGGAGCACATCGTCGTCGATCCCGGCTCGACCGACGGCAGCCGCGAACTGCTGCAGAGATACGCACCCCGAATCTCTCAGCTCATCTTCGAACCGGACAACGGTCCTTCAGACGGCCTGAACAAGGGCTTCTCCAGAGCGTCGGGCGAGGTGCTGGGATTCTTGAACGCCGACGACCTGTTGCTGCCCGGCGCGCTGCACCGCGTTGCGGAATTCTTCCGGCAGCATGCAACACGGGAACTGCTCTTCGGAAACGGTTTTATTATCGATGCCCAAGGCAAAAGAGTACGCCATATTAAAGCGCGCGGCTTTACTCTTCATCGATATTGCTACGGAGGCACCCGCTTTCTGCAGCAATCCACATTTTTTCGCCGTTCGGCGTTTGATCGCTCGCACCGCTTCAATCTGGCTAACCGGACCTGTTGGGACGGTGAGTTGTTTGTTGACATGGTGAAGCAGGGGGCCAGCATCGGGTATCTAAGCGCCGATCTTGGCGCATTCCGAGTTCACGAAGCCTCGATCTCCGGCTCGGGAAGATTGAATTCGGCCTACGAGAAAGATAACCGCAGAATTTTTCGCAGCCTTAAGGGGCGCGACAAGGGGACCTACGACGAATTCATCGAACTCGCGTTTCGGGCGGAAGGAATTCTGATTCGCATCGGATCGCTCTGGGATCGAGTTCGAGGGAGCGGCAGATGAGAATCGCGATTCTCTGGTCGCGCCTGTCGGGATATCTGAACGCGTGCCTGAAAGAATTGGCCAGCCGCGAAGGCGTCGAACTCCTCGTTGTTCATGAAGGGATGGCCGACGAAGCACCGTTCGAGGATGAGCAGTTCAATTGGATCGAGAACCGGATCACGTGGCGGAGTCAACCGGGAAGCGATCAACTACGTCAACAGCTGCTGGAATTCTCGCCGGACATCCTGGTCATGTGCGGATGGCATATCCCGGCGTATCGCAAGCTGGGGACTGAATTCCGTGGCCGGTGCATCCGCGTAATGACCATGGATCACGGCTGGGACGCAACTTTGAAACAGAGGGTCGGATCGTTCGTCTCGCCGTACTATGTACAGCCCATAGCCGATCTGGCTTGGGTGCCGGGCGAGCGGCAAGCGATCTTTGCCCGCCGCCTCGGGTTCGAGCAGCGCGCTATCCTGCGCGGCCTCTATGCCTGTGACCAGCCGGTGTTCAGCGAAATACATCGGCGGCGGATCTCCTCAGGTAATCCGGTGCCACGCGCGTTTCTGTTTATCGGAAGATTCTCGGCTGAGAAGGGACTGAATACACTGGTGGAGGGCTTTCGGAGATACCGGGCCGGCAACCCCGGCGCGTGGCCGCTGGTGTGTTGCGGAACCGGGCCCTTGAAGCCGCTGCTCGAACATCAGGATGGGATTCATATGCAGGGTTTCGTCCAGCCAGAGCGATTGCCGGAAGTGCTATCCGCTGGCGGTTGTCTCGTTCTCCCGAGTACCTTCGACCCGTGGGCGGTGGTGATTCATGAAGCTGCTTCCGCCGGCTTGGCGATCCTCGCGTCGGAGCGGGCAGGCGCTTCCGTCCACCTCGTGCAACCCGGCTACAACGGATTTATCTTTGGCAGCGGAGACGCCGAAGGGCTGGCCAATTACATGACGCGTTTGAGCGCCATGAGTGATGAGCAACTCGACGAGATGTCCCGCGCCAGTCATTCGCTTTCACAGCAATTTTCGCCGCGGATCTGGGCCGATACGCTGCTGAATGCCGATTCCCTTGTCCCCCGGCCGGAGCGCCGCCGGGTGCTGTAATCTCCTGCATGCAAGCACCATGGATGCAGGTATTCCATCGTTTTCCTGCGATGCCGGATCAAACCCGCGGAAAATTTGCGTACGCTACCGAGGCTAAAGGAATCAATGCCAATTCAGACTTCAACTCGTAATGGAACCGAGATCGATTCTCGTGCTTTACATTCAGTGCCTCTCCAGGGCGAAATGCAAGAGGAGGCATTTGGAAAATTTGTCCAGTTTCTGAAGAAAAGAAGCTGGTTGATCCTGGGTGCGGTCGCAATTGGCCTCGTCATCGGTGTGGTCATAAGCATGCTGATGCCGAAGATGTACACGGCGTCCGCGCAGATTGAGATTGTGACCGACCAGTCTTCTCAGTTTCGTGTGGAAACGGGGCAGGGGTTGGCCGCAGCCAGCGACGACGCAGAGAGATTAGACACCGAAATCCAGATCCTGAAGAGCCGCACCCTGGCGCTGGAAACCATCAAATCCCTCCATCTGGATAGCAACCCGAACTTTCTGCCCTTCAAGGGCGGGCGTCCATGGGACCTTTCCCAACAGGCGGTCAAAAATGCCCTCATCGGCAGATTTGAGCAGGGGCTGACCATAACCCGGATGGGGCACACCCGGATCATCGGCATCAGTGCGACCACTCTTCACGGTGATCTTTCTGCACTGATCGTCAATACCCTTATCGATGATTATTTTGAGCACTCCTTCCGCGATAACTATGCTTCGACGGTAAAGATTTCCGGCTGGCTCTCAACGCAATTGCAGGGGCTGAAGCAGAATCTCGAAAAGAGTCAGACCGAGATGATCGATTACCAGAAGGACCTTGGGCTGGTAGGTGTGGGTACAGCAGATACCAACGGTGGCAGGAGCAGTGTGGTTGCCCAGTTGGATGAAATGAATCGGCAGGTCGTCGGCATCGAAGTTGACCGTATGATCAAGCAAGCCCGTCTCGAATCCATCAAGAGCTCTTCGCCCGGAGTGATCGACACGATGGCGGGAACCATGGATCCGGCCCTGCAGGCCAACAAGCAGATGCTGGCACAGCTGATGAACCAGTACACCTCCCTCAGTCAGTCGTACGGGTCAGGATATCCTCCGCTAAAGTCGCTGAAGGCGCAGATTGACCAGATCCAGGACAGCCTGGCAAAGGAAGAAGCCAACGCGGTGGATACGGCCCAAAAGGAATACAATGCCGCACGCGCCGATGAAGACATGCTGCGCGCAAGGCTTGCTTCCAATGAACAGGAGGCCTTCAGCAAGGAATCCGGCGGAGCGAAATATCAGTTTGCTCGCGAAGACTACGAAGCAAACCGCCTGCTCTACGATGGCCTGCAGGAGCGACTCCTGGAAGCGGGCATCCTGGCCGGCTTGCATACCACCTCCATCCACATCGTCGACAGTGCGGACCCCCCCGTCGCCCCCAGCCTTCCCCGCAGGCAAGTCAACCTGGCAATCGGCGGGTGCGCCGGGCTTCTGCTCGGATTCGCGTTAAGCCTGATCCTCGAGGGCCTCGACACCAGTCTGAAGACGATGAACGACATCGAGGATGCCCTGCAATTGCCCTTGATGGCCGCCGTTCCCTCCGTCGACACCGGCGATTTGAAACCGGTACACTTCAGAGAAGCGGCGATTTCCAAGGGAAGTTCGTCGTGGTCGAGGATCGCCGAAGCTCTGCGCGGCTTGAGAACCTCGGTGCTTCTGTCCAGCCCGGGAGCGCCTCCCAAGGTGATCATGGTTGTCAGCTCGCGCCCCTCCGAGGGAAAGAGTTCCGTTGTCTCGCTTCTGGGCATTACCTTCGCCATTAACGGCGCCCGCGTGCTGGTCATCGACGCCGATCTTCGCCGCCCTAACTTGCATCAGCGATTCGAAATGCCTAAAGGGCGCGGCCTCTCTTCCGTCCTGACCGGCAAGGCCACCTTGCACGAAGCCATCGTCCCCTGGCCCGAGGTGTCCAATCTTCACATCTTGACCTCGGGCCCGGTTCCGCCGCTGGCCGCGGAACTCCTCGGTTCAAGGCAAATGGAGGAGATGTTGAAAGAACTGCGCGAGGAGTACGATTTCATCCTCATCGACACGCCACCCGTACTGGCCGTTACCGACGCCCTTGTGATCGGCCGCTGGGCTGACGCGACGGTCCTGGTGGTCCGCTACGGAAGCGCGCAACGGCACGTCGTGCAGCGCTGCGTGGATGTTCTCGACCGTTCCGGGGCCCACCTGCTGGGCGCCATCGTGAACGCGGTGGATCTCAAGTCCCCTGAGTACTACGAATACTACGGCAAGAAGTACTACGAATATTACGGCGAACGGAATCCGGATTGAATCTTGAGTCGGAAGTTCGCTTAGTTCCTGTACTCCAATGAGGAGGATCGGCAAGTGACAGTACTCAGCGGGTTGGCAAACCTAAGGCGCTTCTTTTCGGACCATCCGCTTACCTGCGATGCTCCCCTTAAGGCCTGGGTTCGCTTCGCATCATGGCAATTGCGCAGCCGCTTCCAGGACGAGATTGTGTTCAACTGGGTAGGCGGTCAACAGCTGGCCGTCCGCCATGGCATGACCGGAGCGACATGTAATATTTACGTTGGTCTGCACGAGTTCTTCGATATGATGATCCTGATTCATTTCCTTCGGCCGGGCGATCTCTTTCTAGATATCGGGGCTAATGTGGGTACTTATACGGTGTTGGCCTCGGGCGTCTGCCGAGCGAATACGGTTGCATTTGAACCAGATCCGGACACAGTCTCTCACCTGAGAAAGAACATTGAGATTAATAAGTTGAGCGAGCTTGTGGAGGTCTACGATTGTGCTGTCGGCGCGACGAAGGGAGAAATCGGGTTCACTGTCGGAATGGACACTGTAAATAGAATTGCCACAGTGGGTGATAAGAAAACCAGAACAGTCCGGATGGAGACCCTCGATGAAATTGTCCCCGGTGCTTTGCCTGTGATGTTGAAGGCCGACGTTGAAGGAGCCGAACCTGACGTCTTATCGGGAGCAATGAATCTCCTCGCGAATCCCTGTCTAAAGGTCATCGAGTTGGAAACAGTTACTATGGATATTTCAACGATGTTGGCTCGATATGGGTTTGAGAGGGCATTCTATGACCCCTTTTCGCGCTCTCTGAACAGATATTATTCGGGTCATAAGTCCTTCAACTTCCTCTTCATCCGAGACTGGCCTTTCGTCGAGGCCCGCTTGAAATCAGCACAGGAAATTGCGATCCTGGGCCGAAGGATTTGAAGCCCGCTTAGCAATAAGCACTATCTGATGAAGACGTTTCTGCGAGATGTTCTAGGCATGAGAACCTGGACGGTCCATAGCACGACGGCAGCCGGGCTCTCTTGCCTGCAGCGAGCCTCCGGAATGCTAGCCTAACTCTTCAACACAATTCCAGGTCGTAAGAAGCAAGAACTCAGCTTCGTGCCCAGTTCATTCGGACCCGCCTCCGCATCACGCGCAGACGAAAGAAGATTTTCCGCCATGCCCACATTGATCAGAGCAGCAGCCATTCGTATCTCTCCGCGCGGTGTGTCCACGCATGGGCTGCCAATCGTTTCAATTCTGGGCGATGTGGCAGCGGCGGCAATTGGGCTTTCCCTGTACTACATCGTGACCCTGGTCGGAGAAATCCCCGCCGCCGAACTTCTGTTGATCTGCCTGCTGCCCTTGTTTTTTCTTATTCGAGGATCTCGTCTGGCAAGCCGCGACCTTGTTCCCATCGCGGTGCTGTTTGGGCTCTGGCTGCTCAACCAGGCGCTCACCGATATGTACCGGCAATCCGCAACTCTCGACTGGATTGCGCGGCATCGCGAATATCGCGTTTCTGGGCGTCGATTGCGTGGCGCTCTTCATCCTCCTTGCCGGGAACGTCCGGCGTCAGGTCATCTACCTCATGGGTCTGGCTTTGGGCGACATCATGATGACCAGGTTTTATCCGTATCAATACGCGAAGGAGGACACGTGGAAATTTGGTTACGCAACCGGGGTCATCACGCTGGTGCTTCTTCTCAGCTGCTACTTCTACCGGCGGCGGCAATATATGGCGGTCGCGGCCCTGATCTTGGCAATCGTGGCCGTCAATCTGCTTCTGAATTATCGTAGTCCGGTGCTGACTCTTCTGGTGGCACTCGCGCTCACCGTACCTGTAATTCCGGAACGTCTTGGACGACTCAGATTGCTTCCCCGGGCAGGGACCGGCGCGCGCCTGGCCGTGCTTGTAACATTGATGGCAATTGCCGGCTTAACCGCGGAAGGATTCGTGAGCCTGGCTACCCGGGCTGGCTGGCTCGGCGAGGATGCACAAAAGAAAAACGAATTGGAGAGCCAGTCCTCTGCCGGGTGGTTGGGAGGCCGTGCGGAAATCATTATCGGTCTGCGGGCGGCGATCGACAGTCCGATTTTGGGGCATGGCTCGTGGGCCCAGGATTTCACATACATCGATATGCTCTACGAGTGGCAGCACGAAAATGGATTCATAGGCGATCGCGAAACGGCAGAGGTCATGGGCACCGGACGCATCCCCTCGCACTCGCATTTGGTGGGCGCGTGGGTCGACGGGGGAATTCTGGGCGCAGTCTGCTGGGGCTATATCTTTTGGCTCAATCTGCGCGCAATCATGCGCCTGGGCGTCACTGACATCAGTCTAGTCCCTATTTATGCTGCAGTGCTTGTGAACTTCGCGTGGACGATCCTCTTTTCTCCCCTCGGAACAACCGCGAGAATGGGCGACGCACTTGCGCTGATGATCGTTCTCGACATTTTACGCCGGAAACCTGATCCTTCGAACGCCCGAATCGTGCAGCGTTTGCGCGCAGGCAATTCGAAGTCTGCGATGGCACGTATTGCAAGTGGGAGGGCAGGTGGATAAGTTCCCCTTTTTCATGCGAAAGCTCATCACCATAAGTCGTCTCGGTTTCGCGAGCCACGAGGGCAAACAATGACCAGCAATAGAACGGATTCACTCCCAGAATACGCGACACGACTAAGCATCTGCATCCCAACATACAATCAAGGCCAGTATATTCAACAATGCCTGGACTCGATTTACGCTCAGACGCTTGCGCCTCGCGAAGTCATCATCTCGGATAACCACTGCACCGATGAAACAGCGGACATTCTTCAGCGGTCAGCCCAGGGCTTCACCGTCGTTAGGCCGCCGGAACATATACCCTCCGTGAACAACTTCCAATTCTGTGTAGAGCATGCGACGGGAGAATGGGTGGCGATGGTGGCGTCCGACGACTTTCTTCAGCCGACATTTGTTGAAGCATTTGCACGCGCCATCATGACGGCGCCTGATGACGCGGCGATGCTGTGCGGCGGACACTATTACGTCGACCACCTTGGACAGCGCATCGCCAAGCGATCCGTCCTGCGCCTCCGACATTACCTGCCCGCGCCCGCGTCGTTCGTCGCTCAGTTCGGGGGGCCGCTGGGGTGTCTTGATGCGACCGCATTTCGGCGCAGCATCTGGGAGAAAGTGGGCGGATTTGACAGGTCGATCCTTCATTCCTTCGATTGGAAGCTGTGGATTGATCTGACGTGGGCGGGCGGCGGAATCAAAGGCGTTCCCGAAATCGTCAACAACTACCGCTTCTGGATGGGTGAGGGCAGAACCATAACCGCGCGCCAACGGTTCTGTATGGAGAATCACATCACGATGTTCAGGGACTGTCTATTTCCGCGTGCACAGCAGCTTGGGGATAAGGCAGTGCGCGTGGCTCGGATGGCAGCGGCGAGGCATGGCCGATCGGCATTGGAACTGATTGGAACAAATCAAGAAGGCCTGCCTATTCTACACGACGATCAATTCATGCGAGAGTACGCAACCGTTATGGGGTGTATGCGCGAGTATCAAAAGATGCTTGCAGGTTCGTACCGGACTCCCCCCTCCACGCGGCTTCTTCGCCGCTTGCGAGCAACCACACGGCTCATCGCCGAGCGGACGCATGGCTGGAATTAACGGGAGCCGGGAGCCTCTTGGCAGTCATGGGGTAGGCCGAGCGGCCAGCTCGGCGACCGCCGCCCTTGCACGTATGCGAGCGCCCGGACTGCGCCGTGACGCTGCCATGATGCTCGGATTGAACATCGTCACCCGTGGTATCGGATTCTTGGGGACAGCATACGCCGCCAGATGTCTCGGTCCGGCGAACTTCGGCATATCGGCTCTGGTCCAAAACACGGCACTGCAAACGGAGTTCGTCTTCGATGGTGGCTTCGACACAATCGGCGCGCGGAGAATCGCCGGCGACAAGCGTGCCGCACAAAACATTACGGCGACGATCATTGCGGCCCGCCTTTGCGGAGCAGCCGTCTCCGTGCTCATTTGGCTCGTGGTTATCGCTGTCATCGCGCCCCCCGGAGGCCGATTCCCGTGGATTATCGGCTCGGTCCAGGTGCTCGTCTTAGCATCGACTCTCGTCTTCGCCTTTCAAGGTCTCGAAAAGCTTCCGATTTACTCGCTTATCACGACAGGCACAACGCTCCTTACGAGCGCTTGCTACTTTTGTTTTTTTCATCCCGGCATGCGAGCCGGATCTGATCTTGCAGTGTTATCTTCCGTCGGCGTCTTTACCTGGGCCACGTCTTGGTGGCTTTTCAGGCGGGTAACTGGCAAATGGCCGTTTGCCCTCAGTGAGTTTCGTCGCCTCGCGGCATCCGTAGGTGACTATCTTCGCGAGTCTTGGAAATACTGGATCGCAGCGCTGATGACGTTCTGCTACTCGGTTTTCCAAATCGGGCTCGTCGCTCATCTTCTCGGCCCAACCAGCGCCGGCCTTTTCCGGGCCGCGTATCAACAGGCGAGTGCCTTGGATGTACTTTTCACAAGCGTATCAAGTCTCCTTCTGGCGCGGTTTGTTAACTGGCGGTTGGCTGGAAAACGCGAAATGTGGCGTAAACAATCGCTCCTTTTTACCTGTTTCGCCTGCGCTGGTATCCCGATCTCCCTGGCCCTGATGTTGTTCGCGCCTCCGCTTTACAGGATTTTGCTCGGCAAGGCCTTTGCGGGAAGCGTGGCAATCTTTCAAATCATGGTGATCGGGAGGCTCATTGCCTTTCTCGGCCAGGCGTACGGTCCGGCCATGGCCGCTGTGGGTCTCGATTGGGAAGGTCTGATGCTTACAACCGGGGTCGGCTGCTTCAGCGTGCTGTCCACTATTATCGTAGGACCCATTGCCGGTCTCACAGGTGTGGCATGGGTGTTCGTCCTCAGCGAAGTCTTTGCGCAATTTGGATCGTACTTCATAATTAGGAGGCACCTGCAATAAAACGACCTCCAAGGCAACGGTGAACCAAATGCCGCTATCTCTCCCTGCGGGCCGATAGCGCCGCCCATCCTGTTACAGACGGTTTCGAATCGCAAGCGACGGAACGATAGTGGCCGGCTCTTTTGTTTCCAGAGACGCGCCTGCACTTTCTCGAGGGCCCACGGTTGCTCGACCCCGTTAATTAAGTAGTTTGGTATAGATCTGTTGAAGCCGTTGACCATAACCGTGCCATGTGTAGGAGCGTTGAATAACCGTTGCGGCGTTTTGCCCCAAGGCGCGGCGCAGGGGTTCATCCGAGCTCAGGCGCGCAATAGTTTCTGCCAGGGAGTGTGAATCACTCAACGGCACGAAAACGACTTCATTTCCTTCTTCCAGAGGAAGTCCGCAGTTCCTGGTAGTGATGATCGGCAGACCTGCCGCCGCTGCTTCCATCGCCGAGCGGGATGATCCCTCGATCAAGGTCGGGAAGACAAACATGTCGGATTCTCCGAGGGCGGGGATCAACTCGGCGGGAGGGACAAACGGCGTATGGGTAAAGAACTCCCAATCGGATTCGCGCAAGAACGTGGGGTTCTGCAGGTTCCCGATCAGACGCAAGCGTACATCCAGGCCCCCGGTGCGCAAAATCCGAATGGAGTCGAGCAATGTGGCTACTCCTTTGCGAATATCGAAATTCCCGGTAAACAGAAGGCGGACGGGGCCGGTGATCGAGTATTCCGACTTCACTGAATAGAACTGCTCTCTTACTCCCAGGTAAGCGACGTCGATCCGTTCGGCCACGAAGCCTTTCTCGATGAAGGTTCGCTTCACGAAATCTGAATTGACCAACAACCGGTCGGCTTCATGGCAATCCAGCAGCACTCTTGACCACAAGCCATCTCCGGCGGTCGGTTTGAATGGCAATCCATGGCGGCGGTGCTCCTCGCCGAGTACTTCATCCATGAAGGCCGGATGAGCAATGGAATGGTCCGTCAGCACGCGCATCCCATTGCGTCTCGCGGTTCGAATCGCTCCACCTTGGCCTGCCCCGGAGCGCACGTGAAAAATGTTTGCATCGTGGAGCCACTTGCGGCTTGTGGCTCCATATATACCAAATGCCATTCCCGCCAGATCGCCGGACGGAAAGAAGCGCTTCAAGCTCCGCATGACCGCGTTTCCCGCAAAGTCGCCCAGCGCATTGGAACGCATCGTGACTCGCGGATGATTGACGACTCGCAGTTGCATTCGGTTGGCAAGCGACCGCTCCCCGAGAATGCGCCCGATCGCGTCAACCAGTCGGCGCCAACCCCTGCCGGGAATCCATCCGGCGATGAACTGAACATCCGCACCCCCCAGCGCAGCTGCTCTCGCTGTTTCGTGAAAATGAAGCTTACCCATTCCGCAGGAAATAATGATCTTCACTAAATGTGCTCCAGTTGCGATCGCAAGAACCGCAGGGAAATCATAATTCAAGTAATATCATTCAACTAATATCGGGGATGAACCGGATTGCAACGCTCGATGTATGACACATACAAACTGCGCCGCGCTGAATACCCGTGGCTACTATCATCAGGCACTTTTCGGGATTAGGGCAACAGATGCGAATTCTGCACATCATTCCGGACATGAGTCCGAAATCCGGAGGGCCGCCGCAAGCCGTCAGAGGGCTTGCGATGATGCTGATGCGCATGGGTCACACGGTGGAGATCGCCTGTCTCGAATCGGAGGCGAATCTCCGCACCCGAGAATTGCCGGTCAAGACGTATGGCCTGGGCCGCGGAATCGGCCAGCATGCAATCAATCCCCGGCTTACGTTCTGGGTTGCGCGCCATGCGCAGGATTACGACTGTGTGATTTTGCACAGCTTGTGGAACTATGCTTCCGTTGGGGCCTGGTTTGCATTGAGGAGACAGAAGACGCCCTATTACATCTTTTCACACGGAATGATGGCGCCCTGGTTTCGCCAAAAATACCCGATCAAGCATGTGATCAAGCAGATCTACTGGTGGCTTGTGCAAGGCCGGGTCCTGAGGGATGCGAAATTCGTTCTCTTCACTTGCGACGAGGAACGGGTGGAGGCGCGCGGGGTCTTTTCCGGCTTCAGCTACAGGGAACGGGTCGTCCAATATGGGACGACGATTCCGGACAGTGAGGCCGGCGATGATGAGGCAGCCTTCTATGGCGCGTATCCGCAATTGCGAGATAAGCGATTTTTACTATTCATCAGCCGGATTCACCCGAAGAAGGGATGCGACCTGCTCATCAGGGCATTTGCCGAGTGCGTGAAGATGCTTCCTCCGGATCTGGACCTTGTGATCGCAGGGCCAGACGAGGTCGGGTGGGTTGGGGAATTACGCGCGGAGACCGAGAAACTCGAGATTGCTGACCGGGTACATTGGCCTGGAATGTTGACGGGAAATACGAAATGGGGAGCATTGCGGGCGGCCGATGCCATGATTCTTCCTTCTCATCAGGAGAACTTCGGCTTCGTGGTTGCCGAGGCGATGGGGTGCGCGACTCCGGTTTTGATCAGTGACAAAATCAACATCTGGCGCGAGGTACAGGCCTGCGGGAGCGGTCTGGTCGAACCGGATACGCAACCGGGCACCGTCAACCTGATTCGCCGGTTCTACTCTCTCTCTACGGAGGAGCGTGCGCGGATGCGGAGGGCAGCCCGCGAAGGCTTCTACAAGAATTTCGATCTCAACGTTACTTCTCTCGATTTTGCGCGCGCCATTGGCGCTGAACGATGAACAGTCCGAGGACAATGCCCATTCGGGCGTTTGGCGGGCGTTGAGCGATCCATGTTGAGCGATCCATGGGGAGTCGAATGGACGACGCTTCCTCCCCCTATGAACTGCTTGATTGCAGACCACGATGAAAAAGCAGGCTTTTTACAGCGCCACCGAGATCCACTCCGCTGCAGAGCTGGGCGATCCTTCTCTCCGTCCGGCGTTCTCGCTGCGGAACCGGTTCTTCCGTCTGTTATGGAATACTTGCTGGCTATTCCTGTACCGGCCTTCGGTGCGTCCCATGCATGCCTGGAGAATCTTCCTCCTGAAGATGTTCGGGGCGAAAATGGGGGCGCATTGTCACTTTCATGCGTCCGCCAGAATATGGGCGCCATGGAATCTGGTGTGCGCCGACCGCGTCGCCGTGGCGCCGGGCGCGGAGATCTATAACCCGGCGCCCCTCCGGATTGGCTCGCACGCGATCATCTCGCAAGGCGCTTACATATGCGGAGCTACCCATGATTTCAATGATCCCGCGTTTCCGCTCCTCGCCTACTCCATGAACATCGGGGCTTACGCCTGGGTATGTGCGCGCGCGTGCGTTGCACCGGGGGTAAACCTGGGAGACGGGGCGGTGCTGGGGCTGGCCTCGGTCGCCACGCGTGATCTTGACCCTTGGACTGTGTACGCCGGCGCTCCGGCGGTCAAGGTGAAAGAAAGGGTTCAGACACACATGGAGGAATCCCCAGCGAACTCCGTGAACCTGGAATTGCTATAGTTTCTCCGAATACCGGGTACAACCAGCTTGGAAGATACGCAAAAGAGCATTTACGACAGGACGGCCACAGCCTTTGCCTCAAAAGCCGATCGTCTGATCGACTCCGGCCGCTACCGCCGCGGGGATCTTTTTGTCGCCGCTGCCGTGCTTTCGGTGCCTGCGCATGGAGATATCCTCGATTACGGATGCGGTCCGGGGCGCATTTCGGCGCTTCTGGCGCGCAGCGGCTTCTGTGTCCGCGGCATCGATCCTTCTGCGGAAATGATTGCTGCCGCCTCGCAGCAGCATCTGGAGGGATTGCAAGTCGAGTTTCAATGCTGCCGGAACATCGCCGATCAGCCCAGCGCGGCTTTCGATGCCGTCGTTTGCTCGTCGGTCATTGAATACGTGGTCGAGCCTGAAAAGCTTCTCGGCGAATTCCGCAGGGTTCTCCGCCCGGATGGCGTTCTCATCATCAGCTTCGCCAACCGGCGAAGCATATCCCGAAAGCTCTTTGAGCACAGGAACCTTCATCTTCCAGATCAAAAGCACTTATGGAACGCCCGGGAATTCAACCGCCTCTTGAAAAAGACCGGGTTTGTGCCGGCAGGCGCGCATACATACTTCGAATCGTTCTTGGATCGTTTGTCGCCGCTGGCGATTTTCTCCCAATCGCAATTTGTGGGAGCGCTCGGTCTCGTGGTTGCCCGATCCACTATATAGGCCTGCCCGTGGTTTTTGAATCCTCAAAGGAGATCCATGAGCAAGACCGCTGATGTCGCAGTCATCATCCTCACCCTGAATGAGGCTATCCATCTGCGGAGGGCCATTGAGCACATCACTCCTTTCGCGAAAGAGATCTTTGTCATCGATTCGGGTTCCACCGACGGAACAGTTGAGCTTGCCCGGTCGCTCGGCGCGCATGTGATGTACCATCCCTTCCAGAGTCCGGCCAGGCAATTTCAATGGGCTCTGGACAATGCGCCCATCACGGCGGAATGGGTGATGAAACACGACGCGGACGAGGTGGTGGAGCCGAAACTTGCGCAGGAAATCGTACAGAGACTGCCCACCCTGCCACCCGAAATTACCGGCGTCAACTTGAAGTGCAAGACAATCTTCCAGGGCAAATTCATCCGCTACGGCGGACGATATCCGCTCACGCTCCTGCGCATCTGGCGCCGCGGCAAAGCGCGCATGGAAGACCGCTGGACGGATGAGCACATCTATCTGACCGAGGGCCGCATCGCTACATTCCGCGGCACCTTTGCGAATCACGATCTGCGCGACCTCACCTTCTTTATCGAAAAACATAACCGGTATTCCAGCCGCGAGGCGTTGGAAGTACTGAATGAACGGCTGCAGGTTTTTGGCCCCGGAGTCAAACTGACGTCGGTTGCCACTTCGCACCAGGCAAAGATCAAGCGGTTTATCAAACAGCGGATCTTTCGAAAGATTCCGTATGAGATTTCTGCGTTCGCTTATTTCTTCTTCCGTTATGTGATCCAACTGGGTTTTCTGGACGGCCGCGAAGGGCTTGCTTACCACGTGATTCAAGGGTACTGGCAGCAGTTCGTGATCGGGGCCAAGGCCAGGGAACTCGAAGCGGCCGTCCGCAAGACCGCGACTCCGGAAGAGATGCGCGACACAATCATGCAATTGACCCGCCTGCCGTTGGACAGGATTCTGCACGACGACAAGGGTGAGGGGCCGGCCGTTCCCGCGGCTCATTCCGGTCAATGAGTCGGCGCGTAAGCGCGGTTCAAATCTTCTATGGCTCTTGAGCTTGAGGTTGCTGCCCGATGAAGCAGGTAATTCAGAATTATCAATCCGGCCAAATGACTATCTGCGATACTCCGCCGCCGCAGTTGCGGCCTGAAGGTGTCCTGGTGCGGACCGCCTATTCGCTCATCAGCGCCGGGACGGAGCGGGGCATGGTGGAGATGGCGCGTAAGAGCCTGCTGGGCAAAGCGATGTCGAGGCCCGATCTGGTAAAGAAAGTTCTCGATAAAGCGCGCACTGAAGGCCCGCTCACCGCTTACAAGAAGGCCATGCTTCGCCTCTCGACCGACACTCCCCTGGGTTACAGCAGTGCGGGGACGGTGATTGACGTCGGGGCGAAGGTGCAGGATTTACGGGTGGGAATGAAAGTGGCGTGCGGCGGTATCGGATTCGCAAGCCATTCAGAGATCGCCTATGTTCCGCGCAATCTCTGCGCGCCCGTTCCAGAAGAGTTGGATTTGCGCGAAGCCTGCTTCGCCACTGTGGGTGCAATTGCGCTGCAGGGAGTACGCGCCGCGGGCGTGAGTGTTGGCGAGGTTGTGGCGGTCATTGGCCTTGGGCTGGTGGGGCTGCTCACCGTGCAGATTCTCAAATCCAGCGGCTGCCTGGTGGTGGGCATCGATCCAAGCGAGGAGCGCTGCCAACTCGCTATGCAGATGGGCGCCGACGCTACCGGAGCCGATGCGCACGAGCAGGATGAGGCATGCCTGCGCTTGTCTGGCGGGCTGGGAGCCGATGCGGTGCTGATCACTGCGGCCACCGAATCCAGCGGTCCGCTCGAGGTGGCGGGTGAACTGGCACGCGACCGGGCCCGCATTATCGTCGTCGGGCAGGTGGGAATGTCGGTGCCGCGCAAGCTCTATTACGAAAAGGAACTCACGCTGGCGATGTCGCGTTCCTATGGCCCAGGACGTTACGACCGAAATTACGAAGAAAAGGGCGTGGACTATCCGGCCGGTTATATCCGCTGGACTGAGAACCGCAATATGGCTGCAGTCGTGGGACTGGCGGCGGCCGGCAAGCTGCGAATCCCGGGCCTGATTACGCATGAATTTCCGCTCGAGCGGGCGCTCGAAGCTTACGAGATGATCCTCGGCCGGCGCGAGCGCTATATAGGCGTGCTGCTCACCTACAGCAGCTCAGGCGAAGCAGAGCCGGGCACGGTCCACCTTGGTCAAGCGCAAGCCGCGCCCCTATCCACCCCGATTGCCGGAAACATTGGCGTGGGGGTTATCGGATCAGGCTCCTTCAGCACGGGCGTAATTCTTCCCGCGCTCGGGCAATGCAGCGGAATTTCGCTGCGCGGAATCTGTTCGCAGCGGGGCTTGAGCGCGCGCAGCGTGGGCGATCGCTGGAAGTTCGGCTATTGCGCGTCCAATCAGGCGGAAATTTTCAACGACAGCGCCACCGATTGCGTGCTCATCTGCACCCGCCCCGACAGCCACGCGCAGCTTATCTGCGAAGCGCTTGAAGCCGGCAAGCACGTGTTTGTCGAGAAGCCGCTTGCCGTGAATCTGGAGCAGTTGCGGCGGATTCGCAGCGTTCATGCCGCTCATCGCTCGCAGGTGCTCATGGTGGGCTTCAACCGGCGCTTTGCGCCGTTTGCGCAGCAGGCGAAAAAGTTCTTCGAGCCGCGCACCGGCCCAATGATGGCCACATACCGGGTCAATGCAGGCTATCTTCCTCCCCATGACTGGCAGCATGATGCGGAGCAGGGCGCCGGTAGGATCATCGGCGAATCGGGCCACTTCATCGATACCTTGTGCTACCTGACCGGCAGCGCGCCCGCCGAAGTATTTGCCGCCGGGCTGCCCGGAGACAGCAGCGAAGTATGCGGGTTCGAGAATGCCGCTCTGACGGTGCGCTTCGATGATGGCTCAGTCGGAATGATTCTCTACACCACGCACGGATCGCCCGCCTTTTCCAAGGAGCGCCTGGAGGTGTTTTGCGACGGACGTGTGGCCGTGATCGACGATTTCCGGGCCATCGAGCTTTCCGGGAAAGGCAAGCGGATCCGGCGCAAGGACTGGCTGGCGCAGGATAAGGGGCACGCCGCTGAGATCTCGGCGTTTGTGAAATCTGTGCGCGAAGGGAAGCCGGCCGTCGATCCGGATGAATACTACCTGACGACGCTGTGCACCTTTCTTGCCGTGGATTCGCTCGCCTCGGGGCATGCACAAAAAATCACCGCGAAGCTCGAAGAGCAGGAGCTCGCGCCGGTCGAGGAGAGTATCGAATCGTGATCGGCGTCTACTGGCGGACAGCGCGCTTTTATCTCCCCGCGCAGATCGCTGCCCGCCTCAATTACAGTGTTGAAGCGGCTCTGCGCAAGCGGTTCCCGCAATTTGGCCTGCGCCGCTACAAGATCCCCGCTGGTCTCGTGCGTGACGAGCATGCCGTATTCTTCCCGGTTCACGATGGCGGCTATGAGCTGAATCGGGAAGCGGAAGATGCCGCGCGCATGCGGGACGGGGTCTTCAGATTTCTCAATAGCGAGCGGTACCTTGGAATTCCTCCTGATTGGGACCCCGCCGGGACGACCCGGCTATGGCGGTATAATCTGCACTACTTTGAGTACGCCGTCGACCTCGCCCTGCTGGCAGGATGGCGGAACGATGGCGCCGCAGCAGAACTGCTGGATCGTCTTTGCGCGGATTGGATCCGCTCGAACCCGGTAGGCGCGGGAGTTGCATGGCACTCCTATCCCATCGCGCGCCGCATTGTCAGCTGGATCCAGGCCTTCAGTCTGGCATCGCCGGGCAGAATCTTCCGCAACCCTGCAAGCGAATCGCTTTGGATCGGAAGCCTGCATCAGCAGGCCCGCTATTTGGCGGATCATCTCGAATTCGACCTGCTGGGCAATCACCTGCTGGCCGACGGCAAGGCGCTGGTTTTCGCGGGCCTCTTTTTTGGCGGCGCCGAGGGGACGCGCTGGTTTGAAGCCGGCCGGTCGATCCTTTGGGACGGGGTGCGCGACCAGATTCATCCGGATGGCGGGCACGAGGAACGTAGTCCGATGTACCAGGCCATCGTGCTGCAGGATTATCTGGAAGTCATTCTTGCTCACCAGCTCAACGGAAAGCAGATTCCCGACTGGGTGCGCGAACGGCTGGTGCTCATGGCCGATTTCGCCGATGGTCTGCGTCATCCCGACGGGCAGATTCCGCTCTTCGCTGACGCGGCATTCGGCATTGCACCTGCTCCGGCGGATTTACTGGGTGCGGCCGAGGTGCTGCTGGATGTTCCCGGACGGTGGAGAGATGCCCGGCCCGGCCGCTGCTGTGCGCTCCTGGCGCCGACGTTCTCAGGAATCAAGCGATGCACAAACGCGACCCAGCCCGCGGCCAATGTCTGGCCCGCAACCGGATACCTCAAGTTCGCCGGCCGCACAAGCGGCGACGCGATGATCGTCGATACCCAGCCGCTGGGTCCGCCGCATCTGCCCGCCCACGGCCATTGCAGCCTGTTCAGTTACGAGCTGTCGTTGAACGGCCAGCGCGTGGTTGTGGACTCCGGCGTGGAAGAGTACCAGCCGGGACCGTGGAGAGACTTCTGGCGGAGCACGCGCGCTCATAATACCGTGACCGTCGACGGGAAGGAGCAATCCGAAATCTGGGGTTCCTTTCGCGTGGGACAGCGCGTTCGCGTGGTTGAATCGAAGCTCGAGCGCAGCGATAACGGTGCGGTCTTCCTCGGAGCTCACGGAGGCTTTGCCGGCCAGCAACCACCCACTCCGCATCGACGCCTCATCGCAGCGCTTCCCGGCGGAATCTGGGTCGTCTTCGACGAGATCGGGGGAAAAGGATCACACGCCATCGAGAGCTTCGTCCATCTCGTCCCCGGGGCTGAGTGCGCCATCTATGACTCGCACACCTCCGTGATCCTGGGCGATATTCAGCTTGGCTTCTATCCTTATCGCTCGGCGGAGGTCGAATCGGCCGAGATGAGCCTGGTTCGAAGCTCGACAAAGCCAGTGCAGGGCTGGTACGCCCCGGAATTTGGCAAGCGGGAACCGAACACCGTTCTCAGCTTTTTATTGAATGCCCGCTCGCCAGCTCGGCTTGGCTATCTGATTGCGCCGTTGGCATCCGCCGTTGTCTCGTGGGACATCAATGTAAATACCTCGGTTCAGAAGACCGTCGTCGATATCAAGATTCGGCAACCACATGCAGTCAGAGAGTACTGCTTCAGCATGGCTCCATAAATCGACTGGATGCCTTTTCTCCGGAGTTACACGGAGAAGGGAATCATCGTAAGATCACTTACATGCATTTAATCTGCGCCGAGAACCATGTGCGTTGGGAGGCCCATGCGCATTCTAGTTGTCACCTATCGTTTGCCGGTTTATTCGGGAGACGCGCCGAGCAACACAGTTTTCAACCTGGTTAAGCACCTATCCCGGAACCACCAGGTGTCTCTGGTCGGCCTGGCGCACCGTGCATTTTCCAGGGAATCTCTGGAAGGGCTTTCTCCCTTTTGTCATCGCGTCGAGTGGGCCCACTGTCCGAAGTGGCGCGGGGCGCTGCGGGCGGCGCGCGGACTGGTGTCCTCTGAGCCGCTGCAGATGAGCTATTACCGCTCCCGGGCGTTCTCCGATCTCGTGAAGCGGGTTGTCGCCGAAGATCGCATCGAACTGGGCTATGCTTATCACCTCCGCTCCGGCCAGTTCCTGGCCGATGCCACGAACATTCCGCGCGTTATCGCCATCCAGCCGGCCCAGGTTCTTCACTTCGGACGCCGCTACCAGCTCACTCATAATCCCATTCTCCGAATGGCTTACGGCGTGGAACATCGGCGGCTCATCGGATACGAAGCCGCTCTTGCCCGGAAGTTTGAATCCTGCCTCCTCATTTCCAGCAAAGACCGGGATGCCATCGATCCCGAACATTCACTTGACAACGTCTTCTTCAATCCGCACGGAACCGACGTGCAGTCCTTTGCTCCGCCGACGGATGCTGTTCGCGACCCCGACGCAGTGGTCTTCAGCGGCTCCATGTTCATGGATACCAATTCCAGTGCAGCGCATTATTTTCATCGCCACATTCTGCCCATCATCTGGGCCAGGCGGCCGCAGACGAAGTTCCTGATCGTGGGGAAGAATCCCCCAGGCTCACTGCAGAAATTGGCTGAAGATCGCCGCATTACGGTTACTGGAACTGTTCCCGATCTTCGCCCTTACCTCTGGAGCGCATCCGTCGGTGTAGATCCGGTGCGCATGGCCGCGGGTATGCAGAACAAGCTGATCGAAGGCATGGCCGCCGGCTTGCCCATGGTCATCACCCCGGAGGCCAACGAGGGAATTCTCGCTCCCGAGGGCCACGCGGTGCTCGTTGGCAACTCCCCGCAAGAATTTGCCGCGCACGTCTTGTCGTTGCTCGACCATCCGGAGCAGGGGCGCGCGCTCGCCAGCGAGGCCCTGAATTTTGTGCAGAACAACTGGTCGTGGGAACATCATTTCCATTGCCTGGATGACAAACTTCATGCCCTGGCCGAGGACTGGCTGTACGCCACCGCATAGGATTGAACCAAACATAACCTTCACAAGAGACCGCGGTGGTTGCAGCGAGCCGATCTGCCGCTCCACACCTGACGCCGGAGTTATGGATAGAACGATGGAAATTGCAGTCGTTGGCATGGGATATGTCGGCACCGTTTCGGCGGCGTGTTTCGCCGCCGCCGGCCACACCGTCTGGGGTGTCGACATCAATGAAGACAAGGTTCGCATCATCAACCAGGGCGCTACGCCCATCGTCGAGCCAAAACTGGGGGACAAGATTGCGCAAGCGCTTGTGCGCGGCGGTCTGCGAGCCACCTCCGATCTGCTCGAGGCCCTGGCCTCTGCCGAGGCCTGCTTTGTTTCCGTCGCGACGCCCAGCTTCCCCAATGGCGACATCGATGCTACGCATCTCTTGCGCGCCTGCGAACAGATTGCGCATGTAGTTGCCGGACTCGCGCCCGTTCACCCTCTTCCTGTCATCATCCGCAGCAGCATCCTGCCCTCGGTGCTTGACGAATGCAACCGGCGCTTCTCCGCAATTGCTCCCGGTTTTGTCTCGCTTTGCGTGAATCCAGAATTCTTGCGCGAGGGCACGGCAATCGACGACTTCGAGCAGCCCCCCTTCACGCTGCTTGGGGTTGACGACAAGGCGCTGGAAGAGTTGCTGCGTTCGCTTTACCAGTGCATCCCCGCGCCGTTGATCGTGCTTGGCGCGAAAGACGCGCTTCTCGTCAAGTACGCCAGCAATGTCTTTCACGCGCTGAAGACATCGTTCGCCAACGAGATGGGCGCGCTCTGCAACGCGGCGGGAATTGACGCGCACGCCGTTATGTCGGTCTTTTGCCAGGATACGAAACTGAATATCTCAAAACGATACCTGAGGCCGGGTTTCGCGTTCGGGGGATCCTGTCTTCCCAAAGATGTGCGCGCGATCCTCTATGCTGCCCGAGATTTCGATCTCGAACTCCCGTTGATCCGCTCCTTGCTGCCCAGCAACGAGGCGGTGATTCAGCGCGCGCTGCGCAAAATCCTTGATACGCGCTCGCGCCGAATCGGGCTTATCGGGCTGGCCTTCAAGTCCAATACCGATGACTTGCGCGAGAGCCCTCTGGTTGAACTGGCGGAACGGCTGCTTGGCAAGGGACGCGAGCTTCGCATCTACGATCCCAACGTCTCGCTTGCCCGCGTAACCGGCGCCAATAAGCAATTCATCAACGACGCTATTCCGCACCTTTCCAGGCTGCTGGCCGGCTCGCTGCTGGAGTTGGATGATTGCGACCTGCTGGTGGTGGGACACAGTTACGCCGGAGTTGCGGAGTT
>CAVREL010000032.1:0-3525 GCA_963720105.1 uncultured Acidobacteriota bacterium | reverse complement strand
CTCGCACTTCATCCTCGGCCTCCCGGGCGAGACCAGGGAGTCGATTCGCAACACCATCAACTTCGCCAAAGGCCTCGATGTAGAAACCATCCAGGTCTCCATCGCCCACGCTTATCCCGGAACGGAATTCTACGAATACGCCGCCGCGAACGGGTTCATCACCAATCAAACCATGCAGGACGGCGGCGGTCACCAGATGGCCCACATCGAGTACCCCGGCCTGCCCACCGATTACGTAATGGAGATGGTGCACCGCTTTTACGACGAGTACTATTTCCGGCCCAAGGCGGCGGCGCGCGTCATCTGGAAGGCGATCGTGAACCGCGACCTGCCGCGCCTGTATGTGGAGGCAAAGTCGTTCCTGAAGCTGCGCGCGCAGCGCAACAAAATGGTAAAGGAAGCGCGCAGCCGCCAACAGTCTGAGCCGCCCGCTCCCGTCAGCGCCGGCGCATAGTCCGCACCCTTCTCCGAGGTTTCCGTGCCTCATCCTGGCGACTTTTTTCTGTCGCCAGGGTGGGAGACCACGAACCGGGTGCCCCACCTTCGCGACGTCTTTGTTTTTGTCGCTAAGGTGGGAAACTACGAACCGGGTGCCCCACCTTCGCGACGCCTTTGTTTTTGTCGCTAAGGTGGGAAACCACGAATCCAAATTGGCTCACACAAAGCTCAAGCCGCGCCAATACCTCATCCTGGCGCTCGTCTCGATCTGCGCGCCTCTGGGCGACACGTGCCTGTCGCGCGGCATGATCCACATGCCGGCCATCACTCTGGCGCATCCCGGCGCACTCATCGCCGCCGTGTTCACGCCCTGGATCGCGGCCGGTATCGCTCTTCTCATCGGCTTTTTCGCCAGCTATCTTACCGCGCTCTCCTGGGCCGACCTGACCTACGTCCTCCCCGCCACCGCTTTCGGCAACGTGATCGTAGCGCTGCTGTCGAAATTCTGGCTGCATGAGCCCATTTCCCTGGCGCGCTGGGCCGGCATTGTGCTGATCACCATCGGCGTGGGATTTGTAGCCAATGGACCGTCGCTGACCGAACGGCCCGCGCCCCAGCCTGCCGCCGATCCGGTCATGGCCGAAGAGGAGCGCGTACCATGATTCCTCCTGCGGCAACAACCCATCCCGGCCCCTGGATGGCGGCCGTCATGATCGCGGCAGTGGTGTTGGCGTCTACCTGCGGCGAGGTGCTGACGGCGGCCGCCATGAAGTCTATCGGCGATCTGGACGAAATTCGCGCCCATTCCGGATTGAAAGGCGCCATTCGCGCTGTAGTGATGTGCCCGCTCTTCTTCGCCGGGGTTTTCTTTCTGGCGCTGGCCTTCTTCGCGCTTCTGTTTGCCCTGAATCATCTCGATCTGAGCCTGGTCGCGCCGGCGTCTGCATCGCTCACCCTGGTCACCAACGCCATCGCCGCCAGGCTGTTCCTGCATGAGAACGTGGACCGGCGCCGCTGGAGCGCGGCGGTATTCGTCTGCGTGGGCGTATATCTTCTCGCCCACTGATCTGTCGTCAAATGGAGTCAGACATCGAGTGTAAATTAAACCCATGAAAGGTAAGCTTTCTGCCGGTGTGGTCCACAGCGTTCCGGCGGATCTGCGAGAAGCCCTTGTTTCCGACCCGGCCGCGCGGGCAAACTGGGAGGATATTACCCCGCTGGCGCGCAATGAATGGATCTGCTGGGTCATCTCCGTTAAAAAGCCCTCAACCAGAAAGCAGCACATCGAGCGGGTGTGCACGGAGTTGAAAGAAGGAATGCGCCGTCCTTGTTGTTGGCCCGGTTGCCCTCATCGTTGAATCCAGAGGCGGCACCGCTCATTGGAGCGATTTGCGGCTCCTTGAGGATCACGTCCAACGGCATGAACAGTCGAGTAACCAGAAATTAACCTGGTTCTTCGACCACAGAAAAGCTAGAATTGGCCGGTATTGAACCGAGGAGAGTCTATGTCCACTGCCCCCGGCACTGCTTTCCAGTACCAGATCGAAGAAACCAGGGATGCGAATGATTTTACCGTCACGGTCGTCAAGTGCCAGGGCAAACTCATCAAGGAAAACGCGGATGAGATCCGCGATGTTGTACGGCCGCTGATTCAGCGCGGAGGCCGCATCGCGCTCGATTTCGCGGATCTCCAGTATCTCGACAGCTCCGGGCTGGGAGTGATTGTGGGGCTCAAAGTCGCGGCCATAAACCGGGGACTTTGCGTACTGGAGTTGAGGAATCTTACGCCTCGGGTGAAGGAACTGCTGAGCATGTCAAATCTCCTGCAGTTGTTTTCGTCGTAGAACCCCCGCTTCACTGGAAGTCAGAGACCGCCGGCCGGTCCGCGCCGAAGCCGGCCAGCAACGCAGTGGCTGCGAACAGCAACGTATCGCCGATGTAATTGAGGCCTTCCACGGCCAGCGGGGTTCGAAACTCCGTCACAAAAATCGGAACATAGAAGAATGCCGTAAGCAGCAGAAGCACCAGGCCTGAGCCGGCGGCCGCGATGCGGACGGTCCGGGGGACGAGCAGCCCCACGCCCGCGAGGAGCAGGGTGATCCCGGCGACATACGCAATCGGCGCCGGTGCCGGCATCCACGCCGGCGTCATCTTTTCAAGCGGAACGCCGGGCACATTCCGCGGAAACAAGAAGTGCTCGATGGCATAGAAGACGAAGATCGGCGCGAGGATCATGCGGCCAGCCAGCATAAGTCCGGCGCCGAATGAGTTGACACCGCTCCGCCACACGCTGCCCGCCAGCACCATCGCTCCGCTGCCGAACGCCAGCTCGCGAACAAAGAGCGTCCAGAAGAGCCGTTCATGGGCTTGCGCGCCCATTCTGGGCAGATCGATCGTGACCACGATGATCACCATCAGCACTGCCACCAGCACTGCCGACCAGCCCACACAGCGCCAGGCGATGAAGCTGATAGCCGCGGCCAGCCATGCCGCGCCCACGAAGTAGGTCCAGAACAGGGGACCCGGCAGCCAGCGCGGCACGATGGACATGAGATCGCGCGCGGCGAGGAAGTGCTCCGCGGCAAAGACAGCCAGCGCGACGGCCTCGAAGACCGGCCCCAGCACCACCAGCCTGCCGGCCCCTGAAACCGCTCGAAACCGCGTCTGGACAAGAACCAGTCCCGCAACCAGGATGGCGACTCCCGCGCCCATCATTCCCCAGATTTCTACCGACATGCACATCTCCTGCGATTGACGGTCCAATCAGAATTGATTCAAAGAAACAGAAGAATAATGAGCGCCTGTTTATAGTATCCTTTGAACGCGTTCAAATATCATCCGGAGTTGCGAACCGGCTCTTGACTGCCATGACCACCCCATCCGGCTCAAAATCGGAACTCACCCGCGCGCGCGTGCTCGCCTCGGCCCTCAAGGTGTTTCGCGAGCGAGGATTCCAGGCCGCCACCATGCGCGAGATTGCCGCGGAAGCGAGGATGGCGGTGGGCGCAGCCTATTACTACTTCGATTCTAAGGACGCGCTGGTGATGGCGTTTTACGAGCAGGCCCAGGAGGAGATGATTCCGGCGC
>CAVREL010000031.1:0-6433 GCA_963720105.1 uncultured Acidobacteriota bacterium | reverse complement strand
ATTCTGGCAACGAGAGTACTACGACCGCCTGATCCGCAATGGAGATGAACTCGACCGCGCCATCCGGTACGTCGTCGAAAACCCCGCCAAAGCTGGCTTGAAAAACTGGACTTGGGTTTGGAGCGCGGGCTGGGAAGCCCGCGCCACAGCCGGCCAGGAGGCCGGCGCTACAACTCCGTAACCTCTCGGCGGCTGGCAACTGGATGCGCGGCAGGCAGTTCGATTCCCCCTTCCCAGGTCCCCAAATGCGAGGGACCTGGGGCACCCTCAACTTGATCATGCGCGGTATGAGACCAGGGCCACCCGCCCCGCGGCCCACGAAAATCGACAGCTTTCCCAATTTTTATTTCAGCGGGCGATTCCGCCTCCGCATGAACGGCCGCGATCGCAGCTTGCAGTGTGTAAGCACCGAAGCGGCGGGAGTTCAGGGCTTTCTCCACCAATGACCCTCCCCCTTAGTCCCTTAGTCCCTTGGTCCCTCGTTCCCTGCCTCTAATCGAACACCACCGTCTTGTTCCCATAGCAGAGGATGCGGCGGTCGAGGTGCCAGCGCACGGCGCGGGAGAGCACGATGCGCTCCAGGTCGCGGCCGCGGCCGACCAGGTCCTCCACCTGGTCGCGGTGGGAGATGCGTGAGACGTCCTGCTCGATGATGGGGCCGTCGTCGAGCACATCGGTGACGTAGTGGCTGGTGGCGCCGATGAGCTTGACGCCACGCGCGTGAGCGGCGTGGTAAGGGCGCGCCCCGACGAAGGCGGGCAGGAACGAGTGGTGAACGTTGATGATGGCGGCGGGATAGCGGGCGACGAATCCCGGCGAAAGAATCTGCATGTAGCGTGCCAGCACCAGCACATCGACGTCATGTACGGCAAGCAGTTCGAGCTGGCGGGACTCGGTCTGGGCGCGGGTCGCAGGAGTGATCGGCGTGTGCTCGAAGGGGACCCCGTAGAAGGCGGCCAGCTTCTCCACTTCGCGGTGGTTGGAGACGATGACGGGGATGTCGCACCGGAGCTCGCCGGTGTGCCAGCGCTCCAGCAGGTCGGCCATGCAGTGCAGATACTGGGAGCAGAAGAGGGCCATGCGCGGGCGGCGCTGGGTGGAGGTCAGAGTCCAGTGCATGTGGAGTTGTTCGGCGAGGACCGCGAACGCGCGCTCGAAGGTTGGCAGGTCAAAGGACCCGGCGCCCGCGGTCCCAGCGTCTGCAGACTTGTTCCCTTGGTCCCTTCCGGGGTCCCCGCCGGGCGATTTTTGCCCGGTGGGGTGGCTTGGTCCCTCGTTCCCTGTTTTCACCGCCCATTCGACGCGCATGAAGAACAGGCCGAGCTCGTGGTCCTGGTGCTGGTCGGCATGCAGGATGTTGGCCCCGTGCTCGTAGAGCAACGAGGCCACGCGGGCTACCAGGCCGGGGCGGTCCGGACAGTCGATCAGCAGAACGGCGGTGGGTTCCATCAGTGATCAGGGTAAGGCATGACGCAGGCCTGAGTTGTTAGTGGTTAGTGGTTAGTGGTTAGTGGTTAGTGGTTAGTGGTTAGTGGTTAGTGTTGAGTGATCTGTGGACCGTGCACGTTCGGAAGCACGGAGGGGATCGACAATTCGATTCCTTCGCCAACCGCCATGCGCAGAATGTTCCGCTCCGACTGCTCAAATCGATCGCGGAGTGATGCCAGCTGCGTGGCGTCGCGGACTGCATTCAGAGCGTGTCGCAAATCGGCCACGGTCAAACTCCCTGCCAGAGGCCGGCCGGCGGAATCGGGCGCGAAAGTTTCGTCATAGAGAGTCTCGTAGAGACAGCCGAGCAGGAGGTTGTCGTAAGCGGCGACCAGGTGCGCCGCGTTTTCCCCGATGAACTGAAAGAAGACCTCCTCGCCGGCGGCCCGCGTGATGAGCTCGCGGATGGCGCGCAGGCCGGTCGTGCCGCGAAAGTTGGCGGCATGGAGCGATGACTCCCCGGCGCCGATATTGACGATGGTTTTGCCGGCCCTGGAGAGCTCGCGGGCGGCAAAGTCTCCCGGTTGCAGATTCACTCCCTGCGGCCAGTTCTCAGGAAACTCGTAGCGGCAGGCCAGCGCCGGGGCGGGCAGAGCGCGGTAAGCCTCGGCGCGGCATAAGAGCGCAAAGATGGCTGGCGCTCCTCTGCGCGGGACGTAGGACACGGCGGCTACCTTCGGATTGCGGAATGCTCCGAAGTAAGAAGCGGCCCAGGCGCCATCGAGAAGAAAGGTGTCGGCGTCGAGAAACAAGACGAAATCACAGGCGGCATCGAGGGTGGCGTCATAGAACTCCATGAAGTCGCGCATCCCCGGTCCGCCGGCGGTGAACCGGACGCCGGGGAAACGATGGGGATGGAATTGATCGCGGTTGGCATCGCAAAAAATGTTGACCTCGACCTCCAGCCGAAGGTCCGCAAATGCCGGCACAAGTTCACCCATCACCCAGCGATGCCAGAGGCGCGCGAGGTCGGGATAGCGGTGCGGACTGGCGATGAGCAGGCGCGACATTCGCATCACAAAAAGCGCGGGCGGCCATCCCGGGGATGGTATATGCCGCGGCGATCAAAACCGCCTTCCCAGGTTCCACCCGCCCAGGTGCCGGACCAGAAGATTCCGCCCAGAAAAGCGCCGCCGGCGAACTGCCCGGAGCGAAACATCCCGCCGATGAATATGCCCGCCTCGAAGCTCCCGCCATCCCACTCACATTCGAACAAGGCGGCGCCCCGGTTGACCGTGCCGGGACCGAAGCTCTTCCGGAAGTGCAACTCGCCGGGCCCCAGAATCAGGAGGTCGCTCATTGTCCCAGCATAGTAGCTTTTAGCTTTTAGCTTCTAGCTCCTGGGCTTCGGGCTTTTAGCTTTTAGCTTTTGGCTAGCAGCTAGCAGCTAGCAGCTAGAAGCTAGAAGCTGTTCTCTTCACCGCGCTTCGGCGGTGGCATTGAGCTGGCGGCGCAGGTCGCCGGCCAGGCTGGCGACGATCTTGAGCCGCTCGGCTACCGGGGAGGCGGCGTCGGTGGTCGACAACGCCAGCTGGGATTGCAGGAGCAGGCCGGCCACGGTGGTTTTCAGTTCCGACTCGACCGCCGCGGCGGCGGCGCGCCGGGCCAGCTCCTGTTCGCGCTCGCGGCGATGAAGGGCGGCGCGAATCTCGCGCACCAGGCGGCCGGCTCCCGAGACGGCGAAATTGATCTGGATGGGGATGGCCAGCCCGGCGCGCTCCCAGATGGCTTCGGCGGCGGCCGGATCGCAATCGGCCACCGTCTCGTCCACCACCACGGCGGAAAACTCCCGCTGCCGCAGCAGGGCCAGGGCGGTCTTGCGCCCGTCGGCGATCGCGACTTCCATCTCCAGTTGATTTCCGATCACATCGGCGCAGTTGCGCGCGCCTTCGATGCCGGTGACGAAGAGGATGCTCATTTTGAATTCTCCTGGCTTTTAGCTATTAGCTATTAGCTTTTAGCTGTCGAAACGATCAGCGGTTCTTGCAACATGGAGGCGCGGAGATCAGGCGAGGATCACATCGGGCACGACTGAAGCTAATAGCTAATGGCTGAGAGCTAATAGCTGTTTTCAGTCTTCCCGCATCGGATCAGCGATGCCGTATTCCTTCAGTTTTCGATAGAGGGTGGTCTTGCCGATGCCCAGAAGTTTCGCGGCCTGCAGCTTGTCGCCTTTGAGGGTGCGAATGGCGTCGAGAATCGCCTGGCGCTCGAGGTCGGCCAGCGTGCGCACGCCCTCGGTTCCGGGGGGCGGTTCGTGCCCGTTGGGCTGGCCGCGCCGGGCTTCGAGGCCCTGCTGCTGCAGCTGGGTGGGAAAATCCCCCAGGTAGAGGACCGGGCCCGAGGAGAAGGTGCAGGCCCGCTCCACGGCGTGTTCCAGCTCCCGGACGTTGCCCGGCCAGGAATATTCCATCATGATGCGCAGGGCTTCGTCGCTGAACGTGAACCGGGTCTTGCGCTCCCGGCTGATGCGGTCGAGGAAGTGCGCCGCCAGCAGGGGAATGTCTTCGCGGCGGTCGCGCAGCGCGGGCAGCCGCAGGTTCACCACGTTCAGGCGGTAGAAGAGGTCTTTGCGAAAGGCGCCCTTCTCCACCATGGCGCCCAGGTCCCGGTTGGTGGCGGCCACGATCCGCGCCCGGATGGGCACGCGATGGGTGGCGCCCACGGGCCGCACCTCCCTCTCCTGCAGGGCCCGGAGCAGCTTGGCCTGGAGATCGAGCGAGAGCTCGCCGATCTCGTCGAGAAACACCGTTCCCCCCTCGGCGGCAACCAGCAGGCCGTCCTTGGAGCGGTTGGCCCCGGTGAACGCGCCCTTGACGTAGCCGAACAGCTCGCTCTCGATCAGCGAGGGCACCAGCGAGCCGCAATCCACGGGCAGGAACGGCTTCTGACCGTTGGGCCCATAGGCGTGGATGGTGCGCGCCACCAGTTCCTTGCCGGTGCCGCTTTCGCCCAGGATCAGGACCGGGTGGGAGCTTTGCGCCACCTTGGAGAGGATGCGGTAGAGCTTTTCCATCTCCGGGGAGCGGCCGATCATGGCTCCCAGGCCTTCGGACAGGCGCAGCCGCTCCCGCAGGCGGCGGGTTCCGGTGTCGGTGGCGTGGCTGGAGGCGGCGCGATCCAGCACGCTGGAGAGCTCGTCCATGGCAAACGGCTTGGTTAGGTAATCGGAGGCGCCGCAGCGCATGGCTTCGACCGCCGCGCTCACCGATCCCGACGAGGTCATGGCGATGACCGACGTGTCGGGATGGAGGGTTTTGACCTCGGTGATCAGCCCCAGGCCGTCGCTGGCGCCCCGCGGAAGGTTGACCAGGACGATGTCGGCCGCATGGCCGCGCAGCAGCGAGCGCGCCTGGCCCAGGTCGCCGGTGGCGTCGACCGCGTAGCCCAGGCTGGAAGCAATCTCCGCGCAGGCCGAACGGATGGCCGGATCGGCGTCCACAACCAGCAGGTGCAGGCGAACACCGAGCGCCGCCGCTTGAGGGGTAAACTCCATGATTTCGTTGTCAAAGACTGTTGCCAGCATTGTAGTCGCCTCGCCGCTCGTTGGGTAGTGGGCCAGTGCACAGTGGTCAGTGGTCAGTTCGCAGTTCACAGTTCGTAGTTTCTAATCCCTAGTCCCTTAGTCCCTTAGTCCCTTAGTCCCTTAGTCCCTTGGTCCCTTGGTCCCTTAGTCCCTTAGTCCCTTAGTCCCTTAGTCCCTTAGTCCCTTGGTCCCTTGGTCCCTTGGTCCCTTAGTCCCTTGGTCCCTCGGTCCCTCGGTCCCCGTCTTCATTGACCGGGAGCTCGATCAGAAATCGCGCCCCGTGGGGTTCATGGTTGGTGGCGGTGATGCGGCCGCCGGCCGCTTCCACGATGGAGCGGGTGATGGAGAGGCCCAGTCCGCGGTGCCGCCCGCGCGGCTCGGCATGAGTGGTGAAGCCGGGTTCGAACACCTTCTCCAGAATTTCCCCCGGGATGCCGCCGCCCGAGTCTTCCAGACAGAGGAGCACCGAGCGCAGCGCGCCGCCGGAGTCGCGCCGGTCGGTGAGGGTCAGGGCAATGGTTCCCGGGCCGGAGATCGCGTCGGCCGCGTTGCGCACCAGGTTCACCAGCGCCCGGATCAGGTTTTCGCCGGTCATGGCCACCGGGTGGGCGCCGCCGTTGGCCTCCGCCGTCACCGTGATCGCCGGTCCGGCGATGGCCGACAGGAGGTTGCGGCTGGCCAGCACTTCATCGCCCAGATTCCCGATCAGCCCGCGATCCACCGCTTGCCCGGGGGACCCGGCATCGGAATCATCGGCGAACAGGGAGCCTTGCCGGACGGGGGCGATGGCCGGCGCCGGGCCCGGCTCCCGGGTGGCGTCGAGGAGAGACAGCTTTTCCACCAGCCGCCGGCTGCCCTCGGCCACCAGGCGAAGTTCGCTGGCGTAATGATGGTGGGGGGCGGTCAGCACGCCCGGCTCGTCCAGCAGATCGCAATAGAGCGAAAGAGCGGTGACCATGTTGCGCGCGTCGTGCGCCAGTTCGGCCACGCTGTCGCCGTGACGATGCATGGCGGCCAGGGTCTCGACCACCGCCTCGACCCGCCTGCGCCCGCTTATCTCCGCTGTTCCTGTGCCTTGCATGGGATGGTTCCTTTCCGGCTGGGCAGCCCGGGTGGCTCCCGCCGCCTGGTGTCTGTCCCGTTTCTGTATCCGTTCCGGGTTCTGTCCTCTTCTAATACACGTCTGGTGCCAAACCGGCACAGTTCATCTAAGTGGTTCCTCATCAAGGCCTTATTCAGGACTGAGCGGATTCCCGGGGGGTGGGGGGACGGGACGGCTGGTTCCAGAATGGGACTCGCCGGTCACGGACTAATTTCTATCCGCTTGAATTTAAATTGGTTAAGGAAGATTCCCGGTTCGGGATGAGGGGCGGTGGGAATTCCCATCCTGAAACCAGGCGGCGCCGGCCCTTTCCGGGA
>CAVREL010000030.1:0-23905 GCA_963720105.1 uncultured Acidobacteriota bacterium | reverse complement strand
GTCCAGGGGCCATGGGTCATCTCGCCCACCAGGTCCACGCCGGCCATCGGGCAGCCGACCTGCGCGGCGCGCTTTTTCACCAGTTCCTCAAGCTGTTTCGAGTGCTGCGGCCATTGATCGTTGGGCGCGGCCCAGCCATAAGGGACCAGCATCAGGTCGGGCTTGAGCTGCTTCATCCGCTCGACAAATGCGTCGCTGAACGTGTCCGCGCAGATAAGCACCGCGATCCGCCCGAACTCCGTATCGACCACGCCGATATCTTCGGGCCGCCCCTGGGAATAGGGCGGGGTCATCAGCTCGGGGAGCACGTTGATCTTGCGATGCTTCCACAGCAGCTTGCCGGTTCTGTCGACAAGAATGGCGGAGTCGTAGAGGCGGCCGCCGTCTTTCTCGTCGAGGCCGATGGCGATCATGATGTGGAATTTCTGCGCCAGCGCTGCGATCCGGTCGCTGTCATGGCCGGGGATGGGCGCGGCCGTGGTGTGCGCGTCGGGATTCTCCCAGCCAAGGATCGAAGACTCGGGGAAGATGGCGATGTCGGCGTGCTGTGCCTGGGCATCTTCGAGCGCGTATTCGATGCGGCGGAAGTTGCCCTCGCGGTCGCTGTCAATCACCAGGATCTGGCAGATGGCCAGGCGGACGGTTTTCCTGGGGGCGGACCAGGCCGAAAGAAACGGAACAAGACACACCAGGGAGAGGACGATCTGTTTCACGGCAGCTCTCCTAAACGACGGTTCGAGGATCGAGAACTTTGATATCGATGTATCGCACGAAATCCTGAACATTGAATGTGAGAATGCTTTCAACTCCGTTGACGACCATGGCCGCGACCAATCGGGCGTCGTGACTGTTCTTGCCTGAGACTTGATGTGCGGAAACGAGCCTCTCCCATTCAGCCAGCAACGGCTGCTCCGGAAGAACCTCGAAGAAACGCTTCAGCCGGGTTATCTCCTGGGATGCTTGCTGGACGGTGAAACCCAATCCGTTTCCTGTTTGGGGACGAGTGGCAACAGCCCAGAATTCGAACAGATTCTGGGTTGCGATACTCAGAGTCTCCCGTTTTCGACGCAATGTGCGCACTGCCCGTTCAGCAATGGATGCAAGGGGAGATTGCGGTTGAGCCAGGCGGAGAAGGACATTCGTGTCGAGCAGGATGGCCACTTAGACTCCACGAGTTCCGTAAATCGACTCGCGCTCCACGGCGTCATCGGTAAGCACAGGCCCAGTGCTCGGATGACTGTGAATCCAGTCATGAAGTTCGCGCTCCCATTCGTCCTCTGCGGACTCACCAGGAGGGACTTTGTGTGCTGCGAGCCGTTCCCTGAGAACGCCGATTCCCACGGCGATCACGTCCTTCGGGCCGTGGATCAGTCCGGCGCGGATCGCATCGTCAACAATTCTTTCCTGGTCCGGGCTGAGATCAAATGACATGGATGTTCTCTCTTCACGTATTGTTCCACCAGCTTACGAGCAATGCAAATTGGCCGCCATGCAACTTCGGCTAAGCCGTCGCTTCCCTTGCCACCGCCTGCAGCCCGCGCGCTTCAATCTCGAAATCGCGGATCTTGTATTTCTGGATTTTGCCGGAGAGAGTGGCGGGAAACTCGGTGACGAAGCGGATGTGCTCGGGAATTTTGTAATACGCAATCTGCCCCTGGCACCAATCGCGAATTTCCTCTTCGGTGGCTTCCTGGTTGGGGCGCAGGCGGATCCACGCCACCACAATCTCGCCCAGGCGCTGGTTGGGAATCCCTACCACCTGTACTTCGCCAATCTTGGGGTGGGTATAGAGAAACTCCTCCACTTCTCGGGGATAGATGTTCTCGCCGCCGCGAATGATGACGTCGCGGGAGCGGCCGGTGATGCGCAGGCAGCCGTCGTCGCGCATTACGCCCAGGTCGCCGGTCCTGAGCCAGCCATCGGGCCGGATCACCTTGGCGGTGCCTTCGGGATCGCCGTCATAGCCCTTCATCAGCGCGTAGCCGCGCACGCAGATCTCGCCCTGCTGGCCGCGCGCCAGGGTCTCGCCGGTGGTGGAGGACATGACCTGGATTTCGGTTTGCGGCATGGCGCGGCCCACGGTGTTGACGCGTACTTCGATCGTGTCGCCGGCGTCGCTCATGGTCACCACCGGCGAAGTTTCCGTCTGCCCGTAGGCTATGACCAGTTCGCCGATATGCATTTCGTTGAGCACGCGCTTCATCAATTCGATGGGGCAGGGAGCGCCGCTCATCATGCCGGTGCGCAGGCTGGTGAGGTCGAAGGTGGGGAAGTCGGGCAGGGCCAGTTCCGCCACGTACATGGCGGGAACGCCATATACCGAGGTGGCGCGCTCGGCGTGCACCGCCTCCAGCACGGCGTGCGCATCGAAGGTCCAGTTGGGCAGGATGATGGCGGCGCCCGAGTTCAACGCCGACATGGTGCCGATGACGCATCCGAAGCAGTGAAACAGGGGCACGGGAACCACGATCCGGTCCTGCTCGGTGTAGTGAAATCCCTGGGCGAGGAACTGGCCGTTGTTCACCACGTTGTGATGGGTGAGCAGCACGCCTTTGGGCAGTCCGGTCGTCCCGCTGGTGTACTGGATGTTGGCTACATCGTCCACGCTGATGCGATCGGGGAGCTGTCCAGGAGCAGCGAGCAGCGCCGGCCACGCGGCCGAGTCGAAATAGATGACGTGCTGCAATTCGAGGGTCAGGCCGTGGCGGGCGCGATCGAGGATCTCTTCGTAGTTGGCGTGCTTGTCCTGGTGCCAGAGAAACAGCGCCTTCATCCGCGAGCGCGTGAGGGTGAACTGCAGCTCGTGGGAGCGGTAGGCTGGATTCACGTTCACCAGCGCGGCCCCGGCTCGCGCGCAGCCCATGTGCATCATGATCCACTCGATGCAGTTGGTCGACCACAGGCCGACGCGGTCGCCATGGCGGATACCCAGCGACCAAAGGCCGCGGGCCACCTGATCGGCCGCCGCGCTCAGTTCGGCCCAGGTCATCCGGCGGGACTGATGGCGGGAAGCGACCGCCAGGCGGTCAGGAAACCGGTTGGCGGTGCGATCGAGCAGATCGCCGATGGTTAATTCGAGCAGCGGGCGGCCGGGGCCGCTCGATTGGCTCAGGGCGCCGGCGGCTTGATCGATCGAAGGCATAGGCTAAGTCCAGGATTGGAAAGGGCAAGTGTAAACCTTGGGGACCGGCTTGCAAGTGTGATCCGGCTAACAGCCAGGATTAGCACCGCGGGTTCAACGTGTATCCATGTCTAATACACGCCGGGAATTCTTGCAATCAAGTGCGGCCGCGGCTGTGGGCCTGATGGGCGGAACGAAGATTCTGGCTGAAACGCCGAAGGGCGGACAAACGCCGGCCAAACCGGCTCCGGCGCCTCCGATGCCGGCCGCCACGGACATGGTCCAGGTGCCCACCATGAAGTTCGGCGGCGTTGACGTAAGCCGCCTGGTGCTGGGGGCCAACCCCCTGTATGGTTTTGCCCACTACAACCTCAACTTTGCCTCCTCGATGACCGAGTGGTACACCCCGGAAAAGGTCGTCGAGGTGATGCAGCGCGCGCAGTGCTACGGCATCAACGCATTCAACTATGTGAACATCGGGCGCGGCCCGTCGGACTGGGCCAGGTTTCTGGCGGCGGGCGGAAAGATGCACATGATCTGCCAGGTGACGGCCCACGACGATGCCGCTCAGATGGCGCGCGACCTGAAGCCGCTGGCGTTGCATCGCCAGGGCGAGGTGGTGGACGTGGCCTTCCGCGAGCGCAACATGGGCAGCGTGCGCGAGTGGTCGAAGCAGGTGCGCGACATGGGCGTGATGGTGGGCGTGGGCACGCACAAGCCCGAAGTCATCGACCTGTGCGAGTCGCAAGGCTGGGATGTGGACTTTTACGCCGGCTGCGTCTACAACCGCACGCGCACGCCGGAAGAGATCAAGCAAATCCTCAACGGCGAGATCATCGAGATGCCGAAGGAGCTTTATCTGCAGAGCGATCCGCCGCGCATGTACAAGGTGATGCGGCAGACCCCGAAGCCGTGTTTCGCGTTCAAGATCCTGGCCGCGGGCCGCATCGCTTCCGAGGCGATCGAAGGCGCGTTCCGCACCGCCTTCATGAGCATCAAGCCCATCGACGGCATCTTTGTCGGCATGTATCCGCGCCGCACCGACGAAATAAAACAGAACGCGGAGATCGTGCACAAGATCCTGACCGAGTCGTAAATAGTTAGCCGATTCGAGGCGTCCACGATTTTTCGTCATGGCCCCCTCCATGTCTGTCATCCTGAGCGAAGTTCGGCGCGCTTTGCGCGCCGAACGCAGTCGAAGGATCTGCGGTTGCTTTTCCACGTGGTTCGGGCTCAGCTCACTAGATGACCATAGGACATAATCATGAGAAACAACGCCGTTCTCAAGCGCCGAACTGGGATTGACGCATGGGGATTCCGAATCGTTGAGAGATATCGCGCGCCGCGCAAGTGACATTACATTTCGCGTGGGTTCATCGAATATAGAGCGATTCGACCCAATAGTCTGCTGCCCTGAAAATTGGCTTCCCGAACCACACTGTTCGAACTGAGCACGCACTGAGTTCCCGGAGGGAACGCAAGAAAATAGCCCAGGGTGAAACCCTGGGATAGCGCACCATATGAACCCCAGTCCCGAAGGACGTAAGAACGGACCCATTTTCATGTTTTCTGGGTGCCGCAACGCGCCATCTTTGACTGCCCTATCGAGTAAGCTTCCCTCGCGCCTATAATCGTCCCTGAACAGCAGACCGGCAATCGTGCGTACGGACCCATTCACGCTCGTGAAGTGGTACCTGGACTGCGTCACCGCCGCCGGCGATGCGGCGATTCTGTATTGCGCCGATCTGCGCTGGCGCGGGCTGCATGCCACCATGGGCAGCCTGCTCGAGTGCGGCGCAGGAGCGGAAGCCCGCACGCGCACCGTGCTCGGCCGCCATCGGATCGCCTGCAACGGCGATGAGATCCGCGTCGAACACCCGCGGCTCAAAGTTTCAGGCCGCTGGCGGAGGGTTTCGTCCCCTGTGCAACGAACCGTGTATGAAGAGCCCGGCGGATCGATCGTGTGGGATTGTCTGCAGCCCTCTTCGCAGGTTCAGATGCGTATCGGGGAGCGCGAGCTGATCGGGCTTGGCTATGCCGAATGCCTCACCCTCACGCTGCCGTCGTGGCGACTGCCGATTCGCTGTCTGCGCTGGGGGCGCTTTGTTTCTGTTGACCGCTCGCTTGCCTGGATCGATTGGCAGGGCGAGCATTCGACGCGCTTCGCGGTCTTCAACGGCCGCGAGTGCGGCCTGCTTGCCGCTTCGGAATCGGAGGTCGCGATCGAGGGTGCTTCTCTGCGGATCGATCCGGGAGATACGCTGCGCTCCGGCCGGCTCAACTCGACCATTCTGGCCCATGCGCCGGCGCTCAAGCGGCTGTTCCCGGCCAGCCTATTCAACATTCGCGAGCAAAAATGGATGAGCCGCGGCACCTTGACGCATTCCGGACAGGAAAGCCACGGCTGGGTCATTCACGAGGTGGTCAATTGGGAACTCTAGAGACATCGCTCTCCCGCCGCGGGCTTGCGAGCCGTTTCTTGTACGGTGGCGTGTTCGTGGTGGTGTTGCCGGCGCTGCTTGCTTTGTGGGCGCATGCCACGCGCGACGTGGTGCATGTGAATCCCATTCACCATCCGCCGGCCGGCGCAACCCTGGCCGCAGCCGGAGCGATGATCGCATTGGCGGGCATGGTGGCGCTAGCGATGCGCGGCGGCGGCCTGCCCATGAATGCGTTTCCGCCTCCCCGTCTGGTGACCAGCGGTATCTACGCCGCAGTGCCGCATCCCATCTATGGCGGTTTCGTTCTCGCCTGCGCCGGTGTTGCCATATATGCCGGTTCCGCCAGCGGGCTATGGCTGGTGGCGCCCACGGTGGCCTTGGGCTGCGCGGCCCTGGTGCTGGGCTATGAATTGCCTGACCTGCGGGCGCGGTTCGGAACCGCTGCTGGGTCTTCGCCATGGCTTCCGGAAATCCGCCCCGGCGCTCCCCGGCTGCCGGAGCGGCTCCGCATTTATCTCGTGCTCCTGCTGCCCTGGCTCGCGGTCTTCGAACTGATCGGCTATCTCGGGCCGGCGCCCGACGCCTTCTCAACCTGGCTTCCCTTTGACCAGCGCGTTCCCATCATTGAGTGGAGCGAGCTCGCCTATTCCAGCGTTTATGCCGTGGTGCTTGTCGCGCCTCTGCTGATCCGCTCCGCCGCCGGACTGCGCCGGTTCGCGTTTCGCGGACTGGCCGCCATGGCCATCATCTTCCCGCTTTTTGCGCTGCTGCCGTTCTATGTGCGGCCGCGGCCGTTTCATCCCGCGACGGCCTTTGCAGCGCTCATGCAACTGGAGCGCACCCCCACCGCCGGCGCGGGCGCGTTTCCGTCATTTCACGTCGTTTGGGCATGCATCGCGGCAGCTGCGCTCGGCGAAGGCGCATGGTGGAAGAAGGCGCTTGCCTGGACCTGGGTAATTCTGGTGGCCGCCAGTTGCGCCACAACCGGAATGCATTCCGTTGCCGACATCGTTGCCGGTTTTGCGGCGTACTTCGTTGTAGCCAACCTGCCGGCGATCTGGAAGTGGATGCTGGGCGCCGCGGAACGCATCGCGAATTCATGGCGCGAGTGGCGCATCGGACCGGTGCGCATCATCAATCACGGCGCCTATGCGGGCGCCGGGGCGGCGGTGGGCATGCTGATCATCGATACGCTGCTGGGCCCGGGCCATGGCCTGCTCTCGCTCGGCATTTGCGTTTGTACGCTGGTGGGCGCGGCGCTGTGGGCGCAATGGGTGGAGGGGTCGCCTGCACTTCTGCGCCCGCTCGGCTTCTATGGCGGTGTAATCGGCGGCATTGCAGCCGCGACGATGGCTTTCGCGTTGGGCGTAAATCTGTGGAGCGCGCTGGCCGCCGTGGCCGTGGCCGCGCCATGGATCCAGGCCCTTGGGCGGCTGCGGTGCCTGGTGCAGGGCTGCTGCCACGGACGCGCGGCGGAGGATGTGCCCGGGATTCGCTACACCCATCCGCGTTCGCGGGTGTGCCGGCTCGGCGGTCTTGCCGGTGTCCCGGTGCACGCCACTCCGGTGTATTCGATTCTGTGGAATTTCGTGTTTGGAGCGGCGCTAATTCGGCTGGCGCAGGTGGGCGCGCCGGCGGCGTTTATCACCGGCGCGTACTTTTTGCTTTCGGGCTGCGGGCGATTCGTGGAAGAAGCCTGGCGTGGGGAACCGCAGACGCGGATGGTGGCGGGGTTGCGGTTTTATCAGTGGATGGCGATTCTGAGCGTGGTGGCTGGCGCGGCGATCACCTCCGTTCGGGGTTCTGCGCCTTTGCCGGCGTTTTCAGTGCGTCCCGGCTCGATTCTGCTGGCGCTCGCCTGCGGGGTGCTGACGTGGTTCGTCAGCGGCGTGGATTTTCCGGAATCGAACCGGAGATTTGCGCGCCTGACGTAGCATCTACCGAGCCTTGTCATCCTGAGCGTAGCGAAGGATCTGCGGTTGTTTTGCGTTATTTAGTCGCACAACCTGATTGATGAGAGGTTGAAATCTCGTGCCAGTTGAGTTTTCCCCAAGTCAGCTGATGTCGGGCTCAGTCCAGATGTGAAATGCTCCAAATACAAGGTCTTCTGGTTGCCTCAGTGCCGTGGAACGCATGTCAATTAATTCTTCTGGGTAATCCGGCTCCTCAAGTGTTGGCACTATCCGTTTCACACGCTCTGTGAATTCGGCTTCTGAATTGACCGAAGCCGCTATATTCACGTATGCCCCTTTTCCTTCTCTTCCAAATCGCTTGAACCCCTTGCATTTCGGGTCAGCTACCAAACAAGCCACACCTGTCCATATCTCCATCTGCGCATTTCCTCAACGTGTTTCGACGCTCACCCAGGCCCCCGTCTCCGCCGATTTGAATACCGCCTCGATGACCGCCATGTTGGCAATCGCGTCCTCCAGCGGCACCGGCACTTCGCCGCCCGCCAGAACGGCTTTCGAAAATTCATCCCCCTGGATGGTGTACTGATCGGCGGTGGGAAACTCCTCGGTCACGATGCCGCCGCCGAAAATATCCCCGTTCTCATCGATGAACAGGCGCGTGGGCCGGTCGTTGGGCGCGTTGAACGGAATTTCGATCTCGATGCGTCCTTTCGTTCCCAGAAAATGCACTCGCTGGTACGGCGCCAGCTGCGTGCTGCAGGTAAAGATCGCCTGGCCGCCGGGAAAGTCCAGCATGGCCGAAGTCAGCCGGTCGGTGCCGAACGCCGGATCGCGCTCGATCAATCCCACCACGCGCGTGGGCAGGCCGCCGAAGCCCAGCCGCGATGCATAAATGCAATAGCAGCCGATGTCGTAGAGCGCGCCGCCGCCGCTCTCCACCTGGTTGCGAATGTTGGCCGCATCGGTGTTGAAGTAGCTGAAGGCCGCCATCACCGAGCGCAGTGTGCCGATGCGCCCCTGGTCCAGCAATTCCCGTACCCGGCGCCACTGCGTGTAGCTGCGGATCATGAATGCTTCGCCGATCTTGACGCCGGTCCGATCGCGGACCGGAAGCAGGGTCCGGGCCTCGGCCAGGGTCAGGCTGAGCGGCTTTTCGCAAAGTACGTGCTTGCCCGACTCGGCCGCCTTAATGGTCCAGGGCACGTGCATCTGGTTGGGCAGGGGATTGTAGATGGCGTCCACATCGGGGTCGGCCAGCAGCTCTTCATAGGAGCCATAGGCCTTCTCGATGCCCAGCTCCCGGGCCGCTTCGCGAGCTTTCTCCAAATCGCGGGAAGCAATCGCGGTCACGGTGGTGAACTGGCCTGACTGCATGGCCGGGATGACTTTCTTCAGGCCGATCGCGGCGGTGCTGAGCACCCCCCAACGCAATTTTCTGGACATGCGAACCATCATAGAACCGCCGGCCGGGCCAATGGGCTTTGCGCGCGCTCGATCCATACCACAGACGTGGTACGCGGTCGTTGGCAAAACGCTCGAAATCTGGAAGGATTTTGTCTATCCTTTTAGATAACCCCATTCGAGCGGTCCCCGCTTTAGCGTAGAAAGCCAGGCAAGACGCGATCAGCGAGGGAATGTGCCCGCCGCAATTTTGCGTATGCGAGCACTCAAGGAGTTTCAAATGCCTGCGCAAGTCATGGAAATGCAGCGTTCCGTCTCTGTTGCCTCGGTTCTCAAGCTCGTCAAAGCTCCCCTGAAAGTGCCTGCCTGGTCGGTGGCCGCTCTGGTCCTGATCGCGGCGGTGTACGGGTATGCCAGGGGCCGGCAGCATCCGGTCCATCACTACGTTCCCTACGTGGGGTATCCGCTGGTCCTCGACACCACTACGGGGAAGGCGTGCTACTCCGCCACGCCCAAGCCCTCCGAAGATGGCGCGCCGATCAACGCGTCATACAGCGCGGATGGAAACGCGAGCTTGCCCGATCCGGGCACGCCGCCGGGGCCTGCCATTCCGTTGTGCGGGAGATAGATCGAACGGAACTCTTTTCTTTGGGGTTATTTCCTCGCGGAACATTTGACGTTTTCTCGACGGGAACTTGACGACTCTTTTTTCAGCGATCGGTAGTGTAGGTTCCAACAGGCGAGGAGACTTCCAATGAAATCGATTCTTTCGAAATTCGTTCTGGCGCCGGTTGTTCTGGCTGCCGCTGCCGTAATCACCACCTCCGCCATGGCGGAAACCACCGTGAAAGTTCCGTTCAAGTTCACCGCCGCCGGACAGGTCTGCCCCGCCGGCTACTACACCGTGAACCACGACGACAACGGCAACTTCGTCACTCTCACCAGCAAGGAAGCGGGCAAGACCTTTACTTACATCATCGGTCCGGGTGCAGCCAACGCTTCCGACCGCAAGGTTACGCTCAAATTCGATGAACTGGAGGGCGCGCATGTGCTCCAGTCCATCCAGTACGGCGCACTTGTCACATCGCGGCTCGACAAGCAGACCCTCCGCGATATGGAGCGCCAGTCCCAGCTCACCGGCGGACGGTAAGCTCCCCGCGTACGCCGCTGTTTCTCCTTGAGTGAGGGCGCTTTCTGAGCGGAGCGCCCTCCGTTCTTTTGGGCTGATGAAGCCGCCGGATTCCTCAAGTTGCCGGGCAACGGGAGTTTATTGCTCTTTCAGGCAGAATGAACTGCGTGGGCTTCGATGTGCGCCTTCGGCTGGTAGGTGCCGGGAACCGATCGGAAGCCGATCGCCAGGCGGTTCCAGCCGTTGATGGCCACGATGGCCATGGTCAGGTTGACCAGCTCCACTTCGCTGAAGAAGCGACGCACCTCTTCGTACTCATCGTCGGGAGCGTGCGTTTGGCTGATCAGTGTAAGCGCCTCAGTCCATGCCAGCGCCGCCCGTTCGCGATCGGTGTAGAACGGGGTCTCGCGCCAGGCGTTCAGCGCATAAAGCCGCTGCTCTGTCTCGCCTTTTGCGCGGGCGTCCTTGCTGTGCATGTCCAGGCAGTACGCGCAACCATTGATTTGCGAGGCGCGCATTTTCACCAATTCCAGCAGGCCCGGTTCCAGCCCTGAATTGCGGACCAACGTCTCCAGTCCGCCCATCGCGCGATAGACCTGCGGAGCAATCTTCTGAATGTCAAGGCGCGGTTGCATTTTGACCTCCTCGTTGCGTTCAGAGTATTTGATTCAGGAGGAGGCCGGCGGGGAGCAGTCTTGCCATGTGGAATCGGCGCTGAAGGCGCGCGAAGAAAACAGGGATGTTTCTGCCCGATGGATGGGCTCTGTTTCCGCGCGGGTCGGGGTTTGACTTTCCTGGCCGGTTCGCGCCGCCACGCGGCGTGGCAAGTTAGCGAGTTCGCGGGTTTGCCGCGCGTTCGTCGGCTATATGCGCCGTGACTTCGGCCAGCATTTTTTGCACCTGGTCTTTCTGTTCGTATCCGGGATGGGCCGCCAGCAGCTTCTTCCACGCCGCCAATGCGCCGGCGGCGTCCCCCTTGCCCTTCCACTCCACCAGGCCCAGGTTGAAAAGCGTGTTCGGATTGTTGGGAACATCGGCCAGGGCCTTGTTGAACTCTTCAATGGCCTTGTCGGCATTTCCCATGTACCAGAAGGCAGTCCCCATGTCGGTACGCACGGCGGCGTCGGAGGGCCGCGCCTTCAGCGAGCGCGCGTAGTAGTCCACGGCCACCGGGTACTGCTGCGCGTCGTAGTAGAGATTTCCGGCTCCGGCGAGCAACTCCGGATTGGCCGGATCGGCCTTGAGCTTCTCCAGCAGGGGCGCGGCTTGCGCGTCGGCCAGTTGCTTCAGTTGGGCGCGATCGGGCGTCTGCGCCGGGGCGCCGGTTTGCGCATCGGCCTGGTTCACGGCCGGAATGGCAAGAGCCGCAGGCGCCTGCGCGCGTGAACCATGGATGGACCAACCGCTGGCGATTCCAGCCAGCAGGCAGCACATGGCCAGGAAAGCGGCGCGTTCGCGCGTCCATTGCATGCCGGAAATCCGGTTTGACAGGCTCATTTGCCCGCTGCTCCTTTGTTTCCCTCGCCCGTGGTGGTCAGGACGTCGGCCATCAGCTTCTGCACTTCAGCTTTGCGCTCGGCGCTCAATTGAGGATTGGACTTCAATAAACGCTGCCAGGCGGCCAGCGCGCCCTTGCCGTCGCCTTTGCCCTGCAGCCGGATCATGCCCAGATTGAAGAGAGAATTAGCGTCCCGTGGGTCATAGGCGAGGGCCTGGTTCAATTGCGCGATGGCGCCGTCGGTATCACCGCTGCGATAGAGGCTTGAAGCCAGCCGGTTGCGGAGGGTGACGTTCTTCGGATCGGCCTTGACGGCTTGGTCGAAATACGCCGCGGCTTCCTTGAACTGATGACTGGCGTGATAGATCGCCCCCACCTGCACCAGCAGCGCGCTGTCGTGGGGATCGCTCTTGAGCTTTTCCAGCAGAGGCGCGGCCTGCTGGTCGGCCACCTGTCTCATTTGGTCAAGGCTGGGCACGTTGGCGTTGGGCGTGTGCGGAGAGCGGGAAACGTGCCCGGAGGAGGGCGCCGTTGCGGCAAGCGGCTGCGTTTCGAAGCCCCGCGACAGGTATCCCAGGGTCAGGCCCAGCAGCAGGCAGATCCCGGCGGTCAGAAAGACCGGCCTCGGATGCAGGGATTCGCTGCCGGCGGACTCCGATGTTGGTGCGTTTGCCATCCCGCTTTACCCCGTGGCGCAGATTGCCGGCCCGATGATCCTCTGCCAGGCACACCTGCATGCATGTTGCTGACCGAACCAGGTCCGGCGCTAACCGCTCAACTCTCTTTCAGGTGCTTTCTCGTAGCCCGGGTGGCAGAAGACCGGCCCCTGCTTCGCCCCCTGAACGCTGATATGTAAGCCCTAAAGAAGAACACTTTGGACCGCGCCGAAGTGTGATGAGGGTCACGCCATGCCGGTGCGAGCGATCAGCCATAACACGGCTCCTCACAGTGGCTTGGAGGCGTGCGATCCAAAACGTGACGGACGTCACTTTCGTTTGGGGGTTTTCACCAACGGGAGTGTGGGAGAACGCCCATCTCCACCCCCAGTCGTCTTGCCCGTCTTTCGCCGCGAGGCCAGGCTCACATTGCAGCTCTTTTAATGCCAAGGGCTTACGGGCGGGGGTGAAAACCCACCACCTTCTCCTCGCAACGGCATGACTCGTGCACATTGGCAGACAGAGCTGAACTGAAAACAACACCGGCAAGGTCGACGTCACGGTTCAGGCGAGCACCGGAAGTGTGCAAGAGGAGGCTCTACTTAATGAAGCGGAATTTTTCAATTGCCCTTTTGTTCCTGGCGGCCGCGGGCTTCGCGGCGGCGCAGATTCAAGCGCCGTCGACCGACGTTCTCGGCGCTCACCTCAACTATGGCCGTGGTTGCGCGGCCTGCCACGCACCACACAGCGGCGTGTACGGCAACGGTAACGCCAAGTCCACCGATACGACCGCCGGCAACGTCGCACTCTGGGGTGAAGATGTCGGCAGCCTGTACGGCAAGACCATCACCACCGGCAGCACCGACGGAACCACCGGCTTCACCGAGGTCCTGCCCACCACCTTTACGGCCAGTACGCCCGACGTGGGCGGCCTCCTGGTGTGCCTGAGCTGCCATGACGGCAACTATGCGCAGGGCGCCATGATGAAGAACCAGGTCTATGAAACCCTGCCCTCCACCTATGGAACGGCCAACAAGATTCCGACCCTGCTGGGCGGCGAGCCCACGGGCGCCGGAAATTACCTCAATGACCACCCGGTGGGCCTGAACGCAGTGATGAGCTGCGGCGGCTCGCACGACTGGGATTGCGTCATCAGCGCCACCGGCAGTGTTCAGATGACCGGAAAGGCATCCAGCCAGTTCGTGACCAACTACGGCTTCTTCGTCAGCCCGAAAGCCTACAACAACCAGCCCACCGTCATGTGCACCACCTGCCACAACCAGCACCTGATGAACGTCGTTACCGTAACCAATGGCAAGAACTCCGGCCTGCCCAGCGGCAATTACGCGACGATGTTCTTCATTCGCGCTCCTTACAACCCGGCCAGCACCTCAGCCGGCAGCAACCAGACGGCTCAGTTCTGCCGTCAGTGCCATGGTGGCGAGTCGAACGAGATGAACGGCGGTACGGCGGTGACCACGTTCTAAATTCCCTTTGCATGAGGGGGAGGGGGCAGGATTTCCCTCCCCAGCTTTTTTCACATCGCAGGAGGTCAAACGGTGAAACGCAGATTCCCAACGTGGGGGGTCTTTCTCCTGGCCCTGGCTTCGTCACATTCCCAGGTGGCGTCGCACACACCCACGCTCTTCAAGCCCGCGCCCGCTCAGCAACGGCAAACTACGCAGGCGGGAGACACAGCGCTGAAGGCGGTTGCCCCGGCCTCCGCGGTCAAGCCGGTGGCGCGGGTGAACGGTTCGATCCTCACCGACGCCGACCTGGTGCGCGAAGAATACGCAATCTTTCCCTACGCCCGTCAACACAACGGCATTCCCAAGGATCTGGCCCCGCAGATTCGCGACGGCGCGCTGAAGATGATCATCTTCGAAGAACTGGCCTACCAGGAAGCGCTGCGCCGCAAGATGACCGTGCCGGCCCTGAAAATGCAGCGCGCCGAGGCCGATTTCCGCAACCAGTTCCACACCCCGGAAGAATTCGATGCCTTTGTGCACACCGAGTTCCAGGGCTCGCAGCAATTACTGGAGGCCAAGATCCGGCGCTCACTGCTGATCGACGCCTTGCTCAAGATCGAGGTCGAGAGCAAGTGCGTCGTCACTCCGGCCGAAGTGAAGGCCAGATACGATCAGAATCCGGCCCGCTTTGACTTGCCCGAGACGTACACCTTCCAGAGCATTTCCGTTCTCCCTCCCCCGAACGCCACAGCCGCGCAGTTGAAGGAAGGGCAGGCCAGGGCTGAGAACGCGCTGCGCCAGGCCAGGAGCACCAAAACGGCGGTGGACTTCGGGCTGTTGGCAGAAAAGATTTCCGATGACGACTACCGCGTGATGATGGGCCAGCACAAGCCGGTTCCGGTAGACCAATTGCCTCCGCCGGTAGTCAAGGCGCTGGCGGCCATGAGGGTCGGCCAGGTCAGCGACGTGATCCAGGTGGAGCAGGCTTACACCATCGTTCGCCTGGGAGAGCACAAGCCGGCCGGCAAACAGAGATTCGAAGACGTCAAGGCGCAGCTCGAAAAAGAGATGCAGGAGAGCAAACGCAACCATTTGCGTTCCGCGCTCGATCAAAAGCTGCGCGCCGGAGCCAAGATCGAAGAAATGTAATCGGCGCGAGGCAAAGGAAGGCAGACTGTGGCGAAGTTGATCCGATTCGCGAAGTGGATGCAGGCGGGAATGCTGCTGCTGGCGTTGCCGGCCGCCGCCCAGATCAAATTCGGCGAGACCACCGCCAGCGCGAACGGCACCATTTCAAGCGGCTACACCGCGACTTCCGGGAACACCACCAGCTCCACCCACGGCTGGACGTTCGGAGGCGCGGGCACCTTCGCCGGCTCGTACTATAGCCCGAATTTTCTTTCCTACGATATTTCCCCGTATCTGAACCAATCGCGGGCCAACTCCAATTTCCAATCCATTTCCAATGCCAGCGGCGTCAACGCCACCGTCAATCTTTTCGGCGGCAGCCACTTCCCCGGTTCGGTCAGCTACTCCGAGGCCTACAACAGCGATGGCAACTACGGCGTTCCGGGGCTGGCGAATTATGTGACCAATGGCAACAGCGACACATTTGGCATCAATTGGAACGAGATCGTTCCTGACGCGCCCAGCTTCTCCGCCGGCTTCCAGATGGGAAGCAGCAATTACTCGGTGTACGGAACCAACGATACAGGCCAGAACAAGTTTCACTCTCTCAATCTGCACTCCGGGTACAGGTGGGAGGGATTCAACCTGGGCGCTTACTACACCAATGGCGGCAGCCATGCGGATATCCCGCAGATCGTGGCTGGAGAGGTCGCGCAGACGCAATCCACGACCGATGCGCTCGGAATGAACGTGAGTCACATGTTGCCGCTGCAGGGCTCATTCTCAACCGGTTTCAACCGCTCTCATTGGAACAGCAATTACCTGGGCTACAACTCCAACGGAACCATCGACACGGTCAACTCCATCGCCGCAATTCGCCCCCGCCAAAGCCTGTCGGTGACCGGCTCTTTGAATTACTCCGACAACCTTAGCGGGCAGCTCATCCAGTCGGTGATTGCCGCCGGCGGCGTGGTCCCCGGACTGAATTCCAGCCAATCATCCAACTCCCTCGACCTCATGGGCGTGGCCACCTACACGCCGATGATGAGCCTGCAGACCTCGGCGTTCGTGGAGCGCCGCTCGCAGTCATTTCTGGGAGAAAACTACGGAGTGAACTCCTACGGGGGCGGCGCGATTGTCAGCCATCGGGTCCTGAACGGCATGTTCAACGGCTCGCTCACCCTCACTGCCAATACTGCGGACAAGACCGGCCAGGACACCCTGGGCTTCTCGAACACCGAGAATTACACCACCGAGTTCAAAGGGTGGCACATGAACGGAACCTTCGGTTATGCGCAGAACGTGCAGACCTTGCTGGTCACGTACATGAACTCGTACTACAACTTCTCCGGCAACGTGCGGCGGAACTGGGGCCAATTCAATATCGGCATGGGAGCGGGCGGCGCGCGGACCGCGCTCACCCAGCAGGCCGGCAACACCTCCAGCAGCGACTCCTACAACGCCGCGGTGGGCTACGGCCCGTGGATCATCGCCAATGGCAGCTACTCCAAGTCCGACGGACAGGTTCTGGCCACTGGTGGAGGCCTGGTGGTTGTGCCCATCCCTCCGCCGCTTCTGCCCTCCGGCGTGGTGAGCCTGTTCGGCGGCGACAGCTACGCCGTTTCACTGGCCAGCACTCCGGTCAAGGGGCTGATCCTGTCCGGGAGCTGGGCCAAGGCGCTCAGTAACACCACCAGCGCCACATCCACCACGCCGGCCATTTCCTCCAATCAGACCAGCCAGTTCAATTCCTACCTTCAGTACCAGTTCCGCAAGTTGTATTTCACTAGCGGCTATGCCCGCCTGGAGCAGGGCTTCAGCGTTTCAGGAAATCAACCGGAGATTATTTCTTCGTATTACATGGGGATATCGCGTTGGTTCAACTTCTTCTAAACGGAAAGCGCCGTCATGCTCCCGCCGTGGTCGCGGCCGGGGCAGTGCTGATGCTGTTTCCGGTGGGGGCGGCAGCCAAGCCCAAGGCGACGGCCCCGCCCGAGGCCTGGCAGATGTCCCTGGATGGCGGCAGAAGCCTCACCTGGGAACGCAGTTTCCATTCCGAAAGGGAAGTCAAGCCCAACCGCGGCTTCTGGAACAAGGTGGTCGACGTGATTGCCGGAGAACCGGAGTTCAAGTTCCTGGTGCGTCCCTACAGCGTCGCCGGCGACTCCCGCGGACGCATCATCGTCACCGATCCGGGCGCGGCAGGCGTGCACATCTTCGACTTCGTCCAGCGCAAGTACAAGTTCATCGAGCATCACGGAAAGAACGGAATGCGCGTCCCGCAATGCGTCGCGGTCGATGCCCAGGACAACATCTACGTCACCGATTCGGATGCCGGCGATATCTTTGTCTTTGAGCCCAGCGGCAAATTCATGCGGACCATCGGCGCCTTGAAGGGCGGCGAAGGATACTTCAAGCGGCCCACCGGAATTGCGGTGGATTCCGCAGCCCAACGGATCTATGTAACCGACACGTTGCGCAACAAGGTGTTCGTACTCGACCTGCAGGGCAACGTGCTCCAGAGCATCGGCGACAGTGGCGACGCCGAGGGCCAATTCAATTTCCCCACCGAACTGCGGCTGGTGGGCGATGACCTGCTGGTGGTGGACGCCATGAATTTCCGCGTCCAGGTTTTTGATCGCGCGGGGAACTTCCAGTACGCCATCGGCAAGCTCGGCGACAGCGCCGGCGCGATGTTCCGCCCCAAAGCGGTCAGCCTGGACTCGGAAGGCGATGTGTACATTGCCGACGCGCTTTGGGGCGTGGTGCAGGTCTTCAATCGCCAGGGGCAGCTTCTCTACTACTTCGGATCCCGGGGTACGCACGCCGGGGAGTTCCAACTGCCTGCGGGCCTGTTCATCGATCGTGACGATCGCGTGCTGGTGGTGGATTCGTACAACCGGCGGGTGCAGGTCTTTCAATACGTTGGCTTGAAGAATTCGGCCAAAGGGGGAATGCAGTGAAGCGCAGAATCCTGTTGGCCACCCTGACCGTTCTGCTTTCGCCAGCCATCGCGCGGGCGCAGGTCCCCGGCGACGTGATGGGCATGCACAATCTGGGTCCGGGCAGCAAATCGCCCGTTACCGGCGCGCGCACCGATTCGTGCTCCTATTGCCACGCTCCGCACTCGGGACTGAACATCGGCCTCTGGAACCAGAAGCTCACCACCCAGAGCTACACCATGTACACCAGCAACACGGAGAAAAACACCGGAGCTCAACCGGTGCTCGGGTCCGACAGCAATATGTGCCTGAGCTGCCATGATGGCACGGTCGCCGTGGGCTCGACCCTGGTATACGGCCAGGTGTCGATGCAAGGCTCCATGAATACGCCGGACGTGTTCGGGAGCAAGATGCAGACATCGCACCCCTTCAGCCTGGTGACGCCGCTGAAGGACAACATCGACCTGGTGGCTTCGTTAGCCTCCAATGGCACCACCGCCGATTCCACCCATTCTGTCCATCTGATCAAGGGCAGCGTGGAATGCACCTCGTGCCACAATCCCCATATCCAGGCAAAGGACCTGGTGTCGCAGAACTTCCTGGTGAAGGACGGCTCCAGCGGGCAGCTGTGCCTGTCCTGCCACGATCCTTCGCGCACCGCCAGCGGGCAGGTGAATCCGCTGGCCGACTGGGCCACCAGCTCCCACGCCACGTCGGCCAACAAGATTTCCGCCGCGGCCCAGTTGGGCAGCTACACCACCGTGGCCATGGATGCCTGCATCTCCTGCCACACGCCCCATAACGGAGCGTCGACCGCGCGCCTGCTCCGCGGCCAGGACGAACAGGCCTGCATCTCCTGCCACAATGGCTCGTCCAACGTCCCCATGGCGACCAATACAAACGTGTTTGCTGAGTACGCATCGCCCAAGGTCGGCCATCCTTTCCCCACCTCGACCAATCCCCACGATGCGGGCGAGAACACCATGCTCAACAACAACCGCCACGCCACCTGCGTGGACTGCCACAGCGGCCACGGTTCGCAACCCGTGCAGGTGTTTCCTTCCGCGCCCCTGATCCGGCTATCGCAGAAGAACGTGGCGGGCATCAGCGCCAGCGATGGAACCACCGTGATGACCCCGGCCGTGAACCAGTATGAGAACTGCCTGCGCTGCCATAGCACCAGCTCCGGCAAGCAGGTATTGCCCATTTATGGATACTTCCCGGTGCGCGCGGTGTCGGCCGGCGATGCGCTCAACCTGATTCCGCAGTTTGCGGTCGCCTCCACCTCGAGCCATCCCGTGATGCACACCCGCGGCAGCTCACTCCCCCAGCCCAGCCTGCTGGCCAATATGCTCAACCTCGATGGCGTCAAGCCCGGGCGCGCCATGGGCACGCAGATATTCTGCACTGACTGCCACAACAGCGACGACAACCGCGAGTCCGGAGGCACCGGCGCCAACGGCCCGCACGGTTCGCGCTGGACTCATATTCTCGAGCGGCGCTATGAATTCAGCCAGGCGGCGTCGCCGGGCGCGGCCATTACCAACCTGTTCCCCAATCCCGATCTGAGCGTGAACGGGCCCTACGCGCTGTGCGGCAAGTGCCACGATCTGCCCGGCCAGATTATCCAGAACACCAGCTGGAATCACCACGCCGACCACATCACCACCGGCATCAGCTGCTCCGTGTGCCACACCGCGCACGGCATGGGGGCAACCAGCGGAACCATCAGCGGCGAGCGCCTGGTGAATTTCGATCTGAATGTGGTAGCGCCGAACAACGGCGCTCCCATTTCCTACAACCGTCCGGCCAACACCTGCGTACTGGCGTGCCATGGCAAATCCCACAATCCCGACGGGACGGTGACGGTGGTGAAGCCAATCCGCGGCCCGGTGGCAATGAAGTAGGTGGGACGAGGATAAAAGCAAAGAGCGGTTTTGTCATCCTGAGCGAAGCGAAGGATCCGCGGTTGTCTTTGGCTTCATCATCGCCGATTCCATCCTGGGCCGACTAAGCCGCGACTGGGCGACGATGAACCTGCGACGGCAAGCGGGTGTTCGACCGGATGAATTGCTAAAAACAACTGCAGATCCTTCGGCTGCGCCCGTCGCTACGCGACGGGCTTCGCTCAGGATGACAAGCTCTTGATTTTCACCGGGCGTAGGTAAACGTGCCGCAGAGGTCGCTGGAGTTGTTGAGTGCCTCGGGCGTGAACACGGGTGTCGTTGCTCCGGAGAAGAAGGCGACATGCAGGGTGCGATCGCTCACGCTGGTTACCATCCATTGCGTGTCGTCGCTGCCGCACAGCGTGTTGTGCTTTAGAAACCGCTTGCTGGCGGGAATGTTCAGCCGATACAGATTTCCGCTGCCGCCCGCTCCTTCGGCGGCGAAGATGGCGCTCGTCTCGGAAGGTTCGAGTCTTCGGATCTGCGCGATGGTAAACGGTGTCAAGTTGATAAAGACCTTGTTAGCGGAGATGGAGATGTCGCCGGTGATCGAGTTCGCGTTTGAGCTGGCCGCGCGCCAGTCGCCCTTTTCCTGCGCTGGACACGAAATGGAACTCAGCGCCAATGAAATTGCGGCACAAAATGAAAATGCCCTCATGCATTCAGCATGACACTGTGTTGGGCTGTTTTGAAAGGGCACGACTTCAGTCGTGCCGTAAAACGGCCCGAAATGAGCCGGGCTTTAGTGTCTGCGTGAGAACTCGGATCCACCCGCTAACTTGCTAACTTGCTACGTCGCGAAGCGACGCTGACTTGCTGCATTTGTTAAAAAGGCCGCCTTCAATGTGCTTCGCATCCCATCCGGCCAGTTCTCACGCACACTCTTTAGCCCTGAGGGACGCCTCTTCTTCAAATTCAACCCAACTGCGGGGCATGAGTAAATGACCCTATTTGCGGCGGCCTAGTCTAGAGATTGCCGTGAGTGCAAGCAGCGCTTTGATCGGTTACAACCGATCGAAAATTTCGCGGAAATCCCAAACGCCGGGCGCCTGATGCGCGAGCCACTCCGCTCCGCGCACCGCGCCCATGGCAAGGCAACGCCGGCTGTGGAGGTTATGCCGCAGCTCCAGCATGTCATCGGGGCCCTCGGCGGTCACGACGTGCTCTCCCTTGGCGTCGCCGACACGGTGCGAAGCGATCTCGATTTCGGCGTCCGGCTGGGCGGCCTGGATGATTTCCCTCAGGGTGATGGCGGTGCCCGACGGAGCGTCGAGCTTGGTGGTGTGGTGAGTCTCGGTAATGGAGAACTTGTAGCCCTCAAGTCTCGCCAGGTCGGCGGTGAGCCGGAACAACTTCTGCACGCCGATGGAAAAGTTCGTCCCGTAGAGAAGGGAAGCGCTGCGGCGCTGGGCGATGGCTTTCATCGCGTCCAGATGCGCGTACCAGCCGGTTGTGCCCACCACCATGCGGCATCCCAGCGAAAGCACGGCGCGCATGTTCCCCACCGCGGATTCGGGGTTGGTGAAGTCGATGACCGCGTCCACGCCCGCCAGCGTCGGCGCGGTGATCCCCGAAGCGGCTGCGTTTTCGTTGATGTCCATGGCGCGCACGATGTGGTCGCGCTCCCGGGCCACTTCGGCCACCAGCGATCCGGTCTTTCCCATTCCGAGGACCAGGAACAGCATTAGGAACTCCCGAGCTATTAGCTATTAGCTGTTAGCTATTAGCTCTATTCGTGCACACACGATCTGTTTCGGTTAATTCTGAAACTGGTGGCGCATTCGCAACCGCTTCGAAGAGCAGAGATGAAGCTAAAAGCTAAAAGCTAATAGCTAAGAGCTAGCCGCCGCCAGCGGCTTTCTCGCTTCCACATCGAACACTTCCGGATCGGGGTTCTGAAAGAACTTGGCGTGCAGCGAACGCACCGCTTCATCCGCATCCTCTTCGTCGATCATGAAGCTCATGTTGATTTCGCTGGCGCCCTGCGAGATCATGCGCACGTTGATGTGGCGGATTGCCGTGAACACCTGCGCGGCCATGCCGTTCTGACCGCGGATGTCGTCGCCCACCATGCACACCAGCGCCTTCTTGCCCTCGTACTTCACATCCGCCAGCTTGCTCAGGTCGGCGGCGATCAGCGGCAGCTTCTCGTTCGAGTCCACCGTCAGCGACACCGAGACTTCGCTGGTGGAGACCATATCCACAGCGGTCTGATGCTTGTCGAAGATGTCGAAGATAGCCTTCATATAGCCGTGGGTCATGAGCATGCGGCTGGCAACCACGTCGATGATGCTCAGCTTCTTTTTTACCGCGATGGATTTGAACGGGCTCTTGCAGTGCGGCGCTAGCGAGATAATCCGCGTGCCTTCGTTCGCTGGATTCTTGCTGTTCAGCACCAGCACCGGGATGTTCTTTTTGACCGCCGGGAGGATAGTGGCGGGATGCAGCACCTTGGCGCCGAAGTAGGCCAGCTCGGCCGCCTCTTCAAAGCTGATGATCTTCACCCGCAAGGCGTCGGGGCAGACGCGCGGATCGGCGCTCATGATGCCGTCCACGTCAGTCCAGATCTCGATGGCCTCGGCCTGCATGGCCCCGCCGATGAGCGCCGCGGTGAAATCGGACCCGCCGCGCCCCAGCGTGGTGGTGATTCCGCCGTCATTGGAGCCGATGAAGCCACCCATCACCGGCACCCTGCTCTCTTCCACCAGCGGGCGCACCTTTTCGGCGGCGCGCTTCTCGATGGCTGAATCGATGGGGATGGCTTTCTGGAACTGCGAGTCGGTCAGAATCACCTCGCGCGCGTCCACGTGAGCCGCGTCCATGCCGCGTTCGCAGAATGCGGTCGCGATCATGCGGCTCGACAGGCGCTCGCCGTAGCTCACGATCAGGTCGGAGATACGCGGCGTCAGTTCCAGAATCGCCGCCAGGCCGCGCAGCACTTCATCCAGCTGATCGAATTTCTGATCGATCCAGATGATCAGCGCGGCCGATTCTTTCGGGTTTTTGATGAGGGCCGCCGCGCTATCGCGGTGGCGCGCGCGCAGCCTCGAACTGATGGCCAGCGCCCCGGTGCGGTCGCCCTGCGATGCGGCCGCGGCGGCGCGCAACAACTGGTCCGTGACCTTGGCCATGGCGCTCACCACGACCACCGGATGCCTGCCCATCGAAACGCGCCCCGACACGATGGCTGCGGTCCGCTCGATCGCCGCCGGATCCTCCACCGACGTGCCGCCGAATTTCATCACTATTAGGCTCATGCGCGGGTTCCCACCGTCAGTCATCACTGAGGTGCTTGGGATCGAGCATTTTCAGGAATGTGAGATTGGGATCGACGCTTGACGAGATAATGGGGGCGCGATACTCATCGCCGGAGCTGGTGACCACTCCAACGGCTTTGCCGTCCTTAACCATCCGTGCGATCGCGGACTGGGTCTTGATCTCAACTCCCGCCTCGCGCGCCGCATCGGCGATCGCGTTAGAGATAGCCCCTGTGCCGCCGCGCGCGAATCCCCTTGCGGAAATGCGCCGTCGATCTCACCCATGTAGTGATGCAGGAGCACGTACGCGGTGCCGGGCGAGCGCACTCCGAGAAATGTTCCGATGATCCCGGACGCCGACATGGTGGCCTTGAGCACATCGGTCTCGAACCACTGATCGAGAAAGTCGATGGCGCTCATGGTCATGAGCGACCCCGTCGGACCTGTCCTCGTCGCTCAGGTCCTGAAGCGCCGGCCGAGGAAGAGAAGTTTAAAGAGTGCGGCCTTTTTCCAGGATCGGATCGACCAATTTCTGATAATCCCGAAACGTTTGTACGTAGGCGTACATTTCCTTTGGATCATCATACCGGACGTAGTTCAGAAGATAGGAGCGGTATCCCATAAACCCGAACAACGGGAGAGCTCCGGCAATGGCGAGCGGCTTGAGATACTTCGGGAAAATCTCCCAAAGGAAAACCAGGCATGCTCCACCTAAAAACAGAAACGGCCATTCGATAGAGATGATGCACCAAGGCGTCTTATAGGCGATAACGCTATACGCGGCCAAGACCCCGAGAGCATAGATCGCCAGGTAACGAAGAGCGCCGTTACCGCCAAAGAGATAACGAATGGAAAAGATAAGCCCGGCGATTGCGAACCATTCGTAGACCGCCAGCAACTTAATCCAATACCAATTTATTTTGATTTTGGCCAAGGCAGTGAAAACCGGAACGTGCTGAAGAAAGTGTGGCACGATCGAGATGTCGTAAGCCGGTTTTTCGTGA
>CAVREL010000029.1:0-4612 GCA_963720105.1 uncultured Acidobacteriota bacterium | reverse complement strand
ACTGAAAAGCGATACCACCACTGCTTCGATTCTGAAAGATGTGGCCGGGCTGACCAACCTGGCGAACTTCCTGTGGATGTGCCTATGCCCAGATAGTCTTTTGGGAACAGTGTGGCCTTCAATAAGTTTGAGTTAGTTCGTGTAGATGCGGATGTAGTCCACAGCCATTTCCGAGGGAAACGGAGTGGTGTTGTCCGGGTTACCCGGCCAACTGCCGCCGACGGCCAGGTTGAGAATGATGAAGTTCGGTCCGGTGTCGAATGGCCACGAGGCGCCATTGAAACTATTGATATCGGACGGAGTGAAAATGGCGTAGGGCTTGGCGGGGTCATCCACGTAATACTCGACCTTGCCCTGGCTCCAGATCATGCCGTACGTATGCCACCCGGCGGCGGTCTGTCCGGCGGGAAAATCGTATTTGATTCCGATGTTGCTTCCCGTAAATCCGGCGCCGTGGATGGAGCCCTCATTCCAGTCCGGGCTTCCCGCCGCATCGATCCTTTCCATGACATCCATCTCGCCGCAAGCGGGCCAGTTCACGGTGGCGATGTTATTGCCGAGTAACCACGCTGCCGGCCAGAAACCCTGCGCCTCCGGCACCTCGGCCCGCACTTCAAACCGCCCATACTGGAAGCTGAGACGGCCTTGCGTTTTGAGGCGTGCGGATGTGTACTGTCCGGACACCGCGCGGGCCACAATGTGCAGGTATCCGTCTGTTCCCATGTAGGCGTTGGGATTGGCGGGGTCGCAGGGACTGGTAGACGATCCCCATGCGCAGTAATCTTCGCGTTCGTTGTTACCCCATCCGCCGGCGCCGGTGTCGTAGGTCCAAACGTTTGCATCGGGTTGAGCCGCGACCGTGCCGGAATTGGTAAACTCATCACTCCAAACAAGCGTTCCCGAAGGGATGTTCGGCGAGAAAGCCTGGCTGGCGACATTGCTGTTCGTGCTGCCCGTCGCCGCGGCGATGGCCTTGACCATGAGGTTCGACGATACCAGGAATGGCGCCTCATAAGTCTGCGAAGATGTGGTCGGCGTGCTTCCATCGGTGGTGAAGTAGATGGCAGCTCCGGCGGTGGTGTCCGCCAGCGTTACGATCACGGCCCCGTTTTGCGCGCCGCTTGTGGCGATGGTGGGAGTCGCCGCAGGCGTAGCGCTTCCTCCTCCTCCCGATCCCACGTTGGAGGCCCCGCCGCGACAGGCCATAACCAGGACGGTCATCCACAGTGCCGTCTGGAGCATATATCTACCGGTCCGCCGGCGCGCACCGCACCGCGCGTGCTTGCTTACCAGACCGTGGCGTCGGTTACTCATATCTATTCCTTCACGAACTTCATTTCGTGAATTGAGATCCTCGATATGCCTCATAGAAGCGGTTGTCTTAAATCGATAATACACCCGATCCTGGTTCTTGCCGGCGATGAAGATCGGCTCTGCGTATGCAGAATATGGCCCTGCCATCAGGATGGCGGAACGGCGCTGCAGGGCGCCTGCGAAGAATCCGGCGCGCCGTTGTCTGGCTGGCGGGTGTAATGCTCGCCGTCAGTGAAAAGACGATCGGCATGGTGTGAAACAGCCCAGCGCAAGTCTTCCGTCGAAGCGGTAAGGAGTATCCCGTTATCAACCTCCAGATACTCCAAGGAGGCGTACCCCTGCTTATTCGCTTCCTGAACCGCACTGGAATCCAGAATGGTATAGCTCAGATCGGAATCGGTTACATCCAGTTTCACAATGACGTGGTGAAAGATGGCGCCAGCCGGGGGTTCGATTTCGGTGCCATCAAACGCCTGATTCTTGGCCACCACATCGGCAAAGAGTTGATCGTCCAGCCGGACGAGAGTGACCTGGTATGCCTCCACCAGCTTCGAGCCCTTGTCTGACTTCGGGTCTTTTGGGGATACGACGAGGCTATAGGCGCTGCGATCCGATTTTTGAACGCACAATTGGGCGTCGTCGTTGCTCCAGGTTCCGGTGATCGCCGGCTCATCCACAGCGTCGTCGCTGGTGTTCAGGGGATGTACCGAGTAGACAACCGAGCATCCTGACAATGCGAGAGAACAAAATCCAAGAATCGACGACAATAGCGCTCTCATCGACCCTCCTTTTCCCGGCTCGAGCCTCGGACCTCTACGGGCTCTGTAACAGACAAGCGCTATTCGCACGGGAACATTACATTCCGGGCTGAATTTTCCCGATCTTTCTGAAGATCCGGCGAAAGAGGTCACCAAGGCCCGTAGGGCGCGTACGGACCGATCGACTGAGCTGAAAGCGGTAACCGGTGCTCCCGGGAGCTGCAGGAACGGATGGCGAATCGCGAAGGAACCATCCCTCGGCGGCTATCGATTCCTACAAAACAATTGTCCTGCGGCGATGGGGAAAAGCAGCCGCAGATCCTTCGACTGCGCCGCTCTTGGCGCGGCTCCGCTCAGGATGACATGACATTATCTGTGCAGGAATCGCTAAAGCCGTGAGTGATTATGCCGAATTTTGACGTACGGGCAGAACCCCGCACCCTTCAACACGCGAGTTCTTCCGGAGCCTCCTACGCCCTGCGGTGAAACATCCTGATAAGACCCGCCCGCACCGCCGAATGCGTACTCGCCGCAAACATCAGCACAACGCCCGCAAGCAGAATCGCAATCGGCCAGCGGGCCAGGTCATGATAGTAGTCCTGCTGCAGACGCACGATTCCAATTGCCAGGAAGACCAGCCCCGAAGCGAAGAAGTTTTTCATCTGCCCAGGAATGCTCCCATACACAAACCCGCACGCCACAATCGGCAGCAGAAACTCCAGGATCCGCGCCTCGTGCTGCATGGCGATCTGATCCGGCGATTTCTGCCACAAATCCGATGCATTGATTCCCAGCAAGAGCAGGGATGTCATCACGTGTCCGGGAATGACGAACCGGAAGGCCTTGGCCACGGTGCGCATCTGGGCGAACTGGAATTGCCGGCTGACGAAATCCAGCAGAAGATAGAATCCGGCATTGATGATAAAGAGATACTCGATCTGTCCGCGCGTCCAGGGTGCGACGGATTGCAGCCATTTCGCATAGGGCTGGTGTAGAACCGCGACGCCGCTCAATGCGGTAAATGCGAACGCCACAGCCAGCGGATAGAAATAGCGGGAATCGGCCTGTTTTTCCCAGCGTTCGAGGGCAATGGCAACCAGGAAGAACAGGATGGCAATGGGAATCAGATCAAGAAAAGTTCTGCCCTTGTCATTTTCAAACCAGTCCAGCATGCCGAGCCGCAGCAGAGTGGTCAGGCTGAAAAGCGCGGCCACCACGGAAAAAACCAGTGAGAATACCGAGCTGCGGGTAAAATTCCGAAGCCACACGTAGACCGGCAGGGAAATGAGCAGCGCCCACCAGAGTTGGAGGTTGGTTGTCTTTCGGAACCAGTCCAGCTTGTAAAACAGCTCCAGGTCTTCGCGTCCTTTGGTAAGCGCCGTGAATATCTTGAATTCATTCATTGTCAGCAGCAGGGCGAGGGGGAGCAAAAGGCAGAACGCGAGCAGGTACGCGATGGCAAAGCGAAACTGATTCTTCCGCCAGATTCGGATTCCTGCATACGCGGTGATGATAGAGACCGCGCCCACCAGTGAGATCGACACTGCTCCTTTCAGGGAAGGAATCTCGAAGAGAAGCACCAGCGCGGCGCCCACCGCCAGCACCCATGCGCCGAGATACAGCGTGACCTGGGCCAGCGACAGCCGGCGGGTTTGCATGATCCACGCATCGTCCGGCTCGCTCAGGCGGCTGTATGCCTTGCGCAGCCCGTCGTATTCCGAGTTGGAGATGACCTGGTCAGATTTCCAGCCGTCCAGCTCCCGTAAATGGCCCTCGATGCGGCCCGCAATCAGGCGGGAATAGGAAGTAGGCAGAGCCAGCACCTCTTCGCCCAGGAGATAGCGCTCGATGTCCTGCGCCATCTCCCGGGCCGTGTTGTACCGGTCCTGCGGGTTCTTCTCCAGAGCTTTGAGGCAGATGTTTTGCAATGCGCGGGGAATCGCCGTGTTCAGCCGGCGGGGCAGCAGCGGTTCCTGTTCGCGAATGGCTCCGGTCAGTTCCATGGGACTCTCTCCATGGAAGGGCAATGACCCGGTAAGCACCTGGTAAAGGATGGTCCCGAGAGAAAACACGTCGCTGCGTGGATCGAGCAAGGCATCCCCGTGCGTCTGCTCCGGAGAGAGATAGTCCGGCGTTCCCACAATTGCGCCGGCGCTGGTGACGCGGTTTTTCAATTCACTGACCTGCAAAGCCAGTCCGAAATCGAGCAGCTTGGGTTCCAGATCCGCACCAACCAGGATGTTGGCCGGCTTGAGGTCGCGGTGAAGAAACTGGTGCTGATGCAGGAAGTCAACCGCAAGGACAACCTTGTGCATCAACTGGATCTTTTGCCGCACTCCGACGTGGTCGAGGATCTTCGCCGTTGCTCGCCCAATCGATTGCATCCGGTCATCGTAGGAAGTGATGCTGTCGACAAAATAGAGAGTGTCTGCGCCATTGTTCCCGTCTACGACTTTGACGTCGCAGGTTTGCTGGAACTCCTTGGCCTTGGTCCAGTCGGCCTTCTTCTTCTCCATCTTGCCGTAGGGATTGCCGCGGCT
>CAVREL010000028.1:0-5189 GCA_963720105.1 uncultured Acidobacteriota bacterium | reverse complement strand
GTCCATCCACTGTCGAAGGCCACTCAGGGCGCATCGTTGCCGGGCGCCTGGGCGGAGTTCCGGTCGTCATCATGCAGGGCCGCGTGCATTATTACGAGGGCTACTCCCCCGCCCAGGTCACGTTCCCCATGCGCGTCCTTGGCGCGCTTGGCCTGCAGGCGGTCGTGCTCACCAACGCCGCCGGCGGCATTCAGGACGGATATCGAATCGGCCAGCTCGTTGCGCTCTCCGATCACATCAACTTCATGGGCTGGAACCCCCTCACCGGCCCCAATGAACCGCGCTTTGCATGCATTCCCGGCGCCGGGCTGCGCTTCTTCGACATGACCGAGGCCTACTCGGGGCGCCTGCGGGCATTGGCCTGCGAAGCCGCCGCCGCCGAAGGGATCGATCTCATCGAAGGCGTCTATCTCGCCACGCCCGGCCCCAGTTTCGAAACGCCCGCCGAAATTCGCGCCTTCCGCATCCTCGGTGCCACGCTGGTGGGCATGTCCACGGTCCCCGAAACCATCGTCGCCCGCCACATGGGCATCGAGGTGCTGGGCATCTCCTGCGTCACCAACCTCGCCGCGGGACTGGGCGCCACTCCGCTCAGCCACACCGAAGTCTTCGAAGCCGGCCGGCAGGTGGAACACAAGCTCGCCGCGCTGCTCGCCCGTCTGGCGCCCGCCATCCTGGAACCCCGCTCGTGACTGCTCCCGCGCCGCAAACCGATCCACTTCCGTTTCCGCCGCTGGTCCTGGGCATATCGGGCTGCTCGGGTTCGGGAAAAACAACCCTGGCTGCCGAACTGGCGCGCACCCTCGACGGACTCCACTTCTCTCTCGACCACTACTACCGCGATCTCTCCCATTTGCCCTTTGCCGAACGCGTGCGCCAGAACTTTGATGATCCCGCCATCATCGAGAGCCCCTTGCTGGCGGCCCACATTGCCGCACTGGCGCGAGGCGAAGCCATCGAGCGGCCCGTGTACGATTTCGCCACCCATACCCGTGTTCGAGGCCGGACCGAATCCGTTCGCGCCGCTCGCTGCCTCATCGTCGAGGGCCTCTTCACCCTCGTCTATCCGGAACTGCTCCCGCTCTATCATCTCCGCATCTACGTCGACACACCCGACGACGTCTGCTTCGAGCGCCGCCTGCGACGCGATGTGGAAGAACGCGGCCGCACGCCCCACTCCGTCCGCCTGCAATACGCGGCCACCGTCCGTCCCGCGGCTGAGCAGTGCATCCGGCCCTCGGCCGCCCACTCCGACCTCATGCTCGACGGCACCGGCGCTCTCGACTGGAAAGTCGAGCGGGTCCTCAATGAACTGCGCCTCCGCGGCCTGCTCACGGGCGCGGGTGCCCCGTCCTAGCTCTGCCACGGCGGGGTCTCTGGAATGAATCTGCCCACCCGGTGCCGCGTGCGGGTGCCCCATATCTCCACGCGTTTTGTGCCCCTGAGAGCGCGAGGCTGTTGACCTGTAACGCCAGCGGACAGCAAACCACCATAGATTTCCGCACCCGAGAGTTATCTTTCCTGGTGCGCAACAAAAGGTTTCACACAGTGTTGAATCTGTTGTGTGCCGATTCGCGTACTAATGGATGTGAGCGACCCCATGCAATTCCTCGACACCATCCGGCGAAAAGCGTCCGTGTGCCTGAGCCAGGGCATCTCGCCCCGGCGGCTGGCGCTCACGCTGGCCATCGGTTTTGTCGTGGGTTGCATTCCCGTGGTTGGCCTGCCCACCGGCATCTGCGCCGTGATTGCGCTGGCCTTCCGCTTGAACCTGCCGGCCATTCAAGTTGCCAACTACCTGGCGATGCCGTTTCAGGTGGTGCTGATTCTGCCTCTCATGCGGCTGGGCGCGAAACTCATCCCCATCGCCACCCGGCACACCCTGGACTTCTCGGTGATCGCCCATTCCCCCGCGGCGGTTCTGGCGAACTTTCCCCAACTCGTTCTCCAGGTCGGCGGCCTGGCGAGCCAGGCCCTCTTCGCCTGGCTGCTTCTCGCCGTTCCCGTAATGGTGGTGTTGACCACGACTCTCACCGCGCTTCTGCGCCGCATCCCCGTGCTCGCCTCCGCCGAAGCCGGCGACTGACCCCGCTCGAACTTCGAAGTTTTGCAAGGGCACGACTTCCGTTGTGCCACAATCGCCGCTGAGTCTGGGCTTCAGCCCATGAGGGATGTTTTAACCCACACCGTTCTTCGATTCGCCTGGCCCGACGGATGCATCGAGCCCTGTCCCGCGCAGTTGTCCCATCGCGCTCTTCTCCAATCCGATATTCTGGTTGCCGGTTCCCGCCGCCTCGGCAGGGAGCCTGGAGAAGCCATGAAGAAGGGCCTTGCCGCATTCATTCTGTTTTGCTTCGCGATTCAATGTTTCGCGGCGGATCACACCGGCTCGATCGTCACCACCCAATCGGGCAAGGTTTCCGGAGTCGCGGGCACCGGCGGCTCCGTCACCAGCTATAAAGGAATTCCGTTCGCCGCGCCGCCTGTCGGAACGCTGCGCTGGCGCGCTCCGCAGCCGGTTGCGCCGTGGAGGGATGTCCTCAAGGCCGATCATTTTGGCGCATCCTGCATGCAGGGACCCAACACCCCCTTCGGTCCCTGGACCAGCGAATACATGTACGTCACGCCCGCCAGCGAAGACTGCCTGTTTCTGAACGTCTGGTCGCCGCAGCCATCCTCTACCGCGCATCTTCCCGTCCTCGTTTACATCTATGGCGGCGGGTTCTCCAGTGGCTCCGGTGACTGTCCTATCTACGATGGAGAGTCCCTTGCCCGCACCGGCATGGTCGTCGTCACGTTCAACTACCGCGTGGGCGCCTTCGGATTCCTTGCCCATCCCGAACTGACCGCCGAATCCGAACACCACGTCTCCGGCAATTACGGTTTGATGGATCAGATCGCCGCTCTGCACTGGGTCAAGGACAACATCCGCGCCTTCGGCGGAGATCCTGCGCGCGTGGCCATCGCCGGCCAGTCCGCCGGCGCCATGAGCGTCGAGGATCTGCTTGCCTCTCCTCTCGCCAGCGGACTTTTCCATGCGGCCATCGCGGACAGCGGCATCGGCGGCCGCGGCATCCCCGTCAGGACCCTGAAGGACGCCGAGGCTGCGGGCGCCGCATTCGCGCTCGCCAAGAGAGCTGACTCGCTGGCAGCCTTGCGCGCGCTTCCCGCCGCCGACCTCAACGCCCGGCCCGCCGCGGGCCTGTCGTTCGCCCCCATCGTCGATGGATGGGTCATTCCGGATCAGCCCATGGTGCTTACCACCAGCGCTGGACACGACAACGACGTGCCGGTCATGACTGGTTTCCAGGCCGACGACTTCCGCATGGGAGGCGGCGGACCGCCGGTCACAGCCGCAAAGTTCCGGGACCGGGCGCGCTCCATGTATGGCCCCATGGCCGACGCGTTTCTCAAGCTCTATCCCGCTGACACCGACGAGCAGGCGAAGCAGGCTGAGGCCGCCAGCGCGCGCGACCGCGCCCGCTCCGGCATGTATCTGTGGGCCGGCAAGCGCGCTGCCACCCACAAATCCCCCGTTTATATCTACTACTTCGACCGCGCCATCCCATGGCCCGCCCACCCCGAGTTCGGGGCCTTTCATTCCGGCGAGCTTCCCTATACGTTCGGGAATCTGAAAGTGCTCGATCGCCCCTGGGAACCGGTCGATACGAAGATCGCTCAAATGATGACGGCTTACTGGAAGGGCATGGCCGCCGCCGCCAATCCGAATTCCGGCGCCGAACCACGCTGGGATGCTGTCGATCCATCCAGGAGATCGGTCATGCACCTTGGCGCCGACGCCGGCCCCATTCCTCCCGCGGACGAGGCGCATTTCGATTTCTGGAAGCGCTACTTCGAATCCCCCCAGAGCGCCACAGCCCCCATTTTCTAAATCATGGAACAGGAACAGGCAATAGCGCGGCTGCCCCAGGTCTCGATTTTGAGACCTGGGATGCCTGACCCCTGACCCCTGACCCCCGACCCCTGACCCCCGACCCCTGTGTCTCTCTCACTCTTCCCGCAGCGTCTTCGCCGGATCAATGCGCGCAATCCGGAGCGTTGGACCGATCGTCGCCGCCAGCGTAATGGCCGCCAGCGTCAACACCACCACAACCATGGTCGTCGCATCGTACACGCCTACGCCGTAGAGTACGGTCCGCATCACCCGCAGCGTTACCGCGCACAGAGCCACGCCCAGCACCAGTCCCACGCCCGACGCGCGCAACCCGGACCCGCCAATGTGCGCCATCGCCTGGCGAACCGTGGATCCCAGCGCCATGCGGATCCCGATCTCCCGCGTTCGCTGTGCAACCATGTTGGCGACCAGGGCAAAGATTCCCACCGCGCTCAGCAGCAGTGCCAGGCCGGCCATCGCGCTCAGCAACGCCACTTCAATCCGCTGCGTTGCCAGCGTCTCAGCCTCCAGATCCTTCATGCTGTAAAAGCCGGAGAAGGGAAGTCCCGGATCGGCCGAGGCCAGCGCGCGCTGCATCTGCGCCGTCAACCCCTCCACCGGCCCTGCCGTGCGCACGATCCAGCTCGGCTGGAACCATACATGCACCATCGCCAGGCTCTGCGGCCCCATCTGCACCGCAGGGATGTACATCGTCTCCTCGCTCTCGAGCGGCGCTGTGGGATTCAGGCCCGAGGAAAGCTGCGTATCCGCTACCACCCCCACGATCATCATTCCTGAGCTCAGCGCGCGTCCCACCGGATTCTCGCCGGGGAAAAACTTCTCGGCAAATGTATGGTTCACGATCGCCACCGCTTGTGTGTCAGGCCCGTCGGAGTCGGCAAAGTCGCGCCCCGAAAGCAGAGGGATTTCGAGCGTCGCAAAATAGCCGGGAGTCACATACACTTCGTCGGTGCCGATGTTCTTGCCCGCATAGGGACCGCTCTGGAGCTGAAGATTATTGTTGAGTACGCGCTCAAATGGCAGCGTAAGCCCCATCGCTGCATGGCGCACCCCTGGGATCCGCTGCATCGCCGCGATGCTCGTTGTCAGCAACTGCGCGAACTTCGCCGGATCGTGATAGCGCACATCGTCCAGCGACGCCTTGGCCGCCATCACGCCGTTGGGATTGAACCCCGGCGGCAGGGTCTGCAAATGGATCAGCGTGCGGATCAGCAGGCCCGAGCCGGCCAGAAGCACCACCGTCAGCGCCACCTCGCCGGCAATCAGCACCTGG
>CAVREL010000027.1:0-9492 GCA_963720105.1 uncultured Acidobacteriota bacterium | reverse complement strand
AGCCCGGAGCGGGGACAATCTGACACTGCGAGTGTGAATCGAGAAGAAGCTCCGCTTTGTGTCAAGCGCCAAGGAGCATCCCTCGGTCCTGGTCGCCAATTGGGGACTATCGCGGCATTCGCCCGCCAGAACCCGAAAGCGTCTTAGCAGGCAACCAGGGAGATCAATACGCTACCTTGGTTGGCGACGCGATCCATGCGTCAAAGCTCGCCCGTGCTTCATTGGCGAGCATTTGCTGCGCCGGCAAGGCGCGGTCGTTCTGATCCTTCCGGATTTCGGCATAGAGGAACGCATCGTCGAATCCCGCACGCGCCGCATCGGCCGCCGAACCGCCATAGTAGATGGCGTCGATCCGCGCCCAGTAACACGCCGCCAGGCACATGGGACACGGCTCGCAACTGGTATAAAGCTCGCACCCCGCCAGGCTGAATGTCCCCAGCGTCCGGCAGGCGGCGCGGATGGCGTTGACCTCGGCGTGGGCCGTTGGATCGCAGGCTACAGTTACCGCGTTGGCGCCTTCGCCCACGATGCGGCCATCGCGCACGATCACCGCGCCGAAGGGGCCGCCCCTGCCGCTGAGGACGTTTTCCGTGGCCAGCGCGATGGCGCGGCGCAGAAATTCCGGGTTTGGCGCGTGGCCTGCGTTCAACTTGCTCAACTCCTCCCTCAGCGGTGAAAGTAAACACAGTATGGCATACGCCTTCCGCTCCACCCGCGTGCTCACGCCCGAGGGCCTCGTTCCCGCCACGCTGCTGGTGGAGCGCGAACGTATCACGGGCGTATGCGGATGGGATCAGGTGCCCGCCGTCGCGCGCCTGCACGACTTCGGCGATTACGTGCTCCTGCCGGGCCTGGTCGACTCGCACGTCCATATCAATGAGCCCGGGCGCACGGAATGGGAAGGGTTCACCACTGCCACCCGGGCCGCCGCGGCGGGCGGCGTGACCATGCTGGTCGACATGCCCCTGAACTGCACGCCGGAGATCGTGAACCTGCCCGCCCTGGAGGGTAAGCGAAAAGCAGCCTGCGGCAAGGCGTGGGTCGACTGGGCTGCCTGGGGCGGCGTGGTGCGCGGCAATGTGGATGCGCTCGCCCCATTAGCCGCGGCCGGCGTGCCGGGATTCAAATGCTTCCTGGTCCACTCCGGGATCGAGGGATTCGCCTGGGTCGAGGAGGCCCATCTGAGCGCGGCGCTTACCACTTTGCGCGGAACTGGCCTTCCGGTGCTTGCGCACGCTGAACTGGCCGGACCCATTGATGCCGCCACTGCCGCTCTCCATAGCTCCGGCGCGGACTGGCGCAAGTACGCCACATTTCTCGCCTCCCGTCCCGAAGAAGCCGAGGTGGAGGCGATCGCCCTGCTCATTCGCCTGGCCGAGGAGTTCGAGGCGCCGATCCACATCGTGCACCTTTCGAGCGCGCAGGCTCTGCCGCTGCTGGCCGATGCCCGCCGGCGCGGCGTTCCGGTCACCGTGGAGACTTGCCCGCACTATTTGTGGTTTGCCGCCGAGGATGTTCCCGACGGCGCCACCGAATTCAAATGCGCGCCGCCCATCCGCGGAGCCGCCAATCGCGAGGCCCTCTGGGGCGCTTTGGCAGACGGCATTATCGACATGGTGGCCAGCGACCACTCCCCTTGCCCGCCGGGGCTGAAGCGCCGCGATTCCGGGAGTTGGGACCAGGCATGGGGCGGCATCAGCAGCCTGGGACTGGCGCTTCCCATCATGTGGACGGCCATCGTTCGCCGAGGGTTGGGCTCGAGCGCCGGGCTCAAGCGCCTGGGGCATTGGATGGCCGCCGCTCCTGCGCAGCTTGCCGGACTTGGATCGCAGAAAGGCCGGTTCGCGCCCGGCGCCGATGCCGACATCGTGATTTTCGATCCGGACGCCGAATGGACCATCACGCAAGATCACCTGCACTTTCGCCACAAGCTATCGCCCTACCTCGGCGCACAGGTCCGCGGGCAGGTGTTGGAAACCTGGCTGCGCGGGGCGCAGGTCTACAGTTGCGCTGAGACGCGGGACGGCGACGATTGCTTTTTAGGCGCGCCGCGCGGCAGGGAGCTGGTTCGATCATGAGAGACCGCGCGCGGCGGGTCATTGCGGAATGCCGGCACCTGGCCACCTTGACGGAGGAACCCGGCCGCATCACGCGCCGGTTCCTGACGCCGCCGATGCAGGACGTGCACGCCCACCTGCGCCGGAGGATGGTGGCGCTGGGCATGGATGTGCAAGTGGACGCGGTGGGCAACCTGCGGGGCGTGTGGAAGCCGCCGAACGCAGCGGGACGCCGGCTGGTGCTCGGTTCGCACGTGGACACGGTTCCCGATGCGGGGGCTTACGACGGCGTGCTGGGAGTGATGCTGGCGCTGGAATGCATCGGGCTCGCCGCTGAAATCGGCTTTCCCAACCCGATCGAGGTGATCGCCTTCTCCGACGAGGAGGGGGTTCGCTTTGTTCCATTTCTCGGCAGCCGCGTGGTTGCGGGCCGCTTCGATCCGGCCTTGCTTGCTCTGAAGGATACCGGCGGAGTTTCCATTGAGCAGGCTATCCGTGCCTTCGGCCTCGATCCCGCCTTGATCGGCGAAGCCCGGATCAGCGATGATGCTGCCGCCTACGTCGAACTCCACATTGAACAGGGCCCGGTGCTCGAGGCCGAGGGTCTCAGCGTCGCCGTGGTCAGCAGCATCGTCGGCCAGACGCGTCTCAGCCTGGAGTTTGCGGGGCAAGCCAATCACGCCGGCACCACGCCTATGCGTCTCCGTCACGATGCGCTTGCCGCCGCCGCCGAATGGATCGTGGCCGTCGAAGCGCTGGCCACCCAGACCGAGGATCTGGTCGCCACAGTGGGCCAGATCGCCATCGAACCCAACGCCTCCAATGTGATTCCCGGCCGGGCGCGGGTCAGTCTCGACGTGCGCCACCCGCGCAACCCCGAACTCAACGCAGTTGTCGAGAAACTCGCCGCCCGCGCTCGCGACATCGCTGCGCGCCGCGGCCTCGCGGTGGAATTCACCCGCCAGGTAGACAATCCCGGCGTTCCGATGGATGAGCGCATCACCGCCTATCTCGCCGCCGCGGTCGAATCCGCCGGCTTTCCGCTCCGCATCATGCCCAGCGGTGCCGGCCACGATGCCATGGTGATGGCCACCCGCCTGCCGGCTGCCATGCTGTTCCTGCGCTCCCCCGGCGGCATCAGCCACCATCCGGCCGAAACGGTGCTGGAAGAGGATGTCGAAGCGGCACTTCACGTCGCGGCTAGTTTCCTCGCGCGCCTGGCTACCGAGGGAAGTTTCTGACTGGCGCCTTGCAAATTCGTTAGAATCGACGCACGCGCCGCAATCATTCCCTTTGCGAGGTCCAAAGCGTGCATCATCTCGGATCGACCCGAAGCAGCCTCAAAACCGATCACCTGCTGCAGACGCCGGATACGTTCGTGCGCACGCCCTTGCCGGGAGCGGAGAACGTAGAGTTCATCATCCACGCTGCGCCGCAACTGGGGGCAGGCTTCACCCAGATGACGGCGGAGTTTGCGGCCGGCGGAACCCTGGGTCCGGCACCCACGCAACGGTTCCTGTATGTTCTCGAGGGCGAATTGGAGTTGCACGCTGCGGCCGGCGACCACCTGCTTGCTGAACGAGGATTCGCGTATATACCGGAAGGCATCGAGCATGCCGTTCGAGCGACGCAAAAGGCCAGGGCGGAGGTGATTGAGAAACCGTACGAGTCACTCGCCGGCGATCATGATCCTGAGATCACGGTCGGGAACGAATCCAATGTCGCCGACCTGGCGCTCATGGGAGACCCCGCGCTTCGGGTCCGCTCGCTGATGCCCGACGGCCAGGCCTACGATTTCGCCGTAAACACCATGACCTACGACCCCGGCGCGGCGCTCAGTATGGTGGAGATTCACGTCATGGAACACGGGCTGCTGATGCTGGAGGGCGGAGGGATCTATCGGCTGGGCGACTCCTGGTATCCCGTGCAGGCGGGCGATTTTATCTGGATGGCGCCGTATTGTCCGCAATGGTTCGGGGCGATCGGCAAGCGGCCGGCGAAGTACCTTATCTACAAAGATTGGCGCCGCCACCCCCTCCCACCCCGGTCCTCGGAGTATGAACCATGACAACCACCCGTCCGGAACTGAGCATTGATGGCGTAATCGCGGAGTTGCAGGCGCTGGCGCAGATCTCTGAAGCCGAGCCCCCGGTGGTGACACGGGTCGTTTTCAGCCAGGCCGACCGGCGCGCCCGCGCATACGTGAAGGGGTTGTGCGCCGATGCCGGCCTGACGATTACGGAAGATGCTGTCGGCAACACCTTCGCGCGCTGGGAAGGCGCCGGCGCGGACCTGGCTCCCATTGGCACCGGGTCGCATATCGATGCGATCCCGAATGCCGGACTGTACGACGGGTGCGTGGGTGTGCTTGGCGGCCTGGAGGCGATGCGCGTTCTCAAGCAGTTGGGTTTCAGGCCTCGCCGCTCCATCGAACTGGTCGTCTTCACCGCCGAGGAGCCCACGCGCTTCGGCATCGGGTGCCTGGGAAGCCGCATGATGGCCGGCGTGCTCACGCCGGAGCAGGCCCGCGCATTGCGCGATAAGGAGGGCCGCGGGCTCGAGGAGTTGCGCACCGCCGCCGGGTTCACCGGCACTCTGGAATCGATCGCCCTGCCTCGCGGCCGGTTTGAGAAATTCATCGAGTTGCACATCGAGCAGGGTCCGGCTCTTGAACAGGAAAACATCGATCTCGGGCTGGTGACTCATATCGCAGCGCCGGCAAGCATGCGGATCGTTGTGGAGGGTGAAGGCGGTCATGCCGGCGCCCACCTCATGCCCGGCCGCAAGGATGCGCTGGCCGCGGCCGCGGAGCTGATTCTCGCTTTGGAGGCGGCCGCGAAATCGACCGGGGCAGTCGACACGGTCGGGACGGCCGGCATTTGCGATGTATTTCCCGGAGCAGTCAACAGCATTCCATCGCGTGTGCGGCTGGAAACGGACATTCGCGATATCGACGCCGCCCGCCGCGACGGAGTGATCGAGAAGCTTCGAGCGGCATGTGCCGAGGTGTCAGTGCGCCGGGGCGTCGCCATCAGTACCGAGATGGTGAACGCCGATCCTCCCGCTGCATGCGACGAGGAGATTCTGAACGCGCTGGAAGCGTCGGCAAGAACTTCGTCCAAAACGTCAAAGAAGATGGTGAGCCGGGCATATCACGATTCGCTGTTCATGGCGCGGATTGCGCCGGTGGCCATGCTGTTCATTCCCTGCCGCGGCGGCGTGAGTCACCGGCCTGACGAATACGCTTCTCCGGAGTGGATCGGTAGCGGCGTGCATGTGCTGGCGAGGACGCTGGCTCAATTGGCGAGTTGAGAATCCGAGGCCCCAAATTCGGGTTTTGTGGTTCCCACCCTCGCGCCAAAAGCAACGGCGCGAGGATGGGGCACGGAATATTCTCGCTTGACCAGCGCCCTTTGGTCTTGGTGCTTTGAAAACAGCTCTGGGCGTTGTATTCTAACCCTCAATCTGTCCGAGGTTTTCGGCTTCCCCGCCATGAGCACGAGCACTAAAACCCGCATCGTGGGCGCTCCCGTCTTCCGCAAGGAAGGCGTGGACAAGCTGCTTGGGCGGGCGCGCTACCTCGACGATCTCGAGTTCGAAGGCATGTGGCACGGCGCCACCGTGCGCAGCACCATTCCGCGGGGCAACATCCGCGCCATCCACTTCGGCCCGGGCATCGACTGGAAACAATTCGCGGTGGTCACCGCTTTCGACATTCCCGGCAAAAACAATATTCCGTTGATCTTCGACGATCAGCCGTGCCTCGCCGACAGCCGCGTGAATCATTGCGAGGAAGCCATCGTCCTCCTTGCACACCCTGACCGGCAGAAACTGCGCGAAGCCGCCGCTGCCATACACATCGAATACGATCCGCTTCCGGCTGTCTTCACCATTGAAGAAAGCGAACTGCAGGACGTGATCGTCTGGGGTCAGGACAACCTCCTGAAGAGCTTCCTGCTGGAGAAGGGCGACGTCGACTCGGCATGGGCGAGTGCCGCGCACATTGTCGAAGGCGAGTACCGCACCGGCGCGCAGGAACATCTCTACATCGAGAACAACGGGGCCATTGCCGAGTACAGCGAGAACGGCATAACGGTGTGGGGCTCGATGCAGTGCCCCTTCTACGTGCACAAATCGCTCATGGCGGTGTTCAACCTGCCGCAAGACAAAGTGCGCGTGATCCAGACGGAGACCGGCGGCGCGTTTGGCGGCAAGGAAGACTTCCCCTCCACGATCTGCGCTCACGCGGCGCTGCTGGCCATGAAGAGCGGCCATCCGGTAAAGCTCGTCTACGACCGCATGGAAGACCTGGCGGCCACCACCAAGCGCCATCCTTCGCGCGTGCGCCATCGCACCGCGCTCGATAAGGACGGCAAGCTTCTGGCGATGGACATCGAATTGACCACCGACGGCGGAGCCTACGCCACGCTGTCATCGACAGTTCTTTCCCGCGCAACGCTTCACGCACCCGGACCCTACGTGTGCTCCAACGTGCGCGTGCGCTCCCGAGCGTGGGCCACCAACACCGTGCCCTACGGCGCCTTCCGCGGTTTTGGCGCGCCCCAGGCCATCTTCGCCATCGAGCGGCACATGGACGAGATCGCCGCCGCCATCGGCATGGATCCGGTCGAACTGCGCCGCCGGAACTTCCTGCACCAGGGCGACACCACGGCAACCCAGCAGCTCATGCGCGATCCCGTCATCCTCGACAAGCTGCTCGATCGCGGGCTTGAAGAAAGCGATTATTACGGCCGCCGCGCACGTTTGGCTAAAGAGAATCAAACCAGCCCCGTGAAGCGCGGTCTCGGCATCGCGGCGTTTTATCACGGCTCCGGCTTTACCGGATCCGGCGAGCGCTACCTCAATTCGCTGGCCGGCGTGGACGTCATGCCCGAGGGCAAGGTTCGGGTGCTGGTTTCAAGCACCGAATTCGGGCAGGGCACCAACACTATCCTCACCCAGATCGCCGCCGAATCCATAGGCATCAATTACAGCGACGTGATCATGGCCCCGCCGGATACGGGCATCGTTCCGAACAGCGGCCCAACCGTGGCTTCGCGCACCTCGATGGTAGTCGGGCGCATCATCCAGCGCGCCTGCGCGCAGCTCGTCTTCTCGCTGCGCGAGCACGCGGGCCTCGACCAGGACTTCGCGCCGGAGGAGTTCTTTGCGGCGAGCGAACGCTATCGCGGCACGCATGGTGAAGTGGTCTCGCTCTGCCGCTACGAGGCGCCACCCGAAATCTATTGGGATGACGAGACCTATCGCGGCGAAGCCTATGGAGCCTATTCCTGGTGCGTACAGGTAGCGCAGGTCGCGGTCGACACGGTCACGTACTCAGCCGAGGTGGAGGAGTTCTGGTCCGTGCAGGAGGTGGGCCGCGTACTCAACCCGGTGCTAGCCGGCGGCCAGATTGAAGGCGGCATCGCGCAAGGCATCGGCTATGCCCTGTACGAAAAAGTGGTCTCGCAAAACGGCCGCATGGCCAACAACCAGATGACCAACTACATCATGCCCACGGCTGAGGACGTGCCTCCGATCCACATCTCGTTCGAGGAAATACCGTTTGCCTATGGCGCTTTTGGAGCCAAGGGGATCGGCGAGTTGCCGCATGACGGCCCGGCGCCTGCGATCCTGAATGCCATCAGGGACGCCACCGGGGTAAGCTGCCACTCCATTCCGCTGCTCCCCGAAGACCTGTTTGCGAAACTCTTCGTCACCCCACCCATTGAGGAGCCCACCGCAGTATGAGCTCCTGGCCGGCGATTCAATTCATTGTCAACGGAGATGCGCGCGCGGTGCACGTTCCGCCCATGAAGCGCCTGCTCGATGTGCTGCGCGAGGATCTGCACCTGGCGGGAACCAAGGAGGGTTGCGGCGAGGGCGAATGCGGCTCATGCTCGGTGCGCATGAACGGCGAGCTGGTGAACAGTTGCCTGGTGCCCGTATTACAAGCCGAAGGCGCAACCGTGCAGACGGTCGAAGGCCTGGCATGTGACGGTGAGATGCATCCGCTGCAGAAAGCATTTCTAGCCTGCGGAGGAGCACAGTGCGGCATCTGCACGCCGGGCATGCTGATGGCCGCAACCCATCTTCTCGAACAAAATCCCCACCCGACCATGCTCCAGATTCGCGAAGGGCTGTCGGGCAACCTGTGCCGGTGTACCGGATTCACCCGTATCTTCGAGTCGGTGATCGCCGCAGCATCGCAAGCGGAGCGGACCAGAGATGCGCGGTAACGCCGAAGCACACGAGATGGTCGCGCCGCGAACTTTCGCCGAGGTGCTGCGTCTCATGGCGGACGAGCCGGGCCAATGGACACCCATCGCGGGAGGCACCGAGCTGATGGTGGCGCATGCCGCCGGCCGCCTTCCTGCATCGAAGCTGGTCAGCCTGTGGGGCATCCGCGACCTGCGTTTCATCGAAAGCCGGCCTGATTCAATCGCCATCGGCGCCGGCGCCACGTTTACTGATATCCGCGGCCACGCCGATATCGCCTCGGATCTTCCCCTCCTGGCCAGAGCAGCCACGTGGATCGGCTCCATCGCCAACCAGAGCCGCGCCACGCTGGGCGGCAATCTCGTCAATGGCTCGCCGGCTGCCGACTCGTCCCCTGCCCTGCTCGTCTACGACGCGGAGGTCGACTTAATCTCGGTACGGGGGACGCGCCGCATCGCCTACAGCGATTTCCATACGGGGTACAAAAAGAACGCGCTTGCTCCTGACGAGCTTCTCTACGCGATCGCCATCCCGCGGCGCTTCGCACAACATCGACAATATCTGCGCAAGGTGGGCACGCGGCGGGCCATGGCCGTTGCGAAGGTTGCGCTGGGGGGAGCGGCGCTGGTTGCGGAGGGCACCATAAGCGAAGTACGCCTCGGAGCCGCGAGCCTGGCCGCATTTCCAACCCGGCTCTATCGCACCGAGGATGCGCTCCGCGGCAAATGCCTCGATAACGAAGTGGTGCGCGCCGCGCGCGCCGCGTTGCTGAACGAGGTGCTTCCCATTGACGACATTCGTTCCACCGCCGAATACCGCCGGCGCGTCGCGGCCAACCTGCTTGCGGAGTTCCTCACCGAACTCTCTCACCTGAAAGCGCCGCGATGAATGCCGTTCTTGCTGCATGGAATGAGGCCGAGACATCAAAGGCAATGGACGTTATGCTGGCCTGCTGCGCGGCGCAGCGATGGGCGCAGGCAATGGTGGCGCTCCGCCCTTTCAGGGGCGTGGAGAGCCTGAGCCTGACCGCCGATGAAGTCTGGAGCACCATGGAGGAACCTGACTGGATGGAAGCCTTCGCGGCCCATCCCCGCATCGGCGAGCGAAGAGTCCAGCCTGAGAAAACCACCGCCTCGGCATGGTCGCAGCAGGAACAATCGTCCACCGCGCGCGCCGCGCAGCAAGTGCTGGCCGAACTGGCGGAACGGAACGCACA
>CAVREL010000026.1:0-7604 GCA_963720105.1 uncultured Acidobacteriota bacterium | reverse complement strand
CAGACGAAACGCGGAAGGTGGGGTCTGATGGGGGCGGGCGGGGCGCTGGGAACGGACGGCTTCATCCAGGAGGCGCCGTGGCAGCGCGGGCCGGTGGACGAGAACTCCAATGTGCATGCGCAGAACGGGCTCGCGCTGGTGGATCATGCCCAAGGCCCGCTGCGGCTGTTTGTGCGCGGCAGCGGATTCAACGAGGCGCGCGACAACGGAACTCCGTACCAGAAGAACGGGACGCGCCTGTGGCGCTACGCGGCGGGGAGCGACTGGCAGACGCCCCGGGATGGCACGTTGGCGCTCCGGCTCTACGGCTCGGCGGAACACTACCGGCAGACGTTTTCGAGCATCTCCAACCTGCCCAAGTTCGGGGATCCGGCCTGCTCTTACCGCTGCGGCGAAATACCATCGAAGTTCGCTCTCATCCCCGATAACGAACTGGGCGCGGCGGCGCACTGGAGCCAGCCGTTCGGGACGGGGTTGGTGGCCCTGGCGGGCGCCGACGTGCACGATGCGCGGGTGTGGGATCGCGAACAGAGCTTTGGCAGCAGCGCCGCACTGACGAATCTTTCCGTCCATCAGCGGGATTCCGGGCTCTATGGCGAGTTACTGTGGACGCCCGATGAATGGACAGTGGCCGGCTCAGCGCGGGTGGACTGGTTCCAGAACTACGACGCAAATAAGCGCACGTGGACGGGAACAGGCTGGGCTCCGGCCGTAAACCAGCCCCCGCAATGGGACCAGACGGTCTTCAATCCGCGCCTCGGACTTTCGCGCAAAATCGGGACCCACTGGGCGGCTTCGGCATCGGGTTTTCGCGCTTTCCGCGCGCCTACGCCGAGCGAACTTTACCGGTCGACCCAGGTGGGGAACCAGCTCACGTTGCCCAACACTCTTTTGAAAAGCGAGCGCGCCACCGGCTGGGAAGCGGGCCTGGCTTCGCAATGGCGGTGGGGAACGGTGCGGGGAAGCTATTTTCTCACCCAGATCAACCGGCCGATTACCGCCGTCACCACCAATCCGAACTCGTCGCCCATCCTGCTGATGCGCGAGAACCTGGGCCAGATCGAGAGCAAGGGTTTTTCTCTTGATTTTGGAGTAGCTCCACGGCGCTGGCTGCAGGTGGACGGCGGCTACCAGTACGCGTACGCCACGGTCACGCGCGGCATAACCTGCGCTTCCGGGCAGATCTGCCCGACGGACCTGGGCAAGTGGATTCCGGAGGTGGCACGCAACCTGGGCACGCTCAATGTACGCGCATTCCAGCCGCGGATGGGGACCGTGAGCCTGCAGAGCCGGATCAGCGGCCGGCAATACGACGACGACGAAAATACCTTCCTGCTGCACGGCTATTTCCGGCTGGACGGCTACGGCTCGCACTCATTCGGTTCGCGCCTGGAGTTGTTCGCCGCGGGGGAGAATCTCTTCGACCGGGATATCGAGGTAGCGAAGACGCCGACAACGACGCTGGCCACGCGCAGGCTGGCGCGGGCGGGATTCAATGTGAAGCTGGGGCCGGGGCGTTGAATGCCTCGAATTTATAAACAAAATTGTTTATAATGGTTTGCACGTGAAGAGCAGCGAGTTCAAGCGGTGGCTGGAAAAACAAGGCGTCAGGTTCGCACCTGGAAAAGGCTCTCACTTGCACGTCTTTTATCAAGGCCGGATGTCGATCCTTCCCATGCACAGCAAGGATCTAGTGTAGGCCGCCGCTAATAGGGTCATTTACTCATGCCCCGCAGTGGGGTTGAATTTGAAGAAGAGGCGTGCCTCAGGGGCTAAAGCCCGGCTCATTTCGGGCCGTTTTACGGCACGACTGAAGTCGTGCCCTTTCAAAACCGCCCAACACACGGCGTTTTTCCGCAGCCTGTGAAGTCGTGCCCTTTCAAAACATAAACGACCATCTGTGCGGCGGACACCACTAGGAAAAGGCCTGGTGGCCAAAAATCAAGGGCCAACTCGGATTGAAGTGAAGGAGATCAAAGATGCGAGCCTATCCCGTAAAGCTCCGTAACGATGGAAGGTTCATCCTGGTAACCTTCCCTGATATTCCCGAGGCGATCACTCAGGGAGACAACCGCGAACATGCGTTGGAGATGGCGAAAGAAGCTCTCGAATCGGCAATAGAATTCTATTTTGAATACCGCCGCAGGGTTCCAGAACCATCCAAGCCCAAGCGCGGTCAGCCGGTCATTGAACTGTCGCTCAGTATTTCGGCAAAAGTGCTGCTGCTGAACGAAATGCTGCGCCAGAAGGTGAAGCCGGCTGAATTGGCGCGGCGGCTCGGAACGACTCCGCAGGAAGTGAATCGGCTGACGAACCTGCGCCACGCAACCAAGATCGATCGCGTTGATTCAGCGCTGCGGGCGCTGGGGAAACGTCTCATTGTGAAGGCCGCCTGAATTCTCCCGATAGAATTCTCTGGTGGGGCTTCGATTCGATATCGTTCATCCGAACGCCGCGGGCGGGCGCCGCGCGCAGCTGGACCTGCCCCATCAGATCGTCGAAACGCCGGTGTTCATGCCGGTGGGGACGGCGGGATCGGTTAAGGCCGTTCCCCAGGACATCGTTGAGTCGCTGGGCGCGCAGCTCATACTCGGCAACACATATCACCTGTATCTGCGGCCTGGACATGAGGCGATCCAGCGCATGGGAGGTTTGCATCGCTTTATCAGCTGGCCGCATGGCATGTTGACCGATTCCGGCGGATTCCAGGTCTTCAGCCTCAGCCAGCTGCGCAAGGTCTCCGACGAAGGCGTGCGGTTTCGATCGCATCTTGACGGGAGCAGCCACTTCTTCACGCCGGAGCACTCGATGGATGTGCAGATCGCGCTGGGCGCCGACATCGCCATGGCCTTCGACGAGTGCACCGAGTACCCGGCCGACCGCAGCCGCGCCGAAGAAAGCCTGCGGCTGACCCTGGAATGGGCGCGGCGCTCGCTGGATCACTTCCGCGCGCACCGGCACGAGGTTCCGTGGTACGACATTCCCAGGTCCCAAAACCGGGGACCTGGGGCACCCGGGGAAGGCCGCATGCCATCGATCTTCGGCATCGTGCAGGGCGGGATGTACCGCGATCTGCGCCGTGAAAGCGCGGAACGCCTGATGGAGATGGACTTCGACGGCTACGCGATCGGGGGGCTCAGCGTGGGCGAACCGCGCGAGCTAACTCTGGAAATGATCGCCGAAGTTTTGCCCCTGCTTCCCGCCGGCAAGCCTCGCTACGTGATGGGCGTGGGTTACCCCGATGAGATCGAGCAGTACGCGCGCATGGGCGTGGACATGATGGATTGCGTGTTGCCCACGCGCGCCGCGCGGCATGGGCTGCTGTTCACCAGCGAGGGCCGCCTGAATATCAAGAACAAGCAATACGCCGAGGACCAGGGGCCCCCCGATCCGCAATGCGAGTGCATGGTCTGCCGGCGGTATTCGCGCGCCTATCTTCGCCACCTGATGCAGGCCGGCGAGGCGCTGTCCGGCACACTGAACACCATCCATAACCTCGCCTATTATCTGGGGATTATGAAGCGGGTACGGGGGGAACTGGAGACGGCTGACATGCCTCAGGGGCTGAAGAGTGTGCGTGAAAACTCGTTTTGGGCGTAGAGCCCACAATTTTTGATGACAAAAACAGCAAGTCAGCGCCGCTGCGCGGCATAGCGAGTTAGCGCGAAGATCCAGTTCTCACGCAAACACTAAAGCCCTCGTGTCCTTAATGTCCTTTTACGGCACGATTGAAGAGGCTGCGGAAAAACAGTTGAGGGACGAGCGAATCGAGGTAAAAACATCCCGCAGGGGCTAAAGCCCGATACATTTTGTTCGGGTTATCGGCACGACTAAAGTCGTGCCCTTTCAAAACCGCCCAACACGCGGCGTTTTTCCGCAGCCTGTGAAGTCGTGCCCTGTTACAAAACTCCTTCGGACGGTTCGCGGGCGCGACGCCGCCCTGCCGATTTACACTGGCGTGTACTTTTGGAGAGTTATTTATGGCAACGGTTTCCACCGCGTCCCGCGTTCCCCTGGCCGAGCGCAATGAAGTCCCGGTTGAAGTAGCCATTCTGTATGACAAGTTGCTGGCCGATCGGGGCGTGGTGCCCAACATGTTCAAGGCGCTGGCCAACGCTCCCGACCTGGTGCTGGGGATTGCCGCTTTTCTGCGTGGCCTGATGGGCGAAGGCGCGCTCCCGGGCTGGTACAAAGAACTGATCGCCACCCGGGTTGCGTCGCTCAGCGATTGCGAGTATTGCATCAGCGCGCATCGCCACCTCGCCGCCAAGCGCGGCGCGACCGCGGAACAGGCGGCGGCTTACGATGCATACGAAGCCGGGCCATTCACGGAGAAGGAGAAGGCCGGCTTCCGCTATGCCGACCTGCTGCACGTGTCCGGCCATGCGGTCGATAACGCCGCCTTTGCGGCCGTGAGCAGGCATTTCAAGGCGCAGGAGATCATCGAGCTTACCGCCGTTGCCGGCGCGTTCGAGTTCTTCACCCGCATGAATACGGCGCTCCGCATCCCGGTTACGCCATTGCCCAAGGAGCGCTGATCCGACCCGTCGAGCGTCCAACACCCGGAGACAAATCCAAATGTAGCTTACGCTGGGGGAAAACACGGCCGACAATGGCGGCATCCGGCTGGCCTACATCGCCCTTCTGGCCGATGCCAAACGCAAGAACATCGATATGCAGGCCAAAAAAGGGTGACTACACGCCCGAACAGGAGTTCTTTCTGGCCTACGCGCAAAACTGGTGCGGCGCCATGCGGCCCCAGGCGGAACGCATGCAGGTGCAGACCAATCCCCACTCGCCCATGCAGTTCCGGGTGAACGGGTGGTGCGGAACATGCCCGAGTTCGGGCAGGCGTTCGGATGCAAGCCGGGACAACCGATGATGCCGACCAACGCGTGCCGGGTGTGGTAGGTATAGGTGGTTTCCCAGGTCCCAAAACCGGGGACCTGGGGCACCCAGTGTTGGCGGTTTCCCAGGGGACCTGGGGCACCCCGCTCTATTTTGCCAATTGCTTGACAAAGAAGTCCGCCATCATGTGGTTGGCTTCAATGGCTTCGGGCAGGTTGGGGTTATACCAGAAGGCGTGCGGCAGGGCATCGAACACCACCAGGCGCGCGTCCACACCGGCGTGCAGATAGGCGCGATGCAGATTGGCGGTGCCGCTCAGCAGCAGGTCACGCCCGCTGGTGATGAGAAGGGTGGGCGGAAGACCCTTCAGATCGGCATAGATCGGGGAGAGCACCGGGTCTTTGGGGTCCGTTGAGGCGGCATAGAACGGGTCGTGCGCGCCCGGTTGGGGCGGGTCGAGATGGCCGGAGAGGCCGCGCAGCGCGTACATGGCCATCGAATCGCCGGCGCGGGCAAAGTCGCCCATGCCGCTGAAGATGCCGAGTGCTGCGGGTTGCGGCAAGCCGAGTTGTTTTAGCTTGACAGCCACTTCGGCGGTGAGAATCGCCCCCGCCGAGGTGCCGTAGATGACGATGTGCTCCGGCGCGTAGACCTTCAGAAGATCCTTGTAGACGGCGACCGCATCGTCGACGGCGGCCGGAAATGGATGCTCCGGGGCCAGCCGGTACAACACCGCGACCACTTTCACCTTGGTGTAAAAAGCGATGGGGATGGATTCGGTATAGGAGCCCGAATCGGAATTGAAACCGCCGCCGTGGAGATTCAGAAGAACCCGGTTATGGCTGGCGGCGGGCATGTTCTGCGGAGTAATGACGCGCGTGGGCACGCCCTCTATGACCTGGTCCTTGATATCCACCGGGCAAATCTTGAGCCATTCTTCGCGAGCGCGCGCGGTGTAGGCGTCGGTACCTTTGCGGCGCTCCTCGAGCGATTGCGGAGGACCCTGGTCGGGCTCGGCGCGGCGGAGCGATTTTTGGGCTTCCGGGCTGAGGTCTTCGGGGACCGGAACGACGCGGGTTACGTGCGCCGTTCCCTGCTCGTCGATGTAGCTGGTGTCGCGTTTGGGCGCTTCCGCCGCGGTGGTGGGCTTGAGCGTGGTTTGGGGCGCGGCCGGCAGTGTGAGTGTCGTCAACGCCAAGGCGAAAATAGCCGGAAAGATTTTGATGAGCATCGAGGGGGTCCTTATGAAGCAAATCGATTTTAGCTTCTCGAAGATCGGGGCCGCGAAGGTTCGTGGGTTTCCCAGGTCCCAAAACCGGGGACCTGGGCACCCTGCGTTCGTGGTCTCCCACCTTCGCGACGGAAAGAAGTCGCGAAGATGGGGCACGGAGATTTGTTCTGGTTGGCGGGACGTGGGTTGGGTGCGGTACATTGAAATTCCCATGACCACGCTGACGACAACTGAAATCCGCAATTTTATTGGGGGCCGATGGGTGACACCCACCAGCGATGCGGCCCTGGAACTCTCTAACCCTGCTACCGACGAAGCGCTGGGAAGGACGCCGTCGGGTTCGGCTGAAGAGGTGAATGCAGCAGTGCAGGCCGCGCAGGCGGCTTTTCCCGGCTGGCGCGCCCTGCCTGCCGCGGACCGGGTGCAATTCCTGTTCAAATTGAAGGCCCTGCTGGAAGAGCATCTGGACGAACTGGCGGCGCTGGTCACCATCGAGAACGGCAAGACGCTGGCCGAAGCGAAGGCCGAACTGCGGCGCGGGATCGAGAATGTGGAGGTGGCCTGCGGGATTCCGGTGCTGATGCAGGGCTACTCGCTGGAAGACGTGGCGCCGGGAATCGACGAGATCATGGTGCGCCAGCCCCTGGGGGTGTGCGCGGTGATTACGCCGTTCAACTTCCCGGTGATGATCCCGCTGTGGTTCCTGCCCTATGCGATCGCCACGGGCAACACGGTGGTTCTCAAGCCCAGCGATCGGGTGCCGTTCAGCGCCCTGCGGCTGGTGGAATTGATCCATCAGACCGGGCTGCCCGCGGGGGTCGTGAATCTTGTCAATGGGGGCAAGAACGCGGTGGACGCGCTGCTTGACCATCCCCTGGTGCGAGCGGTGAGTTTTGTCGGATCCACGCCGGTAGCGAAGCATGTGTACGCACGGGGCTCGGCGAGCGGGAAGCGGGTGCAGTGCCAGGGCGGCGCCAAGAACCACGTGGTGGTGCTGCCCGACGCAGACCCGGAAACCACCACCAGGATCATCGCCGACTCGGCATTTGGCTGCGCGGGGCAACGCTGCCTGGCGGTCAGCGTCACCGTAGCCGTGGGAGAGGCGAAAGACTGGTTTCGCGACTCCATTGCCTCGGCAGCGGCGGGGTTGAAGGTCGGAAACGGGCTCGACCCGGCAACCCAGATGGGACCGGTGATCACCCGCGCCAGCCGCGACCGGGTTCAGGGGCTGATCGGCCAGGGAACGGAGCACGGAGCACGCGCCATTGTGGATGGCCGCGGATTCCAGTCCGGCGGAGGTTCCTTTGTCGGCCCGACAGTTCTCGATGGCCTGCCGCCGACCAGTTCCCTGATGGAAACGGAAATTTTCGGGCCGGTGTTGTCGGTAGTTCATGCAGGTTCCGTGGATGAGGCCGTGGCCATGATCGAGCGATCCGCGTACGGGAACGCCAGTTCGATATTCACGTCCTCCGGAGCCGCGGCGCGCAAATTCCGCCACGCGGTTTCCACGGGCAATGTGGGTATC
>CAVREL010000025.1:0-7676 GCA_963720105.1 uncultured Acidobacteriota bacterium | reverse complement strand
CGGTGGGCGGAACGCCGGTGCAGAACGTGGGCGCATACGGCCAGGAAGTGTCCTCCACCATCGAGCGGGTCCGCGCTTTCGATCTGGCCACTCATGAGTGGGTCGAACTGGCCGAGTACGAGTGCCGGTTTGCCTACCGCCGCAGCCGCTTTAACACCGAGCATCGCGGCCGGTTCGTGGTCACGCGTGTCGACTACCGGTTGACTCCCGGCGGCGCTCCGACCCTGGCCTATGCGGACCTGCAGCAGGCCTTCGCGCCGGATACGCAGCCCAGCCTGGCGGACGTGGCCGCAGCGGTGCGGCGCATCCGGCAATCGAAAGGAATGCTGCTCGTCGAGGGCGATCCCGATTCCCGCAGCGCGGGCAGCTTTTTCAAAAACCCCATCGTGCGCCGTGAGCATGCCGCGCAGATCGCCGAAAGCACCGGCCAACCGCCGCCGCAGTATCCCCTGAAGGACCCGGCCAGGGTGAAGATTCCCGCTGCGTGGCTGATCGAGCATGCCGGCTTCGCAAAAGGTTATGCCATGGGCGCAGCCGGCATTTCTTCCCGGCACACGCTGGCTCTGATCAACCGCGGCGGAGCAACGGCCCGGGAAATCATGGCCCTGGCGGAAAGCATCACGGAAGCCGTCCGGACCCGCTTCGCTATTTCACTGGATGTCGAGCCGGTGCTGGTTGGCTTCGCCTGACGGATGCGACTTTGGTGGTCGTTGCGGCGAACTGACCAGAGCGCGTTTATTTAGCCGTTTTGAAAGGGCACGGCTTTAGAGGCTGCGGAAAAACTCGTTACGGGATGTGCTTTGTAACAGGGCACGACTTCAGTCGTGCCGCAAGTGGCCCAAAATCAACGCGGGCTTTAGCCCCTGCTATGCTCGCCCGCGCAATTTCGCTGCACATTCCCCGTTTTTCCGCAGCCTCTTTAGCCGTGCCGCAGGCAGCTCCGCAACGCTTCCGGCTTTAGCCGCTGCGGGATGTCCGATACCTCACGCCCGGTAGCCCGCGTCACACCAAATCCACCCCTCCACTGGTACGCTAAACCCAGACATGAACGACAATCTGCATCAGTTACGTTGTTTCGGCTGCGGGGCGCGTATCTCCGGCCCGGAGGCGCAGCCGGACTTCCGTTGCGCCCCATGCGGCGACCTGTTCGAAGTGGACTATCCGGGCTGGGGACAACGCAAAGGACACGACCGGCCCAATCCCGGCGCGCTGAAGTGGCTATGGCGCGAGCGACGCTGTTCCTCTGAGTTGCTCGATCATTCCGGCGTGTGGCGATTCCGTGAACTGCTTCCCATCCTGGATAATTTCGGCAATGCCGTAACTCTGCGGGAAGGAAACACGCCCCTTTATTCGCTTCCGCGCGCCGCCAGGGCACTGGGCATCGATCAGCTTTTCGCCAAGCACCAGGGTATGAATCCCTCCGGATCGTTCAAGGACACCGGCATGACCGCGGCGCTGAGCGTGGCGCGCGAACGCGGATTCCAGTGGGTGGCGTGCGCTTCCACGGGAAATACATCGGCAGCCATGGCCGCCTATGCGGCGCGCGCCGGGATGCGTAGCCTGGTATTGATTCCCGAAGGCAAGATCGCCTGGGGCAAGCTCTCGCAGGCAATGGACTACGGCGCCGTCACCTGCCAGTTGAAAACCGATTTCGACGGCTGTGTGCGCGTGCTGACCGAGATCGTTCGCGAGGCCCCGATCTATCTGCTCAACTCGGTCAATCCCTATCGCCTGGAAGGCCAGAAGACGCCCGCCTTCGAGATCGCCGAGTACTTCGACTGGACCGTGCCCGACCACCTCATCGTGCCGGGCGGCAACCTGGCCAACAGCTCCGCGCTGGGCAAGGGATTCCGCGAATTGAAGGAATTGGGACTGGTGTCGCGCCTGCCGCGCATTTCAGTCATCCAGGCGGAAGGCGCCAATCCCCTGGTGCGCAGCCTGGCAAGCAACCATGGCGAATCGCTCGATCCGGTAGAAGCGCATACCCGCGCCACCGCCATCCGTATCGGCAATCCCGCGTCGTGGCGCAAGGCGGCGCGCGTGGTTCAGGAGACCGGGGGCTGGTGCCTCGATGTGAGCGAAGCGGAAATCGCCATTGCCAAGGCCGAGCTGGGCGAAGAGGGCCTGGGCTGTGAACCCGCCTCGGCCGTCACTCTGGCCGGGCTCAAAAAACTGCGCGCCAAAAAATCTGTTTCCGGCGGCGACACGGTCGTGCTGGTGCTCACCGGCCACACCCTCAAGGATGCCGACTACACCATCGATTTTCACCGCGGAACTCTGTTGCGCCCGGAGGAAACCGCGGGATACGAAGCCCCGATCGAAGCCTTGCGGCGCAACGCGATTTCGCTCGATGCCACGCCGGGCGCAGTGCTCGCCGCGGTGCGGGGAATCGCATGACGGACGCGCCTTCCAATCCAAAGCCAGGACCGATCCGGCTGCGGCTCCCGGCCACCTCTGCCAACCTGGGCGCCGGTTTCGATGCGGCGGCCGTGGCGCTTGACTTTTATCTGGAGATCGAAGCGGAATCCGCGGAGGAGTTTTCCATCCTTGCCTCCGGGCGCGATTCGCAGCGCTGCTCCCAGCTTGAAGACAACCTGGTTCTCGGAATTTACCGCCGGCTGCTGGAGCAGAACCAGCGGCCCGTCACGCCGGTGGCGATTCGCATGAACAACCAGATTCCGCTGGGCATGGGCTGCGGATCGTCGGCTGCGGGACGCCTGGCCGGCATCGTGCTCGCCGTCCATTTCGGACAACTCGGCTGGAACGGCGACAGGATCCTCGAAGAGGCGTCGGCGCTCGAAGGGCATCCCGACAACGCGGCTGCATGCTGGCTGGGCGGATACGTGAGTGCCGCGTCCGAGGGCACAACCGTGCATGTTGCGCGCGTGATTCCTCCCCCGGAGTGGAGAGCCATCGTGGTGTTGCCCATCGAGCCGCTGGCCACCAGCGAGGCGCGCGCGGTGCTTCCGGCGAGCTACCCGCGCCAGGACGTCATTGCCAACCTGCAATCGGTCAGCCTGCTGGGGCTCGCCTTTGCGCAGGGGCGCGGCGACCTGCTGCGCGTGGCCATGCGCGACTGCATTCATCAGCCCTACCGTGCCGGCATCTGTCCCATGCTGCCGCGCCTGCTGCCGCTGGCCGGGCGGGAGGGCATCCTGGGAGTGGCCTTGAGCGGCGCCGGGCCCGCGGTGATTGTGGTCGTCGAGCATGAGGCCGCGCTGGAGCGCGCGTGCGCATTAATCCGCCCCGAGCTTCACGATATGCCCTCCGCGGAGCTGATAGTTTGCTTGTTCCAGAACACCGGTGCGACCCTCGAAAACAGGCCTTGATCGCTGCAACTTTCCGGCCATTACTGCGCCTGCTCGAGCGATCTCAAAGGCCCGCCCGCGCGACGATCCGGCTACCCGGGGGAGCAGGCGTGTATCGAAATAAGTCATTCGGCGACACTCGTTTGGCCCAGCAATGGGCAGCGCAAACAGGACCAATTCCGTGCCTTCCGACCGTGGGTGGTATCGGTCTCCCCGATGGTGATCACGGCTTCGATTACCTAAGATTGCTTGATCTTAGGTGCATTTAAACTTACTCTCGGACCGTGGGCAGTTCTGGGGGAGGGCTGCTCTAGCGCCCGAGATTCCTTAAAAGGGATCCGGGCGCTTTCCTTTTGCGCGCGCCTAAAACTTCCGTGCCCCGTCTTCGCACGGGTTTTGGCGCGAAGGCGGGAGACCACGAACCCCAACGGTGCTTTCCCGGCACTTTCGTCCCGCCCACGCCCTCGTGCGACTTTCAGATACACTGCGGCATCCCATGAAAGGGCGATACACTGGGTAAGCGCGGGTGCGTCGCGAGGAGGAACATGGCTGGAGCAGGGGTAATGGAAGTCAACGATGCAAATTTTGACCAGGAGGTGCTCAAGAGCGAGCAGCCGGTCCTGGTGGATTTCTGGGCAGGCTGGTGCGGGCCCTGTAAGATGATTGCGCCTTTCGTGGACGGCGTTGCCGCAACCTATGCGGGCAAGCTGAAGGTCTTCAAGGTGAATGTCGATCAGAACGGCGCCACGCCTTCGCGCTACGGAATTCGCGGCATTCCCGCGCTGCTGTTCTTCAAGGGCGGCAAGGTGGCTGACCAGATCGTGGGTTACGTGCCCCAGAACGTGATCGAAGAAAAAATCCAGCGCATCCTCGGATAGCCCACCATTCGATTCTGAGATATGAAGCGGCCCGGCGGTTTTGCCGGGCCGCTCGCGTCTTATCCCCAACCAGGCTTGCGGCGCCCATTCCTCACCCCGCAAGTGGCATTCCTGGCCAACTCGAATGCCGGGGGTACAGATCGTCTCCGGAAATCGGGGCAAATTCAACTGTGTTTGCCGACACTGAAAAGCACCCAGGAAATGTCCATATTGTGATGGACCCCACCTCCTGGGGAGAAATTACTTTGCTTCAGGGGGCCAGACGGGATAGGTGCGCCTGTCTTAAGCCAGCCCCATTCGGGGGCCCGGGTCTCAATCGCTCGCGCCGGTGAGCTTGTGTGAATTCAAGATATAGCTGGAAAAGCCATTATGAAATCTAGATCGTTATCGGTGGGACTGGTGGGCGCCAATGATGCCAACCGCCTGGCAATCACGCGCGAATTGTCGGGTCCCGAGGTGGGTGTATTACGAGACTACTATTTGCATTTTGATGAAAACAAAGTCATTGCCGAAAAGCACGACGCCGTCATCATCGAACTGGACCATGACCTGGAAGGCGCTCTGGCACTGGTAACGAATTTGACCAGAGCCCGGGTGCCAACTGTGATGGTCTATTCCGCGCACTACGAGACGGAATTGACCGTGAAGGCGCTGGCGGCGGGCGCGCATGAGTTCCTGACCGTGCCGCTCGAGCCGGGCGTCATGTCAGGAGCCTTGGTAAGGGCCTTGGCTCGTCGCCCCGTCTCGTCCACCATGGACGAATCCGGTGAGCTGTTTGTGTTCTTCGGGGTCAAGGGAGGCGTTGGGGTCACCACGGTCGCATCGAACTTTGCACTGTTGCTGGCCCGGGAATCGGGCAAGCGAACCCTTCTGATCGATTTCGATCTGCCCCTGGGAGACATCGCCCTTAACCTGGGTCTTACCGGGAAATATTCCACGCTGGACGCCCTGGAGAATGTCACCCGCCTCGACGGTCACTTTCTCTCCAACCTTGTGCAACTGGGGGGAGAGAACCTGTGGGTCCTGGCAGCTCCCGGCCACTTCATGACCATGGAATTCAACAGCAAAGCTATCGATAAATTGATCGCTGTGGCCATGGAGGACTTCGACTTTGTCGTGGTTGACTCCGGATCGAGACTGAATTTCATCGAAACCAATCTGTATCGGCTCGCAGCAACCATCTACATGGTGTCGCAAACCGGCATTCCTGAACTCCGCAATGCGAACCGGCTCATGGGACAATTCCCCGCGCACGGCCGGCCCCGGCTCCAGGTCGTCATTAACCGGCACGCGGCCTCATTTCACAGTTTCGATGAAAATACGATTGAAAAGGCGCTGACCAGACCGGTGGACTGGAATATTCCCAACGACTATGGCGCGGCCATGCAGATGCAGAACACGGCCAGCCCGCTGGCTTTTGAAGATACGCCGATCGCCAATGTCATTCGCAAGATGGCGCGCACCGCTTGCGGTTTGCCCGAATTGCCGGAAACCGTAGAACCGGCGGAGAAGAAGGGCGGCCTGTTCGGGATCTTCCGCTCGAGCAAGCTCTCCAGCGCGGGTTAACGGTATTTCCGCAGCACGCCCAGCACCCGGCCCTGGATGGCGACCTGGGCCGCGGGAACGTAGATCGGCTCCATCTCCATGTTGGCGGGCTGGAGGCGAATGACGTTGCCTTCCGAATAGAAGCGCTTGAGCGTGGTCTCCGACCCGTGCACCAGCGCCACGACAATGTCGCCCTGGCGCGCCGTCCGCGTGCGCTCCACCAGCACGTAATCGCCGCTGATGATGTGCTCGTCGCGCATGGAGTCGCCGCGCACCTCCAGGGCAAACACCTCGCGGTTGCCCACCACGTCGTGCAGGGAAATGGTTTCGGCGCTTTCCATGGCTTCCACCGGCAGGCCCGCGGCGATCCGGCCGGCCAGCGGCAGGCGTTCGCTGGAGCGGGTACGCGCGCCCGGCGGCAGCACGTCGATGGACCGGCTGCGGTTGTGCACCCGGTCCAGCATCCCCTTCTTTTCCAGGTTGGTGATGTGCTTGTGCACGGTGGCCAGACTCTTCAGCCCCATGCCGCGTGCGATTTCCTCAAAGGAAGGCGAGTAGCCGTTCCGGGTCACAAAGGACTCCAGGAAATCCAGGATTTCTTTCTGCCGCCGAGTAACTGCCATGGGCGCATTATAGCGAACAAAAAGCGAATCGCAACAGAAGATTTTATGCTGCCCCCAAAACCGGTCATCTTTCCAGTCAACAGGGCAAGCTCTCTCGGCGCGCCCCGCTCAGTGCCCGCCGTCACAGCCCGATGTGATTCGGCCCGGTCACGGTGACCGCGGTGCTCCACGCCCTGTACGCCAACACCAAGGCGCACGAAGAGAACGCGCCGTTAGTCATCACGGAAGACAACGAGACGTCTACCGTCAGGGTAGTGACTCGCACACCGATCATCGTTTCGACAGTCACCGTAACGAACGGGGTTTCGAACATTTCCAACGATGTCCGGTATTATCTGGATCCCGGTGATGCGGCGAAAAATCGTGAGATCGGTACCGCCCTCAACGTTACGCCCAGCATCCTGCCGGATAACACCATTCGGCTGCTAATTGATGGCACCGTTTCGACGCAGGTGGGCACCGTCGCGGCGCCGACGAGCCTTGGCGCGGGCGCGGTAATCAACAATTATCCAATCGTCAACGAAGCGCACCTGGTGAATCTATCGCGAGTTCCCAGCGGCTACAGCTTGATCCTGGGAGGATTTGTGACCATTGACAATTCTGTCTCAAACAACAAGGTACCGGTTCTGGGCGATATCCCGTTGCTCGGACAAGCCTTTCGATATCGGACCGTTGCTGCGGTCGCGCACCGAACCTGGCATTTATCATTACGCCCATCGCATTCGAAGCCGGGAACCCCGAGCAAGCGATCGCGACCAGCGAACACGACCGGGGGGCGATCATTGGCCCCGGAACGTGATCTGGCTGATCCTGCACTGATCGGCCGCGTCAACGATAACTCGACGGACCTGCGCAACTCGTTGTCGACCGGGCGGTTCCAGGAATCGGACAAGAACCCCGTCCCTGGGCACAGGCAATCGAAAGCGAAAAAAGCGAAATGCCTCCCAGTACCCCCTCCCCGAGAGGCCATCTCCGACGCCGGCCGACTGAGAAGAAGAACTCAGGAGTCAGTAGTTGCAGGAGTTACAGAATTTCTGGATGCGTCGCCGATTGGACTCGATGACCGCCGGGATTGAATCCATTTTCGCGGCGATGCAGTAAGACGAGTCTCGCTCGCCTCGCTGACAAATCTCTGGAGATTTGTCAGCGAGGCAGGCTAGCGCCCTAGCGTATACAGATAGAAGGTCACACAAAAAACCAGCAGGAGTGCGATGATCAGGATTGCACTGATCGTCGCGGCTTTTGGAAGACCCTTCCTGGCTGGTTTCTGCTTTGTCCGCTTTGAGATGGCCGGGTTGGGCAACTCAGGTTCCGAAACTGGA
>CAVREL010000024.1:0-18415 GCA_963720105.1 uncultured Acidobacteriota bacterium | reverse complement strand
GCCCGGCAGGCATTCCGGTCCATGGAGTCCTGAAGAGGTGTGGATCATTCTGCTGGTGCCGCTGGTGATCCTTGTGTTTCTGGGCGTGGTCTTCGTTCGCTCGCGCAACCGGAAAAAATAGAGCCCATCCCCGAGCCACGGCCGCGGACAGCATTGAACCGGCTTCCGCCTCACACCCGCTCGAAATACTTCTCGATCTCCTCCAGCGTTTTGCCCTTGGTTTCGGGCAGGAAGAGCGCCGCGGTCAGCAGGTAGACCACGGTGAAGCCGGCGAACACGAAGAACATCCGGGAATAACCGTACTTTCCCACCATGGGCAGGAAGATGGCTGCCAGGGTTGTCGAGACGAGCTGGTTGATCACCAGGGCGACGCTCATGCCGTTGGAACGGATGCGCGTGGGCATCAGTTCCGACAGGGCCAGCCACACGCACACCCCCGGCCCCGACGCGTAGAAGGCCACGAACATGTAGAGGAAGATCGCCATCAGCCAGCCGTTGCCGGCGCTGGGCACCGGCGAGATGTAGGCGTGCTCGATCTTCAGCGGGGCCGCGCGCGCCGCGTCCAGATCGGCGAAAGGATTGGAGAAGAATGCCTGCACCTTTCCGGAGGGCACGCTTTCCGAGCGCTTGATTTCAATGGTCTCCGCGGCGGCTTCGCCGGTGCGCACCGGATTGGTGGTGGCCGTGAATCCGCCATAGGAATAGATCACCGCCAGGGATGTGCGCTCCGTGCCGAACGAACCGGGCGGGAGCAGGCGCTGTGCAACGGCCGTGTCGTAGCCAAACGCCAGGCCCTGGTCCGGCGTTACCTGGGCCTGGAGCGCGTCCCGCACATCATAGCGGTGCGCCTCGGAACGGATGAACATGACCGAGGTACACAGATGGGCCACGATGATCCCCGACGTTCCCAGAACGAACAGGAATTTGCGCCCCTTGCGGTCAACCAGGGTCATGCCCACAATGGTGAACAGGAAATTGCAGAAGGTGAACACCACGTAGCCCCAGTGCGCGCTCACGTCGTTCAATCCGCTCTGCAGAAGGATGTTGGTATTGAACCCGATGACCGAGTTGATGCCCGTGGCCGTGTTGCAGGACAGGATGACGCACGCCAGCAGGAAGGGCAGAATGTAGCGGCGCTGGAGCACGGAATCGCGGCGGCCGCTCGTCTTCGGCCTGGCTTCACGCGCGATCTGCTCCATCTCGCTCATCTCCACTTGAGCCTGTTCTTCGGTTCGCGATCGCCGCAGGGCTTCCAGCGCGGCGGTGGTTTTGCCTTTGCGGAAGAGCCAGCGCGGCGACTCGGATACGAAGAATCCGCCCAGCACGAAGAGGATTCCGGGTGGCATCGACATCCAGAAAATGCGCCGCCAGGCGTGATTCTTCACCTCCCAGAGGGTCGCCGCGGAAGCGGTGCGGGCCACGTCGGCGACGTGATAGCTGTAATAGATCCCGATGCACGCGGCGACGAATATGCCCATAGTGAGCAGCCACTGGAAGACGGCCGTGCCCCCTCCGCGCTTGCTGGCCGGGAGGCACTCGGCCAGGTACAGGGGCACCACGATGCCGACCAGTCCTGCGCTGCAACCCTGGAGCAGGCGTCCGAAGAACAGCGACTCATAGCTGCCCGACAGCGCAATCACCGGAATGCTGAGCACGAACGCTGCGCCGCTGACAATCATCAGCGGCTTGCGGCCCATCCAGTCCGCCAGCAGTCCGGCAAACAGGGTGGAGAACACGCTGCCCAGCAGCACCGCCGCCACGATGATGGAAAGCTGGGCGGGGTCAAGGTGCGACGTGGCCTCCAGATAGGGCAATGCGCCCCCAATGATCCCCACGTCGATGCCGTACAGCAAGCCGCCCAGGCCGGCTTCCAGGAGCAGGATTCGGTTATAGAGGAGGAGGTTCTTTTCCGTGGCAGGGTTCGGCGGCATGTTTTTGTTCAAGCTCCGGGTGCGGATGCGATTTCGCCCGCCGCGCGGGCACGCGGCGCTGTTCAGGGGTGCAAATCGCCTCCGAAGATTCTCGCTGAAAGACTAAATCATGGAGCCGGCAGGGCGGCGGCGGTGATCACTCGCTGCGGGGATGTGAGGCTTATCACGGCGCGATCTGTTGCGCGGCGTCACCGGCGAGGCCCGTTTCCCTGCCGCCGGCCAAATGCTCGTCGCGCCAGTACGCCGCGGCTCCGATGAGTTGCGCGCGATCGAAGAGCTGCGACGGAACGATCTGCACATCGAGGCCCTTGAGCGCCATCTGCGCGGCGGGCAAAAAGAGCGGCGCGGAACGCGCAATGGCCCCGCCCACCACCACTCGTTCGGGCCTAAAGGGACCGATCACATTTCGGATGACTTCACCGAGGTCGCGGCCGAGTTTTTCAAAGACCTGGCGGGCGGCCGGATCGGAGGGCGCGATTTCGGCGATTTCCTTCACCTCCAGATCTTTTCCGGTACGCGCCGCGTAATCGGCTTTTACGGCGCGGCTGGAGATCAGATCCTCCACGATGCCACCGCGATAGGGATAGTTCCAGATCTCTCCGCCGGGCGGAACTCCCTTGCCCTCAGTCACGCAATGGCCGTCCAGCGCGAACGCTGAACCGATGCCGGTTCCCAGGGTCATGCCCACCGCGCGGGCCGCTCCGCGCGCGCTCCCGGCGTTCAACTCTCCCAGCAGAAAGGCGCGCGCGTCATTCAGGAAAACGAGCTGGCATGGCGCCCATCCAAAGCGAGCCGCAAGGGCTCCGCGCAAGTCTTTTCCATAGAGCCACTGGAGTTTGTGCTTCATCAGGCTCACGCCGGCAGCGCAATCAAACGGGCCCGGTACAGCCAGCGATGCGCCGGCGATCCGGCGCGGTTTCCCCGCAACCTCGCGGCCCAGCAGGTACAACAAATCGACGAATCCTTCAAAGCTGCACACGCCTGTTAAGGGCGCATCGGTGAGTTCGATCACCCGAAGGTCATCGAGAGCACACAAGGCAGCGCTGACGTGGCTTCCCCCCACGTCCACGGCGAGCAACAGGGCCAAGGATTCCGAAGAGTTCACAGGTTTGCACCGCCTCTCCCGGAGATTTGAGTACCTTGTCTGCGCGTCGATCGCCGCTCTCCGAGAGCCGGAAAGACAAGCCGAAAAGAAGTCGCGCAAAAGATGATGATAACGATATCATACATTCGCCCTCCGTGGCTCGTTCGAGGGTCCGACGGTCATAAATGTCATCATTTCCTGGAAAGAATCAAAAGCGGATGGGCATTGCCTGGATCGGGTGTGATGCAGATATCACGCTTGGGGCGCGCGCCGGCCGCGCCCCTGCGTTTACTGGACCGGTTCGGCCACCGCCTGGATCTCCTGGCGACGCGTGCTTCCGGGAATGTCCAGCGATCCCACCACCAGCGTCTTGCCGGGCGTCATGTCCGAATTGGCCTCGATCATGATTTGGCGCACGATGGGGTCCTGCGTACCGATCCCGGACTTCTCCTCCGAAAGGCTGCTTTGCTCCACCTTGGAGCGCAGCCGGCCGCCGTCGAAGAATGCTTCAATGTTCAGGCCCACATCGAGATATTGCACCTGCGAGTTTCCCGCGGCGGTTTCCTGGTTGTACATCCCGGTTACAATTGGCACCCGGTTGCCATACTTCGCCACCGACTTCTCGCCTTCCACCACGACCACTGAGATGCTATGCGCGCCTGCGCGCTTTCCGTCGTCGAAGTCGGTGATGGTGTAGGTGATGCGATAGAGCTTTCGCGGGCGGTCGAATTCCGCAATCAGCTTTTTCGCCGTCGCCATGTCTTCCGGGGTAGCGCGGATGGAGATGACGTTCTGGGTCTGGCTGGCGTACATGGCTGCCATGGGGAGCATATTGCGCAGGTCGTTTTGCAGATCGTTCAGATCGTGCTGCGAGGTGATGTTGGTCAGGTGGATTGTTTCCATCATGCGCGGCGCGCTTTTCGATTCCGCCGGGTTGGATTCGGTTTGCGGCGCCTGGGCGATCGACATAAGCGGCGGCGCCAGCCCGGCCAGGATTGCGACACAGATTCGCGCTCTGCGCGCAGCATGCGGCAGCAGTTTCATAGTTTGCCTCCAAATGATGATTCGAGGCCACTGAAGCGGCGCCCCGCGGCGGTGCCGTTGCCTCTTCTATGCGAACAGACGCGCGCCCCTTGATTCCGCTCGAAATCGAACCTCTCAGGTTGTCATCCTGAGCGAAGCGCCGCAAAGCGGCGCGCAGTCGAAGGATCTGTGGTTGCTTTTCGCCATTGCGTCAGAACATTCGTTTTGCAGGAATCAACATCCCCTGTGGGACACATTGACTCAGGAACTGCGTTAACTCCGCCAGCTCCGCTAACTCCGCTGGACTAGAACACCACGTTCGCCGCCGCCACGCCGTACATCACCTGCGAGAAGATGGCCGGAATGGCGAGGAATCCCCGCAATGCGGACGGCTTCACCGATTTGTCGGGCACCACGATGGTGTCCCCGGGGCTGAGCTTGAGCTTGCTGAACTCATCTCCCCACGGACCCTTCACCGATTGCCGGCTCACCACCGCGCCATTGGCCTTGATCAGAAACATGTGCTTGCGGTCGGCATCGGGATTGGGCCCACCCGCCAGCTGAAGATACGAGGCCAGCCGCGCGTCCGCCCGGTAGATGAACGAGTTCTGATTGAAGATCGCGCCCACGGCATTTACCGTCGACGGCACCGAAGGCACCAGAAACGCGTCGCCATTTTCGAGCGGAAGTTCGGGAATCACATCCGTGCCCTTTGAGTCCGGTTTGAAGGCCATGACGATGCGGCCGGTAGCGCGGATCTGTTGCAACTGGGCGATCAGGGCCTGCTCGCTGGCCTGCGCGGCGCCAATTCCGGCCAGGTCCTGGCCGGTCGCAATCGGCGAAGCGGCCAGCGCCAGGTTGCCGCGCTGCATCTGCAGGATCATGGTGTGAATGGCCTCGTCCATGCGCCGCTGCTGCAGCACGCGCGCCGACTCGCGGGTGAAGACCGAGCCGAAGAGATAGGCATTCGAGGTCAGCCCGCCGGCGCGTTCCACCACCGCGCGCAACGTTTCGCCGGGGTGCACGCTGTACGTCCCCGCATGAACGAATTCGCCTTCCAGGCGGACCAGCGTAGTCTGCTCGGAGAGGGGCACGCGAATGTCCGACTGCGAAAAGACGGTGACCACGTCGCCGGGCTGCAACGCGAGGTCCTGCGACGAATCATGCTCGAGAACCAGCTTTCCAGGATCGAAGGGAATCAGGGTCGTCTTCAGGGTCGCCGGATCCATGCGCTCGATCACCGCGTAGCTCCAGTCGATTTCGGGCACGCTCAACTTCACCACCGTGCGTCGCGGCGCCGGTGGATTGACCGGCTCGGTGGTTTCAGATTCCGGTTCGGCCAGCGCGGACTGGCTGGCGCGGGGACCGGCCTGGCGTTGCGCCGATTGCGCCGCGGACTGGTCCCCCTGGCCCGTGCCGGAAGCCGCCTGGCCGCTCTCCTCGGTTGCAGCGGCGCTCTGGTTGTCCCAGAAGAACGAATTATTGGCCGATGCTGCGGCCTGGGCCTGGGCGCCGTTCCCATTGGCCGGCTGCGGCCGGACAGCCGCTCCGCCAGGATTGGCCTGGCGATGCATGAGCGTCTGCTGCAGGGGCAGGTCGATGGGGTTCTCCGGCTGGTGCAGCGCCGACAGAGCAGGCACCGGTTCAAATTCCGGAGCCGGCAAACCCAGGCTGGCTCGCTTCCACCAGTAGTCGCGCGTAATCAGCGATTCCTTGTCGGGAATCAGGTCGCTCAACCGCATGCCCTCGTGCCACGCGAAGCGCCCGGAGTTGGCGGTGTTCCCGCGCAGCGTGACGGTCTTCTGGAACCGCGAGACCATCGAGATCACGCGCAGGATGTCGCCATCTGTCATGGGCGTGGCCATCCCGGCCGCGTCCAACTTCACCTCCATCGCCTCGCGGCCGTTGCGATCCGCGTTGCGCTCCAGCGACGCGCGCGCGTCGGTTGCCAGCGAGGTGATGTTGCCCGCGCTCCGGATGGCGTCGGCCATCGTTTCTCCCGGCAGGATCTCGTAAATCGCCGGGCGGCGCACGCTGCCCAGCACGGCCACCTGCGGCCCCACCGAAGGAATGAACACCAGGTCACCGGGCAGCAGCTTGGTGTCTTTCGACTTGTCTCCCTCGATGAGGAACCGGTAGAGATCGAAGGTGGTGATCGCCGCGCCCCCGCGGCGCAACTCGATGCGCCGCATGGACCCCTGGACCGACGGTCCGCCACTGGCAAACAGCGCGTCCACCAGCGTGCTCAGCGAACTGACGGTATAGGCGCCGGGGCGGCGCGCTTCGCCGGTGACATAAATCTGGATGGCACGAATATCGCCCAGTTGCGCCGACATGTCGAAGTTGCGATAGATTTTGCCCACCGCCGTTCGGATGAGCTGGTCGAGCTCAGAAAAACGCGCGCCGGCCACATGCACTGCGCCCACTTGCGGCACATAAATATCGCCGTAGCGATCCACCTGGAGGTTGGCGTTGAAATTCACCTGTCCCCACACGTGCAGGCGGACGTTGTCGTCAGGCCCAATCACGTAATCGGGCGGAACAGGGGCGTTGTCCAGCGGCGCAAACGTGGAGGGCACGCTCTGGAACAGGTTGGCCCCGAAGATGGGCAGCACCATGCCGGTAATGGAAGCCGTGAATTTCTGAAATTCCGTCAGCGGCTCGGGAGGCAGTGGAATCGTAGTCCTTTTTTCCCGCGAAACCTGCTGGCCGTTTTGGTCAGTGTAGGTTACAACCTGGTTTTGTTGCGGAGACGGAACGCGGGTGGAAATCGGTGACCCTGCGAACCCCCCGCGGAGCAAGGTGGAATTCAGATCGCCCGCACACAAAGACGAGCCGGCCATCAGGGGATCGGAACAGTCAACCGATTGGCTCTGGCCGAGCGGATTGGTTTCGCTGCCGGACGTCGAGGTGGGAATCTCCTGGGCTTTGGCGGCGGCCGCCAGGAGCAGCGCCGCCGCCACAATCAAGAGTCTCTTGCACATTCTTCAGCCTTCTGTGAAGCCCTGAATCGTGGTGAAACCGGGAACGACCAGGTTCCATTTGCAAAGTTATGGGCGGCGACGCGGGAGCTTGGCCGCCTGTTTGCCTGATGCTCAAATACTTAGATGCACTTTCGGCTTCCGGTTCGATGCCCCGCGGTGCGGGCGGAAAAGCGTCACCGGATGCCAAAGGGGTGGCGCCGGCGAGGATCGAGGCAGGCTCGGTCTTTTCGCAGTTTAACGTATCGGCACGGAGCACGAGGGTCGGCGGCCGATCCCTGGCCGATGCGAGCAATGGGCTGAAAAATCTTCCATTTACGCCACCGCGCATGTGAACTAGTATGGGAATGACCTTGCTGAGAATTTGGGTGCCCCGTTTCAGCCGGCATTAATGTCGCTGGCGTGGGCGCCACATCGGTATCCACTTTGAAGACGCCGCGCAAAACCCGAAAGGTCCAGGAATCCTCGCGCCGCACCACCACCATGGCGGACGTGGCCAACCTTGCCGGCGTAGGAAAGATGACCGTGTCGCGCTTGCTCTCCGGCAGCGCCAACGTTTCCAAGGCGACCGCCGACCGGGTGCAGCGCGCCATTCGCATGCTCAATTACCAGCCCAACGAGCTGGCGCGCAGCCTGCGTTCGGTCCATTCCAAGACCATCGCGCTCATCCTTCCCTATCTCTACGACCCCTTTTTCGCCACCTGCGCGCATGCCATTTCCACCGTAGCCACGCAGCACGGATACTCGGTGCTCATCACCACCTCCGACGAGAAGACCGACGTGGAGCGCAAGCAGGCCAGCCTCATGCTTCGTCGCCGCATTGATGGAATGATCATCATTCCCGCTCCCGACTCGGACGAATATCTGCGCGACGAGACGTTCTCCCACGTGCACATCGTCACCCTCGATCGGCCCGCGCCTCACTCACGCTTCGATTCGGTGGTGGTGAATAACCGTGCCGGCGCCCGCGCGGGTGTCGCCCACCTCCTTGAGCACGGCCATCGCAAGATCGCCTTCCTCGGCCTCAACAAAGCCTTGTTCACGTTCCAGGCCCGCTACTCCGGATACAAGGAGGCCATGAGCAGGGCGGGCCTTACCGCGGAGGCGTACATCGATTGCGTCTCCCAGGAGAACACCATCACCGCCGTCCACTCGCTGATGACCGACGCCGATCCGCCCACCGCCCTGTTTGCCGGCAACAACCTCACCATGCGTTACATGCTGCATGCTCTCAACGTGCTCCGGATCGACGTTCCCGGCAAGATTGCCCTCGCCGGATTCGACGATTTCGATATCGCCGACGTTCTCCAGCCGGCGCTCACCGTGATCCGCCAGCCCGTCTACCAGATCGGCGAGACGGGAGCGAATCTGCTGTTTGAGAGGATCTCGCGCGGCCAATACCCCGACAAGGGCCACCGAGTCGTGCTTCCCCTCGAGCTGGTCATCCGCCGCTCCTGCGGATGCCACGCCCCGGCCGCCGACGATTCCAAACCAAAGTCCACCATCACCTAGTCTCTTGTCCCATTGGTTCGTGAAATAAATTAAGCGTGCTGACCGACAACGCGCGCCAACCACTCGTGAATGGGTTTGATGTGCGACTATTCTGAGGTTAAGAAACTGACGCATGCGAACGGAGATCCAGATTGACCAACGGCGATAGCGAGCCTCCGAACTCCAGTTCACCCTACGCAGAAGTGGAGCGCCTGCAAGAAGAGAACGCTCGTTTACGTAGCCTCCTGATTGCGCATGGCATAGGAACACACCGATCACGAGGTTCTGGGGGTTGAGACCATCGTCGAGAAGGTGGGCATGAACCGCGATGACCAGCTCGCTGCGGTTTGCGGGCAAGAAGGACTTAGTCAAACAGAGAATTGAAATTCTCGATCTTTCCCTGCCCGAGCCGATCTCGGCGGGCGCGGAATGGATCGCGGCAAACTGCCATTGGTGCAAGCGATTCTAAGGAGCGAACGCCAATATTACGGCTTCAAAATGATTGATCGAACGCTGACAGACACAATGCATCGAACCTCCGCAGGCACAGACTGCGAGGCGGATGTGCAAATGTCAATTCTTGGCGCTCCTTTGACGGTTGCGTCGAACAGAATCAGTTGCGAGAATAGCCGCAGGCCTTCGCGGCTCCACCAAATGCGTTCAGAAGAGCGGACAACGCGCCGGATAGCCGTTCCTGTGTCACCGACTCAGGCAAGGGGATGGATAGAACTGGACGGCTCGTCCGGGCATCGCGTGTGAACAGTTCTGCCAAAGGCTGATTCTTCCGGCTCGGTGGCGCGACCTCGGAGTTCCCGGCACCGCGGTCCGATGCAATCGCCTCGATAAACCTCAGCCCGGCCTCGATCAACGTTGCCGCTGCCGTCTCGATGCCACTGCGTTCCGGTCCAGATCCAGGTGCGGGTGGTCCACCGGTCGAAGCAAAGACCTCTGTACCCGTCGGGGCGGGCGCGGGTTCCTGCACGCTGACGGCCGCCTGTGCAGGCAAAACCGGAGCGGCAGGAGTGACGTCGATGGTGGGTTTCGGCCTGGCTGGCTGATTCGCAAAGATCTCCTTCACGGCCTGGAAAACCGTCTTGCGGCCCAGCTTGGCAAAACTGACCTCGTCAGTGGGAGAATCGAATACTCCGGCGAACAGCGACTTCTTCAGGCTCAGTGTCTCCCACACACGCTCCTCGATGCTCTCGGTCGTCAGCATGTGAATGACATGCACCGGACGCGACTGGCCCAGCCGGTGCACGCGTCCTATGCGCTGCTCCAGCCGAGCCGGGTTCCACGGGGGCTCAAAATTTACCACTACGGAAGCGGCCTGCAGGTTGAGCCCAACGCCTCCTGCGTCGGTCGAAAGGAAGACCTTGCATTCCGGATCGTTGCGGAATCTCTCGATCAGGGCCCCTCGCTTGCGGGAGGGAACTCCGCCATGAAGGGACACAAATCCAATTCCCAGTTTGCGCAGCTCCTCGCCCGCCAGAAATGTCATCCGCTCATACTCGCTGAATACCACCACTTTGCGATTCTCCTCGACGGCGAGTTCGGTGAGAATCTCACGAAACTCCTGGAGTTTGGGCGAATGGTGGGTCTGCTTATCGAAAAGAAAAGTCGAGTTGCACAACATGCGCATGTTCTGGATGCAACACAGAATCCGCTTCTGATCGATCTCCGAAAGCCAGCCTTGCCGCTCCCACTTGCGCATGAGCTGCGCCAGCAGATCGCTCTGCTCGTAATAGGGCCCTGCCTGCTCGCTCGTCAACGGCCCGCGGAACACCTGGTCGGTTCGTTCCGGCAACTCCTTCAGCACCTCCTGGCGTGTGCGTCGAAGCAGAATGGGAGCCAACTGCTGGTGAATGGTGTCTAGGCCGCGATAGCCCTGCAGGCGGCCGTGCTCATCTACCACGCGGTGTTCATGCACGAAGCGGAAGGCGGGGCCCAGCCTGCGTCCGTCAACGAACTCGACGACCGAAAAGAGCTCTTCCAGCTTGTTTTCGAGCGGCGTTCCTGTAAGCACAAATGCGTAGCGGCTCTTCAGTTGTTTGATGGTGCGCGCGGTTGCAGTGGTCCAGTTGCGGATCCGCTGCGCCTCGTCCAGAATGATCAGGTCCGGCTTCAGCTCGTGCATATGACGGATGTCCTTGAGCACAAGTTCATAGCTGGTCAGGTTGAAGAACGAGGGAGCAGCGTACAGGCTCCGCCGCCGGGGCAACAGCCCGTCAATCACCTGCGCCGAATGATCTGTAAACTTCTCGATCTCAGTCTTCCACTGGTATTTAACCGAGGCGGGTGCAATCACCAATACTCTTTCGATTCCCTTTTGACGGCGTAGAAGCTCGGCCGCGGCCAGCGCCTGCACTGTCTTGCCCAAACCCATGTCGTCCGCCAGAACCACTCGGCCCCGGCAAGCCGCGAACACAGCGCCACTGGCCTGGTAAGGCAGAAGCTTTGCTTTCAGCACGCCCGCCACAGGGTCCTGACCGCGTTTGAGTTTCGCGAGCAGTTTGCGTTCCAGTTCCAGGCCCTCGGCCAACTCGTTCTCCCGATCGATGTAGTCCAAGACGTCGCTATAGATGACCGCCTGGCCGTCCGCCTTCCGGAGTGCTTCCAGCACTTCGGCGAATCGTCCGTAGTCCTGATGGCGCAAAAGGCCGGCGCCGTCAAAATACTCCGCGGCAATCGATCGCAGGGTGGGTGAGGTCTTGGCCGCCACTCGCAGACGCACCTCAATCGAATTCCCGTACTGAAGCGAAATGGAAGCGCGCGTGCGCTTGTACTCCGCAGTCTCCAACTTTCTTTGTTGGCGGTGCCGTAACCGCAGCAGCATTGCTTCAATGTGCTTACAGGTCCCCAGCGTATTGACCGCGAAATCTGGACAGGAGCAATAGTTCTCAAAAAGCCCCGAACCGCGAACTGCAATCCGATAGGTCTTCCCACTGGCGGACTTCACGGTGTAATCCCCGTAGGGACCGCTTTCGGGCCGCTTCAAAACCTTGAGCGGCGTTGCCTTTGCCCTGTCCTGCCGTTCGGCAATCTGCTGTTCGACTAGCATGGTGAATCCTCTCAATGTTCGGGCGAATAGCTTATCGGGCGACGCCGTCCAATAGAAATAGCAAGCCAGACGGCCCTACAGGAGGCGCGGAAGACTGAAATGTGACGGACTCACTTTCGCCACCTCGCCAGGATCTCTTCGACCCGGTCGGCGATTTGCTGGCGGGCTATAGCGCGGTCCACTCCATTCGCCAACAACTCGTCGTACGGAGTATGTTTGTGGCGAATTGCGGCGATAACCGCTAAAGTCAGGGCATTTTCGGCAAGATTCCTGCCAGCATCTGTCCGCCCAACCCGGCCGCTTCCCCTTTGAGCGGTGTGCTCTGCGATAACCGCGACCTCGCTTGCCGGACACCCGGGGAACAACGTTGCGATCTTCTGGGTCATTTGCGCGGCCAATTCAACATCCTGTTTTCGTCGCCGCTCGGCTCCGTGTGCCCGCGCCTCGGCACGTTCGTCGGCATCCTCCAGGCATTCTCGCTCAGCCTTCTCGAGCCCTGCCGTTTCTACGAGGACGCCCTGCCTCTCGTAACGCCCCCGTGATCGGCTGAAGCGGACGACCACGGCCACTCGTCCACTGTACTTAGTGGCGCGCCTCGTCAGCGCCGTGACACCCGATGGAAGAAACTCGAGATCGTCGAGACGCGCGCATTGAAGGCAGAGCGGCTGCTCCAGTTCCATCGAGAGAAGAGAACCCTGTTCAATCTCCGCTCCGCACTCCGAACATTGGGCCTCGCGCAGGTTCTGGAATACGACCGGCTTCGGAGACTGGTTGAGCTTCTCTTGAAGACGTTGCTGCTTCTTTTCCGAAAGTGCCGGCGATACATAGTGCGTGCGATAGCGCTTCTCAATGCCCGGATCTCCACTCTTGGAGAATTGCAAGGCCATGGTCCCGCCTCGTGTGTGACGCACATATCCGGTTTCGCTGGGCTTGAGACCCTTCTCCCCTGCCCAGCGGCGAAAGATCGCCATGGATGAAGAAATCTTGCTGAGATTCGCTTGAATCACCCGCTCCAGGAAGTCGACGCGCCCTTTTCGCCAGTCGTCGACGTGCGGGGTAGCCAACAGGCCCATTCCACAGAGGACATCGATTGCGCTTACATACTTTTGACGGGACAAAGCTGCTTCCGCAGCACGATGAACCCGGCTTTCCAGCTTCGATTGATTGGGATGCATACCTCGGACCTGGCAAAGGACCCAGGAGCTCTCAAGCGGATCGCACACGAGCAAGTTGTTGCGATGCGCCCCGATCTTTGTGAGGCCTGTTCAACCCAAGATAAACGATGCTGCGTCAGGTGGTGTTTTTTTGATGGGGAAATTACGGAGAGTGGTCTTGGCACCCCTTGGCCGGTTATTGGCGTCCCCGACGGGATTTGAACCCGTGTTATCGCCGCGAAAGACCGGGGTCTTTCAACAACATTAACGCACTGCTGAGAACCAGAACGCATCGGTAAAAATCGTAGCAGCATTAGCGAACAAGTTATCTGCTCCCCAACTGCTCCGCAGCCCGGTTCTCGAGCTGTCGCTCACAAGCGGTCATCCTATTAGGACCGCGGTGGGATTGGCGAGTATTTTAGCAAGAATGTTGCAAGACGACGCTTGGACGATTCCGGCTGTCGTCGGCCCGGGAAACGCCCACGCGGGAAAACAATGCCAGTGCCTATATTGCTGTGGTAATTTGGGTTTGCCGTTTCCCAGCCACCTTCGCTCCACATCGGAGTGCCCCATTGCTGGCGCCCGGGCGTTCGGGCAGGAGGACGAAACGTTGGTGCTGACGCTGCGCATCACGAGGATGGGGTGGCGCATGCGTAGACTTCCGGGCGCTCTGCCTTTTCTGCCGCTGTTGCTGGCGTTCGCTGTGCATCCGGCATGCGCGCAGCCCGCGCCCGCTTCTCCCGCCCCAACTGTTCGGTATCACTTCGGCGACGATCCGGATGGCAGCAAGGGCTGGGCCAACGCAAACTTCGACGACAGTTCCTGGCCGGTAGCGCAGCAAGGGGGATGGCCTAGGGCTGCGTTCTACTCCGACGGATTTGTCTGGGTTCGTTACCGGGTGCTGGTGCGCGCGGGTATGGCGGAACCGCTCGCGCTCCGCGTATGCAGCGTGTGGCACATCCTCGTCGCCTACGACGTCTTCGTCAATGGCGCCGGCGTCGGCAGCTTTGGCCGGGTTCCTCCCCGCCCATTCGTGGAAAGCTTTCCCCGGGATGTGGTCATTGACCTTCCCGCCGGCCTCGCCAGGCCCGGAGAGGTCGCGCTCATCACGCTTCGCGTCTGGTATCCGCCGGCGGCGCGCCGTCTGCGCGGACTCGACAGCGCAGCCTTCGCCTTCGACCAGCGCCAGACCTTGCATGCCGAAGAAACCACTGTCCGCGCGCGCGCATTGCTGCGCAATCTGCCCGCGATCGCGCTCAACGGCTTCATCCTGCTCATCGGCTTCGCCGTGCTCTTCGTGGGGTATTCGGTGGGCAGCCGCGATGTACGCCTTTGCGGCGCAATGCTGTCCACCTTTCCCTTGCTGACTCTTTTCCTTCAGTTCGTTGATGCCCGGCTTCTGGTCCTGTCGATTGCGGCCTACACCGTTCTCCAGGCCATCTCCCAAATTCCCGCCATGATCGTTTCGGTCGTGCTCATCTGGGGGATCAACGACTTTCGCGACGTTTTCTTCAAGCGCCTGATGCTCGCCGCGATGGCGGTTTTCAACCTGGGCATGCTCATCGCCTTCATGGCGACGGAGCCTTCTCCCGTCGTGGCTGCTGCATCGATCACCTTTCCGATTGCTCTCAAGCTCTACGACATCATCAACATCGGAGCCAGCCTGTGGGCTGCTTTCACGGTGCCCCGCAATCGCCCGATTGCCGTGGCCATGATGCTGGTTCCTGCGGCCTCGCTCATCAGCGGCTTTCGGACATCCTTCCAGGGCGGGCCGAATCTGTTCGATCTTGCCTTCTTCCTTTTTGGAATCTGCCTCTCTGTAGTTCTGGCCCAACGCGCATGGAAGGAGTGGCGCGCACGCGACGCCCTGCAATCCGAGTTCGAGACTGCGCGCGAGATGCAGCAGCGCCTGGTGCCGCCGGCAGTGGATGTACCCGGCTTTCGCATCGAGAGCGTCTACAAACCGGCCGCCCATGTCGGCGGTGACTTCTTCTACATCCGTCCTTTGGAGCGCGGGGGCGTTTTGGTGGTGGTTGGCGACGTCAGCGGAAAAGGGCTGAAAGCCGCGATGACCGTCAATCTCGTAATCGGGGCGCTGCGCACCATGCCGCCGCTACCACCCACCCGCATTCTCGCCGCGTTGAATCGAGGCCTCGTCGGCCAGATGCAGGGCGGATTCGTCACCTGTTGCGCCGTCAGGGTCGACCGCGGCGGGGCCATGACAATCGCCAACGCCGGTCACCTGTCGCCGTACCACGATGGAGCCGAACTACCGGTTATCGCTGGCGTTCCGCTCGGAATCGATTCCTCGGTTGACTACGATGAGAGCCAGTTTCTACTCGCCCGGGGCAGCTCTCTCACATTCGTCTCCGACGGCATTGTAGAAGCCCGCAATGCCGCCGGCGAGCTGTTCGGCTTCGATCGCACGCTTCAACTCAGCAATTCCGGCGCGTCCGCCATCGCGCAGGCCGCGCAAGCTTTTGGCCAGGAGGACGATATCGCGGTCCTTTCCCTCACATTCACGGGAGCCGAGGTGCTGCATGCGTAGGCTCGCCTTTCTCTGCAGTCTCTTCCTCTTGGTCTCGCCACTCGCCGGGTCCCAGAACTTCAGCTTTGAATCCGATCGCATGCCGGTCGTCGAGCTGACCGGGCATTTCCGCTTCCATACGGGTGACGATCCGCGCTGGTCCGCGCCCGGCTTTGACGATTCCTCCTGGCAACTGCTGCGCTCTGACCAGGACTGGCTCAACCAGGGCTATCGCAACTACGGAGGCATGGCCTGGTATCGCTTCACCCTGACTGTGCCGCCAAATCATCCGCCGCTGGCGCTCTACGTCCAGCGCATCCGCGACAGCTACGAGATCTTCGCCAATGGCCATCTGATCGGCGAAAACGGCGGCATGCCTCCGCATGGCAAGGTCGTCATCGCCGAACGAATCGTCTATCCGATTCCGCCAAACTATGCCGCGCCCGGTCAGCCGGTCATTCTTGCCATCCGCGTCTGGCATTGGCCGCACTGGGCCGTTTATTTCGGCGGTGGCCCTACTTCCGCCTTGCGCATTGGCGAGTTGCCTGCAATCCGCCGATGGCAGACGGGGGAGTATCGCCAGCTGTTCTGGCTGGACTCTTCCTATGGTTTCCTTTTGCTCCTCGAATTCCTGGCCGGCCTGGCCGGCCTGGCTCTCTTTGCCATGCACCGCGCCGACCGCGAGTACCTCTGGTTCGGCCTCTATGAGCTCTGCTGGGTTGCCCGGCATGCCAGTTTGGAATACTTCGACTTTCACTCTCACTGGTTGAAAGCTCCGGATCTGGTCGATCTGTTCTTCTTGGTTGCAGGAACCTTATGTTTCATTCGACTCGTCGTAAGCATCACGCACCAGCATCGTGGGCTTCTCTTCTGGATCGCCATCGCTTCGCTGGCGGCATACACGGGGGCGATTGCCATAGGAGTGCTTGATTGGGTCAGCGTCTCCCGCTGGAATATCATCCTCGTGGTTGCTTTCCTTCCGTTCCAGTTCGCCGTTCTCGCGCTCCTGACTTCTGGAGCCCGACGCGGCATCCGTGATGCGCAGCTGCTGCTTTTCCCGACTGGCCTTTTGGTTGTCGGCACCATCGCGGGCAGAGTACTCTGGATCACTTACTCTTCGGGCTACACTGCGATTGGTCCGTGGCGGGACCGTTTCAACCAGATCGCCACATGGCCCTTCCCGATATCGGTTAACGACATAGCGGAGTTCCTGACCCAGTTGGCCCTGCTGGCCATCATGGTCCTCCGCTTCACCCGTACCCGACGCGACGAGCAGCGCCTGGCCGGCGAACTCGAAGCCGCCCGCGCGGTGCAGCAGGTCCTGGTACCGACAGAAAACCCGCCGATTCCTGGCTTCGCGATCGAGGCGGTGTACAAGCCAGCCGGGCAGGTGGGCGGCGATTTTTACCAGATCGTTGCCACGCCCGGAGGAGGGGTGTTGGCTGCCATCGGCGACGTCAGCGGTAAGGGCATGCCCGCAGCGATGACGGTGTCGCTGCTGGTGGGGACGTTCCGCACGCTCGCACATTACACGCAGTCGCCGGGCGAGATTCTGCGGGCGATGAACCAGCGCATGCTCGCTCGTTCCAGCGGCGGCTTTACCACCTGCCTTGTGCTTCGCATCGACGCAGACGGCGTAATGACCGCTGCGAACGCCGGCCACCTGGCGCCCTATCTGGACGGCAATGAAGTCGCTCTCGACGGCGGCCTTCCTCTTGGGCTCGATGCACAAACGGAGCACCCGGAGATCCGGCTGGACTTGTCGCCCGGTCTGCGGCTGACGCTCGTTACCGACGGCGTTGTAGAAGCCCGCAACACTCAGGGCGAGCTCTTCGGCTTCGACCGCACCGCGACTATCGCCTCAGAATCCGCAGAAACAATTGCGCAGGCCGCTCAGACCTTCGGCCAGGAGGACGACATCACTGTCCTCACCCTGCAGTTCGCCCCCGCAGAGGTGCCCCATGCGTAGACTCCTCTCCACCGCTCTGTGCATGCTTGCCCTTACCGCTACTGCACAACAGGGGCCCCATCAACCGCTCGATATCCGCTACCACTTCGGCGACGATCCCAACGGCAAACTCGGATGGGCCAATCCGGACTTTGACGATTCCGCATGGCCGATCCAAACCGACGGGAACTTCCCCCTGACGCCCGCCCACTCAGATGGATTTGTCTGGGTCAGAATCCACATGCAGGATGTCGGGGAGATGGTGAAGCAGCTGAATCAGAAACTGGGCGGCTGGGCCAACTACTTCAAGCTTGGTCCAGTTACCCCTGTTTACCGGTTCATCGACAGATACACCAAGACCCGGCTTCGTCGGTGGCTTTGCAAGAAGCATAGGTGGCGCGACAGGGGAATAACGCACTACCCCGATGAGCATTTCTACAACCAACTTGGGCTCATCCGCCTGTCGAAGCTTCCGCAGAACTTTCCGTGGGCGAAAGCGTGATGTTCTGTCCGAGAGCCGGATGCGTTAGTTGCGCACGTCCGGTTCGATGAGCGGGATGTGGAGACGGAGCACGGTCTGGATAATGAGGCACCGGCAATCGAAAGGGCCGGACACAGATAGGCCAGACCTAAACAACCGCGCCACATCTCGACTCTACGGATGATCGCCTGTATTGGCACGATAGCCTCCGTGGGTGTTGAAAAACTCGTTTTCTTCATAAAGGGCCTGAAATCCAGTGACAGAAAATGTCTATGCGCTCGACCCCGAGAACGCAAACGCTCTCTGGAAGAAGAGCGAAGAGATGGTGGGCGAATCCTTCGCCTTAGTCTAGAAGTTGAGCAAGACAGCCGCATATCCGTTGGACTTAAAGGAGACATCATCATGCGTATCTTTTTGACCAGGCGCCGGGATTTATCGGTTCGGCGCTGGTTCCCGAGTTGATTCAGGCAGGGTCGGATCCTAGTCGGTCTATTGAGAGTTTCGCGGGTCACGGTCGGCGTCGACATAATCTGTTGACGACGGCCCAAACCCAGTAATCTGCACTACCACTGGCTCATCCCCTGTTTCAGCAAAATGAGTCTGGCCTGGCGGTTCCGTATAAAAGCTTCCCGCAGGAAGAGCTTTCAGTTTCGTTTCGTCGAAGTGATCACCGTATCCGATTCGCCAAGTGCCGGAGATCACGGTTGCAACACGGTCGTCGCGATGAGAGTGTGCTG
>CAVREL010000023.1:0-9494 GCA_963720105.1 uncultured Acidobacteriota bacterium | reverse complement strand
AGCTCAGCGAGCCGATTCGCGTCACACATCCCGATACCATCGTCATGGGCCTGGGATTCGCGACCCTCAAGCCGGTTAACGGCACCGCGGCGCTCACCACCGCCGACGCCGACGGCATCATTGTCGCCGGCCTGCTGATCGATGCCGGCGAAACCAAGTCGCCGGTGCTGATGGAGGTCGGTCCGGAAGGCAGCAAAGCCAGTCACGCGCAGAATCCCATCTCTCTGCACGATGTGTTCTTCCGCGTGGGCGGCGCGGGCGTGGGCCGTGCCGCAGTCAACCTTCGCATCAACAGTAACGACACCATCGTCGACCACACGTGGATCTGGCGCGCCGATCACGGGACCGGCGTGGGCTGGAACTCCAATCTCAGCGACAATGGCCTGGTGGTCAAGGGCAACAACGTCACCGCATACGGCCTGTTCGTTGAACACCACCAGCAATTCCAGGTGTTGTGGAGCGGCGAGAACGGGCGAACCTACTTCTATCAATCTGAAATCCCCTACGATCCGCCGGATCAAGCCAGTTACACCAGCGCACCAGGCGTGAATGGCTGGGCATCGTACAAGGTGGCGGACTCGGTGAAGCATCACGAGGCATGGGGGCTGGGCATCTACAGCGTCTTCCGCCATCCCAACGTGGTGCTGGGTCGCGCCATCGAAGTGCCGAAGGGTCCGGGCATTTGCTTTCACAGCATGATTACCGTGGCGCTCGATGACAAGGGAGAAATCTCGAACGTGATCGATGACGCCGGCGGCCCCACCTCGGTGGCGCCCCATCGCGTAACCCCCAAAGTCACAACCTTTCCATAAAAATCCGCGCATCGGCAGGATCGGGCAAAAAATCAGCAGGATTGGGCTATCGCCGGATCGGGGTGTTTCCGTAAGCTTGAATTGCCGGGAATGGTGGCGGGAACGCGAACCGAATCGGTTTCTGCCTCGCAGGCACAGCGGCGTCAGATGATGGCCGCGGCTGCTTTACCTCGTCTACCCAATCGCCCATCCCGCAAAAATCCATTAGCCGAAGGTGACACCTATGTACAATGCCAAAGCTTATTCCGTTGCCAGTGCGGCCTCGCCGTTTTCCCGCGCCACCATCGCGCGGCGCGACCCCTCCGAACACGACGTGCAGATCGAGATTCTCTTCTGCGGCATCTGCCACTCCGATCTGCACACGGCCCGCAACGAGTGGGCCGATGTGATGCCCACCGTATACCCCTGCGTTCCCGGCCATGAAATCGTCGGCCGCGTGACGAAGGTGGGCTCCGCGGTCACAAAGTTCAAACCCGGCGACCTGGCGGCCGTCGGCTGCATGGTCGACTCCGACGGCACATGCCCGGAGTGCAAAGCCGGCCTCGAGCAGTTCTGCCCCAACTTCATCCTCACCTACAACTCGCCCGACAAGCACACCGGCGGCGTCACCTACGGCGGCTACTCCGACAGCATCGTCGTGAAAGAGAGCTTCGTGCTGCGCGTTCCCGCGAATCTCAGTCTTGCCGGGACCGCGCCTCTTCTGTGCGCCGGCATCACGACCTACTCGCCCATGCGCCACTGGGGCGTGACCAGGGGAAAGAAGGTCGGCGTCGTGGGTCTCGGCGGGCTCGGCCACATGGCGGTCAAGTTCGCCCACGCTCTGGGCGCCCACACGGTCGTATTCACCACTTCGCCGAGCAAGAAGGACGACGCATTGCGTCTCGGCGCCAATGAAGTCATCCTCTCGCGCGACGCTAACCAGATGGCCAGCCACGCGGGAAGCTTCGACTTCATTCTCGATGCGGTCGCCGCGCCGCACGATATCGACGGGTTGATCAACATGCTGCGCCGCGACGGCAACATCACCATGGTAGGCGCGCCAGACAAGCCGCTGCCGGTGAATGTCTTCGGTCTGCTCTTCCGCCGCCGCAGTTTCTCCGGCTCGATCATCGGCGGCATTGCCGAAACCCAGGAGATGCTGGATTTCTGCAGCCAGCACAACATCACTTCGGATGTCGAGGTGATCCCCATTCAGAAGGTCAACGAAGCTTACGAGCGGCTGCTCAAGTCGGATGTGAAGTACCGCTTCTCCATCGACTTGGCTTCGCTCAAATCCGAATGAATTTGAAACAAACTGTGGGTGTCCCACCCTCGCGACGTTTTTTGCCGCCAGGGTGGGACCGGCAGGCAGGAGCAATCATGCAAAAACGCAAGTTAGGAAAAAGCAATCTTGAAGTCTCGGCCCTCGGCCTCGGCTGCATGGGCATGAGCTTTTCGTATGGTCCGCCAAAGGACAAGCAGGAAATGATCGCCCTGATCCGCGCCGCGGTGGACCGCGGGATCACCTTCTTCGATACCGCTGAAGTCTATGGCCCGTTCACCAACGAAGAGCTTTTGGGCGAAGCCCTTTCGCCCATTCGCGACAAGGTCGTCATCTCCACCAAGTTCGGATTCAATCTCAATCCCGACGGCAGCCCCGGCTGGCAGGGCTTGAACAGCCGCCCCGAACACATCAAAGAGGCGGTGGAAGGATCGCTGAAACGCCTCAAGACCGACGTCATCGATTTGTACTATCAGCATCGCGTCGATCCGGCCGTGCCCATCGAGGATGTGGCCGGAGCGGTAAAGGACCTGATCGCGGCCGGCAAGGTCAAGCACTTCGGCCTTTCGGAAGCCGGCGTGGGCACCATCCGCCGCGCGCACGCCGTCCACCCTGTAGCCGCGCTGCAGAACGAATATTCGCTGTGGTTCCGGCGGCCCGAGGATGAGGTCATCCCCACTCTCGAAGAACTCGGCATCGGCATGGTTCCCTACAGCCCGCTGGGCAAGGGCTTCCTCACCGGCGCGATGGATGAAAAGACCGAACTCCGGAGCAACGATTTCCGCAGCACGCTGCCGCGCTTCACGCCGGAAGCGCGCAAGGCTAACCAGGCAGTGGTCGATCTGTTGATGAACATCGGCAAGCAGAAAGGCGCCACGCCCGCGCAGATCGCGCTCGCATGGCTGCTGGCGCAGAAGCCGTGGATCGCGCCCATCCCGGGCACCACTAGGCTGTCGCGCCTGGAGGAGAACATCGGCGCGGTGAATGTGCAACTCACGCCTGACGACCTTAACCAGATCGAAGAAGCTGCCTCGAAAATCAAAGTAGAAGGCGAACGCTACCCGGAACGTCTCGAGAAGATGACCGGCATTTAAGTATCCGTGCCCCGTCTTCGCGACTTCTTTCTGTCGCGAAGGCGGGAAACCAAGGAACCCCAACTCTGGCTAATCGGGAATCATCCCGATCGTCCTCATCCACCTCTCCACCAACTCCGGCCAGCCGGTGATCGGCAAATTCGTGCGCCGCAATCCGAACGCATGATTGCCCTGCGCATACAGATGCATCTCCGCTCGAACCCCGGCCTTCTTCAGCGCAATGTAGTAAGCCAGCGAGTCGTACACGCTGTCCACATGATCGTCTTCCGCCTGCAGCAAAAACGTCGGAGGCGTCTGACTGCCCACCCGGATATCGGGATTCAGCCCCAGGTTCTTATCCGTCAGCGATAGCCGGTCCGGCGGAGGAAGCGCGAATGGCTTCTTACCGAGTCGGGCATCCGACTCCGCCGCCGACCGCGACAGGTGGCCCGGATAGATGGCCACCGCAAAGTCCGGACGGCAGCTTTCCTTTTCCGCCGCATCTATCTCCGGGTACAGCCGCTGATCAAAATACACGCTCATGGCCACCGCGAGATGTCCGCCCGCCGAAAACCCCAGCACGCCAATCTTGTGCGGATCGATGTGCCACTCCGCGGCGTGGAACCGCACCAGCCGCATCGTCCTCTGCGCATCTTCCAGCGCCATCTTCGCTTCCGGATACGGCCCCGATTTCGGGTACGCCCCCACGTCCGTCACGCGGTATTTCAGTAGCACGCACGTAATCCCCCTGGGCGCCAGCCAGTCGCACACCTCCGTGCCTTCCAGATCGATCGCCAGCGTCTGATAACCGCCGCCCGGGAATACCACCACCGCGGCTCCCGTATTCTTCCCCATGGGTGGATACACCGTCATCGTCGGCCGGGTCACGTTGTTTACGCCCAGCACCGGCTTCCCGGCCACCAGAAAAGCATTGCCCGACGACTCTGCCACCTCCGGTCCCCTGACCGGCTGCGGATCAGGCGCTGCTCCAGGCCAGATCGCCACTTGCGCGTGTCCCGCCGCCGGCTGCCACACTGGCGTCTCTGCCCTCATGCCGGCCACGGCAAAAACAATCAACACAGCAAACCAGGAATTCCTCATCTCAAGTCTCACGGCGTGCAGAACCGAGTTTAGGTCCGCGCCAAAGCCGATGGACATTTCTTGCTCCGGCGGGAATTGACTCAGTCAACAAAACGTCCACCCGGTAGCGCCGGCCTCCCGGCCGGCTGTCGCGCGGGTCTCCTGACCCGCACCTGCGAGTGGCGTTTCCCCCACGCCGATAGCGCAATTCTCTTGTCACCTGCGGTGCCCCTCGGCTATAGAATGGCTCGATTCGTTATGACCGCAGCCAATCCCTACCAGCATCCGCGCGACGAAATCCTTCATGCCATGGAGCGGATTTATCGCTATCGCATGACCACCACCAGCGGCGGCAATCTCTCCCTCTGCGAACCTTGCGGAGACGTGTGGATCACCCCAGCCCGCCTCGACAAGGGCGCCCTGCGCCGCGACGACATCGTCTGCATCCGCGCCAACGGCGACATCGAAGGCGCGCGCAAGCCGTCCTCGGAACTGCCCATCCACCAGGAAATCCGCAAGCGCCGTCCCGAGCTGGCGGGCATCGTGCACGCCCACCCCACGGCCCTGGTGGCGTTCAGCCTCGTGCACCAGGTGCCCAACACGCGCCTCTTCCACCAGGCGCGGCACGTGTGCGGCGAGGTCGGTTTTGCCCCCTACGAATTGCCCGGCAGCGACGCCCTGGGCCGCCGCGTCGCCGACTGCTTCGCCGCAGGCTACAACTGCGTCATCCTCGAAAATCACGGAGTGGTCACCGCCGGCCAGACCTTCCAGGAGGCGTTCCGCCGTTTCGAAACCCTGGAGTTCACCGCCAAGACCATCATCAAGGCGCGCCTCCTTGGAGCAGATATTCATTTCCTCACCGACGATCAAGTGGCGCTGGAGCGGCGCCGCGCCGCGCACCTCGAGGAGTTTGCGCCGGCTCTTCCGTTGAGCCGCGAAAACGATCTGCGCGCCACTCTCAGTGAATTCGTGCGCCGCGCCTACCGGCAGAGACTGTTTACCAGCACCCAGGGAAGCTACTCGGCGCGCCTCGATGAGGAGAGCTTTCTCATCACGCCTTACCAGGTGGACCGCGGCATCGTCGATCCCGCGGACCTGGTGCTGATCCAGAACCAGCGCCGGCAAGCCGGCAAAACACCCAGCCGGGCGGCCGCGGTTCACGAGGCCATTTACCGCCGTCACCCTCAAGTGGGGGCCATCGTGAATGCCTGCCCCGTAAATGCCACCGCGTTCAGCGTAACCGGCGTGCCGCTCGATAGCCGCACCATCCCGGAGAGCTACGTGGTCATTCGCAGCGTGGGCCGCGCCCCTTTTGGCATGCAGTTTGAGAAGTTCGATGATCTGGCGGAAATGCTTTCCCCCACGCATCCCGCGCTCATCCTTGAGAACGACGGAGTGCTGGTCACCGGAAGCGACATCCTCGAGGCATTCGACCGCCTTGAAGTGCTCGAGTCAACCGCCGAAGCCATCATCAACGCTCGCGCCATCGGCACGCTTCAGCCCCTCTCTGAGAGCGTGACGCGCGAACTGGACCGCGCGTTCTTTGGGATTTCGAGCTGAATCCGATGAAGGATTGTCACCTGAGTTTTGCCCACTTCGCCCGGAAGAACTGCAAGCGGCGTCAGGACAAGTCCGGACAGATGCTGATGATATGATTCGTGCCCATGAATATCATTCTGGTTCATGGAATTCTGGGATTCGCGAAACGATTCGGGATGGACTATTTTCGCGATCTCCCTGGCCGTTTTCGTGCACAAGGCTTGCGGGTTTTTGTGCCCGAACTCGATCCCACCGAGGGCGTGGAATTTCGCGGAGCCCAACTGCGCGAACAAATCCAGGCGGCGGCCTCCGCGGGAAACATTGACACGACTCAGAAGACCCACATCATTGCTCACAGCCTGGGCGGGCTCGACAGCCGTTATATTCTCTCTCCCGCAAACCCCAACCAGCTTCAGGTTCCCGTGCGCTCGCTCACGACCATCTCGACCCCGCATCGCGGGTCTCCGGTCGCGGACATCGTTGACAATCCACAGGCGCTGTCACCTTTCCCGCACCTTCCCTTCGCGGCGGGGCCGGATCTGCTGGAGCCGGTTCTCAATGCCCTGCGTATCTCTCTCAACGGGCTGCGGAACCTTACCACCAGCGCCTGCCAGGCATTCTCAGAAGAGTACGTGGATAATCCCGATGTGAGTTATTTCAGCAGCGCGGGTTCGGGACGAGCCGGCTTTCCCCAGGCGTCGGCCCCGTTTTTTCTCTTTCACCAATTCATATCGGCGGCCACTGGACAACCCAGTGACGGGATGGTCCCGGTGTCGTCGGCGCAATGGGGCAGTTTCGATTCGTCAACCTGGGCCGGAGATCACGGCGAGATGATCGGATACAACCTGGACAATCTGCTCTCTCTGCCCGCCTACGGCTACCTCGCCAAATACGATCAGATCGTCGCCAGGGCGGCGGCGCTTTGACGATGACCACGAGATTTTGGGACCTGGGAACCGCGATGCTCAAGGTGCGAATTCATCCGGTCTGAGATCTACTTGCACTTCACGCGATTATCCTGCGAGGCGATGATCTGCCATCTATCGCTGCGTCTCAGCCACGTATCGGTCCAAACCTGGCACACGTTCGCGTTCGGCTGGGACTTGTCTTTGCCGAGAGCATGTTCGCTGCCATAGACAATGGCAACACTGTCGCCGAAGAAACGTACTTTCGCCTCATCGAGTCCGCAATCACGCGCAGTCCGGACGCTCTTTTCGTCCTTCAGTTCATCGGCTTTGGTGAAGCGCACACCACTGGTGGACGTACCCTGGAAGTCGTCAGCGAGCAGACCCGCGACAACCCCGTTATCGGCGCATGCACCCTCAGCCCACTTGCGTTCCATATCGATCATGTATTGCGCGGTCTTATCGTCAGGCGCGGCCCAGTGACTCTGCTGTGCGTGTGCCGGAACAAGGAAAACCGTCGCCGCGAATGCCGCCGTTACGATTCGCATTTGGATTCGTCGCATGGCGGAATCGTACACTACGCTTCGGAACCCTATTCGTCGCGCAGCAAAATCAGCGGATCCACAGCCAATGCGCGCCGCGCAGGAATCAACGCCGCCGCCAGCCCCAGCAGCACCATGGTGAGGGTCACGCCGCCCAGCACCAGCGGATCCCTGGGCGTGGCCTGGTACACGATGAACGCGAGCACCCGGGCGGCCAGCACACCCAGCACCAGGCCCGCCACCGATCCAATAGCCAGCAGGCGAAATGCCCGTCCCAGTGCGGCGCCGAGGATTTGCCGCTGACTGGCGCCCACCGCTACGCGGATCCCCAGCTCGCGCAGCCGCTTGCTCACCACGTAGGAAGCCATGCCGAAAATGCCGGTCACCGCCAGCATGGCGCCCAGCAGTCCCAGCACGCCCAGGGCAATGGTGGCCACGCGCGCTGCGAACAAGGCGGTAACCATCTCCTCCGTCCACGTCCTGACCAACACCGGCATGGAGGAATCCATGGCGCGCAACCTGGTTTCCATCGCCCGCTCAATCTCCTGGGGATCGCGCCGCGACCGCACCACCATATATGTGCTGCTGACCACATGCTGCTGGTAGCTGAAAAACATCGCCGGCATCTGGTCTTCGGTCAACGACCGGTACTTGCCGTTTTCCACCACGCCCACCACTTCCGCGCGCTCTCCGGCCCAGTATTTGAAGTGACCCCCGATCGCCTTCTGCACCGATCCGAAAACCTTCACTGCGAATTGCTGGTTGACGATGGCCACCTTGGGCGATCCTTTGTCGTCCTGCTGCGTCAAGTCCCTCCCCGCCAGCAGCCTGGTTCCGGCCGCATCAAAGTATCCCGGCGATATGGTGTAGCTCATCGCGTCCGCCGCATAGTTGGTCGGCCGCAGGTCCGTGGTGCTGTCGCTGTACACGTAGTCATCGCCGCTGCCGACGGTGAGCGGCAGCCCGCTGTTAAAGCCCGCCGCCGTCACTCCCGGAATGGCGGCCACCGTTTCCTGCATGCGCCGCTCCATCTGGGGCACGCGATCGCCTTCGTAGCCGGCCATGTACAGGTCCGTGGCCGACAACACAATGTTCTGGGGATCGAAGCCGAAGTTGCTGTGCAGCGAACGCTCCAGCCCCCGCACCGCCACCAGTGACGAGGTCACCAGCACCGCGCAAATCGCAATCTGCACCACCAGCAGAACGTCGCGCAGCGTAAACCGCTTCATCGACCCGCCGCTCATGCCGGTCCGGATCATCTGCCACGGATCGGCGCGCATCACCTGCCGCACCGGAACCATGCCGAACAGCAGCCCGCTCATCAGTGCCAATATCAGCGCCACCACGTAGGTGCGAGCATCAGGGTTCACCGGCACATTGATGGGGATATCGGGCATCGGTTGCCAGGCACTCAGCCCGTGCAGGAGGATGACGCCCCCGCCAAGCCCGGCGATTCCTCCCCCCAGCGAGACCAGCACTGCCTCGGTCAGGAGCTGGCGAAGAATCATCCCCCGCTTCGATCCCAGCGCCAGCCGCAGCGCGATTTCCTTGCCGCGGTCCGATGCGCGCGCCGCGAACAGGCTGCCCAGGTTGGCGCAAGCGGCCAGCAAAATCAGCCCGGAAAGCACCATGAGGCCACCCATGAAGGCCTTCGCCGGTCCGCCCAGCATGTCGCCCATCAGCCCCGGATGAGTGAGCGAGAATTTCAACCCATCGTCGTCACTGGGATAAGCCTTGGACAATGCCGCCGCCAGCGTATTCAGGTCCGCGGTCGCCTCCTGCGGCGTGACCCCCGGCTTCAGCCGTCCGACCAGAAAGCTGGAGTGATTGCCGCGATACTGCAAATTGTTCCCACCCTGCACCAGCGGCTGTTCCACAATCGGGATCCACATGGCCGGCGCAAAAAACAACTCCGTTCCGCGAAAACTCTTCGGGGCCACGCCGATGACCGTCATGGGGTGCTTGTTGATCTGCAGGGTTCGGCCCACGATGTTGCGGTCGTCATGAAAGTGGCTATGCCAGTAGGTGTAGCTCAGCACCACGTAGGGCGCGCTGTCGTAGCCCTTCTCGTCCGAGGCATGGAAGAAACGGCCCAGGAAGGGCTGAATACCAAGGGAGTCGAAATAATTCCCGCTGGACATGAACGGCCAGGCGGTGGATGGATTGCCGCCCGTATCCACGCCCACCGGACCGATGATGTTGAACGCCGTGAGGCTGGAGAACGAACGGCTCTTGTCCCGCAGGTCCAGGTAATCCGGATACGACTGCGACGGCGTGCTTCC
>CAVREL010000022.1:0-6773 GCA_963720105.1 uncultured Acidobacteriota bacterium | reverse complement strand
TGTCTGATTTATTGGTAGGATTACGTATTGCTGGGAGTGCCTTGCAGGCACCGTAGGGCAGGCCGCATCTTCAGTTAATTTGCTTTCCTTCAGTGGTAAAATCCATCTCAAGAAACGCGAACAATAACCCTGAACCATCGGACTGAGCGGGGTGCAGAACCGTTTCGGTAAGTCGAAGACCGGATCCCGTTCACGACAAGCGGTCAAGCCGCTTGCGCGCGAAGGTGCAGGCAACCGGCGATCGATCTTTCTCGTGGGATTCATGGGCGCGGGCAAAACCAGCGTCGGCGTGCTCTTAGCCAACGGCTGGGTTTGCCGTTCGAAGATTTGGACGACCGGATTCAGCAGCGCGAGAGTAAGACCATCGAGCAGATATTTCGTCAGTCTGGAGAAGCCGGGTTTCGCAAAGCGGAAACAGCCGCGTTGCGCGAAGTGCTGGTCGAACTTGCTTCATCGATTGGTGTAGTCGCATTGGGCGGAGGAGCATTCGTGCAGTCCGAAAACGCCGCGCTTATAGAAGAAGCAAAAGCACATTCGATTTTCCTTGATGCGCCAGTGGAGGAATTGCTTCGGCGATGCGACGCTGAATCCAAAGAACGTCCCTTGCGACAAAACGCAAAACAATTTTGCGAATTATACGAAAAGCGGCGGCTCTCTTACATGAAAGCGGCCGTGCGGATTGATACTAACGGTAAAGATGTCGAAGCAATCGCGGCGGAGGTGGCATGCAGTCTGGGATTGGAATAGGGAAGTGGCTCTTGAGAATCCTACTTATCGTTATACCGCTGCTTGCTCTCGTAGTGTTCTCACGCTGGATTTTGAATGGCAACAGATTTCACCAAGCTGGCCGACGCGGTGCCCGATTAGCGCCGCAGTGAATCTGTGGGATGGAACAATGCTCAAGAGCCCGAAAGTAGAGCACCTGACGATTCCCGCTCACGGGACTGCGATCTTTCGGGTCCAATAACCGATCGAACGAATAGATAACACTGGGTGCCCCAGGTCCCCGTTTTGGGGACCTGGGTTGGATCACCGGCTGAAGAGTGAATGCATCGACGCACCTTAATATTGGGATCGGTTTCTGGCCTGCTGCTTGCACGCCGCCTTGCGTTCGCCGCTGGCCGGTAGGTGCAGAGGCTAGTGGTGTCCGCCGCACAGATGGTCGTTTATGTTTTGAAAGGGCTCGACTTCAGTCGTGCCGTAAAACGGCCCGAAATGAGCCGGGCTTTAGCTCCTGAGGGACGCTTCTACTTCAAATTCAACCCAACTGCGGGGCATTAGTAAATGACCCTATTAGCGGCGGCCTACGCTAGAAGCCGTTTGCCTTGACCGCATTCTTCAACTGGACCTCGAATTCAGCCGCCGGTCCGTGGCCGCGCCACAGCTCTTTGCCCTCCGCATTGATCACCATCACGTAGGGAACCTTGTCATCGCCTACGGCGAAGTAGGTTCGCCACGGTTTCTCGTCCTGGGTGAGCACGACGAACGTGTCGTGCTCGGCGGCGGGCACGCTTTTCTTCATGCCATTGCGGATCATGCCGCGAATGAGGCCGGGCGCGCCGGAGATCTGGGCGATCTGGTAGACCGGGATTCCGGCCAGCGCGCTGTCGGCCTTGACCGCTTTGACCCAGGCGCCGGTGCCGTTGCCGCCTTCGCGGCTGAATCCGGCGACCAGGATCGCGGCGTGGCCGCGCACCTGGTCGGCGAGCACGACCTGTTTGCCGCTCAGGGTCTCGCCGGTGGTTCTGGGCATCTGCTGACCGGCGGCCGACAGGGTCAGCATCAAAGCGACGAGCAGAGCGAGCAAGACCGACCGATGGGCGCCGATCCGCCGGTTGCGCAAGAGCAGAGCGGGGCCGCGTGGTCTCCCGCCTTCGCGCCGGAAACAAGGCGCGAAGACGGGGCACGGGGCGTTGTTTGTAGGGTCAGGATCTCCCTGAAACATGAATACCTCCGGAAGACGATGATTCTGGGTTGCCGGGCGGGAAAGCTCATGACTTTGATAACGTAACGGGCGGCGCGGCGGTTCCCCGGAATGTGCGCTGGCTCACGGCGGGCGCCTGGGCCCGGTGTGCGACACTGATGTTTCCGGCTTTTTCCGGGCAGGCTCGTACACATGCCGTTTCTGCGTTCTGCGTTTATTGGGTTGTCGCGCAATCGCCTTTTGCGCCGCTTTGTCGAGCGCTCCAGCGTTGGAGTCAAGCTCAGTTCACGATTCATCGCCGGGATGGAGATTGAAGACGCCCTGCGCGTGGCCGATGCGGTGAACAAGCAGGGCATGTCGGTCAGTCTCGACTCGCTGGGCGAGAGCGTCACCTCGGAGGCCGAGGCGCACCGTGCGGCCGACGTCTATCACAAGTTGCTGGACGCGATCGCCCAGCGCAAGCTGAATGCCAACGTCAGCGTCAAGCTGACGCAGATGGGGCTGCTGCTTTCGCCTGACCTGGCCGAGAGCATTGCCGAGGACCTGGTGCGGCACGCGCAGTCGGTGAACAACTTCGTCCGCATCGATATGGAGGATTCGTCGCTCACCCAGGTGACGCTGGATATCGTGCGGCGTCTCCACGCCAAGCCCGGCCTGCGCAGCGCGACCGGCACGGTGATCCAGTCGTACCTCTATCGCTCCCAGGCAGACGTCGAGCAACTCATCGCCGACGGCATCCGCATCCGGCTCTGCAAGGGCGCCTACAAGGAACCGCCCGAAGTGGCGTTTCCCAAAAAGTCCGACGTCGACGATAACTATGTGCGCCTGGCCTCCATGATGCTCGAGAGCGCGGTCTATCACGGCCTGGCCACGCACGATGAGCGCATGATTGCCGAGGCCAAAAGCTTCGCCGCGCAGCGCGGCATCGATCCCGGCCGCTATGAGTTTCAGATGCTCTTCGGAGTGCGCCGCGACCTGCAGCGGCAACTGGTGCAGCAGGGATACAACGTGCGTGTGTATGTCCCGTTCGGGCGCGAGTGGTATCCCTACTTCATGCGGCGGCTGGCCGAGCGCCCCGCGAATGTGTTCTTCTTGGCGAAAAATCTGTTGAGGAAGTAGGGACTAGGGCTGGGGCATGGCGGACCTCGTTGTGAACCAACTCTACGAAAGGCTCTCGGCTGCGTAGGGGTTGAATCGGATCTGCCCGTCCTTGCCCCCGGGCTTGGTCCGAATCTCGAAAGGAAACGTGGAGAGCTGCTGTTCGGAGAAGCCGGCCACACGTTCTCTGCCACTCTCGTCAGTACCCTGCAAAAAGACGAAACCCGCTTCGGAACGATAGACAAAGCGATCCACCGTAATCGTTCCGATTGGCGTGTGAATGATGAATTGCGCGTCATCCGGCTTGTGGATGAGAGCGCGAATATCTCGAATGATGTCCCAAAAATGCGAGTCCATGGTTCTCCTGGTTAAGCCGCGCGCGGTTTCAACAGCCACGGCGGGCTCGGCCCTACTTAGTAAGCGCAGGCGGGTAGTTCTTGAAGAGCTTCCTCATTGCCTTTTGCAGAGCCCTATAGTTCTTATCCGGGTTCTTGTTAAGGTCGAGGATCTTGGTGACATCTCCGCGCCAGACCAACTGCTCTCTTATGGGGTCATATAGGTCGATAACCAGCGTTCCGACGGGTATTGTGGAAGTCTGGCCCGTCACGGTACCGCCGTTCCATCCGCCCAATCCGCCGCCCCACGGGCCGATTCCCGTTCCGAATCCCGACAAGTCGAGGCCCTTTTCCTCACGAATCAGAGCGTGGTAGGCGACTTTGAGGTACCCGTCTCTTTCGACCCGGATCAGCCCTTTTTGTGAGAGTTGTTCGTCCACTGCCCGCTTGATTGCCTGGTCGATCAACTGATCCGGCACCGCGCCGCCCGGCATATCGACCCATTCATAGGATTTGTAGGCCGCAAAGTTTGCGCCATGGTCGTAGTTGTAGTGAACGTCCTGGCCCCAGGCGCAGACGATGATGGAGAAGAAGGCCGTTAGTAATGCGAGTTGCGTTTTAAGTCTCATTGTCTCCCTTTCGATTCGGTCTAAGTCTGTTACGCATTGGGCAGAACGGTTCGTCATCCGCTTAATACGCCTTCCCGGGAATTGGGCACGGCCGCAGATTCCAAATTTCGGCTGCGTACTCGGAGATGGTGCGATCACTGGAGAATTTTCCCGATCCCGCCACATTCAAGATGGCTTTGCGCGCCCAACCATCAGGGTCGGCATACAAAGCACGTAGCCGCTCGTCGGCCTCAAGGTACGAGGTGAGGTCAGCCAAATGCATATAGTGATCGCCCTGCGTCAGCAGCATGTCGCGCAAGGGTGCGAAGACTCCCGGTTCCTGCTGGCTGAAATGATCGGAGGAGATCAAGTCCAGCGCCTCGCGAATCTCCGGCTCGTGTTCGTAGTGCCACTGCGGGCTATAGCACGAGCGACTGGACATGACCTGATCGGCTGTGAGTCCGAAGAGGAAGAAATTCTCCTCGCCGGCTTCCGCGGCCATCTCGATCGTCGCCCCATCGCGAGTGCCGATAGTCAACGCGCCGTTCATCATGAACTTCATGTTGCTGGTGCCGCTGGCTTCGTAACCTGCGGTCGAGATCTGGTTCGACACATCGCTGGCGGGTATCAGGTGTTCCGCAAGCGAAACACAGTACTCGGGCAGGAACACGACCTTCAACCGCCCGGCTACCGCGGGGTCACTGTCGATGGTGAATGCAAGATTGTTGATGAACTTGATAATCAGCTTGGCCAGCCGGTATGCGGGGGCAGCCTTGCCGGCGAAGAGAAATGTCCGAGGATACATATCCAGCCCAGGATTGCTCCTCAGCCGGTTGTAGAGCACGACGATTTTCAGCGCATTGAGCAACTGGCGTTTGTACTCATGAATCCGCTTGACCTGGCAGTCAAAGATGGAATCCGGATCAAGGGTCTGTCCGGTCGACCAATGGAGCCAATCCGAGAATTCCCGCTTCGCATGGCGCTTGGCCTGGAGAAAGTCGCGCCGGAAGCCCTGGTCTTCGGTGAATGCTCTCAGCTCGCTTAGCTGGCCGAGGTCAGTGATCCAGCCGTCTCCGATTGCATCGGTGATTAATCGGGAAAGCCCGGGATTGCACAGCAGGAGCCACCGCCGCGGCGTCACGCCATTCGTTTTGTTGTTAAAACGCTCAGGCAAGATCTCCGCCAGATCTCGCAACGTTGTCTTGCGCAGAAGGTCGGAGTGAATCTCCGCCACGCCATTAGTGCTGTGGGAGCCGATGACGGCCAGGTTGGCCATACGGACTTTTCTCCCGGCTTCCTCTTCGATCACGCTCACGCGCTCAATGCGCCCCTCATCGCCCGGGAATTGCTTGCGAACGTCCTCCAGAAAACGGCGGTTGATTTCATAGATGATCTCCAGTTGCCGGGGCAGCATGTCCTGGAGCCATGCCACGGGCCATTTTTCCAGCGCCTCCGGCAATAAGGTGTGATTGGTGTACGCAAGCGTGTTCTGCGTGATTTGCCAGGCGTCCTCCCATCCAAGATGCTCCTCATCCACCAGGATTCGCATCAGCTCCGGCACGGAAAGGGCCGGGTGCGTGTCGTTCATCTGGATCGCAACCTTTTCAGCGAACAGGCTCCAATCCGAATTGCTGCGTTTAAAGCGGCGGACCGCGTCGGCAAGCGAGCAGGCCACCAGGAAGTACTCCTGCAGGAGGCGAAGGCCCTGGCCCATGAATTGGGAATCATCCGGGTAGAGGACCCGCGTCAGGGTTTCAGCCGAAAGAGTCTGAGTAAAGGCCTCGATGAAATCGCCATGAGAGAACTCGTGGAAGTTGAAATAGTCTGGTGCAGCAGCGGCCCACAAGCGGAGGGTGTTGATGGTCGATCCACCGTATCCGATAACCGGGCGGTCGTAGGGAATGCCGATTAGAGTGGATGGACGCCCCGGTACCGGGCGCAGACTCCCGCCGCTCAGTTCAAACGAGCAACCCAGGCTGACTTCCACTTTCTCCTGAGGCCGCGCGACCTCCCACGGGTCGGGTGAGCGGAGCCAGTTGTCCGGCAATTCCTCCTGCCATCCGTTCTGGACTGATTGGCGGAAGATGCCGTACTCATATCGCAGGCCGTAGCCCATTGCGGGGAGTTGCAGGGTCGCGGCAGATTCAACGAAGCATGCTGCCAGGCGTCCCAGCCCGCCGTTTCCCAGGCCCGCGTCAGGCTCCTGCTCCGCGATCTCAACGAGACTGAGTTTCTTGTCCTGGAGGATCTGCTTGGCGAGCGGGCTGAGCAGCAGGTTCATAACGTTGTTCGCGAGAGACCGGCCGATGAGAAACTCCATGGAAAGGTAATAGAGCCTCTTCGCGTTTTGCTGTTCGTAAGTCTTCTCGGTCAAAAGCCAGCGCTGCGACAGGATGTCGCGGACCGACCGGGCCATCGCTTCAAAGCGGTCGCGGGCCGAGGCTGCGGCCGGATCCAGGCCAATATCGAACAGCAGGTGCCGTTCATAGAGCGCATCGCTCGTTCCGGCGAACTGCACCGGCCCGCATCCGTATTGAGTCTTGAGGAGGCGGTCAGCATCGGGTAATAGTTGCCGTTTCGCGGTCACGTCAGTCGCCATTTTCTTGTCCTCCAAGGATTCCGCCGGGCATATCGGCGGGGCCTGCAGATGGAATGGGGTCGATCGGTGTGATTCGTATAAATCGAGACTCGCGGTCGATCCGGTGCCGCCGCACCAGCTTGGGGATTACGTAGCCCACGCAGATTCCAACCAACGCAAGACACAGCAACAGCGTTCCGGCGCGCGACACGTAGGCACCCGCGCGGTCC
>CAVREL010000021.1:0-11298 GCA_963720105.1 uncultured Acidobacteriota bacterium | reverse complement strand
CAAAATGCCCGATAGAACTCCTTACCGAAATCGTCCGCCGCCTCGCTCTTTATGAGAACGCGCCGGCGATAGTCCTCCATCGGCGCGCCCTCCAGACCTTCCGCAGCGCCCGGAATCCCGGCGTCGCCCAAATCCACGAACATGGGCGCCGTGTCGTTCGAGCGCAGCACGAAGGCGACGTACTTGCTTTTACTGGTCCACTTTTTTCCGTCGAACACCGGAAAGCGCAAGAATTCAATCGCGGCGTCGTCACTCCGGAGCGTGCGCTGTACTTCCATCCAGGTCGGCCGCGAGAGCCGGGTTTCTTCCGCGAACGCGGATGACTTTTTCGTTAACTGCTTCTCAAGCTCTTCGGTCTCGTTTCGCAACGCGTCGATGCTGGTGGCCGACGATTCCGCAGAATCCGGCGGGGTCCGTTCCAGCGCGGCAAGCTGGCTCTTCTTGGAGGTAAGGCGATCGAAAAGTGCAGTCGCTTCCGAACCGCCGCTGGCCTCGATCGCCCTGCGTTGATCGCGGACGCTCGAGGCTACCATGCCCTTTTCCCACAACAATACGTTGTAAGCTCTTCCGATAAGGTCGGGGTGTTGCGCACGGTAGTTATACACAAAGCTGAAATAAAGAGGAAACTCGAACGAGATGCTGTTCAAATAACCCAGCCGTTCGGTTTCGCTCATGAATGTGAATTGTTGATCGAGAAGGCGCAAAAAGAGAGACTGGCTTTGCGAGAAGTACTCCTGGGCTTTGTCAGGATTGCCGCTGTCCCAGTGAAGAAGTGCGAGGTTGGCCAATACGGGTACAACGAGAGGATTTTCTGGTCCAGCAACCTTTTGATGCATGGCCAGGGCCCTTTTGTATAGATCCTCCGCATCGGTATATCTACCATGATCGCGATAAAGTTCGGCGAGGTTACCGAGGGTCGCCGCTCTGTCTTCAGGGCGCACGTCGGATGCGTGCTTCTCATCAATAGCCATAACACGGTTCAACAGTTCTTCCGCCTCCGCGTCTCTATTTAAACCGTGGTAAAGCCAGGCAAGGTTACTCAATTCGGTGGACACAGCGGGACTGTCGGGTCCAAGCGCTTTTTCGTCGATCGCCAAGGCCCTCTTGTGCAGAGCTTCCGAGTCTGCGTATTTCTGTTCCTGCATGTAGAGAAACGCGAGGTTTTCAAGGTGTGCCGCGACCCTGGGACTGTCGGGGCCGAATGCCTTCTCATCAATGGTCAGCGCGCGGTTGTGAAGCGGCTCGGCATCCTGGTATCGGGCTTCCTGGGTGTAAAGTAGCGCCAGTCGATTCAGATCGGCGGCGATGAGCGGATTCTCTGGACCTTTAGTTTTCTCGTCTGCTTCCAACACGCGTTTGAAGAGTGGTTCGGCCTGGGCGAACTTGCCCTCTCCCTGGTATAGCTGGGCTAGCCGCAAAGTACCCGCGACCATGCTCGCGTTGTCTCGATCAGAATGCAATTCCTCGATTTTCAAGGCCCGCCCGAGGAGCGGCTCCGCCTCGGGGAAATTGCCCTGCTTTTCGAGAAGCTGGGCGCGGTTGTTCAGCAGGAGTGCGATTTGAGGATCGTCCTGCCCACGGCGCCCTTCGAGGATCTTCACCGCCTGATCGAGGAGGCGCGCTGCATCGCCATAGCGCCCCTCGGCGCCATAGAAATTCGCGAAATCGTTCAGCACCACCGCCACCTGGGGATGGGTGGGACCCAGGGCAATTTCGTGACTAGCAAGGATTTCCTTGTAAAGCCGCTCCGCGTCCGACGATCTGCCCTGAAAGCGGTACATCCCGGCGAGGTTTTCCACATGTGTAAGAATGTCGGAATCCTTAGACCCGATTGTCTTTTCATCAATGGCCAAGGCCTGCTTATAGAGCGCCTCTGCGTCGGAATAGCGCTTGGTCTGACTATAGAGATTGCCGAGGTCGTTCTTGATGTCGGCCACTCTTGGATTGTCGGCTCCCAGTGCCTTCTCATCCATTTCGAGGGCGCGGCGGTAATCGGTTTCAGCCTCAGGAAAGTGCTGCTGGAGACGGTTCAAGTTACCAAGCTGGGTGAGGTCGGCGGCAACTTTCCAGCTCTCGGGGCCGAGGGCTGCCTGGTTGATCGACATCGCCTGCTTGTAGAGAGTCTCCGCGTCAGCATACTTACGCTGATCCCGGTAGAGCCCGCCCAGATTCTCCATAGTCGTGGCGATCACCGGATCGTTGGGCTGCCGAACCTTCTGCGCGATCTCCAAGGCTTGTTTGAAGAGGGGCTCGGCATCGTCATAGTGTTGGGTCTCTTTATAGAGAAAAGCCAGATCGTTCAGTTCAATCGCATAATCGGGGTCGTTGGTCCCCGATACCTTCGCCTCCATTGCCAAAGCCTGCTTGTGATATTTCTCCGCCTCATCGTAGTTCTTTTCGAGGCGGAACAATTCGCCCAGGTTGCCGAGATATTTCGCGGCCTCCGCGTTCTCCGGGCCAAACACGACCGCATTGACCGACAGAGCTTTTCGATACAAAGATTCTGCCTGAGCATACTTTCCGGTGACTCGATAGAGTTCTGCCAGATTGTTTGCCAGGGAAGCAACGGTGCCGTTTATCGGCCCTAAATCAGCCAACGCCCCACGGAGGGCTTGTTCCCCAAGGGGGACAGCTTCTTCATATCTTCCGTCCTGATAGAGTTGCGCGACCTGTCGGCTCAACTGTCTCCACCCGACGTCCTGAGCAGCGAGAGCATCGGAGACGACTACGCATATGCCCAAAAGAATCGCTTTGAGACCCATGCTCAATCCTCCGCTGATTTAGCGACTTACTCACCCAATTTCGTTCGTGCCTACTGGTGAGGGATTGCGGGTCGACACTGGACCAGACCGAACCAACCGCCCCAACGGTCAATGGATCCAGGAGACCCAGCTTTCGAGCCCCTTTTGGACTGGTTGCAAACCGGATGAAAGCACCGCTATCGTGGTGCGAAGCTTCAAGACAAAGGAATCAAAGGTCCTCGGCTCCCAGAAGCGCTCTTGGGCGGCTTGGGAGAGGAACTCTCTGACCCACCATGAAATGAGTTTGTCATCATCGTCCGGAATTAACGAGAGGTTCTGAAATAGGTACTCCCGCGGAACCGCCGATGCGAGCGGCTTGAAGACGGATACGAGATATGGACCTTCCCTCAGATCGCCCGGCAGGGACCCAAGGAGCACACGCGCGCGGGCATAATCGTAGTGGTCCAGAATCCAATCGGCCGAAACCGGCGATGACGGCGAAGGAGGCGCAGTCTCGAGCGGCAGGAAGGTGACGTTCAGCGTGCTGGGCGACCTATATCCCTGAAGCTTTGTGACGTCCTCCATTCTCTGAAGACACGCCTCAACCGCCCTGACAAAGCGCTGGCGGTTCGACGCTTCGGGACGTGTGCCGAATAACAGATAGCTGTACAAGCCGAATCCTTCCGGTTCTTTCGGTCCTCCCTTGATGAGGAATGACCTGCCAGTCTCCCGGATCCCGGATCGCTCGGCCTCCGTTACGTACACCTCGACGGAGCAGCTTTTGTCGGGATATTTCGCGATCTTCACCGTCACCGTGGCCTGAAACGAACGAGGCGCAGCACTTACGTTCTCGAAGCTCCACGTGACTTCGGAGCCAGCGGACAGAATCTTTCCGACGCTCACGGTCCAGGAAAACTCGGGCGATTCGCCCGACGGGGCCAGAACCCACGCCCTTAGTTTGTCGGTTCCCTGTTCGGGAACGACAGGCGACTCCGCGCTGCAGGAGACCTGGGGTTGGGTATCGGGCACGAGCTGGCCGGAAGCCAGAAGAGATTCTGCCGAACAACGAATGCCAGAGGCTATCGAAATCGCGCACATTGTGAAAATGAGGAACAATCTGGCGATCATTGACTCCATCACCCCACTGCACCTTTCTTCTTTGCTTTTGTGAAGCGGCTCCAAATGCCTTTGACAAGAAGCACAAGAATCAACCAAACCAGCACCACGAACGTGGTTTGAGCGTTGGTAAGGGGCATCGACTCGAAGTGAAAGAACGTCCAGGATCCAAGGGACAGCAACAGCACGATGAGAAGCGTCAACAAGTGATTTCTTGATGAACGACTGTCACCGGACTGGTTCCCATTTTTGGCTTTGGTCATTTGTGCCACTCTTGCAAGGAAGATCGTTTCGTCCAAAGCAACTCAAACCCATCTCACGACGGTGCAAAGTAATTCAATGTACGCAAATGCGTATCTGACGCCAACAACTCAGCCGATTCCAAAAAGCCGACATTGCTCGAAACATGTTCAAGTGCCGAAACGGGAAGGGTTTCGGTTCATCGGTCCAGGCCAACGTACTTATTCGGTGACTGCGCCGAATCCAGGTGACCGCCCAGACGCACCAGCATAGTTCCAAAGCTGATCGTTGTCCACCATGTGTAGCAGTCAAGTCTCGGCAGGCAGCAGTGGGTAAAGTGTTTGGAGCCTGAACCAGTCCGGCGTTGGGTGTGCCTGTCCCTAACAGGGATTATGCCCGGGCGGCACTCGAGCGTCTCCATCATCAGCGATGCGGCGGATGTACCATTAGCGCCCAAGGCATCCGATAGCCACGCGCCATTCCTCCTCGAGCTGCGCGCTAAGGGCGGATCGGGCCCAGCACAAGCGACGCGAACCACCAGGCGAGGCGCGACTTTCGCTGGCTGCGGGTGCGAGGAGTTCCGCCAATCACAGGCGAGGGGTTTCGCCAAAGAGAAGCGATAACGCCGCCGTCGGCGCGTGCGACGAAGGCCGCCCGGATTGAGCGGGGGTGATCGAGCGCTTTCCGATAGATAGGCGGCTTCGTTCCGGGAGATGCTCGCAGTTTCCGCGGGGATCTTCCGGCGGATACTCGCCAGTCGTCGGGCCCCAGCCCGATGAAATCGCCGAGGCCATCATTACAGAAAAGCAATGACGAGTAACTCATACGAACTTGACCGATGGCTGTCCCGCGGTCGACATCTTCACTGAAGCTCACCTACGGGCCCGTCAGCAATCCAGAAATTGTGCTGGCAGCAAACATAGGCCGTCTGTCCGTGTAACATGTCCGAAATTCGCAATTTCGGACCAGGGACCCCAACCTCTTGCAGCTTGCCAAACCAAGTAGTGAATGATAAAGGGCATTATCATGCTTTAAAGGACCCCGAGCCATGTCTGAAGACCCGACCAAGCTTTTCACGAAACGCTCCGGACCTTATCCAGAACCCACCGAAGCCGACCTGTTGCAGGGCAGCGCTCGCGCGGCTCTCGCCGCAATCCCGGTCATCGGCGGAACTGTCACCGAGGTCAATGGTTCTCGCTCCGGCTCCCTGCGCAGTTATGCCGGGTTCTCCTGGCGCCAATCGCCCCTCACCATGATCGCGCAATTTCCTGCTTGCGATCGAGGATTGAGTACGGCTTCTCAAGGACAAGTGGGTCCATACGGTCCGCCTGCTGCAAAGCCCACGCAATCCAGGCGCTCGCTGCGATTCGCTTCTCACTCGGCCACTCCGCCACTTTTTGAGTGTAAACAGCAGCAAAGCCCCGGATGAGCTCGGCTTGGCGCCAACCATGAACTGACTCGTTTAGATGGGCGAGCTTCTTCTCTTTTTGATCTATGTCCTTGCGAAGCTGCTCGCGATCCCTTGCCCTCCTCTCGCGCTCGGCTTCCTGGCGCTTCCGTTCCTCGTCCTGGCGGCGCAGACTGAGTGCAGTACGCATAAGTCCTGCCACAATCTCCGCAACCATGTTCTCCAAACGCTGCACCTTGGCGTCACTCCAGCGCTTCCGCTGCTCGTATTTGCCCCAAGTGTACGCATTGATACACAGAACAAGCTTCCCTCCCGGTTCCCGCTTGGCGACCGTGTCGTAATCCCATCGATCCGTAGGGTTGGGCACTCGAGGTTTGGAAGTCACCACCTTATGCACTGGCTCCTCGATTGCGAAGGGAACGTGACAGCCGAAATTACCCGCGGACACTTTTTTGTCCCGCTGCGAATTCGTAGTGTCACTGCCAATGTCGCTGTCGCGATCGGAAACGCCCGGAAATTTGCGGTCACGAACGTAAACGGCAAAGGGTGCTTCCGCCCGCGCAGTGACCCTGCCGCGGACTTGCTCCTTTGAGATTCCTCGCAGTCTCCGAAAGTATAAACCGTTCAAAGAGCGCGTGCCCAAATGGGCGAAAATTCCCAACTCCATCCGGCGTGGAAAAATATCGCGAAACTCTGCGCCCTCTGGGCGCATTAAGAAAGGAAATGCCTATGGCAGCCAGCGCCGGGAGGGTTCTTTCCGTCAATGTGGGTATGCCACGCGACTTCGAGTACAACGGTCACCCTGCCAGGAGCGCAATCTGGAAATCGCCTGTTTCCGGGCGGGTGGCGGCTCGGGGAGTGAATCTTGATGGAGACGACCAGGCGGATCGAAGAGCGCATGGCGGGCCCGACAAGGCCATCTACGCCTACGCCGCCGAAGATGCGCGGTGGTGGGAACGCGAGATCGGGCGATCACTCTCATACGGCGAATTTGGCGAAAACCTCACCACGGAAGGAATGGAGCTAAACGATGCGCTGGTTGGGGAGCGCTGGCAGGTGGGAACGACGGTACTCGAGGTGTCGGAGCCGCGCATCCCGTGCAGGCGGCTGGGCGTGCGCATGAACGATCCTCTGTTTCCGCGCCGCTTTGCCGAGGCGATGCGTCCCGGCGCCTATCTGCGGATTGTGGGCGAGGGCAGCGTGGCCGCCGGAGACGAAATCTGGATCATCGAACGTCCCGATCACGGCCTTACGGTGCGGGATGTGTCCCGCATCTACACGCGTGATCGCGATGAAGTCGAAAGGCTGCTGGCAATTCCGCAGCTCTCAGAGAGTTGGAAAAGATGGGCGGAGGACTTTCTTCAAAAGACCAAAGGCGGCTCCCCGGGATTCGGCTGAGTCGGCGTGAGTCCGACTCCGCCATGCACTTGGCTGGTCGAGAGGGTTGGTTTTACAGAAGGTCCCGAATGCCGAGAAGATCCATGTCCGCGTAATCCTGGTTTTCCCCGCCCATGCCCCAGCAGAAGCTGTAGGCATGCGTTCCGGCGCCGGAATGAATGGACCAAGGCGGGGACACGGCCACGTTGCGGTTCGCCACCACCAAGTGGCGCGTCTCGTCTGGAGCGCCCATCAGGTGGAAAACGCGATCGTTCTCTCCCAGGTTGAAATACATATAAATCTCGGATCGCCGCATGTGAGTATGTGGGGGCATGGTATTCCACACGCTTCCATCACGCAGGTGCGTCACTCCCATTACCAGCTGGCAGCTTCTCGCTCCCTGCAGGTGGATGTACTTGCAGACCAGGCGATGATTGGCGTTCTCACCGCTGCCCAGTTCAGTCGGGTTCGCTTCTTCCTTGCGCACCAGGGTCACCGGAAAGGCGGCATGGGCCGGATAACTCAGCAAGTAAAAAATGGCGGGATCGCCGGCATCTTCCGATGTGAATTCAACCTGCTCTTTTCCGCGGCCAATATAAAGACAATCGAGATTCCTGAGTTCGAAGAGCTGCCCGTTTACACAGATCTTTCCCGGCCCTCCGATATTGAGCGCACCCAGTTCGCGCCTCTCCAGGAAGTACTTCGCGCGCAATGCGGGATCGCAGGGTAGCGCCAGGCCAGAATTCGTTGGTGTCGCCATGCCGACGACAGCGCGGTCGGCGTCGAGATACGCCAGTCGAACGTCCCCAGGCGCATGCAGGGAATGGAGAAGAAAAGAATCCCGAAGCTCGCGGGCGGTCATGGTGCGGTAACGTACGGAATCAGGCAACAGATAACTTTTCACTGCACGATCTCCTGCTTTTGCGACTCCTGAGGCTGTTTGAGCAACCAGCGGACAAATTCCTGTCCGGCGGCAAAGTTGTCGTACTCCGGCGGCAGTTTCCGGCCGTCAGTGTATTCGTTGTAGAGCCATGGATCAGTAACTGCAACCACGGTCCCCTTGCCGTAATGCGCCACAGCCATCATCGTGTCGCCCTTCCATTCCAGCAAGGGGGATGCGCCTCGGGTCGGTGACAGCGAACACGTATCCTTCATATATAAGATGTGCGGGCTGGTGAATGGAGCGCCCGGATGCGGAATGTCGATCCGGCCCATCTCGAACTGGTCGCCGATGACGTGATGGGTCAACACGTTGTTGAAGTGAAGGCCGAACATGTCGGCGAGCACATCCATGTGGGTGATATCGGCATTGTCGGGGTCGTTTTCCATGATCACCAGGACACCGCCCTGTTTGACCCAGGCCGCAATCTGCCCGGCATCCTCCGCATTCATGTAATGCGGCTGGGGAGTTTTCGATGGGTTGTCGGGCGAAACGATGATGTAGAACTGCGCACCCTTCAAGTTGTGGAGCGTGGGCGCGGTTGCGAGCGTGTTCGTCTCCACGCCAATCATTCGGAAAATATTTCCGAGCAGCGAAAAGCCGGAGTTGCTGAAGTCGTCCCACTTGTAGTGGAACAGACCCGTCTGGCCGGCGGCATTCTTGCGGGTCTGGCTGTTGTACCAGGCATCGAGCAAGACGGTCTTATTGAGGCCGACTGCTGCTTCGGTCGCATTTTCCATTTCCGAAGCAGCCAGCAGGAGTGCGCCCAATGCCGAGGGATCGTTGGTGATTTCCGGTTCCGATATGTGACTCTGGATAGCGCGCCAGGCGCGTTGTGCGCTGGTCACGTATTCGCGACGCAAATATCCAAGTCGCACGCCCTTCGCCAGTGCAAACGTGAACATACATGCCGTGGATGATTGGAAGGAGTTGCGCTTCCCGCCGGCCTTGCCGAGCTGCTGGCGCCATAAGCCGCTGCCGGCATCCTGGTAATCGACAACGGCGGTAGCGGTTCGCCTCAGGATGTCGATCACTTGAGCCTTGCCGGGGTCGTCCTGGGGATAGTAAGGCAGCGAGTCGACAAGCGCCATCATGTACCGGGCCATTCCGAGCGCCGAAAATCCCGGTGCGGTTTTCGAATTCGGAGAGTGCTGGTCCGTTGCTGCCACGTGCCGGGTGATCTCGCCAAAGTCCAGGGGCTGGTTGAATACCGACGCGTACTCGGCCAAAAACGGCTCGGTAAGCGACATGCGTTGATCAATCAGCTCATCGCGTAAGCCCGCCGGTGGTACCGCCGGCTCCAATCCGAGCCTGCGCCGAAGCACGGAGGCTGCCTGGTAGTAGCGATGGTCAAGCGTGACCCGATAGAGGAGAAGAAGCTGGCGTCCGAGCAGGATGTCGTCAAGCGACCAGGCGGCTGGATCGTAAGACGAGAGGTCGCTGCCGGGAGCGATGAGCGGATCGATTGAGTCCTTGATGTAGTCGTAGTACTGGCCGTCGGCAGTGCCGTACCACAATGCGCCCATGCCTTCCAGGAGTATTCCCAGTTCGTATTGCCGGGGCTTGCCCGGGGAGGAAAGCGAACCCTTGGGAAAGCGCTGCATGGCCAGGTTTCCCATTTGCCGGGACAAGGACTGATCCGGCGGACGATCCGCGGCCGCCAACCACCCGCCGCCGGCGCAAGCGAGCAGCACGGCCACGATCATTCGCGATTTGTGCATGAGCTTCCGAGAGCAGTGTTTCAATTGGTATGCCATCTGTGCTGGACAAATTGTATGCACGATTACGGCGCCGCGTGAATCGTGGTGTTAAACAGATACGGATCCTGGTAGTCGGTCATCTCGCCGGGTTTCTTTCCGGGCACCGGCTGCAGCCGCGCCGAGAGGGGCTTGTTCCACTTCATGGCAAGGGAAGCCACGTCGCCAAAGATCCGCTCCATCTGCTCCCGCGTGATGTCCCCAGGCAGCGGAACCGTGTCCAGGCCCGTTCCGCACACGGCCGAGTACGCCAGCAGTGAATCCATGTTGTACGTCGACTCGGCCCAGCGCTGCGCAAGTACCTTGTCCTCCATCACCGGCACCATCAGGCCTGCGTAGCCGGTCTGCTTCACCGGCACGGCCTTTACCGCGGCAGTAATGATGCGCGCCGCCGTCAATGTGCCGCTGGACCCGAACTTTGCGCCCGTGAAGTTTTCGATAGCCGCGCCAATAGATACGTCGCCCAGCGGCGCCGGCGTGGGATCGACACCGATGAAGCTCCAACCGGTTTCAGCCGCAACCTGGTTGCCGATGCGGTCCGCTGTCTTCGCATGCTTGGTCAGTGCGGCCGTCAGATCGGCCGTCGCGGCCTCGGCATTGCCCTTGTCCCGCGCGAAAACATCCGCAACCACGCCGGCGCCCTCGAATCCGATGGCGAATTGTCTGCCGGCTCCGGTGTGATATGCGCCTGGATAAAACGGTCCCAGCGGCTTCAGCATTGCGGTTGCCCCGAAATTGAATGTGCCCTGGGCGCGCGGGCTGTGTTCAGCCACATACTTGACCAGCTCCGCGGTGCGGCGAATGGTTTTCCAGTGAATGCCGTCATCATCGGCAATGATGGCGCTCGCTTCAATGTTGGGCAGGGTTGAAAGCGCGCGTTCCAGCACGCGCATCGGAGCAGGGTCGTCGGTCTCGTGCATCATGCCGGGTCCCACGTTGGGGAGAAAATTCTCTTTGGCCGAGAGTTCATCCAGGCGCCCCAGGAATGCCACGGCATCGTCCTCGGAAAGCCCGGCCACAAGTTCGCCTACGGGCTGCGTTACGATGCGGATCGACTCCACCTTGTAGCCCGCCACTTCAAAGTAACTCTGTGTCTTTCGCAAGACAGTCAGCGCTTCGCCGATCTGCTTCTCCCACGTGTTTCGATCCAGGCGGACAAAAGCGGTAATGGCTCTGACCTTGGGGTTGGCCGTTGGCATGCTGCCGCTCTGGGCCGCCAACGGCAGGGACAGGAGCGTGAATGCAACGATCATCAGAATTCGCTTCATCGTGATCTCCAGCAGGTGGGCATGAAAGACAATGTTACGGCAGATTTGGCAGTTCATGTATATCTTCGGCCGGTTGCCGCGCAAAGATTGCGAGTTGCCGCCATGAGTTGCAGGAACCGCGTCGCGAGTTCTATGCCGGCCTGATATATGCTGGATGCATTCGCGTCAACCAAGGATCGCGGGAAGCCATGAACAGAAGACTCCGCTTTGGACTGATCGGCGCCGGTCGAATCGGCCCCGTGCACGCTGAAACTCTCGCCTTTCGCGCTCCGCAGGCGCAACTCGTCGCGGTCGCCGATCTTAATCGGGCGGCCGCGCTATCGGTCGCCGCCCGCTGCAACGTCTCCAGGATCCTCTCGTCCGGTGCGGAAATCATCGCCGATCAGGAAATCGACGCTGTGGCGATTTGCGCTCCGACCGATACGCACGCCAACTTGATCGTGGCCGCCGC
>CAVREL010000020.1:0-4869 GCA_963720105.1 uncultured Acidobacteriota bacterium | reverse complement strand
AGAGGCCATCAACTCGATGCTGTTCTTTGCGCTGCTGGTGGTGGTGCTGTTTTCGCTGGCCTTCGATCCGCGAGGATCAGTTTCGCGCGACATTGCGGGCGGAGTGCTGACCGTGGCGCTGCTATTTGCGTCGGTCAGCGCGCTGAACCAGGCGTGGGCGCGCGAGATCCGGCACCAGGTGCTGGACGCGCAGCGCATGGCCCCTTCGTCGGGATCGGACCTGCTGCTGGCTAAGATCATCGCCAATTTCCTGTTTGTGACCGTGGTGCAGGTGGTGCTGGCCCCGGTGTTCATGGTGATGTATAACCTGCGCTTGCTGGGAAACGCGTGGCTACTGCTGCTGGTGTTGCCGCTGGGCACGTGGGCGCTGGTGGCGAACGGGACATTCTTCGCGGCGCTGTCGATTCGCAGCCGTAACCGCGAACTGCTGTTGCCGCTGATCCTGTTTCCCATCTTCATGCCCGCCCTGATGGGAATGGTGCAGGCGACGCGTTCGATTCTCACCGGCGAATTCGATCCCACGCTGTGGATCAAGCTGCTGGTGGGGTACGACATCATCTTCACCACGGTGAGCCTGCTGTTGTTCGAGGTGGTGCTGCACGCGGAGTGAGGATGGATTAATGGTTGACGTTCATAACGGGGACCGTTATCATTTTCGGTGATCAGGAGCTTTAAGGACGGCAACACCCAACTCCTGTGGGAGACGGGCAAGAGCCGCCACATTCCTCCGAAGATTCGAAGGACAGCACTGAAGAAGCTATTGATCCTGCATTGGGCAAGGAACCTCGCCGACTTGTTCGTTCCACCCGGTAACCACCTTGAAGCCCTGTCGGGTGATCGCAAAGGTCAGCACAGTATTCGTATCAGCGACCAATATCGGCTGTGTTTCGTGTGGCGTGACCACGACGCACATGAAGTCGAGATCGTCGATTACCACTAGGAGGAGCAATGGAAAGCATTCCGTTCGCCTTTTCCATTCATCCCGGCGAAATTCTGCGTACTGAGTTTTTGGAACCCCTCGGAATCACCGCGTACAGGCTGGCCAAGGATTTGCATGTTTCCGCCCCGCGGGTGAACGACCTTGTGCGCGGCAAGCGCGGCATTACTGCCGACACCGCACTGCGGTTGGGCAGGTACTTCGGCAACTCGGCCCAGTTCTGGATCGGGCTGCAGAGCGGATACGACCTGTGGGGGGCCTCAAAAGCCAAATCCTGGAACAGGGTGAAGCCCAGGACCAAGGCTGCATAGAGCGGCAAAGCAACCGCCTTGTGCCCCGCCACCTCATACCTTCGAACGCCCGAGTCCGCCTGCGGCGGGCTGGATGTTCAGAACGTGCAAACCGCATCGGAGGCTCCGGACTCAAACGTCCGGAGCAAGCAGCAACCGGGCGAGTGGCGTGGGGTTTTCGCGATTTCCCTCACTTGCCGGCGGCAAAGGAGAATCGCAATGGCAGCCGCCGGACGCTCGCTCTTAAAAGCAGCTTGTAGCTGCTAGCTTCTAGCTCCTAGCCGAAGCTCACCAAGCCTGGTCGTGGGGGAGTCATTGTGGGAAATCCGTCGAAAGACCTGATCGAAGCCGAGGGCACGCTGCGTACGGTCATCGAGACCCTGATTGACGGTCAGGAGGGGTTTCAGAAGATTGGCGAGGCGATCGACGACGATACCCTTAAGCGCTATTTTCTTGCCGAGTCGCTGAAGCGGGCCGAGTTTCGCGGCGAACTGGAGAATATTCTTCACCAGGAAGGCGTTCGCGATATTCACGAGACTGGGAGTCCGGCGGGCGCGTTTCTGCGCATGTTTACCGGCTTGAAAGCCGCGCTGGGAGCGGGACCGCATGCGCTGCTGCAGAGCGCCGAAGAGGCCGAAGATGAAGCCGAAGAGGCGTACGAGGATGCCCTGGAGAAGTTTCTTCCGGCGCCCATCCGGGAGGCCGTGATCCGCCAGGCGGCGCATATCCAGGCATCGCATGAGAGGGTAAGGGCCATGCGCGACGCCAGCGCATAACGGCGCATCCCGTTCAAACGCGTCCATCCCAGGTCCCAAAATCGGGGACCTGGGGCACCCATGTTTCCATCTTCATCTTCTCTAAGGAGCAGTCAGCTCGAGGCCTTCGTGCGCAATTTCAAGTTCCTCGATGGCCACGTCGGAGCAGCCTGCGTTGAGCATGGGGCCAGCCCACTTGCATGGCCACGCGCTGCGAAGCTGCCAGCGCAGCACCGGATTGTCGGTCTGGTCGAGAAGGATGATGGCGACGGCCCTCCGGGTGACGGTCCCGTTGATCGCGGTCTGGATCCAGTTCCAAAGGGAGAGGTCGCGGGTGAGGCCGCGCCTGAGGGTCACGTTGGTTACGTGGGACAGCCCGGGCAGTTTTTGCTCGGTGCCGGTTTTGGCATCGCCGGCGCGATAGTCGACCACATCGATGGAGGTTTCGAGACCGCTAACCTCGCTGAACGATGTGGGGGTAATTCCTTCGATTTCGACCCGGAAGTTGCCGGCGGTAAATGGGTCATTGCGGGCGGGAGACGTCTGAGGAGCGGATGACATAGGTCCTCCTTCTGCGGTTGGGATTGCGGAAGCGTTCGCGGGGTCCGGGGAGTCAAGCAAGGGAGAGAAAGCGGCGCATCTGCTCGTCGTAAGCCTCGATCCGTCCGCTGAGGATGTGGTAATACCAGCCATGCACGGAGATGGCGCCGTGCGCCAGCGCGCGGGCAACGGCGGGCTGGGCCTTCAGGTTGAGTAGTTGAGCGACGACGTTGCCGCGAATCAGGGCGGCGAGCTCGGCATGTTCGCCGTCGGCCGGATTGGGCGGCTGGCGATGAGTAAAGGCGGCTTCCACGTGGCGGAGCCAGCGGCTGGCCTTGGGCAGGTGCTCCAGATTTTTGCGGTCGAGCGCGGCTTTCATGGCGCCGCAGTCGGAGTGGCCGCAGAGAATAATGTGCGGCACCTTGAGCACTTCGACCGCATATTCGATGGTGGCGGTTGTACCGTCGATATCGCCGGCGGTGATGGGAACGACATTGCCAATGCTGCGGGAGATAAAGAGATCGCCCGGGCCGGTGCCCAGAATGAGGTCGGGCACGATGCGCGAGTCGGAACAGGTGATAAACAGCCATTCGGGGGCCTGGCTGTCCGCCAGGAGCCTGAACTGGTTGCGCCGCGCGGGAAAGACGTCGTTCAGGAAGCGCTTGTGACCCTCGATCAGCCGATCCATCTGCGTTGAGCTTTCCATCGTTTCATTCCACGCGACAAGACCAGCCTAACGCAATGACGGGGTTGGAAAGGTGGGGCGCGCCTGTTAAGTTGTGGTGAAACATCCGTGCGGACTTCCGCGACAGTCTGGGGCCGCTGGGCGAGCCGTGGACATTCAGGCAGACATATACCTATCTGGATGGAAAGCTGGAGCAGTAGCTGGTGGAACCGGACTGATGGGTGGCCTGCCAGCCATACAGGACGGCTCAGGATAAACTGAGGTTGGACCTATGTTTGAGAACCTTACCGATAAACTGCAGCGGGCCTTCAAGCACCTTCGCGGGCAGGGCACGCTTAGCGAAGAGAACATGGCCGAAGCGCTGCGCGAGATCCGCGTGGCGCTGCTGGAAGCGGACGTCAACCTGAACGTGGTGCGCGAGCTGGTCGAGCACATTCGCGCCAAGGCGACGGGCACAGACGTCATGACGGCATTGTCGCCTACTGAACAGGTGATCAAGATCGTTCGCGACGAGCTGATCGAGATCCTGGGCAAGGATACGGCGCGGTTCAAGTTTGCGCCCCAGCCGCCCACGGTGATCCTGATGGCTGGGCTGCAGGGCTCCGGCAAGACTACCACCGCGGGCAAGCTGGCGGCCTGGCTCAAGAAGGGCGGACACCGGCCGCTGCTGGTATCGGTGGACGTGTACCGGCCGGCGGCGCGCGAGCAGCTGAAGGTGGTGGCGAAGTCGATCGACGCAAAGATTTATGAAGGCAATATGAAAGACGAAGCCCCCGGATCGGCGCTGGTTGAGCGCCTGGCCGGCGAAGCGCGGCGCGAGGCGCGCAATTTCGGATTCGACACGCTGATCGTGGACACGGCCGGCCGCCTGCACATCGACGAAGAGCTGATGACCGAGATGGAGCGGCTGAAAAAACTGCTCAGCCCGCAGGAGATCCTGTTTGTGGCCGATTCGATGACGGGACAGGACGCGGTCAATTCCGCGCAGGAATTTCATACTCGTCTTGGATTGACGGGTGTGGTCCTGTCGAAAATGGACGGCGATGCGCGCGGCGGCGCGGCGCTGTCAATCCGCCACGTGACCGGGCAGCCCATCAAGTTCATCGGCACGGGGGAAAAGCCGGACGCCTTCGAGCCGTTCCATCCCGATCGCATCGTGGGGCGCATCCTGGGGATGGGCGACATTCTTTCCCTGGTGGAGAAGGCCGAAGCCACACTGGACCGCAGGAAGAGCGAGGAGTTTGCTAAAAAAGCGCTGCTGGGCGACGGGTTCACGCTGGAAGATTTTCGCGACCAGTTGAAGCAGATCAAAAAGCTGGGCTCGATGGAGAGCATACTCAAGATGCTGCCGTCGGTGGGTCCGTTCGCCGGCATGCAGCAGGCCGCCGGCCAGATCGATGAAAAGCAGTTCGTGCGTTTGGAAGCCATCATCAACTCGATGACGCCCAGGGAGCGGCGCAACCACGAGATCATTTCGGGGTCGCGGCGCAAGCGCATTGCCGCCGGCTCGGGGACGACGGTGCAGGATGTGAACCAGTTGTTGCGGCAGTACGCCCAGATGAGCAAGGTCTTCAAGCAGATGGGCAAGGGCGGCCTGGCCAAACAGATGATGCGCGGCGGGCTGGGCGGGCTAGGGCTGGGCGGAAGGCAGAAGTTTGGGCG
>CAVREL010000019.1:0-14059 GCA_963720105.1 uncultured Acidobacteriota bacterium | reverse complement strand
CAGCAGTACGATCTCAACCTGCAATCGGAGCTGACCCACAACCTACTAGCCGAAGTCGGCTATGTGGGAGCCAAGTCCAGGCCTGTGCCCGGTTGCGTGGAATTCAACCAGGCGCTCCTCGCCACTCCTGCGAATCCTGTGAACGGAGAAACAACCAACACCATCGAGAACATCGTCCAGCGGCTTCCGTTCAGCGGCATCGCCTCGGGATCCTATATTTGCGAAACCAGCTTCGATTCGCGCTACAACTCGCTCGAAACCAGCCTGACCCAGCGCCTCTCGCACGGCCTCCAGTTTCTGGGCAGCTTTACCTGGTCGAAGAACCTCGATACGCTGAGCGGCTCGGGTGGGCTTTCCAATTTCGAACTGGGTTTCCTCACCAATGACCAGACCAATCAGCGGCAGGCGCGCGGCCCCAACGACTTCGATCGAACCCACCGCGCCGTGCTGAGCCTGGTCTACTCCGTTCCCGGGCTCGGCAGCGCGCCCTCAGCGCTGAAGGCCGTCGCGTCCGGCTGGCAGATTGCCATGGTCGCCGTGGCGCAATCCGGTACACCGCTTACCCCGCTCGACAGCAATGCCGGCACTGTGTATGGAAACCTCTTCGGTTTTGAGCGCGCGCAGTGCACCGGCTCGAATCCGGCATCGAGCGGATCTCTCTTCCACCGCATCGATGGCTATTTCAATCCGGCCGCGTTCACCGCCGCACCGGCCATCGGCGATGGCGCCGGGTTCGGGAATTGCGGTGTGGGCATCCTGCGCGGCCCCAGCCAGAAGAACATCGATTTCGCCGTGGAGAAGCGGTTTTCGATTTGGGAGTCGAGTTCACTCCATTTGTGCGGCGAGTTCTTCAATGCGCTGAATCGGCCGGAGTTCGGAAATCCCATCATGGACCGCGCCGCGGGACCCGCATTCGGCCTGATCACGTCCACGGTCGCAAACCCCAGGCTCATTCAGCTGGCGCTGCGATACGAGTTCTGACGCACACACGAACCCCGCCCTGGCAAAGTTAGTGTAGTGCGTTTTTGATTTCGAAAGTTATGCTGATCCGAGAACAAAGCCCGCAAAGCGGGCGTGAGACGGTAGCCCCAGGCGCGAGCCTGGGGAAACCTGGCAATTTACGAATGCCCAGCCCCGCAGGGGGCGTAAGAAGCGGTGCTGCAACTCCTTTTGGTGAATCGATAATCGTCAATTCTTGCGACGCACTACTCTAGGACGGGGCAGTCGCACCCACGCGTGACTCGATCGTTCGCCGGCCGGGATCCACCAGAAGCCACATCGCGCCGCCGATCGCAGCCAGCACCGCCGCAAACACAAACGCCGCGATCCAGCCCATCCGGATCGCGATATAGGGGGTAAGAGAGGCGGTCACGGCGCCGCCAATCTGGCACCCCATATTCATCACTCCGGAAACAACCCCGGAACGGGCGCCGGCAATGTCGGCACTCACCGCCCAGAACGAGCTCTGGGAAAGATACAGTGCGCCCGCGCCGCCCGCGAGGATGATGCTTGCCGTGTATGGCCCGCGCACTTGCGCGCCAATCACCAGGAACAGCGCCGTAAGCCCGAACGAGAAGGCAGCAATCCCGCCGCGTCCCCACCGCAAGCCGATCCGTTTGGAAATCCAGTCGCTGACCAGGCCGCCGCCCAGGCAGCACACGGTCATGGCCATAAACGGGATCATGGAAACCAGCGCGCTCGCCTTCAGGTTCAGCCCGCGCACCTGCGCCATGTAGATGAAGAACCAGCTGAAGAAGATCCAGGCCACGTAGCCGAAGGCGAAGTAGCTTACCGTCAGCGCCGCCACGTTGCGGTTGCAGATTGCGGCTGCCCATGACGCCGAAGCTTCCTCCGGCCGGGTTTTCTCGGGCGTGCAGGTTGCTTGGATGTAGGCCAGTTCATCCTCCGAAACCAGCGGATGCTGCTCCGGCAGATCGCGCGCAATGGCGTACCATAACAAACCCACCACCAGCCCGGCCGCCGCGCTGAACCAGAAAGACGCGCGCCACCCGTAATGGCTATTGATCCAGGTCAGCACCGGAATGCTCAGCCCGGCCCCCGCCCCCACGCCCGCAAAGATCCAGCCGTTCGCGCGCCCCCTCTCTGGCGCCGGGATCCATCGGGCGACAAACTGGTTGGAGGCCGGGTAGATCACGGCTTCGCCCGCGCCGAGCGCAAAGCGGATCAGAATGACGATCCATAATGCGTGCGCCATGTCGGGATGGGGAACAGTTGTCAGTGCTGTAAACAAGCCCCACCACAGCACGCCGGCGGCCAGCACCAGGCGCGGTCCGAACCGGTACGCCAGCCAGCCGCCCACCACCTGGAAGGCTGCGTAGCCAACCAGGAACGCGCTGAACACCCATCCCAGGTGCACATCGTCGAGCCGGAGTTCGCTGCGGATGGCCGGGCCGGCGATGGAGATATTGGTCCGGTCCATGAAGCCCACAGCGCTCAACAGGAAGAGCCAAAGAATCAGCAGGTCGCGAAACCCAATGCGGGATGTCATTCGAATGCCCATATCTGCTGCACGCCGGCGCGCGATCCCATCCTCCAAAACGATAACTATAGCGGTTCCGGATGGCCGCAACAGGTGCGAAGCTCCGTTCGGATCACCGGCTGTCTTCCGCCAATTTCCCTGCGCACATCCGTCTCTTCGGGCTCATACTAGGGGAGGAAGCCGTACAGAGGAGGGTCGCTCCTGATGCAACGGAATTATTCCCGCAGAGATTTCCTGGGCACGATGGCCATGACTGCCGGCGCCTGCCTGGCAGGACCAACCCTGCTTTCGGCGGTCCCGGCCCCGGCCAGCCGCGTGGCCATCGGCCTGTGCCCGGAGTACGACCGCCAGGTGCGCGAGGTTCTCGCCGGCATGTTCGACCAGTTGGGCGGCCTCCCCTCCCTGGTGCGCGGCAAGACCGTCGGCATCAAGCTCAACCTGACCGGCCTCGCCAAAATGAAGCTCGGCGCCACACCCAACGAGATGTCCCACTGGGTGCACCCCCAGGTGATCGGGTCGCTGGTTTCACTGCTGGGCCAGGCGGGAGCCACGCGGATCCGCCTGCTCGAAAGCAATCCCGGGGGGACGAAGCCGCTCGAGGAGTTCATGGTCGGCGCCGGCTGGCAGCCCAAGGATTTCGCGGCTGCGGCTAAGCAGGTGGAATTCGAAAACACCAATTTCCTGGGCAGCGGCAAGGAGTACGCACGCTTCATGGTCCCCGGCGGCGGCCTGATGTACGCCGGCTACGACCTGAACCACTCGTACCGCGACGTGGATGTATTCATCTCCCTGGCGAAGCTGAAGGAACACCGGACCGCGGGCGTTACGCTCTCCATGAAGAACTGCTTCGGCATCACCCCGGCCACCATCTACAGTGACCAGGCGCCGCAGGACGAGCCCGCCATCGTGCCGGTCGGCTTCCGCGGGCCCATGCATTCCGGCTCGCGGCCACCGTCCAAAAGTGCGCCGCAGCCCGTCGCTGAGTCGAAAGATCCCGGCTTCCGTGTCCCGCGCATCACCGCCGACCTGGTGGCTGCGCGCCCCATCCATCTCGCGGTCATTGACGGCATCTATACCATGACCGCCGGCGAACTGCCTTACACGCGCGAACACAGCAAGGAATGGGTGAACAAGGCGATCCATCCCGGCCTGCTGCTCGCGGGCATGAACTGCGTATGCACCGATGCGGTGGCGACCGCCGTCATGGGCTTCGATCCCATGGCCGGCCGCGGCACGCCGCCGTTCGAAAAGTGCGACAGCACGCTGGCACTCGCGGAACACCTGGGCGTCGGCACTCGCGACCTGAAGCGCATTGAAGTGCTCGGCGCGCCCATCGAGAAAGCGCGCTATAAATTTCCGGCGATGAGCACGCTGGCTACTTAGAGTTCGAGCGGGCTCAATCATCTGGGTGCCCCAGGTCTCGATTCTGAGACCTGGGATAGAAGCGTCGCCCACAGTGTGTTCAATCGCGTTAGAATGGCCTCTTTGTACCCTGCATTCAAAGAGGCCAGTCTATGCCATTGCATCGCCGCGATTTTCTCCGGACTGTTGCCGCCGCGGGCGGGCTTGCGTGTACGCCCCGTTTCGCCGCCGCCCAGGAACAAGCCGCCCACGCCACCCGCGCCCTTTCTTTGCCGCGCATCAAGGACATCAGCGTCATCGAATGCGAGCCGCAGGGCGTGCGCCTCACCGTGGTCAAGATCACCACCGACCAGGACGGCCTGTACGGCTACGGCTGCGCCACCTTCACGCAGCGCGCCGACCTGGTGAAGCCCGCGGTGGATAAATATCTCAAGCCGTTTCTGCTGGGCAAGACGACCGACCGCATCGAGGACATCTGGCAATCCTGTTACGACTCGTCGTACTGGAAGAACGGCCCGGTGCTCAACAACGCCATCAGCGGCATCGACCAGGCGCTGTGGGATATCAAGGGACGCCAGGCGGGCATGCCCGTTTATCAGCTCGCCGGGGGCAAGTGCCGCGAAGCCGCCGACACCTATGCCCATGCCAGCGGCGCCGAATTCGAAGAAGTGGTCGAAAATGCGCGCAAGTACCTGGCCCAGGGATGGCGTAATGTGCGCGTGCAGGTAGGCCTGCCGGGCATGGCGGGCTACGGCTCGCAGCACGGCGAAACGGGCCGCCCCAAGGCTCTGCATGATAAGCCGCTCTTCGATCCCGCCGCCCAGTTCCGCCGCGCGTTGAAGCTGCTCGAAGTGTGCCGCCGCGAACTGGGCGACGAAGTGGAACTGCTCCACGACATGCACGAGCGGCTCACACCCAACCTGGCCGTCCAATTCTGCAAGGCTGCCGAGCCCTTCCGCATGTTTTTTCTCGAGGACCCGCTTTCGCCCGAAGACCTCGGCTACTTCCGCCAGATCCGCGAGAACTGCGCTACGCCGATTGCCATGGGCGAGTTGTTCAACAGCCCGCACGAATGGCAGCCTTTGATGACCGAGCGGCTCATCGACTACATCCGCGTGCACGTTTCGCAGGCCGGAGGGTTCAGCCCCGCCCGCAAGATCGCCATCCTCGCCGAGCAATCCGGCGTCAGGACCGCGTGGCATGGGCCGGGCGACGTTTCGCCCGTGGGCCACATGGCCAATGTCACGCTCGACCTGGTCAGCTACAACTTCGGCATCCAGGAATACTCGCCATTCAATGAGCGCACGCAGGCGATCTTTCAGGGTTGCCCCGAAATGCGCGACGGCTATCTCTGGGTGAGCGAAAAGCCCGGCTGGGGCATCGAGATCGATGAAAAAGAGGCCGCCAAAGCCCCCTTCACCCAACGCCCGCTGAATGGCGGCTGGGGAGAGATCCGGCTGCCCGACGGAACGGTGATCAAACAATGAGCCGGCCCGCACCGGCGGACACGAATGCTGAAAATGGAGCGACAGTGAGAACGGAATTACTTCGATTCGACGGCGCCGTGGAGCGCGATCCCGCCATCGATGCGTGGATGAAAAAGCATGAAGGTGAATTGGGGGCCATCGCGCGTGAGTGGTTTGAAGTGATGCGAAAATGCGGTGACGAAGTCCGGGAGCTGTTGCATGACGGCTGTCCGGTTGCATGCCTGGGAGATGCGCCCTTCGGCTACGTCAACGTTTTCACTTCGCACGTAAACGTCGGGTTCTTTCACGGCGCGGCGCTGCCCGATCCGGCGCGCTTGTTGCAAGGCGACGGCAAGCGAATGCGCCACGTGAAGCTGAGACCGGATACGTTCACCAACGCGGCAGCCCTTAATAGACTCATCGAAACGGCATACCGGGACATAAAGTCGCGCGTCGAAAACGGCTAACTTAACTGAACACCGCATCATCCCAAGACTGCGCTTCGTCCCACATCGGTGTCGGTTCAAAGTATCCTGTGCCGGGCTTCAAGTGCCGCTTCACCTCGTCGTCATTCAGCGTGATGCCCAGGCCCGGTTTGTCGGGAACCTTGATGTATCCCTTGTCGATGATCGGCTTTTCGATCCCCGTTACCAGGTCCTGCCAGAAGGGCACATCCAGCGAATGATTCTCGAGCGCCAGGAAGTTGCGCGTCGCCGCGGCGCAGTGCACGTTGGCCATGCAACTGACTGGCGTGCCGGCAAAGTGCATCGCCATCGGTACGCCGTATTTGAAGGCCATGTCCCCGATGCGATGCGTCTGCAGAATGCCGCCCGACGTGGCCAGATCGGGGTGAATCTTGTCTACTGCATGTTCGCGGCATAGCGTCTCGAAGTCTTCGATCTTGTAAATGTCTTCGCCCGTGAGAGTCGGCGTCGGGCTCTCCTGGGTGATCTGCTTCAGCAGGTCGGTGTAGTACCAGGGAATCACGTCCTCCATCCACTCGAGGTTGAATTTTTCATAGGCCTTGCCGAGGCGAATTACCGATTTCACGCCGATGTGGCCCAGGTGATCCATCGACAGCGGCATGTCGTAGCCGATGTTCTCCCGCACCGCGGCCACGTACTCGCACAGGCGATCGATGCCCTTGTCCGTGACTTCTGTGGCGATGAAAGGATTGGGCTGGTTGTGCAGTTCCCATTTGCTCATGCCCGGGCGGCTGCATCACCGTGCCGGGAGTTCCTTCCAGCACGTTGATGCCGAGGTCCATCTTCATCCACGTCAGGCCCATCGCCTTGCGCTCCTTGGCGCGGCGGCCGTATTCGGCGGGATCCATCGATTCCGTTGTATCGGCATAGATGCGGATCGAGTCGCGCCATTTACCGCCCAGCATCCCTACACGGGAATGTTGTAGACCTTGCCCGCGATGTCCCATAGCGCCATCTCCACCGCGCATACGCCGCCCGCCTGCCGCGCATTGCCGCCGAATTGCGCGATCTTCTGGAACAGGTAATCGATGCGCAGCGGGTTCTCGCCCAGGATGCGGCTCTTGAGCACCATCGCGTACCCCGTGCGGGCCGGCAATGTCGCGCACTTCGCCCAGCCCGTACACGCCCTGGTTGGTGTCGATGCGGATGATCACGCACGGGCTCGGTCCCGGCTTCACCACCACCGCGTATCGCATGTCCGTGATCTTCAGGCTCGACGGGCTCGATGCGGTGTTCACATTCTGGATCGCCGGTCCGGCTTCCGCAAATTGTCCGGCTATGCCGCCCGCCAGCACGGCGAGCGATGACTTGAGAACATGACGGCGGTTCAGGCGGAGGTTCTTGACATCAGGCATTTCAGCGCATTCCTTCCCCGGATGAGATAAGTGCCCACATCTTACTCCTTCACTGGACGAGCCCCATCGTTCGTGGAACAATGCGAGGCTATGATCCCGCTACAACCAGGACTCTCGCGAAGAAGAATGATCGGAAACATGAGCGCGGCGGCGTTTTCGCCGGCATCTGCGGCCCCTCGCGGCATTAGCGCAGCAATCGAACTCGCCCTGTGGATGGGCGACGGCATGCCGCAGGAAGCGCCGCCACGCCCAAGATCGCCTGCGCTATCGATCTGCGCAACGGCGTAGCCGACGAGGCAATCCGCCGCGTCGTTCAGCTCGGCGTGTATCACGTTCTATCCGGCGGTCCGCCGATTCCCTGGAGTGTGAACCAGCTTCAACCCTGGATCGACAAGTTCAAGGCCGGCGGCGTGACCCTCGGTAACCTGATGATCGGTGGCTTTCCCAATACGATCTACGGGCGGCCGGGGCGCGACGAGGAGATCGAAAAGGTGCGGCAGACGATCGAGCCGCCGGCAAGGTGGGCCTGCCGGTGATCGAATACAACTTCTACGCGCATCGCGCCATGGAGGGCTACTACGAAGAGATCGGCCGCGGCGGTGCAGGACTGACCGGCGCCGACTACGACCGCATGAAGGATCTACCCCCGCTGCCCGAGGAGGGCGCTCACACGCTCGACGAGATGTGGGCCAACATCACCTATTTCCTGAAGGCCGTGATTCCGGTAGCGGAGAAGTCGAACGTGCGCCTGGCGCTGCACCCCAATGACCCTCCTTTTCCGCAAGCCGCGGATCGCAACAGATCATGGCGACCCTCGACGGATGGAAGCACCTGATCGAAATTGTCGACAGCCCCGCGAATGGAATCACGTTCGACTGCGGCGTGACGAGCGAAATGGGCGAAGATCCGGTCGAAGTGTGCCACTACTTCGGCAGCCGCGACCGTATCAATCACATGCACTACCGCAATCCCCATGTGATGAAGCCGTACGTAAACTACGACGAGGGTTTCATCGACGAGGGCGATGTAAACATGTTCGCGGTGATGAAGGAACTGATCCGGGTGAAGTACACGCGCGAGATTTACCCCGAGCACCCCCGCGCGTTGGACTACGACCGCGATCGCGAGGCCGATCCGCGGCTACCCCGGTGGCGGCGGCTATACCGGAGACGTCTACGACATTGCCTACGCGAAGGCGATGCTCCAGGCCGCGCTGATCGATCAACGCTCTCCTTAGCCCTGCTCACCCCAGCGGAGGTCGCGAAGCGACCGCAGTCGAAGGATCTGCAGTTGCCTTTCGAGAGCGAAAGCCGAACTGGACCTGCGTTGGGACACAACGGGACTATGGCTCCGCATCGGGCGTCGGCGCATTCCGTCCCGACCTGGGCTGCTTTGCTTTTCGCGAGCAGTGCATCGAACTCGCCGCGCGGCATCTTCAGCTTCTCGGGGTGGGCTTCGATCCACTTTGCGAACGCATCGTATTTCTTCGCATTCCATCCGCCTTCGAACTCGGCGCCGTTCTTGCCCTCCCGATTCAATTCGAAGTTGAAGTCGTCGGTCAGCGCGGTGAACTCCGCTGCGCTGATGGCGTCTTCGGCGAGGATGGCCGGAACAAACAGCACGCCCTCCGGCTTGGCCAGCACCAGGTCGCCGGGCAGCACGACCGCGCGTCCGATGCGCACCGGCACGTCGATTCCGGTCAGCTCCATGTCCGCCCATGCCGACGGATCGTAGCCGCGGTAGAAGCCGTTGAAGTCGGGAATCTCGCGGTTCTCCGCCTGGTCGCGGATGCCGCCGTCGAACACGAATCCGGTATGCGTGTGCGCGGCCACGGCATTGCCCAGATTCGATCCGATCAGCGTGCCCTCGATCACTTTTCCGAAGCCGTCGGCAACGTAAACGTCACCGATCTGGAGCTCGTTGATGGGCCAACTATTCGTGCCGCTCACGCGCCCTTCCGCTTTGCCTTCGGCCAGGATCGCCCGCCGCATGTCCGGCCGCGTGGGCATGTACTGCGCCGTCAGCGCACGGCCCGCGAACGGCTTATCGATGTGCAGCGCCTGCCAGTTGCCCTCGAACTGGTTGCGATATCCGCGATCGCGCAGAAACTCCCAGACATCTTCGATCGTCATGTCGACCGCGCGTTTCAACAGCGTGTCCGGAAGCTTCGGCCGTCCGTCCGGGAACCGGTCACCCTTCCAATCCGAGGTGTAGAAGACAATTTGATCGTGCGTCATTTTCACCTGGCTAACGCGGGCGCCGTCCATACCAGTGCGGCCAGCAAAGCTGTGCCAATGGTTCTTCTCAATGCAGTTCTCCCCATCAAGCTCATACCTCACCGCTTGATCAGCCTCGCCGCCGATAGGCGACCGAAGAGCATAGCCTTTGTAGAACTGGCTTTCGCGCTGACTTGCTGACTCGCTATGCCGCGCAGCGGCGCTGACTAGCTGTTTTTTGTCATCAAAAATAGCGGATTCCACGCCCGGAACGAGTCTCACGCACCTCCCCCGCAGTTCCTAAAGCGCTCCCGCGCCCACAAGGGCTTCCTTCATCCCCGCCCAACTGATCCGCGTCGACTCTTCGGGCGTGGAGGCGCCATGCCAGTGTGTCTCCAGGCTGACCGCATCACCGTAGCCGGCCTGTTTCAGGGCCTTGAATTGAGCCGTCCAATCGATGTAGCCCTTCGCGACCGGAGCCCATACGATCTTGCCGGCGTCGTTTTTGGTCGCGTTCTTGCAGTGGCAGTGATGAATGCGATTCTCGGGAAGCGTGTCCCAGGCGGCGGGGAACGCATCCAGCTCACCGCGCATCACGGCGTTGCCGGGGTCCCAGTTGAGCGCGAGATGTGGCGTCTGAATGGCGTTCAGGGTACGCGCGGCCTCGCGGCCTGTCGCCGTATTGCACTCGAATTCATTTTCGAGCACCAGCAAAATGCCTTGTTTGCCCGCGGTCTCGGCTGCCGACCGTAGCTTCTCGTCGATTGCCGACCGATAGGGAGACGACATCGTCAATCCGCCAGAAATCGAAGCAGCGCACCTTGTCGGTCTTGAATGTTTTGGCCAGCGCGATGGATTTTTCGAGAATCTCATCCTGCTGCTTGAAGGTCGCCTCCGCGGCGGCGTGCATGTCGCCTTTCGAACTATATTGCGAGCGCGGCGCGCCCGGCCAATCGGTCTTGAACAGCGGACTGGCGATGTCGGTGACCCGCAGTCCGTACGTTTCGAGAATCTTCTGAACCTCGCCGATTTGATCCGAGGAGAGATCCATCAGGTTTTTGCCCCACATGGAGCGGAGTTCGATCCAACTCAAACCGAACTCCTGTGCCACCACGTGGCAGGCGTGATCGAAATCAGCAGAAATTTCGTCGCTGATGACGGCGACTTTGAAAGGAGACTTGGGCTGGGCGAGTGCCCGGAACCCAGACATTGCCGCCGCGGAAACCGCAGCGGCCGAACCGCAAAGGAACAATCGACGCGAATGTGTAGACATGAGAATCCCTCTTAGACGTGCACAGGATCAGGATAGAACGTGTCACAGGGGCACGTTGAATTCCGACGCCGCGATCAGCCCGCCATCCACCACGTGAAGAATGCCCGTGATGCCTTCCGACTCGTCGGAGACCAGGTAGACCGCGGCCCGGGCCACATCCTCGGGGCGGAGAATCTTTCCCAGTGGGACGCGCGCCAGCCGGGCGCGAATGCGAGCTTCGCCCTCCTCGCCGTGCCCGAGGTGCTCGCGAAGCATCGGCGTGTCGGTAATGCCGGGACAGAGGCAATTGACCCGAATCCCGTCCCGCCCCAGGTCGAGCGCCAATGACTTGGTAAGCAATGCGATTGCGCCTTTGGAGGCGGAATAGACCGGCGTCCCCGCCTGCCCGGTGAAACTCCCAATCGATCCGGTGTTGAGGATTGCGCCCTTGCCATTGCGGCGCATATGCGGAACCACGTGCCGGGTGGCGAGGAAAACGGACTTCACATTCACCGCCATCACCCGGTCCCATTCGTCCTCGCTCATCTGCTCGATGGTCTTCACCAGCAGCACGCCGGCGTTATTGAAAAGCACGTCGATCCTTCCCCACCGCTTCACCGTTTCGTCTACCATGTGCGCGATTTCCGATTCCCGGGTGACGTCGACCTGGGCGAAGAACGCTTCGTGGCCTTCGGATTCGATCATGGCGACCGTCTCGCACCCGCCGCGTTCGTTGCAGTCGGCAACCGTCACCCGCGCCCCTTCCCGCGCAAACGCCATGACGCTTGCGCGGCCGATGCCACTCGCCGCCCCGGTCACGATGGCCACTTTCTTTTCAAGCTTCACGGATAACCACCCCAGCGACGGAGACCTGTCGCTCCACCCCACTCGGCAAGAGCGCCTCGCGGGGCCCCGGTCGCTGGGGACCCCGGATACGGAAACTACGTTTGAGCCCCGGAAACTGTCAAGTGCGTGTTTCCATGGGTAAATAAATTCTATTTTCTTGACAGGATTTCGGCTGCCGCCTGATGATCGTTGGGCTGAAATCGGACGCCCCAGAGCCTGCCCTGAGCGAAGCCGAAGGGTCCCCGATTTTGGGACCTGGTTCAGGGAGATTCGTGCATGTCTGACCTGATGTCGAGGCGTACTTTTGTCAAAGCCGTAACCGCGACGGCTATCGGCGGCTCAATGGCAAAACCGGCCCTCGCCGACGAGCGTCCGGCCACCGCCGGCACTCCCACCGAGTGGTCCTGGACAAGCGGAAAGCAATACGACGATCCGTTCAACGAAATCGACGTGGACGCGATGATCACTCTTCCTTCGGGCGCCGAGGAGCGCATCCCCGGATTCTGGGCCGGCGGTTCCACCTGGAGAATCCGTTATGCGCCGCCCGCGCCGGGCTTGTACAAGGTGAGATCGATCTGCTCGGATGCGAAGAATCGCGACCTCCACGATCAGCAACTCACCCTGCGGGCCGAGCCCTATGGCGGTTCCAACATCCACTACAAACACGGCCCGCTGAAGATCGGCGCCGACGCGCGTCATTTCCAGCATGCCGACAGCACGCCCTTTTTCTGGCTGGGCGATACCTGGTGGATGGCCCTCTGCAAGCGCTTGAGTTGGCCGGATGGTTTTGAAACCCTGACCGCCGACCGCCTTCGCAAGGGATTCACGATGGTGCAGATCGTCGCCGGTCTTTATCCGGACATGCCGTGGCTCGACGAACGCGGAGCCAACGAAGCCGGATTCCCGTGGGATCGCGAGTTCACCCGCATCAATCCTGCCTATTTCGATATGGCCGACGTGCGCATCCAGCACCTGGCCGATCACGGGCTGGCGGCCTGCATCGTCGGGCTTCTGGGGATATTTCATTCCCCTCATGGGCATGGAGAAGGTGAAGAAGCACTGGCGCTACCTGGTCGCCCGCTGGAGCGCCTATCCCGTAGTCTGGTGCCTGGCCGGAGAGGGCACCATGCCGTACTACCTTTCCAAAACCAAGGAGCAGGATGCCGAAGTGCAGAAGCACGGCCTGACCGAACTGGCGCGCTACGTGCGTTCCATCGACCCCCATCACCACCCCATCACCATCCACCCATCGAATGCGGCGCGCGCGTGCGTCGACGATCCGTCGGTGCTGGATTTCGACATGCTGCAGACCGGCCACAGCGATCGCGAGAGCGTGCCCAACACCATCGAGACCATCAATCGGCGAACTGGCGGCCACCCCGCGCATGCCGGTTCTGATTGGCGAAGTGAATTACGAAGGCATCCGGGAAGCCAGCCGCCAGGAGGTGCAGCGCTTCATGTTCTGGTCGGCGCTGCTGAGCGGCGTCGCGGGCCATACCTATGGCGCCAACGGCATCTGGCAGCTGAACACGCGCGAGAAGCCTTATGGGCTCTCACCGCATGGACATTCGTGGGGCGGCCCGCCCTGGGACATCGCCGCCTCCCTGCCCGGCTCGGGTCAACTCGGCATGGCGAAGGCCCTGCTGATGCGCTATTCGTGGTGGAAACTCGAGCCCCGCCCGGACTGCATCCATCCGCGCTGGAACAAGGACGACTACTGGAAGCCGTTTGCCGCCGTCATCCCCGGCGAAGCCGCGATCGCATTTACGCCTGCGTCTTACACCGGCGCCGGCTTTCGCAACCTCAAGCCCGGCTCCTATCACGCCTTCTTCTTCAATCCCGCCGATGGAACCGAGACGGAAATCGGAAACATCTCGCCGGATGCGAGCGGATCCTGGGAAATCGCCGAGGTGCCCATCTTTCAGGATTGGGTCGTGGTGCTGGAGCACCTACCTGGTGTACCCGGACTCCGCAAACCGAAATACCAATCCGAGTCGGCGCACTAGCCCTATCTTCTTGGCGATGGCAACGGGAGGGCGAGCGCTCGTGCTCGGTGGCGGGGGAGTCACCGGCATCGCCTGGGAGACAGGTTTGCTGGCGGGGCTGGCTGAGGCCGGTGTCGACCTGACGTCGGCGGACCTTGTGGTCGGCACATCGGCCGGCCCGGTGGTCGGCGCGCAGATCCTCAGTGGCGTGAGTGTCAAGGATCTCTACGCGGAACAGCTCACCGAACCGCGCGCCGAGCGAGCCGCAAAAATTGGAGCGACCGTAACGCTGCGCTTCGCCGCCTCGATGTTGTGGCCGGGCGGCGAGGAGCAGGCGCGCGCGCGCCTCGGCCGTGCCGCGTTGAAAGCGAGGACCGTGCCCGAGTCGGAGAGGAAAGCGATCATCGAGCAGCGGTTGCCGGTCGACTCGTGGCCGGAGCGCCGCCTGCTCATCACGGCGGTCGACGCCGAAACGGGAGAGCTACGGGTCTTCGATCGCGATGGCGATGTCGCTCTACTTGAGGCGGTGGCCGCCAGCTGCGCCGTCCCGGCTCGTCTGGCCGCCTATCTCGATCGACGGGCGCCGCTATAT
>CAVREL010000018.1:0-19089 GCA_963720105.1 uncultured Acidobacteriota bacterium | reverse complement strand
CTGCGAACACAGGCGGACCGGCGATGAAAGACGCTCGACACTCCTCCCTCGGTCAAGTTGACGCAAAACGGGCTTTGCGAAGAAGTCTCCGTTATCGACAATGGCCGGTTGCCCGAGAGAGTCTCTTTGAGCCTGACCCGAATCGTGCTCGGATGTCGCAGGCAGCCACTGAGTCGCCCGATCAATGAAACCCCTCTCGAACCCCGGCAAAACCTACATTAAGCGGCTCCTCGTGTGCGGGTTGCATGCCTGATTGGGTGAGGGAGGCCAAGCGAAGATCCGAAAAGTGATCAACGCGATCGACTCCGGTCTCTCATTCACGGGAATATCACAATCTCCGACACATCGTCCGTCCGACATATATCCCCGCACAGGGGATATGTTGTCAACCGGAGCGGCTCTGGGGAATCGACGTCGGTCCACCGAGCCTGAGGTTCACTGGCATTCTCCGACCGATAAAACTCAACTTGCCCTCGTTTCGGCAAGTACACGGAGGGATTCCATCAGCAGTTCCGCGGCCGTACGCGCAAAAACCTCATCGTTGATGTGGGCGTCAAGCTCAATGAGCCGGACGGCTGGGCTGAGTGCCGCTTTTAGTGCGCTGCGGTACGCGTCAAGCGCCGCCTGAGAATAGAATGGGGCGCCCGGTTTGTCGATGGCGGAAACGCCCTGCAAAGGAATCAGCACGGTGACGGGGCCGGTTGCGCGGTTGAGCTTGCTCGCCGTGATGTGTCCAATTTCGGCACACTCTTCCGGGGTCGTCCGCATGAGAGTCACGCCGGGGTTGTGCCGGTAAAGAAGGCGGCTCCGGAACTGTGGGGGAACCGTCTCTATGGGCCCGAAATTTACCATGTCGATTGCGCCCGGGCAGACCAGATGGGGAATGCCCTTGCGGCCGGCGGCCTCCAACCGGTGCGGTCCCGCGCTCATGACCCCGCCCACCAGTTCGTCAGCGAGCTCGGTGGTGGTGACATCCAGAACCGCTCGAAATGCGCCGTCTTCGATCAACTGTTCCATCGCGCTGCCGCCCACGCCGGTGGCATGAAACACCAGAACTTCGTAGCCGCTCTCCTCAAGAAGGCGCCGTGCCATGGTCACGCAAGGTGTGGTAACGCCGAACATGGTTGCCGCGATGGCCGGCTTCTCATCAGCATCACTGGCCGGTTCCGAGGCAACCATGCCGCAGATCGCCGCTGCCGCGTTGCTGAGGATGCGGCGGGAGACATGATTCAGACCGGCAATGTCGACCACCGAAGGCATCATGCAAATATCCCTGGTTGTCACGTAGGGCCGGGTGTCACCTGAGGCAACGGTGGAAACCATCAATTTCGGGAAGCCGAAGGGCAGCGCGCGCATCGCCGCAGTGGCGATGGCTGTACCGGCAGAACCGCCCAGTGAAACGACTCCGTGGATGGATTTTTGTTCGAAAAGCCGCCGCAGAACCGTCGTGGCTCCGAGCGCCATGGCGGTGACGCTGCGGCCCCGGTCTCGCTCCGATTGGAGTGCGGCAAGTTCTTCATTCGCCGCCGCCGCTACTTCGGCCTGCGAGATGTCGGGCTCAAACATCGGCCGGCCAAGCACTCCGACATCGATCATGATGGTTCGGAGGCCGGTATTTTGTATGCGGTCGCGCAGAAACGCGAACTCTTCCCCCTTGGTATCCAGCGTGCCGATCAGCGCAATGGTCCTGGGGCTCATTGCGCCGGGTCTCCGGGCAGCTCGCCCGGTGCAAGCACCCGGCACTCCGCCATCGCGCGAAGAAGAGCTTCGGGCCCCGGCGGGGAATAGACGGCAATCAGTTTCAGCGGTTCCCAGCCGGTGTTTACGGTGGAGTGGAAGATATCGGCGGGAATGTGGATCAAATCTCCGGCGCTGACTGGTTGCCACTGTTCGCCGTCTATATCGATCATCTGCCGGCCGTGCCCGGAGACCACGTACAAAATTTCCTCCACACCCGGGTGATTGTGCCGTACATGCCCCTTCCCGGGTTGCAACAGCACCACACCCATGGTGAAGCGGTCAGTGCCGGTGACACGCGGTTCACTGAGCCACTTGATGGTTCCCCAGTCAAAAACCTGGGTTTCAACATCGGCGGGGGAAACGAAACGGCGATCGGCGGATCTAGGCATGGCTGCTCCTTTGGCCGTGCTTCGGGTGGAGGTTCACTTTTTTGAAATTCGTGACTTGCTCCGTAATCGCGCGCTCCGTGGGCAGGCGCTCGATGCTCGAAGCGCCAAAGAATCCTGAAATGCCCGGGGTCCGGCTGAAAATGTAATGAACATCATCCGGCTCCGCAATGGGGCCACCGTGACAAAGAACCAGAATCTCAGGATTGACGACGATGGCTGCTTGCTGGATGGCTTGAATACGTGCAATTGATTCATCCAGAGTGATGGCTGTCTTTGCGCCGATCGAACCCTTTGTCGTCAGTCCCATATGGGCGATTAAAAGGTCAGCGCCCGCTTCTGCCATGGCCCTCGCCTCGTCCGGATTGAAGACGTAGGGACAGGTGAGTAAATCAAGCTCATGCGCGCGCGCAATCATCTCGACTTCCTGGTCGAATCCCATGCCGGTTTCCTCCAGGCTCTCGCGGAATTGACCATCGATCAGCCCCACAGTGGGGAAGTTCTGCACTCCGGAAAAGCCGACTTCCTTCAGTTCGCGAAGAAACCGGTCCATGACACGGAAAGGATCCGTTCCACATACGCCGGCCAGGACCGGTGTGTGGCGAACGATGGGTAGAACTTCACGCGCCATGTCCATGACGATGGCATTCGCATCTCCGTAAGGCATGAGGCCGGCTAAAGAGCCGCGTCCGGCCATCCGGTAACGGCCAGAATTGTAGATGATGATGAGGTCCGCGCCGGCAGTTTCGGCGCACTTGGCGGAAATCCCGGTGCCCGCACCGGCGCCGAGGATGGGAATCCCCGACGCGCTACTCGTTCGCCACTGCTTCAGGCACGTCGATCGGTCCGTCATGCTTTTCCCATTTGTCACCTTTGGCACGACGATACTATACGACTGCCCGATGCCAACTCCCAACAAGTTTGAGATAAAGCAGGCAAAGAGAATAGGGCAAGCCGCGATGGTCGCGCGCAACAAAGTCCTGTCACCGAGAATCGCTCTCAATTGGATGGCTTGCTCTCTTTGAAAATGTCCTCGATCGTAGACTTCGGCACCGGCAGATGATCCTCATTCTGTTTCAGCCACTGATGAAAATCCTGTTCAATTTCCGGTGACCACTTCGCATCGATCTGCCCGGCGGTATACTTCTTCTCCCGCAGGCGCTGGTGGCCGAACATATCCTCCAGGTGAGTGCGCTCGGAGTACTTGACCACCTGCTCCGCGAGTTGGGGTGGTATAAAGAGCACTCCGCCGTTTCGTCCCAGAACAACATCTCCTGGCATCACCAGCGCGTGTCCTATGCGTGTCGGACCGTTGATGCCGACCATGGTGGAGTTCAGCCGGGCACCGCTGGATAGCGTGCCGAAGTGGTGGGAAGGATCGTAGTAGCGAACGAACGAGGTGAAATTTGACAACTCGTTCAGGCCGTTGATGTCGCGCACCGCGCCGTCGTAGACAATGCCGTTTCCCGAGCGCGCATAGATGGCGTTGCCCACGTTATCACCGATCGAAGGACCATCCTGCTTGAGTCCGAAGTGGTCGGCCACATAGACGTCTCGCGGCTGCAGCATGTCCACCGGCCACGCGTTGGTGGCTCCCTTGCGATTATCCTTGGCGCCCTGTTCTTCGATCACCTTTTGCACGTCGGGCCTTCCGGGCATCCACATTGCCGTGAGTGCCCGGCCCACCAGGACCTGGTCGGGATGAATGCAATACCAGCCGTCTTCATACTGGTGATTGAAGCCGGCCGAACGCAGGGTCGCCCATGCTTCTTCTAGAGTGACGTTCTTCATGCGGTCGAGAATGTCGTCGGGAACCTTGGGCCGGCCGTCGGGAAATCTCTCTCCATGCCAGTCGGGTGTGTATTTGATGACATCTTCGCGCGTGAAAAATCCCTCCTGCCCGGCGAGACACGGAGTGAGCGCCAGGACGGCAACCGAGGCGAAAACAGCGGCAACAAATCTTCGCATCTTTAACCCTCAGCACTGATGTTGTCGAACAGTTATTTTTCAGGCTCGAACCACGGTGTTCCGGGAATCTGCGCCTTCTTTGCAGCGTCCTCATTCATTTCCACACCGATGCCGGGCCGATCCGGCGGAGTGACGTAACCGTCCACGATGATCTCGCCTTCCTTGACGAAAGCCTTCCAGAGATCCAGATGGTTGATCCAATGCCACTCGCATGCCAGGAAGTTGGGAAAGGCCGCGCATGCATGAGCGGTGGCCATTTGCCCGATCGGCGAAACCACGCAGTGGGGCGCGACCGGAATGTAATAAGCCTGCGCCATGTTGGCAACCTTCCGGGCTTCGGCGAGACCGCCGACCTTCTCAAAGTCGGGCTGAATAATATCGACCGCCTCCTTTTGAAGAAGTTCGCGATATCCCCAGCGCATGTAGAGGTTTTCCCCGCAGGCAATCGGTGTGGAGGTGGAATGGCGGATATCGGCCATGGCGTCGATGTTTTCGGGTGGGACCGGCTCTTCGAGCCACATCAGCCGAAACGGCTCGAGCGCCCGGCCGACTTTCTTTCCGGTGGGAGCGTCGTAGCGGCCATGCATATCGCAAGCCAGATCCATGTTGGCGGGAATGGACTCGCGCACATGCGAAACCCACTTAACCATGCGATCGATCTCGCCGTTGCTGGCCGTCCAGTTCACCGCATCGAAGCGGGCAGGATCGCGGGCATCATCAAGATCGATCTTCATGGCGGTGAAGCCCTGGGACTTGATCCACGGGAGTTTCCGGTCTGACTCCTCGCCGATCGGAACGTCCATGTCCGAGTCGCAGTAGATGCGAACTTTGTCGCGAAATTTTCCGCCGAGAAGCTGGTAGACGGGCAAGCCCAGGGCCTTGCCGGCGAGGTCCCACAACGCAAGTTCCAGACCCGACAGAGCGGTGATGTACTGGCCGCCTTGTGCTCCGGCGAAGATGCCGCCGGTACGGATTCGCTCCCAAATGGCTTCAACGTTGAGCGGGTCGCGGCCGATGAGCGTGCGCCGCCAGCCGTGGAGAAGCGAGGCGGTTCCGACCGCGGCATCGGTGGCTTCGCCCTGCCCATAGATACCCTGATCTGTGTAGACCCTTACGTGGGTCTGGGGCCCATGCACCATTACCTGCGCCGTCCGCACATCGGTGATTGTGAGTTTTGGCCTTTGGTATGGCCGGCTGTTTTCTTCAACAGCTCTTGCCAGCGCGGAAAGGGAAAAGAACGATAGTGATCCCAGGGCCTGAAGGGCAGCACCCCTCAGCATGGACCTTCTTGATATTGGCGTCATGACGTAGGGACCTTCCTGTTTTAATGCGATCCAACTCTATCAGCAAGGGTCTACCTTATCGAGGACACGGCCTGCAACCGGCAACGGTGCTTGCGCGGATCCGAGCCTTCAATGGGAGACGAATTCGCGCAGAGCGCCGAGCAGGCGATCCACCTCTTCCACGGTGTTGTAATGTACCAGGCCGATGCGCAGCATCCCGCCTTTCTGTTCCACTTGAAGGCGCTCCGTCAAATTGAGAGCGTAGTAGTTCCCGTCCCAGGTGAAGATGCCGCGCGCGCCGAGAAATTCGGCAATCGTTTTCGGAGGATGATCCCCAATGCGGAGCGAGAGCGTCGAGCAGCGTTCCCCAAATCGTGCGGGGTCGGTAATTCCGTAAATGTGTACACCGGGAATGGTCTGCAAGCCCTCGATCAGCCGGGCGATGAGCCGTCGCTCGTAAGCCACCGTAGTCTGATAGGCCGCTGCCAGAGCTTCCCGTCGCGTCTTCGCTGCTGGATCGCTGTGGCGCCCAACGCCGGCGATGTATTCGACCGCCGCTCCAGTGCCGGCAATCAGCTCGTGCGTCTGGGTGCCCGTTTCCCAGCGATCCGGAATTTGATCGCTCGCCGGACGCACCTTGTATGGCTGGAACCGCTCTAAATGTTCGCGTCTACCATAAAGCACGCCCATGTGGGGCCCGAAGAATTTGTATGGCGAGCAGACCAGGAAATCGCAATCCAGATATTTGACGTCCGTCAGACCATGAGGGGCATAGTGCACCGCGTCAATAAACACCATTGCGCGGGCGGCATGGGCCAGGCGCGTGATCTCTCGAACCGGATTGATGGTTCCCACCGAGTTGGACGCATAGCCTAACGCCACCAGCTTTGTCCGGTGGCTCAACTTGCTTTTCAAGTCCTCGAGGTCGAGTGTGCAGTCCGCTTCGTGAATATCCACGACCCGGACAACCACACCCTTTTCCTCGAGCGCCTTCCAGGGTGAGAAATTCGCGTCATGATCGAGAGTCGTCAGGAGAATCTCGTCGCCCGGCCCCAGTTCTCGCCCGATCGCCCGCGATACTGCGAATGTGAGGGTGGTCATGTTCTGACCAAACACAACCTCGCATGGGTCACAATGGAAAAAATCCGCCATGACCTCGCGGGAGTCGGCGATCATCGCGTCGCTGCGGCGACTGGTCTGGAAAGCTCCGTGGGTATTGGCGTTGGAACTCAAAAGGTAGTTCTGGATCGCGGAAATGACCTGGGTGGGCACCTGGGTACCCGCCGGACCGTCCAGAAAGGCTGCATTCTGCCCATCGACTTGTGTAGCGAGCGATGGAAATTGCGAGCGCACCCACGGCACATCCAGCATCCTGTTCAGATCTAATTCCGCTGTGCTCATGGCCAATTTCTCCTTGGTAAACGGGCAAGAGTCTACATCGCAGGCTTGCGGTATTTGGTTTTGATCGATGAGTTCACTTCAGTCAAAGGGGCAGTAAGTTGCCGGATTGATCGAACTGCATGGTGCAGGCTTGTCCGACGATTGTTACTCTACGTCGACTTTCGAGCACATTCGAGCAACATTCTGAAACAAGCATACGTTTCAGGCTGAGGGTGTTAACGATGCGCACAATGCGTATCGCCTTAGGATCCGAAGAAGCGAGCGATGCCAGTGCTTCATGAATGGCTTGACGATCGCTGGGGAAGTGAATCGGTATCTTGGCGGTGTTCAATCCTAGCGATGTGGTCGCATTGACATACATTGAACGTAGATCCAGAGCTTGCACGGCGCGGTCGGTAGTGAAGTCGGCCATCCCGATGCCAATGCCGTTACCGTTGGTTGCGTGCGACAAATCGCGGACGAAAATACGCGCGATGTGCGGTTTCATTCCATCTGATTGCTGAAGAGATGTGGAATAGCCAGTTATGTCGCGTCCTATGATGTTCGTATCCATTCCACTGCCGCTGATCTCTTTTCCAATCTGGTCCACGATGAGCAGATCTATTTCATCCAGTGGAAGGAGTGGCATCAGCACGCGAGATCTCTCAAGAAGAATTTGTTCCTCGCTGACGATAACATCGGGACGGAGAACCCTAATTTCCGACGTCTGGTGATGTTGATCCTCAAGTATAGCTATGCAGCAGAGTATCGGAAGGTTCTCGACAGCCACCCTGGCAAACTCACGGATGACAGCTTCGTAGCCGACATGAGCGGCGGCCCGATGTGCGTTGGCAGCGCCGACCTGCTTGCCGAAACCGATCGTCAGCATCTTCTGAATCCCACTACCCAGCGCGCCTCGGAAATCGGTATGAGGTTTGATCCGATTGATGACCACAACCCCATCCGCCCGAAGAGCGGCGGCACTGAAGACGACCTCCCGCCCGCCCAGAGCCGTGCCGATCTTTTCACCTCCATATCGGCATCAATAGGAACGCCGAGGCTATCCGCGGCAATCCCATATTCGACAAGGACTTTTGTCTGACCGTCCGGCGTGGCCCCACCATGACTGCCCATCGCCGGTATGATAAAAGGCTGCGCACCCGCTGCCATCAGCACGCGGATTGTCGCTTCCACAATTTCCTTGAGATTTGAGATGCCACGGCTGCCAACTCCTACGGCAACCCGCATTCCAGGCGATATTTGTCTGCTTAGTGCCTGCTTGTCGAATTGATCAGCAAGGAGCCTCTGGAAATCGAGCCGCGGAGAAGCAGGATATGCCTGCCCGAAATTCGGACACCGCGGTAGCTACCGCCGCCTCGCGGGGTTGCGCCGCTCTCCAGTCCATCCCGCCGTTTCGGGCAAGAGAAACCTCAGGCGAACCAGGGCGGCACGTCAAGCCCACAACCCGGGATCGCCAGCTGGGTCTACCCAGCGCCGCTGCCGGTAGCGGGACCCCACAGCGACAGTCTAAGCCCGATATTCGCGTGAGGTCACGATCCCCGGCTGCGGGACAGGATATCGGCCGTCGGCATCAGCAACCAGTGGCGCTGGGGAATCCATGGTGAACTTGTCTGTGTTCGGCGACATTTCGAAGTCGCAGTTGAGCATCTGATCAAATGTCACTTCCCGGCCGGTGTGGGCGGCCATGCGGCCCATGCTCGAAACCAGGCTGGCTTCCACCCCACGCTGCACCTCGTTGTAGGGCTTATCGTCTCGAATGGCGTCCACCAAATCATTCCATTCGTTTTGATAAGGGTCCTGCTCCTCCGGCTTCACCTTGGATTCCCAAAACATGTGCGATGCCTGCTTCCAGTTCGAATCCGGACCTGCCTGGAGCACAGGAAGAACCACTGCGCCGCGTTGTCGAGCCGGGTCATACCGAGCAGCAGTGTTGCATAGCGCGAGTGATCCTGCTCACAAGGCTTGGCCATGGCAAGCCCGGTGCGCGGTTCATTTGCAGGGCGCTGCTTCGAAGCTGGTAACTGCACGGTTTTGTACGCCCACCGTGCCCGGTAGGCTATGCCCACTTCCGTTCAACGAGAATCCTAAACGGAGGCCACTACTCGAGGCGCAGGTATGGCGAAGCTCGCTCCGAAGTGTCCGTCACGAGTAGTGGCACTCCAAGACCATCGATCCGGCGCGACCGCAACTCCAGTTGCGAAGCCCACCGCGGGCGAAACGTACTGGAGAGATTTGTACAGTTCACCGGAAGAACAGAGCAAAGGTGAATCCACCGCTCTGCCCAACCCCGAACGCGATGTTCGTTTTTTGCATTACAACGGCAAGTCGGGCCTGCGGCGGGCGGACAAAATCCTCGATGTTCAGGAACTGCCGTCTTTCGATGAGGATGCGGTTGTGACCCTTGAGCTTGGCGGCTTCCGCGCAGGCACTCTGGATACGTCGAATTTGTCGAAGGTAAAATTCGCCCAGCTTCATCTCTCCTGCCAGAGGGTCTCCGGTCTGGACTTTTTCGGACCGGTGGCCTGGGCTACCCTTGCCACTATCAATGCCGGCAACGCCAAGAAAATTCCCACGGTTACCGACCTGGGTTCTCTAACAGCGCGGAAGCCGACGTTGCCCTGATCGTCGCTGGTTGCCATGCCCCAAGTGAACAAGGTGCTGCTCTCCAAAGGGGCAGGGCACATCAGCGTCAACGTCACCGCCACGCCGCGTACTTCGTTTCTTGACAAGTTCTTGAGTGCGACGGTGGCGGCTACGAGGATCGTCGCGCCGCTCCTGTCGTTTCCCGCCATTAGCTTGCCGGCGTTAGAAGCTTTCTCCATTTTCTACGGGAAGTGGAACAGGCCTTCCCCTCGAACTTCCTGCTGAACACGGCGCAGAAGGAGGTGGTCGTGACGCAGCAAGGAATGGAGAACGGCAACGTTTCGACGGAAGCCCTCAAGCTGATGACGGGGACCTATTTCTTGATCCCGAAGTCGCACGAAAACGATGTCTCTACCGGCATGGACAAACTAACCGCATTGGGGGCATATCTGGTTCCCAAAGACGCCCCCCCGAGTATGACCAAGGATGCTATGGTGGTTGCCGCCGTTCCGAGCGTGAGCTATGTTTCGTTGACTGTAAAAGTTCAATCGATAAGCGCGTTCAAGATGACATCATAACCTTCTTGAATGCGCCGTCGACGTGCTGCGCTACGAAAGTCGACCCCACGGAGAAAAACTGTATTTGCGGAGAAGGACGATGGCAGACATTACACAACGGCCCAAGATCTTGAGAGGCTTTTTCATGACGCTGGCTCTGGCCAACGTTGTTCTTGGCCTTTCTGCTTTTGCGCAGGACGCTTCCGTTCAGGCGCAGATCGCTCAGGATGAGCGGGCCCTAGCGGCCGCGCGAGCCGCTAAGAGCCCGAAAGATGAAGCCGCTCAACTGATTTCGATCGCGATGCTCTATGCGCGAGAGAGACAGAAGGCAAAGGCGATCGAGTATTTCAAGCAAGCAGTGCCTATCTTGCACCTTCTGCGAGATTTTGCCGGAGAAGCCAGCGCGCTGGAGAGTATCGGTCAGTTCTATTCCGACCTGGGGCAAAACAAGGAATCGCTCGCTTATCTTCTGCAAGAGTTGCCTCTTCGACGCGGGATGTCGGATCCTCACGGCGAAGCAACCGCGCTGGACAACATCGGACAAGCCTATTCCGGGCTGGGGCAGAGGCAGAAGGCATTGGAGATATTCAATCAGGCATTGGCGATTCGACAACGGATCGGTGACTGCAGTGGAGAAGCGGCCATCCTTGGCGACATCGGAACGGTCTATTCCGATCTAGGTCAAAAGCAGAAAGCATTGGAGCTTTTCATCCAGGCACTGCCAATTTCCCAACAGGCGCATGATGGCAGCGTGGAAGCCGGCTTAGTTGAAGCAACCATCCTGGACGATATTGGCCAGGTTTCTGCCGATATGGGGCAAAGTGACAAGGCGCTGGATTTCTATAACCAGGCGTTGCCGATCCGGCACCAGGTAGTCGATCGGGCCGGGGAAGCCGAAACATTGGACAATATCGGCAGCTTCTCCGCGAAGTCAGGGCAGAGTCAGAATGCGTTAGAGTTATTCGACCGAGCTCTGTCCATCCGGCGCGAGTTACACGACGCCATTGGGGAGGCGATGAGCCTGGACAATATCGGCGGAGTCTATTCGGATCTGGGGCAGAATCAGAAGGCGCTGGAGTTTTTCAACCAGGCATTGACGATTCAGCGTGAACTGATTTATCCAGCCGGGGAAGCAGAAACCCTTGACAATATCGGGATGGCCTATGCCGGGCTGCAGCAGAGCCAGCCGGCTTTAACCGCCTTCAAGCAGGCATTGGCCAAGCAACGTCAGATCGGGGATCGCGCCGGTGAGGCGGGTACGCTGTACAGTATCGGCGGGGTGTACGCAGATCAGGGGCAGGACCAGAAAGCCGTGGTGTACTACAACGAGTCCTTGCCGATTGAGCGTACAGTGCGCAGTCCGGCGGGCGAGGGCTATGCGCTTACGCGCAGGGCACGGTCCGAGGGCCGCCTCGGCGATGGCGGTGGCGAGGTGCGGGATGCGCTGGCGGCGCGCGCACCGGCGGAAGCCGTGGGCGATATAGAATTGCGGGGCGAAATCGACACCTTGATGATGAGCTATTTCCGTGACCGGCGGCACTTTGAATTGGCCATACTTTTTGGCATGGATGCTGTGAACTGCTACCAGCAGATGCGCAAGAACATCAATGGCTTAGAGAAGAATCTGCAAGGCTCTTTTGCACATTCAAAATCAGACGCCTATCGCGAGTTGGCGGAGCTTCTGGTGCAGACGGGGCGACTGGGAGAAGCGGAACAGGTTCTGGATCTTTTGAAGGAACAGGAGTTGAAGGAGGTTATTCACGGTGCGGCTCCCCTCACGGCAGCTAATATCACATTGCTTGAAATCGCCGCGGCACATCAGCAGGCGCTCGAGCAACTGGCGATTCCAGAGAAGAAGGCGGCCGATTTAGTGACACTGACGATTGTGTGCCACGACTTGCAGGCGAAGAAGACACGGACGGTGGAACAAGAGACTCGCATGAAGTCGTTGGAGGCTAGCATTGCGCAGGGCAACGCGGCGCTGCTCGCCTACTTCGCCAATACCATCGATCCGGAACTGAAGTCGAAGCTCACAACCGGTGCGGATTTAGAACCCAGCCGCTTGCAGGAGTCCCTGGCCAAGCTGGGACCGCGCGTAATGGGTATACGGCTGCTGATGGGCGATCGACATATCTATGTAATTGTGGTGACGGCTGATAACCGGAAGCTGTTGGAGTTGCAGGCAACGCCGGCCGATCTGCGCAACAAGGTGTTGCAGACGATGGACGATTTGCGCACCAAGGAGTCGGATGCAGATCTTACCCTCGCGCATCTGCAAGAGTTATATGTCATGGTCGTGTCGCCCCTGGAAGATCAGTTCAAAACCCTGGATACGGGCACGGCGGTGCCGGGGTCTGTTCCGACGCTGCTTTGGTCTCTGGATGGTGCTCTTCGCTATCTGCCGATCGCCGCACTTTTTGATGGCCATCGCTACATGGTCGAGCGGTTCAACAATGTTCTTTTTACGCCCGAGAGCTATGTCCACCTGACCGATTTATTGCAACCGAGCGGCGCCAAACCGAGTGTGCTGGCAATGGGCTTGTCCAAGCCCTACGGCGGACTCCACGAATTACCCAAGGGAATGGAGGAGTTGTGGGCCGTCGTTCACGATCCTCGGGTTCCTGATTCGAAAGGGCCGATGGAGGGAAGACTGCTTGCCGACAAACAGTTCACGCTCGCTGCCTTTCAGGCGGAGCTTGGCTCCGGCAAGAGCATCCCCGTGGTGCATATTTCCAGCCATTTTGTGGTGGCGACAGGCGGCGGCGAGGAACCATATCTCCTGCTGAGCGGAAAAGACACAGGAGACTCGAATGGATATGCATGGCGACTCTCCGAGTTAGAGAATTCCGCGATTTCCTTTCACGGAACGCGTCTTCTCACCCTTTCGGCGTGTAGTACGGCCAAGGACTATACATCAAGGGATGGCCTGGAAATGGACAGTCTGGGCATGATTGCTCAGCAGAAGGATGCAGCGGCTGTTCTGGCCAACGCTTTGGGATGTGAACGATGTGAGTACGAGTCGATTCATGGGCGACTTCTATACAAGATGGGTCCAACAGCCGGCCGTTGGCAAGGCGGAAGCTCTGAGGCAGGCGCAGTTGGATTTGCTTCAAGGCAGGGTCAAGCCGAAATACGATTTCACCAACCCGAACGCCCCAGACAGCTTCGAACGCCCTTATTACTGGGCTCCCTTCGTCCTGATCGGGAATTACCTGTAGGTCCGCCAATCTCAAAATCCGGGCCGAAACAGTCGAAGGTCCCCAGAGGCTCGTATTCGAGCGGTTGCGCGAGAGGGTGCAAGCGATAGAGGCGGTGCGCCCTGCCGCCGATGACGACGACCTGATCGAGCCACGGGTCGAGGGCTTCGACCAGGCGGGCGAAATACCCGACATCGGATGGGCCGGCCATTACGATTTCTCCTCGAAGATCGACGCAAGGTCATCGGCTCCAACTTTGGAGGCGACATTAGCCGAACCCTTGCGAACGAACGCGGAATGCTCTGCATACCATCATTTTTCGCAAATTCTTGGTTCGCGCTGGAGTCCTAGGGCGAGCATTCGGGAGCGTCTCTGGCAACCGTTCCCCGTACCGTGATCATTTCGTAGCCACATCTAGCCGGTGAGTCTCTGTAGGGGCACTGACTGGCCATCAGCAGATCGAGTCCGGCTAGCGCGCGCGGCTGCGCACCTCCTCATCGCCATGCACCACAAAGCTGCGGATTACGGGTGGAAGGGAGGGGGCTTCCTTCACGTTCTCCTTCAGGCGTTTCACATCCTCGAGGAAAATGGTGGCCGTGCGCTTGCGGGCAAAAAAGGACCCACGTGCTCGTGATCTTGAGCTTTCCCGTTGGTGCCGGCAGGGTTGGGTCCTCGGCCAGAACCTCATAGGAGCCGGAGGATCAAGAAAGCCTACAGCGGTTTTGAGGGTTGGTTCGAAGGTCGAGAATTCAAACGGATTGACCCGATTCGTGGTGCTGCCGATGGCGCTCTTCCAGAACGCCTCCACCTGCGTCACGCCGGCACTTCCATCTCGGTGTAGCAGTCCAACTCGATTCGGGCATCGACGCTGCGGGGCTGATCTGCAGATCGAATGTGTGCCGATTCAAATTGATTTCGCAGCCTTGCGTAATCAGAGGGTACTTGAGAGTGCTTCCCTTGCCTTCCTTCCTCCAGAGGGCCAAGCCGATGCCCCAGACCAGTTCGAGGGGTGTGTCGGCGCCATCGCTGGCAATTGCCTGCTGGATGGCGAAGACCTTGTTATAACGGTGGATCGTCTTGCGGCGGGGTAGTTCCGCAGTCGCCCAGGGAGTCCACTGGTTCTCGACGTACCAATCGAAGAGTTCGTGAATCTCGGCACGCTCCCTCTGCTGATCCGAAGTTTCCGGACTCGCGGGCGTCTCAATAGCGGGCTTCAGTTCCGGCGTTCTTCCGGGCGTCTTGTGGATTGTGATCCAAGGGGCGAGTTTCTCATCGGGCTTGGGGGCCGAGATCTCTTTTAGTCGCGGGATATAGAGCCATACGTCCTCACCTTCCGCTTGGGGGTTGAACCGAATCTCCGGGAGGCCCTTGAGCTCGTGCTGGTGGGCGGCGAAGTAATCAGTGGGTACGGAGAATGCGGGTTTGACCTTGAGTTTCTCGACTTGCTCTATGTATGTGAGGAGATCGATTACTAGTTCAATATCCAGAGCCATGGTCAGTTCCTTGGGACAGGGGCCGATCAGTGGGAAAGACTTCGGAAGAACACACCCCGGCCGTCGCGGGTTGAATTGGCCCGTGTCGGAATCTGCAGAAAGAGTAAGCGCTGATAAGGCGAAAGTCAACGATCCGGCATCAGCATCCTCGGAAGGCTCTTTGGGAACCAATCCAGATTAGGTTCAAGCATTTGCCTGGTTGTCGTCGGGCACGGTGGGCCGCGCAATGTGCCGCGCGTTTAACGCGTTGCGAATGATTTCCCCTTCCGGGTGCTGGTAGACCATGGCGCTTCTTACGTCACGCATTGCTTTTTACCAAGCTGGTAGTCGCTTCGGATCGAGGCTGGAATTGACCCGTTCGCCCACTCTCTTTGGTTAAGGACGTCAAAATATCCTTTGCGGCCTGCAATTCCGCGTTGCTCAACAGGCGCAGAGCCAAGCGTTTCAATCAGATCATCGAAGCCGAACGATTGCACGTAAAAGGCTTCACGCCCCAAGCGGAGGTGCAGCCCACGTTTTACGCCATTCGGTGGCAACTTCCATGTTGCGCCACGGAGCTTCGCTGCAAGAGATCGGGGCCCTCCTCCGTCACCGCTCCATTGCGACTACCGAAATCTACGCCAAGGTCGACATTGCGGCCCTGCGACAGATCGCACAGCCTTGGCCGGAGGTGAAAATATGCTAGCTTCGGCAGTGGAATCGTATCTGGCGGTGCGTCATGCGGCGGGATTTGCGTTGCGATGGGAAGGCAGCTTGTTACGCAACTTCGCAACGTTTTCAGACGCGTTGGGCAGACCTTACGTTTGTTCCGAAACGGCGATCCAGTGGGCAGGGTTGGCAAAATCGCTTCCTCGGCGAGCCCGCCGATTGGGTAATGTGATTCGATTTGCGCGCCACGCGCGTGCTAAGGATCCACATACGAAATCCCGCCTGCGGTGTTTGGCCCTGAAAAAGGTCCGCGACCGGTTCCCTATTTCTTTTCCAGCGAGGATCTTCAGCGCTTCCTTCAGGCAGCGTCTCAACAGGGTTGCTACTCTCTGGGTCGAGAGACGTATACCACGCTGTTTGCATTACTGGCATGCACTGGACTGCGGCTGTCGGAAGCCATCGGCCTCCGCTATGAGGACATCACCACGGATGGTTTGATAATCCGTGGCACCAAATTTCGCAAGAGCCGGCTCGTGCCTTTGCATGAAACCGCTCGGGCTGGGCTAGAAAACTATCTCGAGAAGCGGCGTCCATATGCTCAGTTCGATGATCACGTGTTTGTCTCATTACGAAGAAAACCGTTGATTCGCACAGATGCCGAAATCGCATTCCGTACCGCCGCTAAGAAGATCGGACTGCCCTGCTGGCCAACTCGCCCGCGGGCCACCGTCCACTCCCTGCGTCATACATTTGCAGTGAGAGCGTTGGAGACGTGCTCGGATGACAGGGATCGAATTACGAAACACATGCTGGCGCTCTCGACTTATCTCAGCCATACGATGCGCGATGACCATCCTGCAGGCGACCAAGGATCTGCGAAAAGTCTCCCTATGGCTGGGGCATTCAAGTATGCAAACCACTGAGGTCTATACTCGCGCCGACCCCAGCGTGAGGTTGGAGGCGCTTGAATCAGCTATTGCGCCACATCTGCGGTCGGGTCGTTTCAAGGCAACGGACCACCTGAGCAGGCCACGATTATGCGGAGCGAAAAGGTCCCGACATAGCTCACCAGCGGAGGCTGCCCAAGGCGGCCTCCGCATAAAACTCGACTCGGCATTAAGTGGGTTATGCAGTGCAGCGCATAACCCACTTTTCATCGAAGTGACCGATCTGACCTCAACTCGCTAGACATCAGCCCGTACGGCACCGCAGAGTTCCAGTTGGCGTTCGGGGTCCAGATCGCTATGCCGTAGGCTGTTGGGAGATGTCGCAAGGTGGCTGCATTGATCATGACGCCCGTGAAGCTGCGAAGCTTCGGGTTTCGGCTGAGCGCGCTTAAAGGGTCTGATCGTACAGGCCGATTTCGGCAACGTGTGGCATCTCTTTGCTGCTCTCCAACAACAGCCTGACCCGCTGCGATGAAACGCGCGGAATGCGAAGGATGGTGGTCGCTGCGGGCGTTCCTCCTTCGGTTATGGTGACCCATTGCGCGCCGTCCCAGCGCTCAAAGCGAAAGCTCCGGACGCGGCTCTGCTGGTAGTCATTCCGTTTGCCAACCGGCTCCACCAGTGAGACCACGTTGAAGCTTTCCTGTTTTCCCAGATCCACTTCCAGCCATCCCGAGGTTTGCCCTTCATCCATGTACCAGCTCGATCCAAAGTCACCATCGTTCGCCTCATCCGGCCCTACGGTATCGGGGTAGGAACTGGCATGTATGGTCTTTCCGGCCGCGAGGTTTGGCGTCGTGATGACAAAATGCTCGCTGAGCTTCGCCATCGGCCCGGGATGCTTCCATGCCTTGCCGATTTCTTCCAGCCGGCTCATCACGTTCGGCGCCAGGCGTCCTTCGCGGTTTGGAGGCGCATTGAGAATCAGATTGCAGTGTCTGCGATTCAGCGGTTCAAGCCACTCATTTACCACCGTCGCTACGGGTTTGAGATGGCCATTCGCATCCCGCTGTTTCCAGAACCAGTCATCGGTCAGAGTGACGCATGAGAGGGCTGGCACATCACTGTCCTCGGGAACTTTTTGGCCCGCGTTTTGTTCGAACGCCTTTACATCGGAATAGTAGAGCCCCCCCGAAGGGTATTGACTGGCGTTCAGGTCGCAGAGCAGGCAGTTGGGTTGCAGGGTCTTGATGTGCTCATAGATCTCCCGGAACGGCACTTCTTCATATGTAATACGGCTCCACGGCGCGTTCCATCCATCGGTGATCAGGATGTCGACCTCGCCATAGCCGCTGAACAACTCCGTCAGCTGATCTTTGATAAGCTTGACCTTCGCCGGGGTGATGTTGAAATGACGGATATCGTCGCGCAGCGAAAGAATCGAATAGTAGAGGCCTACCCGCAGGCCGGCTTTGCGAAACGAATTGACATAGGAGCGTACAACGTCAGTTTGATGCGATGTCTGCCCCACGCTGGCTGCCTGTGTTCTGGTCGGCCAGAGACAGAAGCCGTCGTGATGCCGCGTGGTCAGGCATCCCCATGTCATGTTCGCCGATCGGGCGGCCGCGGCCCACTGATCGGTGTCGAGTGCGGTGGGACGAAACATCTCGGCCGATGCCGTAGGATCGCCCCATTCGCGGTCCTGAAAGGTCGCCATATTGAAATGCACGAACATCCCGAATCGCAAATCGACAAATCGCTGTTGCAAATCCAGAAGCCACCTTCCACGGCTCCGCGTTACCGTGAGTCCTTCGGTCTGTTCCGCAGTGAGGTCATGATTACCGGCAAGCATCGTGGCCGTCGCGGTTTGGGCAGCCAGCCGGAAGAAATCTCGTCTTGTGGTCATCTTGCTGTTCGACCCCCAGTCTCAGTTGGCGAACATCGGGTTGGGTTTTTGGGCGAGGTTGAGATGTCCGGCTCCAGGCGTTGCGCGGATCCGGGCCGGAACGCTGTTGGTCTTCTCAATAGAGGTTCAAGGCGATCACACTGACATCGGGATCGGGCGAGGACGGCGGGATTTCGATTTCGAGCTTGTCTTCGTTTTGGCGGAACTTAAGTGGTGCGCCGTTGGCCAGGAGCCGCGCCGAAAGAACGCGCGTGTCGATGCCGGTGAGGGTGCACGTCGGCGGAGTCCAGTCGAACAAATGCACGTAGAGCGATTTAGGCCCTACAGTGGTACGCAGCCCGGCGACATTCTGCACGGGGCCGTAGGTCGTACCGTAAATCGAGTCACCATTGAGCGTGAGCCACGCGCCGATTGCTTTGAGCCGCTCCTGAAATTCCGGTTGGATCTGACCATCGGGCTGTGGACCGACGTTGAGGAGAAAATTGCCGCCGCGGCTGGCCACCTCGACAAGTCCGCGAATCAAAGTGCGGGCGGATTTATACTCGGGATCGTTTTTGTTGTACGCCCAGGTGTTGTTGATGGTCATACAGGTTTCCCAGAGCCGAAAATCTTCAGGCCGGGGGACCGCGGTGCTGAGCTTTTTTGAAACGGAAGGGTCGATACCCGTCAGGTGCACCCCCTTGGTGGGAATGGCGGTAGGGATGAACTGCTCGGGCGTTTCATAGTCGCCATCAACACCAAGCCGATCGTTGACGAGCGTGGCCGCTTGCATCTCGGCGATCATCCGCAGCACGTGGGTGCCATGATATTTCTCCTGGTTATTCAGGCCGTCGAACCAGATGAGCGCAACGGGCCCGTAGCGAGTGAGCAATTCACGCAACTGCAGTTCATGTAGGCGAGATAGCTCTGCCACTCGGGCCGCTCCGGCTGACCATGCCAGTTCTCATTCGCCGGCTTGCTGGTATCGCGGAAGCCGGGGTGATGCATATCCGGTGGAGAGTAGTAAAAACCCAGGGGCATGTCGTCCTAGCGATACGTCC
>CAVREL010000017.1:0-34907 GCA_963720105.1 uncultured Acidobacteriota bacterium | reverse complement strand
TCAACGTATCGCCGCGGCTCTTCCACCTCGCGCATCACCAGATCGTACAAACGTGCCGGTTTATGCCCATTGAGCGTTTCGAAGTAGCATTGTAGGGCCTCTTCGGCCTGCGAGCGCAGCGGCACACCCTTGCCGTTGACCTTCAGATCGCGACCGTTGAATTGCGGTGCAACCTCTTTGCGTGATCTTGTTTTCTTTTTAGCAACCATGGCCTTAAGTCCAGTCTCCCCGCTGATCGTCGTTATTGTCCAAATTCGCGGCTACGCCGCGCGATCCACTATTCGTATCGTAATGCTGCAGCAGCGTGGACAGTTGTTCCTCAGGCGTCTCGATTTGTACGAGACGGTTCCTCAAGTCCTCTTGTCCGGGAGCGGCGCGTTCGCCGGGCGGCTGTGGCCGTACCTGACCGACGTCCCGCAGTCGGTGCCCGGGCTCACGCCGGCGGCGGCCGAGGAACTCGCGATGATCGCCTCCGCCGCGCGCTACGTGCTCTGCCAGACCGAGGAACTGCGCTGCTTCCTGGAGGGCAGCATCCCCGCGGCGTGCGGCAAGTGCGTACTGCTGCCGCCCATCCTGGCCGAGATCCCCACGTCCCGGGACGCGTCCGCGGCCGGGACGCCGCTGCGGCTGGTCTACTCCGGCAAGTTCGCGCCGCGCTGGAACACGCTGGAGATGACCGAACTGCCCGGCCTGCTGGCCGCCCGGGGGATCGCCGCCGAGCTGCACATGATCGGCGACAAGATCCACAACGCGCCGGGCGACTACCAGCAGCGGATGCGGTCCGCGCTGGACACCGAGGGCGTGACCTGGCATGGCGGGCACTCGCGGGAGGACGCCCTGCGGCTCGCGGCGTCCTGCGACATCGGGCTGAGCTGGCGTCACCCCGAGCTGGACGCGAGCCTGGAGCTGTCCACCAAGGTCCTGGAGTACGGGGCCATCGGGCTGCCGGTGATCCTCAACCGCACCCCCATGCACGAGGGGCTCCTGGGAGCGGACTACCCGCTGTTCGCCGCGAGCCTGACCGACGTGGTGGACGTGGCCGCCGCCGCGGCGGCTGACCCCCGGGTGTTCCGGAGGGCGGCCGACCGGACCAGCCGGGCCGCTCAGCAGTTCACCCTGGACCGGGCGGCGGAGCGGCTGCGCGGGTACCTGGCCCGGGCGCTACCCGCCAAGGGATCGGCGACCCCGGCCGAGAAACTCAAGGTCGTGGTGGCCGGGCACGACCTGAAGTTCTTATAAAACGCTACACTATCCCTTTCCATTTCGGCCGTTTTAAGCCGCTATCGACTCATTTAGAGGAGCAGGAATGCCCAATCCAAAACGACGTCACTCCCACGCGCGCAAGAACAAGCGGCGGGCCCACGACCATCTTCAAACGCTATCGCTATCCGAGTGCCCGAATTGCCACCAGAAGAAACTGCCTCATCAGGCATGTCCTCATTGCGGACAATACAAAGGCCGCGAAGTGATTGACACTTCGGCCAAGACAGCCTAAGTTTCCTCTTCACCTGCTTTTCCTCATTTGGCGCAGATTGGTGCTCAGATGACCACCATTGCAATCGATGCCATGGGAGGCGACCATGCGCCTCGCGCGGAAGTGGAGGGCGCAATCCTGGCCGCGCGCGAATTTGGTGTGCACATACTGCTGGTGGGCATTGAGTCCACCCTCAAGCAGGAGCTGAGTCGCCACCGCTCGCGGAACCTCCCCATCGAAATCGTCGCCGCCACCGACGTCATCACCATGAGCGACTCCCCTTCGCAGGCTTTTCGCCGCAAGAAGGAAAGCTCCATGCATGTGGCCGCGCAAGCCGACACGATGCGCCGGCTGACCGAAGGATCGGGCGAAGGCGCCAAGGCCGCCATCCAGCTTATGCGCGAAGAGGAGCGCCTGAAGCGGATCAAGACCCTCGAAGGCCTGAAGATCGGGGGCATCATCAATGTCGCCGTGGGTGTCGCGCTGCTGATTTTCCTGCGCGTCCTGCTGGGCGGCGGAGCGGGCTCGCCCTTCCTGTGCGGGTTGATTCCCGGCTTCATTGGCATCGCCATGCTGGCCTATGCCATGTTCCTGGCTGCGCCGGTGGAGTAGCGGCGAAGCCGCGCTCCAGTACACTTCTACCCATGGTCTTTACCAAGCGCCTCCGCGAGGGCGTCCGCCGCGGTGAGATCACCTGCAGCGTCCGCATCTGGACGCGCCCGCATGTGCGCGTGGGTGCACGTTACAAAATGGAGGAAGGCGAAATCGAAATCGATTCCATCGAGCCGATCGGCCTTCCCGACATCACTCCCGATCTGGCGCGTGCGTCGGGTTTCCTTGGCGTTCTGGACTTGCTGAAAGTGGCCAAACACGGCAAGGGCGAAAACATTTACCTGGTGCGCTTTCATTACCTGCCGCCACCGACCAGGAAGAGGCCATCCTCCGGCTATCGCTGATACCAGCGCGTCTTTTTCCCCCCACGTACGCCTGAATCGATCACAATCGCAACCAGGCTGAACAACATGACCAGGTCAGTGCGCGCTTCGTGAAGGAATCCCAGAATGCCGTAGTGGCTCAAGTTTTTGGCCAAGGCAAAGGGCCCCAGCGGCCGGCCCAGCAGGATGGGGATTTTGGTGGTAACGATGGCAGTAAAGATGACCACCAGCAAAAGGATCGCCGCGTCCCCGGCGTAAAAATTCGCCAGGACCGCCGCGCCGGCCACGATCTCCACTCCGCCCACCAGCGGACCCATCACCCGCGGGTACATGATGCCGATATGCGCCAACCGCCCCGCGCCCAGCTCGCCCGGGTAGATGAATTTCAGGGCGCCTTCGGTGATGAACACCACCGCGACAATGACCCGGATGAGAATCATGGGAAGGCTTTTGCGCATGCTTCCTTCTGGCGGGGGGTTACGCGTTCAACAGCTCTTCAATGCGCGCCGCAATCTCCTGCGGATTGGTGGCCGGGGCAAAACGGTCCACCACTCGCCCCGCGCGATCGACCAGAAACTTGGTGAAGTTCCACTTGATGCGCTCCGATCCGAATACCCCGGGCTTGCTCTCCTTCAAAAACCGGTATAGCGGGTGCGCCGACTCGCCGTTTACGTCAACCTTGGCGAAGATGGGAAAGCTGACGCCGTAATTGCGCTCGCAAAAGGCGCCGATCTCTTCGGCCGAACCCGGTTCCTGCGAGCCGAACTGGTTGCAGGGGAAGCCCAGCACTTCGAAGCCGCGACCGCGCTGCGCGCGATACAGCTCTTCCAGGCCCGCATACTGGGGGGTGAATCCGCACTGGCTGGCCGTGTTCACGATCAGCAGCACGCGCCCCCTGAATTCGGCCAGGCTCACGGTGCGCCCATCGAGCAGGGGCGCGGAAAAGTCGTAAATGGTCTCCGCGCTGGTTGGCATTCGCCCTTCCTCTTCCAAAGGATGTCATGTTCCGTCCTCGTGCGTCTAAAGCTCATGCAATCCATCCGGCGGTAAAGCTTCCGTCCGGCAATTTTTGGGTCAGGCCTTTTCGTCTCCCGGGCGGCGATTAACCCGGTTCGGTCCGGTAGACTGGGTCAGGGCGATTTTGTCGTCCCGGCCCGCTCGAATCAAGCCCACGGGCGAGGGCTTTTCAACCAAACGGAGAATGGTACTGGCCGGCGTGTCTTGCGGCAACGGGATGAAGAACGCGCATAAAGCAGGTCCTTCCGCTTCCCCTTCGCAGGGCTCAGGGTCGGCGCGGCGGGCGCTTGGGGGCCCGTGGCCGGGTCAAATATAATCGTTCTTTCCTCGATGGCAGAACGACTTTACCAGCGATGAGGGTGTGCATATTTTTCGCGTGAACAGGAACCATGGACTGCACCTTTCTTTTTTTTGCTCGCCGCGGGGTGATCGCCCGGTGAAGATGAAGCACTCTTCCCTCTGCCAAACCAGGGATCAGGGATCAGGGATCAGGGACCAGAAACTCCCGTTCTCAACCATCTCCGCCTGCCTGGCTCGAGTCCTGCTGTTGGTGCTCATCGCGTTCACGGCCGTGGGTGCCCTGGCCCAGCAATCCCAGACCATCGAACAGATCCGGGTCGTCGGCAATCGCCGCATTCCCAGGGAGACCATCCTCGCCCGCCTGTTCACCCACATCGGCGATACCTACGATCCCATCTCCATCGAACGCGACTTCAACTCCCTGTGGAATACCGGCTACTTCGAGAACCTGCGCATTGAGCGCGAGGACTCGGAGAAGGGCGTCATCCTGAACGTCTACGTCCAGGAGAAGCCCACCATCCGCGAAATCAACTATCCCGGCCTGAACTCCGTTTCCCAGTCCGACCTCCTCGACCGGTTCAAGAAGGAAAAGGTCGGCCTCACCCAGGAAGGCCAGTACGACCCCACCAAGGTGAAGCACGCCGAAGCCGTGATCCGCGAAGTGCTGGCCGAGCACGGCCACCAGTTCGCCACCATCAAGACGGTGGTCAAGACCATTCCCCCGGCCTCGGTGCAGGTCAACTTCAATATCAAGGAAGGTCCCACGGTCAAGGTCGGGCAGATCCGCTTCGCCGGCAACCAGCACATCAACAGCCTGATCCTGCGCCGCTCCATGGCCAATATGAAGCCGGTGGGCATCCCCTATTCGCTGATCTTCGAGAACCTGTTCGCCAAGACCTTCGACTCCTCCAAGCTCGAGGAAGACACGGAACGCGTGCGCCAGGCCTACCGCGACCGCGGCTACTACAACGCCGCCGTCGAGGAGCCCAAGACGCAGATCCGCGACCAGGGCGGCCTCAACTGGTTTACCTTCCGGCCCAACAGGGGCAAGCGCATCGACATCCTGATGCCCATTGAAGAAGGCGCCCGCTACCGGCTGGGCACCATTACCTTCACGGGCAACAAGGCCATCACCAACCAAAGAGCGCTGCGCGCTCAATTCAATCTCAAGGACGGCGACTGGTTCAGCGCCACCCTGATTGGCAAGGGCCTCGACAACTTGAAGAAGGCCTACGGGCAGCAGGGCTTCGTTAACTTCGGTGCGATTCCCAAGCCCACCTTCGACGATCAGAAGAAGACCGTCTCGCTGGAGATCGACATTGACGAGGGCAAGCAGTTCTCCGTCTCGCGCATCGAGTTCCAGGGCAACACCATTACCCGCGACCGCGTCATCCGCCGCGAGCTCATGCTCGACGAAGGCCAGGTGTACAACTCCCAGGCCTGGGAGTACAGCCTGCTCCGCCTCAACCAGCTCGAGTACTTCGAGCCGCTCAAGGTCGACCAGGACACCGAAGCCCACCAGGATCCCGAGAACGGCACCGTCGATCTGCTCCTGAAAGTGAGGGAAAAAGGCAAAAACTCCATCGGCCTGAATGGCGGTGTCAGCGGCCTGTCCGGCGCCTTCCTGGGCGTGAACTACCAGACCAACAACTTCCTCGGCCTGGGCGAAACCCTCAGCGTGCAGGGAAACATCGGCAACGTCAGCCGGCAGTTCCTGTTCGGCTTTTCCGAACCCTACTTCCGCAATCGGCCGCTCAATATCGGGTTCCAGATTTTCAATCAGAAGCAGGACTACAACGCGGCGAAGAACTACCAGGCGACCACCGGCCAGGCCATCAACCTGACCCAGGCGCAGCAGTCGCTCACCCAGAATTACAACCAGTCGTCGAAGGGGTTCAATTTTTCGCTCAGCTATCCCCTGAAGCGGCATGCTTTCCAGCGGGTGGGCCTCACGTACTCCTGGACCAAGTCCGACATCACCGCGTTCAGCACGGCATCGCAAACCTTCTTCCAGACCATCAGCTTCCGGTCCGGGATTCAGGGCTCCAATTCGCTGACCGGGATTGTCGAACAGCGAGGCTTCATTCAGCTACATCTACAACACCGTCAATAACCCCTTGCGGCCGCGCAGCGGCAAGGAGTATACGGGGGTGTTCCAGTTCTCAGGCATCGGCGGCAACCTGCGCTACATCTCGCCGTTCTTTGCCTATAAGAGCTTCCGGTCGATGCATTACCTCACGCCGAACCCCAACGGGCATAACATCCTGGGTCTACGCGCGCAGATTGGCTATATTCAGGGATTCGGCGGCGACGTGGCCCCACCCAACAACCGCTTCTACGCCGGCGGCGAAAGCGAATTACGCGGATTCGACGTGCGCGGTGCTACGCCTTACGGCTACGTCCCCAATCGCGTCACCGTGCAGCTGACCAATCCTGACAGCAGTTGCGTGCCGCGCGATCCCACCAATCCGCAGCTCAACCAGTGCATCCAGGTGCCCATTCCGGTTTACGGCATCGCCTCCATCGGCGGCGACAGCCAGCTCACCGCCAACGCCGAGTACCGCATTCCCATCGCCGGACCGGTCATGTTCTCGTTCTTCGACGACTTCGGCATTGACTCCGCGCTGAACCGGGGTCAGCTCAAGCAAAGCCCCGAAGGCTTCGCTTCACTGCTGGCGCCGCTCTATGGCTGCCCGGTGTACAACAACGGCGCCTGCCAGGGAGGTATTCCCGGCTCCCTGGTTGGGTTCCAGCGCAACATTCGCCCTGTCTCCGGCACCAATTTCGTTCCCCGCATGTCGCTGGGCGGAGAGCTCTCGGTCATCATGCCGGTGGTGAATGCGCCCTTCCGCCTCTACTACGCCTATAACCCCCTGCGCCTCTACGAGCGGCCTTTCTGCAACAACGGCGTACTGGGCGTGAACCAGAGCTGCTCGGCGCAACTGATCACCCGCGACCTGTTCCCCCCGGGCGGCGCAGGCGACTACACGTATGAACAGGCGATTCAGTCCTACGGCGCGCGCAACCTCTTCCGCGAGCCGAGAAAGACCTTCCGGCTCACGGTCTCAACGACGTTCTAGAAACAGCGGTCAGTGGTCAGTGCTCAGTGGTCAGAACTTGCCCCACATTCCGACTACTGACCACCAACCACTCGCCCGGTTCACTCTGACCACTGGGTTTGACGCTTCGCTCTGAGCACTGAGCACTGACCACTGTCTTGATCAGTGACCACTGATCACTGACCACTGGTTTGACGCTCCCCACCCACCCTCCTATAATCCATACAGTTCCTGCTGCGTCTCCGTCCGCGTCTTCTTCTCTGCTCCGGCCGGGGTAGAGACCCCCTAAGGTACGGGGTCCCGAACGACAGGTCTTCGTCGTTGGGGTGTCATGACGAGAGGTTTCTCAGGAGGCACGGGCTTGTTTTTGCGGCCACTCAGGGATTTCGAAGGAGTTTTCGATTCAAATGAAGCAATCGCTTGCATTCGCTGTACTGATGGCCTCGGGCATCGTCCTGGGCGCCGCCGCCCAAACACCCGCCGAGTCGGCCGCCGCAGCGCCTGCCAATACGCCCGCCACGGCTGCGCCGGCTCCCACTACGCCCAAGATCGCCGTGATCGCTTTCCAGGTTGCCGTCGGACAGACCAATGAATTCCAGCGCAATTTCGCCGACCTGCAGAAGAAATACGACCCCAAGCGGCAGCAGCTAAAGGCCCTCAGCGACGAGGTCGACAACCTGACCAAGCAGTTGCAGACCCAGGGCGAAAAGCTGAGCCAGGCGGAGCAGGCCAGCCGCGCCAAAGTCATCGACGACAAGAAGAAACAACTGCAGCGCGACGGCGAGGATGCTTCCAACGATTTCCAGAACGAGATGCAGGAGATGTACCAGGGCCTGGCGTCGAAGGTTTATGACGTTCTGTCGACCTACGCCCAGCAGCATGGCTACACGCTGGTTCTCGACGTAGCCCAGCAGCAGACCCCGGTGCTGTACGCGGTCGACTCGACCAATATTACCAAGCCGATCATCGACGCCTACAACGCCAAGTCGGGCGTGCCCGCGCCTCCGGCACAGCCTGCGGGAGCCCCGCCGGCGCCCGCCCCGGCCCCCAAGCCGGCCGCCCCCAAGACCCCGCCGGCCAGCCACTGATCCGAACTGCCGGCCATGAACGAAGCCCCGCTAAAAAAGCGGGGCTTCAGTGTTTGTTGCGCCAATTATTTCCCACAGTTACAAAAGGTTGCTTGTGAGCGGCGAAAAATTTCGTCACCTGCCGATGTTTGTGGAAAAAAATGTGGAAAATGGGCGGCTACCATACGAAAAAAGCATGATTTACCCACTTGTCAAAATGATCGGCGTTCTGCTAAGCGAGCCAAGTATATGATTTTAAGAGATTAATGGTCGCGCAATGCGGCCCATTTTTGTGCCGCTCGCTGGCCGCGCCTGTGAGGCTTATCCGGAGGCTTTCCACAATTCACCATGAATGCAGCGTTACGGCGTCTGTGCGATTGGTCACATATGTCGGGTTACTTTGCCTGATCTTCGCCAACCCGAAGCACCGCCAGGAAGGCTTCCTGTGGAATATCCACTTTCCCGATGCGTTTCATGCGCTTCTTGCCTTCCTTCTGCTTTTCCAGCAGTTTCCGCTTGCGGGTAATGTCGCCCCCATAACATTTGGCCAGCACGTTTTTGCGCAGGGCGCTCACGGTTTCGCGGGCCACGATCTTCGCTCCGATGGCCGCCTGGATGGCCACTTCGAACTGCTGCCGCGGGATCAGCTCCCGCATCTTCGAGACCAGCAGCTTGCCCCGTTCATAGGCGTGGTCGCGGTGCACGATGATCGAGAGCGCATCCACCGGCTCGCCGGATACGAGAATGTCCAGCTTCACCATCGGCGACTCCCATTCGCCCGTCAACTGGTAGTCGAGCGACGCATAGCCGCGGGAGATCGATTTGAGCCGGTCGTAGAAGTCCAGCACGATCTCGTTCAGCGGGAGTTCATAGGTCAGCATTACGCGGGTGGGGGTCACATACTCGAAATTCATCTGCTTGCCGCGCTTTTCCTCCACCAGCTTCAGAATCCCGCCCACGTACTCCTCGTTGGTAAGGATGCTGGCCCGGATGACCGGCTCGCGAATCTTGTCGATGCTCTGGGGTTCCGGCCAGCGGGACGGATTGTCGACCTCGATCTCCGAGCCGTCCGTCATCTTGATGTGGTAACGCACCCCCGGGGCGGTGGTGATCAGGTCCAGCTCGTACTCGCGCTCCAGCCGCTCCTGGATGATCTCCATGTGCAGCAGCCCCAGGAATCCGCAGCGAAACCCGAAGCCCAGCGCCACGGAGCTCTCCGGCTCGAAGAAGAACGAAGAATCGTTGAGGCGCAGCTTCTCCAGCGCGTCCCGCAGCAGCGTGTGCTCGTGCGAATCGACGGTATACAGCCCGGCAAACACCATCGGCTTGATGTCTTCGAATCCCGGCAGCGCCTGCGGCGCAGGCCGCGCATCGTCGGTGACCGTATCGCCGATCTTGGTATCGCTTACAGTTTTGATGGTGGCGGCAAAGAAGCCCACCTCGCCGGCGCGCAATTCGGCAATCTCCACCGGCTTGGGCATCAGCACGCCCATGGACTCGACGTCGAAAGCCTTGCCATTCGACATCAGCCGGATGCGCTGGCCTTTGCGCATCGTCCCCTGCATCACGCGCACCAGCACAATCACGCCCCGGTAGGCATCGAACCACGAGTCGAAAATCAGCGCCTGCAGCGGCGCATCCGGATCGCCCGTGGGCGGAGGCAGGCGGTGCACAATCGCCTCCAGCACTTCGTCCACCCCTTGCCCGGTCTTGGCGCTCACCGGGATGGCGTCGGTCGCGTCCAGCCCCACCGCCTTCTCGATGGCTTCCTGGGTACGCAGGACATCGGCCGAGGGCAGATCGATCTTGTTGATGACCGGAATCACTTCCAGCCCGTGATGGATGGCGAGATATGCATTCGCCAGCGTCTGCGCTTCCACCCCCTGGGTCGCGTCCACCACCAGCAACGCTCCTTCGCAGGAGGACAACGACCGCGAGACTTCGTAGCTGAAGTCCACGTGTCCCGGCGTATCGATCAGGTTCAGTTGGTAGCTGTTGCCGTCTTTGGCTTTGTACATCATGCGCACGGCATGCGCCTTGATGGTGATTCCGCGCTCGCGCTCCAGGTCCATGTCGTCCAGAATCTGGGCCTGCATCTCGCGTCCGGTCACCGAGCCGGTCAGTTCCAGGAGGCGGTCGCTCAGCGTCGACTTTCCGTGGTCGATGTGTGCGATGATAGCGAAATTACGTAGAAAACGAGCGTCCATCCAGAGTCGTCCAAAGCGGTTATTAGCGCCATGCCAGCGCGCCCGCCGTGGCGAGCCCCCATGGCATAGCTTATCATCGGCGTAGGGTCTTCTTTTCCATCTGCAGGGCCTCGTTTAGCCGCCCGTTCCTTTGCGGTCCGGATACACATGAGCCTTTTTCGAAACTGCTGTGTTGGCTGCGTTACGCTTGCTGTCCTCCTGGAGGGCTGCGGACCTTCACAGCCCGCGAAATCCCCCGCCGGTGCGCCATCCCAGGCCACCGCTCCCGAGCTGCCCGCCCTTGCTCCCCCACCCGCGCCGGCTCCCGATCCGCAACAGACCCTGCGCGAGCAAAACGTGCAAAAACTCGTCGACGAGGTGGAGAAGGCCTATGCCAACGGCGAAGCCGCATACCGTAAGGGCCACCTCACCGAAGCCAAGGCCGAGTTCGACCGCGCTGTCGACCTCATGCTCACCACCGGCCTCGACATCAAGAACGAGCCGAAGCTCCAGGACGAGTTCGATCACATTGTGGACCAGGTCAACTCGCTGGAGATGGAGGCGCTCAAGGTTGGAAACGGCTTTGCACCCAACGTCGAACCTTCACCCGCCGAGGTGGCCAGCGCTGTGACCTTCGAAGCGGTCGATCCCAATATTGTCGCCAAGGCCCAGACTCAGCTCGCCACCACCAAGTCCGATCTGCCCCTCATGGTGAACGATTACGTGGCCGCATTCATCAACTTCTTCGCCAATTCCCAGAAAGGCCATAACACGCTGTTGCACTCGTTCCAGCGTTATGGCCGATACAAATCGATGATCGAGCGGGTCATGGCCGAAGAGGGCGTTCCCCACGACCTGATTTACCTGGCGGTGGCCGAGTCGAGTTTCCAGCCGCGCGCCGTCAATCGCCGGTCTCGCGCCGGCGGCATGTGGCAGTTCATGCCCTACGGCAATTACGGGCTCACCCGCAACAGCTACGTCGACGAGCGCTTCGACCCCGAAAAATCCACCCGCGCCTATGCCCGCTACATGAAGTTCCTCTATGACCAGCTGGGCGACTGGTACCTGGCCATGGCCGCATACGACTGGGGCGCGGGTAACGTGCAGCGCGCCGTCGAGAAGACCGGCTATGCCGACTTCTGGGAACTCTACAGGCGCCATAACCTGCCCGGCGAGACCCAGAACTACGTGCCCGAGATTCTGGCCGCCATCATCATTGCCAATCACCCCACCCAGTACGGATTCGACGAGATCACTCTCGATCCGCCGGTGCTCACCGATACGGTCACCATCAACTACGCCGTCGATCTGCGGCTGGTGTCGGACCTGGTGAGTGCTCCAGTGGATGAGCTGATGGCCCTGAACCCCAGCTTGCTGCGCATGGTCACCCCGCCGGATACGCCGTTCGACATGCATCTGCCCGCCGGCGCAGCGGCCATCTTCCAACAGCGCATCGAGGGCATCCCCGAGAGCCGGCGCACCTCCTGGCGCTACCGTCGTCTGACCCCCGACGACACCCTGGTCTCCGTGGCCCGCACCTATAACGTATCGGTGGCTGCCCTGGCCGGCGCCAACCAGATGCGTGAAGACCAGGAGCTGTCCGGCATGGACGCCCTGGTGATCCCGGTAGCCCCTGTGGCCGCGCCGTCGATGCGCACGCTCGTCTATACCAGCCGGCGCGGCGATACGCTGGTCTCCATCGCCGATCGCTTCGGGGTCTCTCTCGACCAGCTGCGCCGCTGGAACAAGATTCCCTCCGGCATCAAGGTCGAACCAGGCCGCCGCCTGCATGTGGCTGAGCCGGCGCCGGCCCAGCGCGCCGCCTCGAGGAGCCGGAAGGGCAGGGCCCATGGAACCACCGTGGCAAAGAACTCCGCTGAAGGTTCATCGGCCAATGGCGCGCGTCCAGACGCGGCCAAGCCCGCCGCGCATGCGGCCGCGAAGCCCTCATCGCAAGCCGCGAAGCACCACACCCGTAAAAAGACTCTGCACTAAAAACAAAAAGCGCAGAGGGACCTTAATACTTACTTGTGTTTTCGATTGCATTGCCTCAAGCTATTGCTACAATGGCTTCCGTATGTGGAGTTGAATCATCCGCAGCGCCAACCAATCAAGAACAGCGCCAGACGCTGGAGGCAATGTGATGGATGAAGTATTCAAGATGTACGCGATGACCAATGGCGATGAGCCCGCTGAAGTGGACGCCAATCACGACGAAGCCATGGATGAGGACGAAGAAGTAGAAACCTCCAGTGTATTGACCTCTTCGGACGACGACGAGGGCGTACCTGAAGAGACTTCCGTTGTGATTGCCGCGCCTCTCAAACCCAAGCCGCCGAGGAAGCCTCGCGCCAAAAAAGCTGCCCCGGCGCCCGCCGCACCAGTCCCGGCCCCGGTAGCTGCTAAAGCTCCGGCCCCTGCGGCCGCTAAAAAGTCCGCCGCCCAAAAAGCCAGTGGCGCTAAAGGCGGAAAGGCCGCTGCCAAGAAGGCTCCGGCCAAAAAGAGCGCCAAAAAAGCTACACCCAAACGTAAATCGTCGGCCGTAAAAAAAGCAGCAAAGAAGGCGCCTGCTAAAAAGGCAGCTAAGAGGGCTACAGCAAAGAAAAGGGCTACAGCAAAGAAGAAGGCTCCGGCGAAAAAGGCAGCTAAAAGGGCCACTAAAAAGGCCGCCAAAAAGGCTCCTGCCAGGAAAACCGCAGCCAAAAAGAAGAAGAGATAACCGGCAACTTACAATCAAGGCAAGCAAAAGAGCCCGGCAGCGCGCCCGGGCTTTTTTGCGTTTGCACTTTCCTGGTCGCCGGAGAATGCCCTGATCTCTGTTCTCTTTCTCTTTTCTCTTTTCTCTGTTCTCTGTTCTCCGTTCTCTGATCTCTGTTCTCCGACCCCCGACCCTTGTACATTATTCCCAATGAGCTCTGAGTATTTTGACCAGGTGTCGGAGGCGGCCTCCTGGCTGCGCTCCAGGCTTCCCGCCTTCGCGCCGCGCCTCGGAATCGTTCTTGGTTCAGGATTGGGTGCGGCGGCGGAGGCGGTGACGCACGCGGTCACTGTCCCATATTCGGACATTCCCCACTTTCCTCAATCCACGGTCGAGGGCCATTCGGGCCGCATCGTGGCCGGCGAACTGGGCGGCGTCCCGGTCATCATCATGCAGGGACGGGTGCATTATTACGAGGGCTACACGCCGGCGCAGGTCACGTTTCCCATGCGAGTCCTGGGCGCGCTTGGCCTGCAAGCCGTCGTGCTGACCAACGCGGCGGGCGGCATCCAGGACGGCTACGGCATCGGCCAGTTGGTCGCCCTCTCCGATCACATCAACTTCATGGGGTGGAACCCGCTCACCGGCCCCAATGAGCCGCGCTTCGCGTGCATTCCGGGGGCCGGGCTGCGCTTCTTCGATATGACGGAGGCGTATTCCAGGCGCCTGCGCGCGCTGGCCCGCGAAGCCGCCGCGGCGGAGGGAATCGACCTGGCCGAAGGCGTTTATCTCGCCACCGCCGGCCCCAGCTTCGAAACCCCCGCCGAGATTCGCGCTTTCCGCACCATGGGAGCCACCCTGGTGGGCATGTCTACCGTGCCCGAGACCATCGTCGCCCGGCACATGGGAATCGAGGTGCTGGGAATCTCCTGCGTGACCAACCTTGCCGCCGGCCTGGGCACATCGCCTTTGAGCCACGCGGAAGTCTTCGAAGCCGGCCGGCAGGTGGAGCACAAGCTGGCCGCGCTGCTCAAGCGATTGGCGCCGGCCATCGCATCCACGACTTTCCCGGAAGCCCTCTTGTGACCGATCAGGCGCCACGCACCGATCCTCTGCCGTTCCCACCTCTGGTGCTGGGCATTGCCGGCTGTTCCGGTTCGGGCAAAACGACCCTGGCCGCCGAACTGGCCCGCACCCTCGACGGTCTCCATTTTCCCCTCGATCACTACTACCGCGATCTTGCCCATCTGCCGTTCGCAGAGCGCGTCCGCCAGAATTTCGACGACCCCGCCCTCATCGAGAGCCCGCTGCTGGCGGCGCATGTTGCCGCGCTGGCGCGCGGCGGGACCATTGACCGGCCTGTCTACGATTTCGCGACCCATTCCCGCGTTCCTGGCCAGGCCGAGGCGGTGCGTGCGGGCCGCTGCCTGATCGTCGAGGGCCTGTTCACCCTGGTCTACCCGGAGCTGCTCCCGCTCTACAATCTGCGCATCTACATCGATACGCCCGACGGGGTCTGCTTCGAGCGGCGCATGCGCCGCGACGTGGAAGAGCGCGGCCGCACGCCCCAGTCGGTGCGCCGCCAGTACGAAGCCACGGTCCGGCCGGCTGCCGTGCACTGTATCCGGCCCTCGGCTGCGCACGCTGACGTGATCCTCGACGGCACCGGCGCCCTCGATTGGAAAGTCGAGCGGGTGCTGAATGAGCTGCGCGATCGCGGCCTGATTCGCACCGGCTGGGCGGGTGCCCCGTCCTAGCTTTGCTAGCTAGGGCGGGGAATCCGCCCCGTGCCCCATCTTCGCGACTTTTTTCTGTCGCGAAGGTGGGAAACCAGGAGTCACTCATCCTGTAACGCCGGACCGCCGATAACCACCATGAACTTTGCCCCAAGCCCACGAGGGTTGCCTCTCATGGTCCGGGTACAAAAGTTTCACTGTACTTTGAATCTGTTTTGCATCTATCTGCGTACAGTGGGTGGGAGAGACCCGATGCAACTCCTCGAGATCATCAAGCGAAAAGCGGCCGTGTGGCTGTGCCAGGGCATATCGCCCCGGCGGCTGGCGCTCACGCTGGCGATTGGTTTTGTCGTGGGTTGCATTCCGGTTGTCGGCCTGCCGACAGGCCTGTGCGCGGTGATTGCGCTTGCGTTCCGCCTGAATCAGCCGGCGATCCAGGCGGCCAATTACCTCGCCATGCCGTTTCAAGTGACATTGATTCTGCCCCTCGTGCGCCTGGGGGCGAAGCTGGTTCCCATCGCCGCGCCTCCGAACCTTCATTCTTCAGGATTGCTCCATTCGCCCGCGCAGATTCTCGCCCATTCGCCGGAACTGGCGCTCGCCGCCGGCGGCATCGCCGGCCAGGCGCTGTGTGCATGGCTGCTTCTCGCCGTTCCGGTGGCCATCCTGCTGACGACCGCGCTGACCGGGCTCCTCCGCCGCGTTCCCGCGTTGTCCACCGCCGAAGCCGGCGACTAATCCCTGATCCCCGATCTCACTCCTCCCGCAGCGTCCTCGCCGGGTCGATGCGCGCAATGCGCAGCGTAGGCGCCACCGTGGCCGCCAGCGTGATGATGGCCAGGATCCCCAGCACTGCGCCCATCGTTGGCGGGTCGTAAACCCCCACGCCGTAGAGCACGCTGCGCATCACGCGCAGCGCCGGCGCGCACAGGCCAATACCGAGAAGCAGCCCGGCCCCGGACGCCCGCAGCCCCGATCCTCCCACATGCGCCATGGCCTGGCGAACCGTCGAGCCCAGCGCCATGCGGATACCGATTTCCCGCGTTCGCTGCGCCACCATGTTGGCCACCAGGGCGAAGATGCCCACCGCGCTCAGCAGCAGCGCCAGGCCCGCCATCCAGCTCAGCAGCGCCACCTCGATGCGCTGCGTCGCCAGGGTCTCAGCTTCGAGGTCGTCCATGCTGTAGAAGCCGGAAAAGGGAAGGCCCGGGTTGGCCGAGGCCAGCGCCCGCTGCATCTGCGCGGTCAACCCTTCCACCGGCGCGGCAGTGCGCACAATCCAGCTCGGCTGGAACCAGACGTGAACCATGGCCAGCGACTGCGGCCCCATCTGCGTAGCGGGGATGTACATGGTTTCCTCGCTCTGCAGCGGCGCCGTGGGATTGAGACCCGACGAAAGCTGGGTATCGGCAACCATGCCGACGATCATGGTTCGATCGTCGATGGTGCGGCCCACGGGATTCTCGCCGGGGAAAAACTTCTGGGCGAAGGTTCGGTTGATGATTGCGACAGGCTGGGTGTCGGAACCGTCGGACGCGGCAAAATCGCGCCCCGACACCAAAGGCATTTCCAGCGTCGCGAAATATCCGGGAGTGACATAGACAATGTCGGTACCCACCGTTTTTCCCGTATAGGGACCGTTGTGAATCTTTACCCCGCCATTGAGCACGCGCTCGAACGGCAGCGACAGCCCCACGGCGGCGTTGCGCACGGCGGGAATCTGCCGCATGGCGGCAATGCTTGTGGTCAGCAGTTGCTGGAACTTCGCCGGATCGTGGTAGCGCGCGTCATCCAGCGACGCCTTGGCCGCCATCACGCCGTTGGGATTGAACCCGGGCGGCAAGGTTTGGAGATGAATCAGCGTGCGGATCAGCAATCCTGAGCCGGCCAGCAGCACCACGGTGAGCGCCACCTCACCGGCAATCAGCACCTGGCGCAGGCGAAGCCGCTCTCCGCCGGCCACCCCCCGGCTGGCGATGGAAGAACGCAGGTCGACGCGGCGAACGCCCAGGGCGGGCAGCACACCGAACAAGACGGCCGTCAGCACGGATAACACCAGCGTGAATCCCAGCACCCGCAGGTCGAGCGGCACACTGGCCACCGGCAGGTAGTCTTTGGGCAGCAGCGACAACAGGCCGCGCAAAGCGGCGAAGCCGGCTCCGACCCCCGCAACCCCGCCCGCGATCCCCAGCACCAGGCTCTCGATCCAGAATTGCCTCTGCACCTGCCAGTGCGACGCGCCCAGCGCCAGGCGCGTGGCTACATCGGACGTGCGGCGCACCATCCGTACCACCGACAGTCCGGCCAGGTTGGCGCAGGCGATCAGCAGGATGAACGCTGCCGACACCATCAGCGCCAGGGCCTTGGGCCGCAACTCCGCAGTCTGGCCTTGCTGCAGGGGCACGAAGTAGTACTCGTAGCGCGATCCTGGATTATGCCGTTCCATGACCGCGATATGATCGGCCCAGGCGCGCCCCAGTTCGGCATTGGCCTGTTGCCAGGTGGCGCCATCGCGGAGGCGGGCGATGGACAGGTAGTTGGTGCCGGAACCTTCACCCGTGCGGCTGGGCTGGATGGCCGTATAGAGGTCGGCGTTCATGGGGGTCCGCGCGCCGGCGGGCAGGACGCCGATGACCGTGTACGGTTCTCCCTTTAAGTGAATGGTGCGCCCCATCAGGCCTGGGTCTCCGCCAAACGTATTCCGCCACAAAGCATAACTGAGGATGGCAGCCGTGGGACCATGCGGCTGGTCCTCTTCCTGGGTGAAGTTGCGGCCCAGCATCGTGCGGACGGCAAGCACATCGAGATAGTGCGCCGAGATGCGCCCCTGGTGCACATACTGGACCTGGTCGCCGGCCTGCAGGTTCACGCCCGACGTTCCGGCGCTTGTGACCGCGGAGATCATGGAGGGGACGTTGTCGCGCAGCATTTCCCACTGGGCGCCGTCGATCCAGTGCGGCTCATCTGACGCATTGGTCCCCTGAACGCGCATAAAGATCGTCCCCATGCGCTCCGGATGCGGGTAGGGCAGGTTCTTCAGCAGTAGCGCGTTCACGATGGAAAAGATCGCCGTATTGGCGCCGATCGCCAGCGCCAGCGTGATGATCACCGTGACCGTGAATCCCGGGTTGCGCCCCAACTGCCTCAGAGCAAAGCGAAGGTTCTGCATGGTGGCCTCCTGCGCGCGAGGTTTTCCCCTGGTGTCCGGATACGGGGTGCGAACCCTGATGGTTCCGCATCATACCTTTCCAGGCCAGTCTCGTGTGTCACCCTAGAAGCTGGAGGAGTTTGCCCGTCATGCCCGATCCCAACGTCGCGCTGCCTGTCGATCCCATGGCCGCCGTATCCGTCTGCAATGAACTTCACGCCTGGGAATGCAACGGCCACCGGTCGGCCGAGGGGTTGACGGGCTGGGTGACGGGACGCCTAGCCGCGCACGAGGCTGCTCTGAAGGACCTGCTTGCCATCAGCGTTCCACGGACGCCCGAGAACACGCTTCGCCTCTACGACGCGGCCATCGAGCAGCTCAGCCTGGCGGGGTCCCAGGCCGGCGTTCTGCATTCGGTGGCGGCCGACATGGCGGTTCGCGACCAGGCGCAGCTCGAGGCCCAGCGCGTGGCCATGGCCGGCTCGGCGCTGAGCCTCAATCGCGGCGTCTACGACGCCCTGGCCGCCATGCGCTTGGACCGCTGCGGCGCGGCCACCACCCATTACGTGGAGCGCACCCTGCTCAGCTATCGCCTGGCCGGCGTCGACAAGGACGAGGCCACCCGCGAACATCTGAAAAAGCTGCACGAAAAAGCCACCATTCTCTCCCTGCAGTTCGGCCGCAATATCCAGGAAGGGGCTAAGACCATCACGGCGACGCCCTCCGAGCTCGATGGTCTCCCGCAGGACTACCTCGACCGCCGTCCCCCCAATGCCGAAGGGCAGATCACGCTGACGACCGATCAGCCGGACATGCAGCCGGTGATGACGTTTGCCTCCAGTGCCGCCCTTCGCGAGCGCATGTTTCGGGCCTATTACACGCGTGCATGGCCGGCCAACAAGGAAATCCTGGAGCAACTGCTCGCCGTCCGCCAGGAGATAGCCGGCGTGCTGGGCTTCCGGAGCTGGGCCGACCTGGCCACCGCCGACCAGATGATGGAATCGGCCGCCAACGTGCGCGCCTTCCTTGCGAAACTCGACGAGGCCAGCCGCGAAGGAGCAGCGCGCGAGGTGGAGCAGGTGATGGAATTCGCGCGCCGGAAGCAGCCGGAGCTCGATTCGATCGACATAGCCGGCCGCGGCTACTGGTATGAACAGTTCCGGCGCGCGGCTTACGACTTCGATTCGCAATCTGTGCGGCCCTATTTCCCCTACCCAGAGGTTGAAGCCGGAGTGCTGGATACGGCGGCGCGGCTGTTCAAGGTGGAATTCCGGCCCTCGTCCGCGCCGGCATGGGATCCGGCGGTTTCAGTCTTCGAAGTGCATGAACGCGGGAAACTGGGGGCCCCCGGCGACAGGTCCTCGTCGCCGGGGTCCAAGCTGATCGGCCGGTTCTATCTCGACATGCATCCGCGCGAGGGCAAAGACAAGTGGTTCTCCGCCCACCCGGTGGTGACGGGCGTTCGCGGCCGCTACCTGCCGGAGGCGGCGCTGATCTGCAATTTTCCGGGCGGCGAACCCGGCGACCCCGGCCTCATGCAGTACAGCGACGTGGTCACGTTTTTCCACGAATTCGGCCACCTGATGCACGCCATCCTCGGCGGGCACACCGAATGGGCCGGCATCTCCGGCTTCGCCACCGAAGGCGACTTCATCGAGGTGCCCTCTCAGATGCTGGAGGAATTCTTCCGCGACGAAAAGGTGCTGCAGTCTTTCGCGCGGCATTATCAAACCGGCGAAATCCTCCCCTCCGAAACCATTAAAAAAATGAAAAAGGCCGGCTCCTTTGGCCGCGCCGACGGCATGCGCACCCAGCTCTACTACACCACGTTGTCGCTCGACCTGCACGACCAGGACCCGAATGGCATCGATCTCGATCGCATCGTCAAGGAACTGTATCGGCAATTTCAGCCATGGAAGTGGATCGATGGAAACCGGATGTATGCGAGCTTCGGCCACCTGACCGGCTACTCGTCGAATTACTACACCTATGCGTTCGACAAAGTCATCGCGCTGGACTTCTTCGGCCAGTTCGATCCCGCCGACCTGCTGGGCTGCGATGCCGGGGCACGCTATCGTAAGACGGTCCTCGAGCAGGGCGGGTCAAAGCCCGGCCGCGAAATGGTCCGCGACTTCCTCGGCCGCGACGAAGAATTCCACGCCTTCACCCGCTGGCTGAATGAGGAATTTGAAGAACAGCCGGCAGCGGGCTGACAACTGACAACTGAAAACTGCTCCGGAGGTCAGCGTGAAGATAGGCGTTCTTGGATCGGGTGAAGTGGCCAGGACCCTGGCCGGCGGTTTCGTCAAGCACGGCCACCTGGTGATGCTGGGCTCGCGCAGCCCTGAAAAACTGAAAGACTGGGCCTCGAAGTATCCCACCGAAGCCACCGGCACGTTTGCCGCCGCGGCAGCGTTCGGCGAAGTCATCGTGCTTGCCGTGAGGGGTTCCGCGGCCTGGGAAGCGCTGCGCGGGGCGGGCGAGAGCAACCTGGCCGGCAAAGTAGTCATCGACGCCTGCAACCCCATAGCCGACGCGCCTCCCTCCAACGGCGTACTGAAGTTCTTTACCACCCTGAACGAATCGCTGATGGAGCAGCTGCAGAAACAGTTTTCCGACGCCCACTTCGTCAAAGCATTCAATTCGGTTGGCGCGCCGTTCATGATCAATCCGCAGTTCGCGGGCGGCACGCCGACCATGTTCATCTGCGGAAATAACGAGGGCGCCAAGAAGACGGTGACCGGCATTCTCGATCAATTCGGCTGGGAAACGGCCGACATGGGCGGGGTGGAGGCGGCGCGCGCCATCGAACCGCTGTGCATGCTGTGGTGCATTCCCGGGTTCCTCCGCAACGAGTGGGGGCACGCCTTCAAGCTGCTGAAGAAATAAGCACTCGGGGTCCGCTATCATGGACGCGCATGGCAAGCACAAGAGATTTCCAAGGCAAATGGGCGCTGATCACGGGCGCCAGCGCGGGCATCGGCGTGGCCCTGGCGCGCGAACTGGCCCGGCACGGCGCAAAACTCATTCTCACCGCGCGGCGCAAGGACCGCCTCGACGGGCTTGCCGCCGAACTCGCGGCAAAGGGCGCGGAGGTGCACCCCGTGGCTGCCGATCTCAACGATCCCGCCGCGCCGCAGCAGATCTACGACGCCACCGAGGGCGCCGGAATTCCTGTAGACGTCCTCATTTGCAACGCCGGCCTGGGCCAGTTCGGCGCATTCCACTCCAGTCCCATCGAGCAGGAACTCAGCCAGGTGCGCGTCAATTGCGAAGCGGTCGTGCACGTCGCCCGCCTTTTCGTTCCCCACATGGTCGAACGCCGGCGCGGTTGGGTGCTCATTACCGCATCCTCGGCCAGTTTCCAGCCTTTGCCATACCTCTCTACCTATGCCGCCACCAAGGCTTTCGATCGGTTCTTCGCTATCGGCCTGGCGCACGAGGTGGCTCGCTTTGGCATCAAGGTAACGGCGCTTTGTCCCGGAGCCACCGAGTCGGAATTCTTCGATATCGCCCGCGCCGGACTTTTCCGCCGTGGCGTCCAATCCGCCGAAGACGTTGCCCGGATCGGAATCTCCGCCCTGGCGCGCGGCAAGCGCACGGCCATCACCAGCTTGACCGGAACGTCGGCCGCCTTCGGCGCCCGCCTCTTCCCCGCGGGCCTGATCGCCCACTTCGTCGAGAAGTTCGCCCGCCCTTCGTAACGGCGGGGACCTAGGGACCAACGGAACGAACTCCGGGGAAATGTTCGGTTGCATCCTCCAGCCATGGCAATGGATGATGGACGAACTCGAAATTCTCCCCGGAGGATCAACTCCAGTGCCCAAGTTCGTGATCGAACGCGAAATCGCCGGCGCCGGCAAGCTGCCGCCCGACACTCTCAAGGCTATCTCCCAGAAATCATGCGGCGTCCTGCGGGAACTGGGCCCGCAGATTCAGTGGGTGGAGAGCTTTGTAACGGACGACAAGATCTACTGCGTGTACATCGCGCCGGACGAAGCCATGGTCCGCCGGCACGCCGAAATGGGAGGCTTCCCGGCCAACCGGGTCTCGCAGGTCCGGACCATGATCGACCCCACTACCAGCGAATAGCTTTTACGCCCACGTGGGATGGTTGCCTGCTTCATATTTCAGCTCCCGCCTGTCAGGTGAATCGAACCCGGGAACAACTTCCGCGCTGCCGCCCGACATCTCACTTGAAGTGTGTGATTTAGGTACGATCGAATCCACGCCATAAGGAGATCAAGGCGATGAAACTGGATCATTCCCCACGCCCCTTCCTGCTCGGCGCTGCCCTTCTTCTGGGCGGCGCGATGGTTATTGCAGGCTGTAACAATTCCCATCCCGACGAGAAGGCGCAAGTCACCAATACACTCAAAAACAACAATCTTGGTTCGGTCAACGTTTCGCAGGACCGTGACAAGGGTGTGATGACGCTCAGCGGCGACGTTAACTCCGCCGACGACAAGGCGCAGGCCGAGAGCCTGGCCAAACAGGCCGCTCCCGACTACACGGTCGCCAATGAGATCGGCGTCCGGCCGCCGCAAATGGCCAACGCCGGCTCGGTCGCTTCGAACCTTGATTCTGCCATCGAGGACAATTTCAAAGCCGCCATCAAGGCGCACGAGAATCTGAATGACCAGAGCATCAGCGGATCGGCCAAGAACGGCACCCTGGTCATCAAGGGAAGCGTGAAGACGGCGGCCCAGAAGAAGGAAGTGACCACCCTCGCCAAGCAGGTGCCCAATGTGCAGCAGGTGGTCAATGAACTGGAAGTCAAGCCCGGCAAGCACTCCACGCCGAGTTCTTAACGCTCTCGGACTCTGAGTCTCTGGCCCTCCCACCCTTGCGCCGGCAGAAAAGCGCGAGGCCGTGGGGGGGCGCTTTTCTTGTGCGGCGCAGAAACAGTGAAGAACATGAAACGTGTTACGCTCTCTCCCGGGCGAGTACATGCCTTGCTTTCCAAGCTGAACAAGATCACTTCCGCGAACCCTGGGTACAAAATGGCTAAGACAGATTCGTAGAGGAGGAATCATGACGCGATCGACATGGCTGTTCGTTACCTTTGTTTGCTGTGTGTTGGGAGTGGCGGGCCAAACGCCGCGACCGCAGGCGATTCCTTCAAACCCGGCCACTTCGGAGAAGAGCGCGCGACCAAAATTCAAAGCTATCTGGGAGCCGATAAACTACCCCGAAGATTTGACCTTGAATGACATTTTCTTCGCAAATGATCAGGTGGGCTGGATCGCGGGCGCATCGGGCGGTAAAGGCGGCTTTATTCTGCAGACCACGGATGGCGGCGACCACTGGACGTTGCGGCTCGGCGACCCTCAGTCGAACGACCAACCCATACACTCATTTCGCTTCACCGATGACATGCATGGCTCGGTGGTTCAGGGAGGCAAGCTGTTGCGCACTTCGGATGGTACGAACTGGGAAGACGCCGGCACGATTTCCCAGGACTCCTTTCGCGACTATGTTTTTACATCGCCGACTCGAGGGATAGTCCTGTCAGGATATCCGCTGGACATGATTTCCACTACAACCGACGGCGGGAAAACCTGGAAGCAGGTATTTCAATGTGCCACCAAGCTGGAAGTCAACGGTTTGATGCAAAACACGGGCTGCGAACTCAAAGCCTTACACTTTCCCACCGCCTCGGTTGGCTACGCCGTGGGCGGGAGCATGGATGACTCACCCGGCCATGCATTCTTTGTCGTGGCCAAGACCGAGGACGGTGGCGAAAGCTGGAAAGTAGTCTCCACTGTCGGTAACATCGCGCACGCCGGAACAGTCTTTTTTATTGATTCGAATACCGGTTTTACGCGGAACAACGACGGCAAGTTCTACGCCACAACGGATGGCGGCTCGACCTGGCGCGCCATGACAGGCTCGGGAGATAATCTAGGTCTCAACATGGCGTTTGTCGACTCCGAAGTGGGGTGGGACCTGGGCACGCGATCGATGGCCTTCAGCACCGATGGAGGCAAACATTGGAACTCGCGCGATTTCCATTTTCCCGCCGACGTGCGAGCCTTCAGTCTTCCTCGCCGGAACCGCGCCTACGTCGTGGGCGACCACGGCATGATCTATCGTTATCGCGTGGTTCCCGTCGAGTACACCTCGAAAGGAATGATAGACGCGCCCATGATGCCGGCAGCTGCCGGGACGAATTAGTCCGTCCCCGACAATGATCTGGAAGTGAAGCCCGGCAAGCACTCCACGCCAAGCTCCTAAAGCCGGCCACCGCGCCAGCGCACCTCCGCCGACGGCGGCATAAAACACCAACGGACGGCGCAGGGCTGGGTTCAATCGCAGCTTTCTCCCTGCAGAACCGCGCTGTTGATTTCGCAGGGCTCTGGGCAGAAGTCCTTCGATCGATCCAGCGCCTCGTCGGCCGTCCACACGGCAACGCCCGTTTTCCAAAGGAGCTTCAGGTCGGAGAAGAAGGTCGCCCGGGCCATGTAAGCATCGTCCAGTTGCTGCTTGAGCGGAAGGACCCGGCTCGCATAGTAGCCGTCGAGCTGTTCCCTGGGAATTCCGGCCAGCAGCACCTCTTCTCGTGCAAACGCCAGCGAGGCTGCGCCGGTGATTCCGGGGCGGCAGCGGATAGGCGCGGTTTGCTGTTCCGGCACCCGCGGCCTTGGTCCCACCAGGCTCATTTCCCCGCGCAGCACATTCACCAGTTGCGGCAGCTCGTCCAGCTTCCAATAACGCAGCACGCGGCCCACGCCCGTGATCTGTTCGTCATCGATGGTGGTAATCGAACCCTTCCCCGCCGGCGACGGATGAACCATGGTCCTGAACTTCACAATCCAGAACAGCCGCCCATCCCGCCCCGCGCGCCGTTGAAGAAAGAAAACCGGCCCGCTCGAAGCGATGCGGATGACGGCGGCTATCAATAAGCAGACCGGCGCAACCAGAGGTAGAGCGCCGGCCGTCAGCGCCACGTCCAGGAAACGCTTGGCGCGCGACCGGGTCCATTTACTGAGCGCAACAGGAACGATACGGAGCGAGGGGCGCTCTCTTCTCGTTCCCTGCGTGGCCGATGCAAAATGACGACCCTCTGCGATCCTCTCGCCTTTCACTTGTCCCCCCGAACCGTCGCCTTGTTCCCGGGAACTGTGTCGAAACAGTCCTTTCCCGCTACCCGCGAACCCGCGAAATTCGTTGGACTCTCGGGCACCGGTTTGATGGCATGCGATTCGTACCGTGTCCAGCTTCGCGCGCTTCGGAAAGGAAAATGTCAAAGGCGTATCCCGCGAATGTAAAAACATTGTCGCCGTCATGCGCCTCAAACCCCGATCTCTTACGCTCGGCCCAAAACGGCAACAATCTTCTGACAATCCCATGACAGCCGCATGACACTTGCCTGCTGCACGGTGATTATCTTCACCAGCGTGGCCCCGGCAGCAGAGATGAGCCGTGAAGAGGAAAAGGGTGGTGCGGTTGGTGCACAAGTCGACGTTTGTGTTTCGGCAGGGCGGCATGGGGAGGGTTGTGGCGACGGCCGTCCTGCTCTGCCTTATGGCTGGCAGTCCGGGGAAAGCGCAGACCATCTCCGACATCGGCCAGGCCGCGCCGTCGCGGACCGCCGGCGGAAACGGAACGCCTGCGGATTCCGATTCGCAAACCAGCAGGATAGACACGCCGCAATTGGCGCTGCCTGCAGGGCAGATTCTCGCCATCTTGCAGCGCAATCCCGACGCCATTGTCGAGGTCAAATCGGTTCTTGCCGATGCCCTGCGCCAGAAGGGCATCTCCACCCAGGCCGACTCCATCACCGACGAGCAGCTCTACGCCCAGATCCTCTCCAACCCCGCGTTGCGCGGGAATATCACCTACTTTCTCCGTGCGCGGGGCTATCTCTCGGAGGAAGATCTGCGCCGCGCCTCGAACGGATCCATCGGTGACGCGGTCCAGCCGCTGGGAACAACCGCTCTCTCCGACGAGTTCTCATCCGGCTTCTCCAGCTTCGATTACCCGGCGCGCGTCCCCGGAAGCATGGAGACCGAATTCCCCGATTCGGGCGCCGCCGCTGACCTTCCTCAATACAGGCCGCCGGTTCGCATGCGAAGAGAAGAATCCCCCCCGCCCGCGCCGGAGAATCAACGCAACCTGACCGATCGGCCCGATGTGCTCCGTCGTCCCGCCCCGTATAATCTGCTGGCGCTGCGCGATCTCTACACCCAGGTTCCAGATTCGCCGGAGCACCTGTCGCGATTCGGTTCCGAGTTCTTTCGCAGCCATCCTTCCACTACCCCCAATCCGCTCAGCCTTTCGGGGACCTCGATGCCCCTCGATATTCCCCTGGGCCCCGACTACGTGCTGGGTCCCGGCGACGATCTCAGTATCAGCATCTGGGGCGGGGTCTCCCAGACGATCACGCGTACCATCGACCGCCAGGGGCGCATCATGCTGCCCGAATCGGGAGAGATCCAGCTTGCCGGCTTGACCTTGGAGAAGGCCCAGGATGCGATCGGCGGCGCGCTTCAGCCGCAGTTCCGCAATGCCCACGTCGCCGTGACGGTGGCTCGCCTGCGGACGGTTCGTATCTATGTCGTGGGCGACGTGCAGCGGCCCGGCGCGTACGACATCACCTCACTCGCCTCTCCTCTTACGGCGCTCATCGCCGCGGGCGGTCCCACGGCCGTCGGCTCCCTGCGCGTTATACGCCACTATCGCAATCAAACCCTGATCGGCGAAATCGATCTCTACGACTTCCTGCTGCACGGTATTCGCGTTGTAGATGACAAGCTGCAGGGCGGCGATACGCTGTTGTTGCCTCCGGTCGGACCGCAAATTGCCGTCTTCGGCGCGGTGAAGCGCCCCGCCATTTACGAGCTGCGCAACGAAAAGACCTTGACCGCGCTGCTCGACGATGCCGGCGGCCTGACGGTTGCGGCGGCGCTGGGGCACATCACCGTGGATCGGATCGTCGCCAACCAGCGCCGCGAAGAGATCAGCCTGACCAGCGCCGATTCCGAAGACCTGACCGCGGCCTCGGCTGCGGTGGCGGAGTTTGAAGTGAAGGACGGCGACAGGGTTCGCGTGGCCACCGTCCTGCCGTACAGCGAGCAGGCGGTTTATTTGCAGGGACACGTGGCCCGGCCCGGAAAGATCGCGTTCCGCGACGGCCTGCGCCTGTCGGATGTGGTACGCACTTACCAGGACCTGCTTCCGGAGCCGGCCGAGCGCGGCGAAATCGTGCGTCTCGTCTCGCCCGATCTCCACCCCGAGACCATCGCCTTCAACCTTCCCGAGGTGCTGATTGGCAACGCCAATGTGCCGCTGCAGCCTTTCGACACCATCCGCATCTTCGGCCGCTACGAGCAGGACGCTCCCACCGTTTCCGTCCAGGGAGAAGTCCTGCGTCCGGGCACATATCCGCTGTTTGAAGGCATGACCGCAGCGCAACTGGTGCGCGCCGCCGGCGGATTCAAGCGCGATGCGCTGCTCGACAATGCGGACCTCATCAGCTATCGCGTCGCCGACGGGACTGAAGTCAGCCTGGAGCGGCGCGGCCTGAGGATTGGCGCCGCCGTCCTCAAGCAGGAACATGATGCCGATGCGGCCCTGAAGCCGGGCGATGTGCTCACCATTCATCAGCTCACGGGCTGGAACGACATCGGAGCGTCGATCACCATTGAAGGCGAAGTCGCCCATCCGGGAAGTTACGGCTTCAGGCTGGGCGAACACTTGAGCGACATTCTCCAGCGCGCCGGCGGCTTTCGGTCCACCGCGTATCCCGAGGGCGCCGTCCTCACCCGGCCTGAAGTCGCTGCGCTCGAAGAAAAAAGTCGCCAAGAGCTCATCCGTCAGATCGAGACCAGTTCTGCGGCGGCGCGGCTTTCTCCCGCGGCGTCGGGCGACCGCCAGTCGGACACCCTGCAACTCATACAGAAACAGCAGGACCAGGTGCTGTCGCGTCTCAAGAGCCAGCCTGTCAGCGGGCGCCTGGTGATTCGCATCGGCGCCGGCATTGCAAGCTGGGCGGGAACCGCGGCCGACATTGAAGTAAGAACCGGCGACGTCCTGCGGATTCCCAAGCGGCCCGGATTCGTTCTCATTAGCGGCCAGGTCTACAACACCTCCGCCATTACCTATGCCCCCGGGAAGAAGGCCGGGTGGTATCTCGAGCGGGCCGGCGGCGCCACCCAGATCGCCAATCGCAAGGAGATTTTCGTCATCCGCGCCAACGGAGTGGTCGTGGGCCGCCGCTCCGGCGGATGGCGCGAACAGAATGTCCTCTCTACCCGGCTCAATCCCGGCGACGTCATCGTGGTCCCGCAAAAGATCATCGGGGCTTCCGTCATCTGGCGCAATCTTCTCGGCACCGCGCAGGCGGCGGCGTCCATTGCCATCGCCGCATCGCTGGCGGCGGGACTGTAGGCACTCGCAGAAGAGAGGCCGTTTTGAAAGGGCACGCAGTCGAAGGATCTGCGGTTGCTTTTCTCCATCGAGCAGGAAAATACTTTTGCTGGAATCAAGAACCCGGTTGATTCCTTCGCACCGATTCACTCGCTTCATTGTCTCGTTTCAGCATTCAGGTAACTATGTCCACCGAATGTGAACCCATCCCGGTCAAACCTGAGGCACACGCCGTCAACACGCCGCCTGCCCCCGGCACGATCCCTCCCAATTGGCTCACCAACGCGCAGGTCTTGTGGCGCCATCGCGTCCTCCTGTTGCGCATCGCCGCCATTGCCCTGGTGGTCAACTTCGGCCTCGTTTTCCTCATTCCCTTGCGATACGAATCCACCGCCCGCATCATGCCGCCGGAGCATTCGGGATCGGATGCGGCCATGTTCGCCGCGCTGGCCGGCCGTGCGCTGGGCGGAGATACGCTGGGCGGCTTGGCCGCCAGTATGCTGGGCACCCACAACACCGGGGCGCTCTTCGTCGATCTGCTGCGCAGCGGTTCGGTCACCGGCAACATCATCGACCGCTTTCAACTGCAGTCCGTGTATCACACCCGCTACAAGGTCGATGCCGCGAAGAGCCTTGTCAAGCGAACGGTCATCGTTCAGGACAAGAAAAGCGGCGTCATCACCCTCACCGTGACGGATACCGATCCCCGCCGCGCGCGCGACCTGGCGCAGGCCTACCTCGATGAGCTGAATGTGCTGGTCAATCGGACCAGCACCTCGTCGGCGCACCAGGAACGCATCTTCATCGAGCGCCGGCTCGACGCGGTCAGGCGCGACCTCGACCGCACGCAGCAGGCAATGAGCGATTTCTCCAGCACCCACACCACGGTCGATATTCGCGAACAGACGCGCGCCACTGTCGACGCGGCGGCCAAGCTCCAGGCCGAGTTGATCGTCTCCCGGGGAGAGTTGCAGTCGCTCCAGCAGATTTATGGCGATGAAAATGTTCGCGTCCGCGCCGCCCAGGCCCGGCTCGCCAACCTGAAGCGCGAAATCGGCAAGCTGGGCGGCTCTTCCGCGGAACTGACTCCCGATAGCGACCCCGCCGCGCACCATGATTCGTCGCCCGCCGATCCCGAGCCCGACTCGTATCCTCCGCTGCGCCAGCTTCCCCGCCTCGCAGTCCCTTTCGCCAATCTCTACCGCAACGTGCGCGTGCAGGAGAACATCTTCGAGTTGCTCACCCAGCAATACGAGATCGCCCGCATCCAGGAAGCCAAAGACATTCCTGTCGTGAACATCATCGACGCCCCTGGAATTCCCGAAAAAAAATCGTTCCCGCGACGCAAGCTGACCACGCTCATCATGACCATGCTGGTGCTGGCCGCTACTTCGGCGTGGCTCATCGGCCGCCATCATTGGAACACCCTCAGCCCGCTGGATCCTCGACGCGTCTTCGCCGCGGAAATCTTCGATACTCTCCATCCCAAACGCTGGCCTTGCCGTTTCATGCGGAGGCCGGCATGATCGCAGCCGGCGCGCTCGGACAGATCCACTCGCAGGACCACGATTGGAGCGATGTTTCCAGCGCCGCCAGAATCTCGCTGACGGCCGCGGCCGCCGGCTTCTTCTTTTCCTTCCGAGCCATCCTGGTGATGATCGCCGCACGCTGGCTGCACCTGGGAACGCAGCCGGGCGTGGCGGCGGGCCTCGCCGCCGAATTGATTTTGCTTGCGGCCATCGTCTTTCAGGCCTTCGGTCCCGCTGCCCGCCCCATCTGGTCCTTCGCGCGGCAGCCGGCCATTCGCTGGGTGCTGTTGTTTCTCGGCTTTTCCTGTTGCAGCCTGCTGTGGAGCGCCACCGTTTCCCCCTCGGCCTCCTTCTTGTATTGGTGTGCCATGGCCTCCGACGTCGCCATGGTCGTCCTGTTGCTTCGCACCGCGAGGGCCGGCGAATTCGCCCATTCGCTCATGCGTGGATTCATCGTGAGCACCTGCATCCTGGCGCTCATTGCCTGGATCATGCCCGCGGAGCGCGATCTCCGCCTGGGAGACCAGGAATATTTCAACACCAACCAGATCGGCAATCTCTGCGCCATGGCCATCTTCATGGCGCAATTCCTTGCCGGCCGCAAAGATGGAAAGTGGCGGCTCACCATCGCCTTCCTGACCATCACTCTGCTCCGCAGTCTCAGCAAGGCCACCATCGTGGCATTCGTTCTGGCCGAGATCCTGGTGCTGATCTACGACAGGACCCTCGGCGGGAAAAAGAAAACCCTCATCCTTGCCGCCGCGGTCCTGCTCCTCGTCGCATTCGCGGGCCTGATCGGATCGTATTTCGATGTCTACACAACCACCGGCAATCAGGCCGAAACCCTCACCGGCCGAACCGTCATCTGGGCCTACGCTCTGGAGGCGTCGCTGGAAAAGCCATGGTTCGGCAACGGCATCGACGCCATGTGGAAAGTGTTTCCGCCGTTCGGCAGCGAGATGTTCGAAGCCCGCCATGCGGAGAACGAGCTGCTCCAGCAGTTCTTCGCGTACGGAGTGGCGGGAATCATCATGCTCATCGGACTCTACGCCAGCCTCTGCCGGGGAATTCTCAGATTGCCGAAAGGACCTTCGAGAGCCGTCCTCATCGGCATACTCCTGTTCGTCGTCATCCGGGGAATGGCGGAAGCCGAGCCCTTCGATCTGCTGCTCCCTCTGTGGATGATCACGCTCATCGGTTGCATCGTTCAGGGCACTCAATCGCCGTGCCAGACAAGCCGAATCGCGCCCGCGCCGCTTACCGGTGGCGCCGGCGCTTTCCAGACCGGCGGGAGCTCAGCACCATGAAGATCGTCCTCGCCGGTCTCTCGGCGCCCACTCAGCTCAATGGAGTTTCGCGTCATGCCGCAAACATTGTGCGGGGACTCATGGCACACCCGGACGCGCGCGAAATCCATCTCCTCGCCGGCGCGTGGCAAACCGGGATGTTCGCGCAGGCCATCGCGTCGAGCGACGCGCGCCTTCGCATCCATCCCATTTCCATTCCCCATCGCAATCTGGCGCGCCTTCGCTGGTATTATCGCGATCTCCCCCGCATTGCACGTCAGCTCCGCGCGGATGTCGTGCACCTGAGTTACACCATGCCGATCGATGCGCGCCCGTTCGCGTGCCCCATCGTGGTGAGCCTGCACGATCTGTATCCCTTCGATATTCCCCAAAACTTCGGTCTGATCAAGGGACCCATCAATCGTGAATTGATGCATCAATGCCTGCGAAAAGTGGATGCGATCGCGTGTGTCTCCGAAAGTACGCGGCGCTGCGTCTCGCAGCGGTTCGGATCGGCGCTCAATCGGAAGGCGGTTACCATTCCCAATGCAGTCGAACCGCTTTCGCTTGCCCCCTCGCGCCCGCCGCAGCTTTCGGAAGATCAGCCGTTTGTTCTCTGCATTGCGCAACACCGGGCAAACAAAAACATCCCGCTGGCGGTGCGGATCTTCGAGCGGCTGCTTCGCCGGGGCGTGGTCCGCCACCATGCGAAATTGGTGGTGATCGGGATTCCGGGTCCCGAATCGCCGCGCATCCATGCGCAGATTCGCACGTCCGAATTGGAACCGAGTGTCGTGCTGCTGAATGGAATCAGCGACAGCGAAATGCAGTGGTGTTACCGGAATTGCCAACTGCTGCTTGCGCCGTCGAGCATCGAAGGCTTCGGGTTGCCCATTGCCGAAGCGCTGCTGGCCGGATGCCCGGTCGTCTGCTCCGACATTCCTGCTTTCCGCGAAATTGGCGGCCCGCACTGCCGTTATGTTCGGTTCGGTGATGCGGTGCTGGAGCGCTATGAAAGCGCAATTGCCGACACCCTCACCGAACCGCGCTTGGCTCCCGCGGCTCTTCCCGGGTTGTCCACTGCCTTCATCGCGCGCCAGTACCTTGCGCTTTACGCGCGATTGCTGGCCTCCCGGCGAACCTCGTCATCCGAGATGGCATTCTATGCCGACTCGGCTGCCGAGGAACTGGAGGCCGGATGAGAGATGGCGCCATGATCGGCAACGCCCAGCGGCGCGTCGTATTTCTTCAGGCAGGCCAATTGCAGCGCGATATGCCACAGAAAAGCCGCATTGCCCAGATTGCGCCTCCAGAGCCGGCGCGGGTCCTGCACCAGCCTGTGCAGCCAATGAAATCCCAGGCGCTTGATCCATGGAGCGCAGTTGCGAATCCGCCCGGTATGAAAATCGAACGCCGCGCCCACGCCCAACATCAGCCCCTGGTCGAGCTGCGGAAGAAGCCGGCGCATCAATAATTCCTGGCGCGGCGTGCTGATGCCCACCCAGATGACATCCGGCTTGCATTGACGAAGCAGTCTGATCAGGTGTTTCTCTTCATCGGCGGTCAAATCGCGGAAGGGCGGAGTGTAGGTTCCGGCAATCCGCGTGGACGGAAATCTTCGCCGCCATGTCGCCGCCAGTTCCTGGGCCACTCCCTGTTTTCCGCCATAGAAAAAATGCGAGCGGGCGGCGAATTCCTGCCGGCTGAAGATTTGCTCCATCAATTCCGGACCGGTGACCGCGCGAATCTCCCGCCGGCCCTCCAGTCTTCCCACCCAGACCATGGGCGTCCCATCGGGCGTCACCATCGCCGCTTCGGCAAACGCCCGGGCCACTTCCGGATTGCACTGCGCCTCGAGAACCCCGTGCACGCTGAGCGCGCACACGTACCCCTTTTGCCCATGCCGCAACATGTGCGCAATGCGACCCAGTGCGCGATCGAGATCGAGCGAATCGACCAGCACACCCAGCACATTAGCCGTTGCCTGCCGGTCACGAAATACGCGGCCCTCCGCAGCGGTTTGCGAACCGGTCAAGTGCGCTCCATTTGTCGCCGGCTGCATCATGCTTCCTCCAGCACAGCGGTTCGCGAATTGGGCTTCGACCGCGACTGAACGCGAATGAAATACAGGAACAGCGGTCCATACACGCCCAGCGTGATCGGTCCATAAGCCAGGCGGGCAAGGGCCATTCCGCGGATGCCATGCGTGGGGAGCAGCCAGCACATGGCAGCGATCATCAGCCCGGCGGCCGCCAGGTTGAGCCATGTCACCAGTTGCACGCGGCCCATGGCGAGCATTCCGTAACATCCCGTGATGCTCAGTGCGGAAATTGCCGTGCTGCACAGGACGATCGGCAGCACCGGCTTTCCCAGCCGGACAATTTCCGCTCCGCCCCAGGCGCGAAGGATGCCGCTGCCAAAGAAGAGAAGAACCGAAGTCCCCGCGGCCACGGCGATCCAGTTCACAACCACTGCGGCCAGCAGAGTGCGCCGCATATTGGCCTCATCGTTCATCACGTGCTGCATCGAGATGCGGGGAAAGAGGAAGTGAAAACCGGCCGCCGTGATTCCGTAGACCGGCTGCGCCAATTGCACGCACATGCCATACGAACTGACCGCCGCTGCCCCCAGGGCAGCTCCGGTCACCAGGCGATCCACTTGCCCCAGCAGAAGCGCGGAAAGAGCCTGCATCCAGGTAAATTTTCCGAACCCCAGCAGCGCCCGCATGGCTTCGCGATCGAATGCCGGAAGCAGCCGGGAGAAGTTCAGCAGTTTGGCAAGACCCGCGATTTGCAGCCACAAGCTGAGGATCGATATGTACGCCGCGGAAAGCAGAACAGCCGTTACCGAGGGCCTCAGCAAGGGAATGATTGCCGCGCTTGCCAGGCTCAGCAAACGCCCGGTCACGCTCACCCGCACCGCCGCGCCGTAGCGTTCGAATGCGCGCTGCGTGCTGATGCAAACACTTTCGATAGCACGCACCAGCATCAACAGCGAAGCGATGCGAAGCGCGCCCAGGCAATCGGCTTGCAATCCCGAATGAGCCGCCACCAGTCGCTCGGTCATTGCCGGAGCCAGCAGCCATCCGGCGAGCGCCAGCAGCGTCCCTAGCGTGACATGAATGCCCATGGTGCTGCGAACCGCGCTGCACCAGCGATCTCGATCTCCGGTGGCGCGCTGCATGGCAACATAGCGGATGTTGGCATCGCTGAACCCCGACGCCACAATGGCGCCGATACTGATGGCCGAGTTGGCCACCATCCAGATTCCAAAGCGGTCGATTCCCAGCGCTCGCACCGCCACCGGCGCCACCGCCAGCATCCCCACGGGATAGGCCACGTAATCGAGAACTCCATAGAACGCGTTGGCAAAGTGGGTCCTCATAGGCAGTCACGCATGCGTCGCCAGGATCAATACGTGCCCATTCTCACCTGTTCTGTAACAGGCACGTCCGCAGAAGACGCTATCCGGCTTGCTCTCAACGTACCTTTTGTGTACCCATGGCGTGTCATGGGATTGTCATTGCTTTGTTGGCCGCACCGCTCGCAAATCCCGAGTCCTAGTCCCTGTCTTTCTTGTTCCCTTGTTCCCTTGTTCCCTCGGTCCCTGCATCTGTCAAACTATTTCTGTGACCCAACCCAGGCTCCAGAAACCTGATCCGGCCGGAGTTCCTCCGTCCATCACCACGCTCTCCAGCCGCGAAATCTACCGCAATCCCTGGATGCGCTTGCGCGAGGACGAAATCCTGCGCTCCAACGGCCGGCGAGGCATCTACGGCGTGGTTGAAAAGGATGACGCGGCCATCATCGTGCCCATCGACGGCGATCGCATCTGGCTCGTGGAACAATTCCGGTACACCATCCAGGAGCGCGCCGTGGAACTGCCTCAGGGCGGCTGGGAGATGGCCATCGACAACCCTGAAGAGCTGGCGCGCGGCGAGTTGCGCGAAGAGACCGGCCTCCAGGCGGACAGGATGACCTATCTTGGCTGCCACTGGATCGCCTATGGCTTCACGCGGCAAAAGCAGCACGTGTTTCTTGCTACCGGCCTGAGCCAGGCGGAGAAGCAGCCGGATGACGAAGAGCATGACCTGGTGGCGCG
>CAVREL010000016.1:0-6995 GCA_963720105.1 uncultured Acidobacteriota bacterium | reverse complement strand
GCGACTTATCCGGCTAATCTCTGCCTATTTTTTTGGCCGGGCTCGAATTGTCGGACACGGGCAAGGATCTTGGTGAGGCGGTTCGTTAGATGGCTGAGGAAGCGACGGTCTTCGCCCTCGGGGAGGTTGCGACGGAACATTTCCACGACGTGCTGAGTGGCCTGGAGGGAATGGAGGACGCCCGGCAGGTCGGCTTGGGGGCCTGAGGGGGGGACTGACAGCTTGGGAGGCGGCACAAGATGGCGAGGATTGGAGCGCGCGAGGTGAAATTCTCGTTGCAGGTCAGTCTGGGTAATCTCGGCATAAAGCAGTGTCATTTTCGGAGTGGAGTGGCCGAGCAGTTTCATGAGAGCAGGAAGGCTCAAACCCGATCTCAGCATCTCAGTGGCAAAGGTGTGGCGAAATTGATGGGGGACGATGGGTGCGGTGATGCCGGCTGCAATCCGCACATTAACCAGTGCGGCGCGGAGTTCAACGAGAAGCACGGGGCGATTGTTGCGGCGCGCCAGCAACCGCCCGTCAGGCTCGATTGGATCCAGTGAACGGAAAAAGCGCAGCCGATGGACGAGTTGACAGACAAACGAGTCAACCGGCACCAAGCGTTCGGTTTTCAGCTTTCCCAAGGGCACATGAATGGCCCACTGTTGTGGGCCGAGAGGGCGAAGACAATCGAACGAGAGATCGACGCATTCACCGATGCGCATGCCAGTGTGGCGAAGCAACAACAGCACATTGCTGGCGAGATCGTTGCGATGCAGTAACTCCTCCTGGATGAGCCGATCCTGTTCGGGAGTCAACGGGCGTGGCAATCGAGCATCGGGCCGGGGAATGTCGTCCGGGTAGAGAAGGCGGAGCAGGACAGGAAGGTCCTGGGTCCAGGCCAACTCTTCCAATAGTCGCCGCAAGGAAATCGCGTGAAGAGATCGCGTGCTCTTGGCCAGCCGTGGCCAGAGGTCGGCTAGCCAGCCCAGAATGTGCGGGTCGCGACGCAACTGTTGCAACGACCGGACGTCAGGATGATGAGTGCCGAGATAGCGCAGGAAGTAGTGTGCCGTGGTCTGGTAACGACAGGTAGTAGAATCGCTCAACGAGGTCGTCACCGATTCGGCGGCGCGGAGGAACAACTCAGCGAGCGGATGTTTGAGCGGGCGCCGCTTTTTCATGACTTCTTTGGTGGCATTGGCCGAACGATTCGAGCCACAGCGCGGACGTATTGCTGGTACACATCTTGCGGAGTAATGCGGATGTAGACCAAGGTGGTTTGGATCTGTGCGTGTCCCATGAGTTGCATGAGAGCCGGCAAACTGATTCCGGCTCGGATCATGTCGGTGGCGAAGGTATGGCGGAAGCGATGTGGATTAGCCTTGGTGACGCCGGTGGTCTGGCGGTGATAGCGGAACAGAGCACGCAGTCCTTCGGGCGTCATCCGGCTTCCTCGCGCGTGGCCCTTCAGCGAAACAAACAAAGGAGAGCCGCAGTGAGTGGGCCGTTCCAAACGCAGATAGTGATCCAGCAACTCGATGGTTTCTGGGGCCAGCGGCAGCAAACGCACTTTGTTGCCCTTGCCGAGGACGCGGATCTGCGCTTCCGATAGGATCAGGTCATCTCGATTCAGTGCCAATACCTCGCACGAGCGCAGACCTTGCAGTAACATCATCCCGACGATGGCCAGATCTCGCGAGGTTTGGAAACTCGACCAGAATCGTGCCACTTCATCGATGGACAGCGGAATCACGACGCGCTGGGGGACCTTCACCCGTAAACGGCTGAGAGCGGGCCGCGGACGCCCGTAGCCCAGTGCCGAGCGTCGCCAGTAGAAATGCTGAAAGCCCGGCGCGATCGGGGCAGCCGCATCGGGAAACAGATTGCGCAGAGCACGCTCCACGACCCATACGCGGCGGTTGATGGTATCCGCGGCGGGCCGCGGTTCCTGGCCGGCCTGGAAGCGAACGTAGTCCAAAAGGGTCGAGCCGGTGAGAGCCTCTTGGGTGACGGCGTCGGTCTTGTGAATGTCCGCCCACCAGCGAACGAAGTGTAGTAGATCCAGTGCATAGCTGCGCAGTGTGTGCCGGGCCAAGCCGCGGACGCAGCTCTGGTCCAAATAGTGGGCGATCCAATCTACCTGCCGGCCCGTCTTCTGAACGATCACGCGAAACGGACTCTGCGCGTTGTTCGATGCAGGTTGATGAACCATGGCGTAGGTCATGAGTGCGCCCTCTGCAACAAGAGCCGGAACTGCCGGGCATCTCCGCCGCTGACAAAGAAACTGTTGGGGTCGTGCTCGTCGGGAAGTTCCACCGGGAAGGCCTTGCTTCCCTCGGACCGCAAGCGTTGCGCGATCTGTCTGGCAGCGCGTTGCCCGCTGCCGTTACGGTCGGAATCAAAGGCCAGATACACAACCCGTGCGACGCCGTCGCACAACTGGTGAATCTGCGTGGCATTCAAATAGATCCCCATCGAACAGGTGACGTTGGGAAAGCCCGCCTGCCACAGCACGGCCAGATCGAACAATCCCTCGACCAGAATGATCTCCGGATACCCCCGAACTTTCTCCCAGCCGTAGAGTCCTCCTTTGCCTCCGGGCAAGAAGTGATGCGGTGCGGCCTTACCAATGCTGCGCCCATAGAGATTGCCGTCCAACGGAAACACAACGCGATGGGTGAAAGTATCGAAGCCTTCTGGCGTGACCACGCCGGCTTGCTGAAGGTATGGGAGCGGGTAACCCAGACTCATCAGCCAGGCGCGCAAACATCGACCGGGCGCATAGCCGATGCGCAACTGCTCGATTAGCTCCGGCTGGCGTAAGCCGCGCTGATCGAGGTAAACAACCGCTTCCGGGTGCCGGTGTAAATGGACCTGGTAGAACTTGACTACGTCGCCCAGCAGCGATCCCACACCATACCAGCGGCGTAGTAGCTGAATCGCTTCGGTAAAAGGCACTCCGTGAAGCAACTCGGCGAAGCGGATCACGTCGCCCCCGCGTCCGCAGCCATAGCAGTAGAACAGGTTCTTATGCGGGTCCAGAAGAAAGCTCGGTTTGCGATCTTCATGCAGCGGACATAGTCCCATTAGCCGGCCGCCGGCGATGCGCCGGACCGGCTGCCAATCCTGCCCCTCTACGTAGTCCAACAACGGAATCTGCTGCTTCAGTGTTTCGGCCACCTGGCACTTCATGGCGAATTTGCCTCCAGGCGCAGAATACGGCCGGCGGCTGCACAATCCCAGGCAAGGATGGTAGGTCCATTGAATAAAGTTGACGATGCCTTGGCCCTGAATCCTGTCTGCATCCAGAACCAGAGACTGATCAGCTTGCGGCAAGCCCACCGCCGAAGCGTCGACGCATCCGGCAATCGATTGGGGTCTTTGCAGTGAGGGGCGGATTGCTCCCAACCACCGCTCTCACTGCCTGATTCCGACGCCTCTTGCCGGCAGCAGTAGCTATAGTGGCCATGCGGTGGCGACCAGGCGGGTAAGATTGTGAAAGTCTTCTGGCATAGTGGGCAACGGCCCCGGCGAATCCCGATCCAGTCGTGCTGCCTGTCGTGTGCCTGCTTGCGCCGTCGCCCATGGCCGACGATTGACGGCTGCTGGCAAACCGGACACCAGCGGGGTAGCTGCGCCAGGCTGATCTCCGTTACCTCCGGTTCGCTCTTGTCTTCTGCCGGCGGCAGTGCGATAAAGAGAATCACGGCAGGTGTGAGGGCCTGCCGCTGGTCTCCCTGCCAGGTTCGATCCGGCGACTGGCCTTCACCCTCCTGTACAGACCAGTGTCGAACGAAAAAAGAACAATGGCATCGTGGGGGTGGCGCCCCCACCTCCCATTCCGAACATTGGCCGGTATTTAGCGACTAGGCGGGATCTATCGCTGGAACATCTGTTCGGGGCCCGCCAGCAGCCACAGTTTGCGGTGGCCACAGTGCGGGACTCGGCTGTGGGAGAGCGCTAAGCCCTGTATCATCTCGCGATGACGGAGCGTCGGGCCGCTTATATAAAATTTCCAGAAAATGGTACAAACGGTCGGCGGAAATAGGTTTCGAGAGATAATCGTCCATACCGGCATCCAGGCAGCGTTGTCGGTCCTCCGCCATGGCGTTTGCAGTCATCGCGATGATGGGCAATGTCCGCATTCCACTGATGCGCCGGATGACTTCCGTCGCCGTGTAACCGTCCATTTCGGGCATCTGGCAGTCCATCAGGACGACATCGTATTCGACCTCCTCCACCGCAGCCACGGCTTGCCTGCCATTCGCGACGACGTCCACCTTATGCCCCATCCTCTCAAGGAGGCGGCTCGCAACCTTTTGGTTCACCGGGTTATCTTCGGCCAGCAATATGCGCAATCGCCGCCTAGACCGCGCAATTCCCTCGCCTACTGCCCTAGCTGGTGCGGCTGGCTCCGCTGCGATTGGGAACCGGATTTTAAAGTGGAACGTGCTCCCGTGTTCTGGTTCACTTGCGATCTCCAGCCGCCCTTTCATAGCTGCGACCAACCCGCGACAAATGGGAAGGCCCAGGCCCGTGCCGCCATAGCGCCGCGTGGTCGAGCTGTCGGCCTGCGTAAACGGTTCGAAGATCGCTTCCTGCACTTCGGCGGGGACGCCAATTCCGGTGTCCCTCACACTAAAATGCAGTTCCACATTGTCTTTACCTCGTTCGCAAGTCGCGACGCTCAATGTGACGTCCCCATCGTCGGTGAATTTCACTGCGTTTGACAGCAGGTTTAGAAACACCTGGCGCAGACGCTGCGGATCACCCATTAGTGTTTCGGGCAGGCCCGGTTCCACTACCAGCCTCAGTTCTAGCCCGCGCGCCATCGCCAGGGGGGCGGCTACACCCTTGATTTCCTTCAGCAGCCCAGCCAGATCGAATGGGATCGACTCCACGACGAGCTTTCCCGCTTCCATCTTGGACAGATCGAGGATGTCGTTGACGGTTCCCAAAAGCGTTTCGCCGCAACTTCGGATGGTATGGACATATTCTCTCTGTTCGGCTGTCACACCCAGGTCGAGCAAGAGGTCGACGGTTCCGAGTAGGCCGTTCATCGGCGTGCGGATTTCGTGGCTCATGTTGGCGAGGAATTCGCTTTTGGCGCGCATGGCCCGCTCCAGCCTTATCACCATCTCATGTATCCTGGTGATGTCGACGGATGCTCCATTCAGGCGTCTCGGCTGCCCCGCTTCGAATTCCACTCGTCCCTGAGTGCGGAACCATAGCAGCGACCCGTTCGGCAATACCGCACGAAATTCCGCTTCGAACGATCCATCAGCTGCTAAAGCGCGCTTCAGCGCGGCGCGTAACGTCCTTCTGTCTTCGGTATGGATCACCGAGCGCCACTCGCTCTTCCTCAGCCGGGAGGTTGTCCGGGCTAGTCCCAACTGGCTAGCCAGTTCTTCAGAAACCGTAATCGTTCCGTTCTGAAAATCCAACTGCCAAATGCCGACGGCAGCCGTCTTTTCCGCCAGCTTGATCCGCTCGTCATTGTCACGCAACCTGTGTATGGCCCGTAGCCTCTCAATTGCATTCCCGGCCAGATGCGCCCCCGCCTCAACCAGCTCCAGTTCGCGTTCCCGAGGTCTCGCGGGCCGGCGATGGTACATGGCAAAGGTCCCTGTGACGTTGTTGGATGAGTCGCGGATCGGCACACTCCAGCATGCCCGCAACCCAAAGCTCGTCACAAAATCCTTCGCCATCGCGAAGCGGTAGTGCGTCGACACGTCTTCCACAACCACCGTCTCATTGCGAAATGCCGCCGAACCACAGGCGCCCACATCCGGACCGATGGTCAGGCCATTGACCGCCCGCATATATTCCTCGGGCAGACTCCCTCCGGAGCCGGTCAGGAGATGCCGTCCCTCTTCATCCAGCAGCAGAATCGAACACAAGCACTCTGGCGCCATGTTCTCGATTGCCCGGGTCAGGGTGTCCAGCACTTCGGTCAGCGATGCACCCCTCCCCATCATCTCCATTACCCGCCGCTCTTCGGCCAGAAGGCGCGATGACTTCTCCAGAGCATCCTGCTCTCGCTGGCTTAGGGCTAGGCGGCCTCGTGCCCGCAGCCACGCGGCCGTCGTCAGGGTGGCAGTCAGGAGAACCGCTCCGAATGACAGTTCAACCCACATAATCGATGACAGCGGCGCGACTTTCGAAGCAAGGTGCGAGGCCGCGATTCCGCCCTCTCAATTCTCATCGGCAGCGATGAGCCCCCTCTATAGCCAGTGACGAACAATTCCATCGCGGTTTGCCCCATCCCAACCGAATCAATGTCCGCCCCATCCCGTTCGGCTGCCCCATTATCACTACGGAAAAGGGGGCCGCTTCTACGCGGAGTTTCTCGCGCCACTCGAAGGAAGCGAATACGATCGACACGAAAAGCGGAAGACAACGAAAGAAGTGGGTGGCGTTTCGTCGCAGCTTCTTCGCTACATAGAAATCTTGCTGATCTCGCCCTGGAAGGTCGAGCTAGGAGAAGAAAACGGATATGCGCTGTCACCGAAACGGACAGTGCAAATAGCCAACCCGGCAAGCTTCCTCGCGCAAAAAATCCTCATCCACGAGCAACGCGACTACAAGGACAAGGCCAAAGACCTGTTGTACATGCACGATACGATCGAGGTGTTCTCTGAAAGTCTGGAGGAACTGCAAAACCTGTTCCAGGAAGGTGTGGTGCCAAAACTTCATCCGCGAAGAGTAGCGGAACTGGAAGCCGCAGCGAACGCTCTTTTCGGGAAGGTTGACGATACGGTTCGCGAGGCAGCTCTGATGGCTGCAGGACGAAAGCTCACTCCGGATAGATTGGCCGAGACGGCGCAAGCCGGATTGATGGCGATTTTTGAAAGGAAGTGAGTCGCAATCTCTAGGAGCATCTATGAACCGGCAATTCAGAAGCTTACGGCGATCGCAGCACGACCGCAGTTTTGCGGCCGCCATGCTATAAGGTGATCGCGATGCCTTTCTACCGCATATGTATGATATACGATACATATCTCCGGAATTCA
>CAVREL010000015.1:0-73404 GCA_963720105.1 uncultured Acidobacteriota bacterium | reverse complement strand
CAGCAGGCCAGGACTTGGGCATGCAGACACAGCCATATGGATATTGTGAGCCAAAAAGCAGAGGTCGAAAAACTCCGGACACTAGGTGGCTGGTGTATTGTCCCGGTGCCTCCCAATGTCTATGGCCGCTGCTCACAAAGCGTCATCTGGGTTTCAGGCCAGCGACAAGGAAGCGCGCTTTCGATGGCTCGCGCCGGCGTCGATCAGCAGTCCGCCGCGGCGGCGTCCTGGGCTTCCACTCTTCGTCGTTGATCTGGCCGTAGTGATGCGGCGAGTCTGTGCCCGGTCGCGCCGTGAAATTGGGCAACTCGCGCAGGTGCACATTGAGTTTTACGGTGCATCCTTCGATGGGAACCTGCTCGACCCGCACCCGCCATGCGGGATCCGCGGCTTTGCCCAGCAACTTCAGCGCCTGGCGCGGATCAGCGTTGCAGACGACCGTACGGGCCGCGATGCGCTCGCCGCCTTCGAGGCGCACGCCCTCACCGGGAATGATCCGCGCCACCGGAACTCCGGAGATGACCGTCGCGCCGGCTTCCCGGGCGGCATCGCAGAAATAGAACGACACCATGCCCATGCCGCCGCGGACATATCCCCACATACCGGGCATTCCGCCGAGCCGGCCCGACGCGTGATGGAAGCGGATGGAAGCCGTGCCTTTGTCGAAGGGGCTGGCGTTGGTGCCGATCACGCCCTGCCCCAGGTAGGCCACCTGCAGCCGCTCGTCTTCGAGGTAGCGCTCGACGAACTCGGCCATGGACCAGTCGGAGAGCAGCGCACGCGCCTCTTCATCGTTGCCGAGGCGGTGTTCAATCTCGTCGCGGGTGGGCGCGTCGGTGAGCCACAGATCATTGCTGTCGGGCGGGCGCAATGCGTCGCGAAGGCGGCGAATCACGTCGGACATCTCGCGCCAGCCTTCCACATCGCCGGGACAAAGCGCGTTCACTTCGGCGGCACAGCGCTCGTCGTCGTCCCAGAGCTGAATGCTGGAGCCGTCGAGGAAGGGAACGAAGAGACCATTAACCGCCGGAGTCCAGGTAAAACCGCGCCGCGGAAGCTCAAGTTCCTCAACCACCCGCGGGTGCAGAAGGCCGGCGAGATAGGCGCAGGGTGACATCTTCACGCCCGGGAATGGCTCTTCGATGGTGCAGGCTCCGCCTACGCGGGTGCGGCTTTCGATGACCAGAACGCGTTGGCCGGCGCGGGCGAGATAGGCGGCGCAGGCCAGCCCGTTGTGCCCCGCGCCGATAATGATCGCGTCCCAGGAGCGCGCCGCCAGTTCGCGGATCGGCACCGGAAGGCCGATTTCGCCCATGACAGAAGCGGTTGGGGAACTCATGTTGTCTTAAGGTAACACCGCGGATGTGAGTGTGGAGACCAGCCGGTGGGGTTCGTGGTATCCCACCCTCGCGACGAAAGACGCCGCGAGGATGGGGCACGGAGACGTTCGTTAGAACGGGGCTGACGCCAGGTGGCGTTGGGCCAGGGACTCGGGCTTCGCCTTCAAATACTCGTCCACCGCGGCGGCGGCTTTGCGTCCTTCGGCAATTGCCCACACCACGAGCGACTGGCCGCGGCGCATGTCCCCAGCGGCGAAAATGCCATCGACGGAGGCCTTGTAATCGGTGGTGGCGACGTTGCCGCGCGCGTCGAGGGCCACGCCCAGTTGATCGATCATCCCGTTGCGCACCGGGCCCAGGAAGCCCATGGCCAGCAGGACGAGATCGACATCCATAGTGAACTCGGTGCCGGAAATCGGATCGAACTTCGGAGGCGGACCCACGCGCACCGCATGCAACTGCTTCACGTTGCCGTGCTCGTCGCCGGTGAACTTGATGCTGTTGATGCTCCAGTCGCGGATGCCGCCCTCTTCATGCGCGCCCTCGGTGCGCAGTTGCAGCGGCCAGAGCGGCCACGGTGTGGAGTCGGCGCGCGTCTCCGGCGGCTTGGGCATGATTTCGAATTGGTGCACGCTGAACGGCTTCTGGCGATGCGCGGTGCCCAGGCAGTCGGCGCCGGTGTCGCCGCCGCCGATGATCAGAACACGCTTGCCTTCCGCGGTGATCAAAATTCCTGGATCGATCGTATCGCCCTCGCAGCGCTTGTTTTGCTGTGGCAGAAACTCCATGGCGAAATGAATGCCCTTGAGTTCGCGGCCGGGGATCTTCAGGTCGCGCGGCGCTTCCGCGCCACCGGTGAGCAGAATCGCGTCGTAGTGGCTGGTGAGTGTCTCCACCGGAATGTTCACGCCCACGTGCGCATTGGTCAGGAAGGTGACGCCTTCGGCGCGCATCTGGCGCAGGCGCCGCTCGATGCAATGCTTTTCGAGTTTGAAGTTGGGAATGCCGTAACGGAGCAGCCCGCCGATGCGGTCATTCTTCTCGTACACCGTGACCGAGTGCCCGGCGCGACGCAACTGTTGCGCGGCCGCCAGTCCTGCCGGCCCGCTGCCCACCACGGCAACCCTCTTGCCCGTGTTCTGCTCCGGCGGCTCAGGCTGAATCCAGCCCTCGTCCCAGGCGCGTTCCACGATGCTCTTCTCGATCACCTTGATGGAGACCGCGGGCTGATCGATGCCCAGCACGCAGGCAGCTTCGCACGGAGCAGGGCAGATGCGGCCGGTGAACTCGGGAAAGTTATTCGTCGCGTGCAAACGGCGAATGGCGCGCTCCCAGCGGTTGTTGTAGACCAGGTCGTTCCAGTCGGGAATGAGGTTGCTCACCGGGCAGCCGGTATGACAGAAGGGAACGCCGCAATCCATGCAGCGCGCGCCCTGGTCGCGCTGCTTTTCTACCGGGAACGGCTGGTAGATTTCGAACCAGTCGTTGACTCGTTCCTCCACCGGGCGCCGTGTGGGTTGTTCGCGATCGATTTCCAGAAAGCCGGTGACCTTACCCATGTTTCACCTCGGTTGCAGTTGCGCCCACCAGAGGTGACGCAGTGGAGTCGGTTTTTTCTGAGCGCGGAACGCCCAGCACCCGCTTGTACTCGTGCGGGAACACCTTAATGAAGCGCGCCTGCGCCTCGGCCCAGTTCTCCAGGATCCATGCGGCGCGCGGGCTGCCGGTGTAATCGCAGTGGCGCTCGAGCAGGCCGCGGACCAGCGCGACGTCTTCGTCGCTTTCCAGCGGGTCAAGATCGACGCTCGCCGGATTGCAGCGCCGCGTCCCAAAGTCGCCCCCATCGTCGTATACGTAGGCGATACCTCCGCTCATGCCCGCCGCGAAGTTGCGGCCCGTCGAGCCGATCACGACCACGGTGCCATTGGTCATGTATTCGCAGCCGTGATCGCCCACGCCCTCTACCACCGCCGTAGCGCCCGAGTTGCGCACCGCGAATCGCTCGCCGGCGATGCCATTGAGGAACACTTCGCCCGACGTCGCGCCGTAAAGAACCACGTTGCCCACCAGAATGCTCTCTTCCGGCAGGAAGCTGGATGTTTTCGGCGGGTAGGCGATGATGCGGCCGCCGGAAAGGCCTTTGCCCAGGTAGTCGTTCGAATCGCCTTCGAGCTCGAGCGTCACGCCCCTGGGAACGAATGCGCCGAAGCTCTGTCCGGCCGAGCCGGTGAACTTGAAATGGATGGTGTCGTCGGGCATTCCTGCCGATCCGTATCGCCGCGCAATCTCGCCGCCCAGCATCGCGCCCACCGTGCGATGCACGTTGCGGATGGCAAATCGCGCCGTCACCGGCTGCTCAGATTCGAGCGCAGGGCGCGCATGCGCGATAAGCGCATGATCGAGCGCCTGGTCCAGCCCGTGATCCTGCGCCTTGATGCGCCTGCGGGCCACGCGAGACGGCACGGTGGGCGCGTAGAGAATCGAAGAAAGATCGATGCCCCTGGCTTTCCAATGCGCCTCGGCGAGCACCGGATCGAGCATGTCCACCCGGCCCACCATCTCATCCACGGTGCGGAATCCGAGCTTCGCCATGTGTTGGCGCATCTGCTCGGCGATGAAGAAGAAGAAGTTGATCACGTGCTCGGGCGTGCCGGTGAAACGCGCGCGCAGCACCGGGTCCTGGGTGGCAATGCCCACCGAACAGGTGTTCAGGTGGCACTTGCGCATCATGATGCAGCCCATAGTTACGAGCGGCGTCGTGGCGAAGCCGAATTCTTCCGCGCCCAGCAGCGCGGCGATCACCACGTCGCGGCCGGTCTGCAGCTTGCCGTCGGTCTGCACGCGGATGCGGCTGCGCAGATCGTTCAGCAGCAGTACCTGCTGTGTCTCCGCCAGGCCCAATTCCCACGGCAGTCCCGCATGCTTGATGGAACTGAGAGGCGAAGCGCCGGTGCCGCCGGTATCGCCGGAGATGAGCACCACGTCGGCATGCGCCTTGGAAACGCCCGCGGCCACCGTGCCGACGCCCGCTTCGGCCACCAGCTTGACCGCGATGCGCGCCTGCGGGTTCACGTTCTTCAAGTCGTAGATCAGCTGCGCCAGGTCCTCGATCGAATAAATATCGTGATGCGGCGGCGGCGAAATCAGGCCCACGCCGGGAATCGAGTGCCGCGTCTTGGCGATGATTTCGTCCACCTTGTGGCCGGGCAACTGGCCGCCCTCGCCGGGCTTGGCGCCCTGCGCCATCTTGATCTGCAATTCGTCCGCATTCACCAGATAGTTCGTGGTCACGCCGAAGCGCCCGCTGGCCACCTGCTTCACCGCGCTGCGCCGCGAATCGCCGTTGGCGTCGCGCTTGAAGCGCTCTTCCTCCTCGCCGCCCTCGCCGGTGTTCGACATGCCGCCCAGGCGGTTCATGGCGATGGCCAGCGTCTCGTGCGCTTCCTTGCTGATGGAGCCGAAGCTCATGGCGCCGGTCGTGAAGCGCTTCACGATCTCCTTGGCCGGCTCCACTTCTTCGATCGGAATCGGCTTCTCCGCGTACTTCAGCTGCAGCAGCCCGCGCAACGTGCAATAGTGGCGGCTCTGGTCGTCGATGAGGTCGGTGTATTCCTGGAACGTGGCGAAGTTGTTCTGTCGGGCGGCGTGCTGCAGCTTGCTGATGGTCAGTGGATTCAGCAGGTGATATTCGCCGCCCTCGCGGTACTGATACTGCCCGCCGACCACGAGCTCGGTCTCCGAATCGGTGAGCGGCTGGAACGCGTAGGCATGCTTCATCTGCGCCTCGCGCGCCAGCACGTCGAGGCCGACGCCCTCAACGCGCGACGTGGTGCCGGAAAAATAAGCATCGACCAGGGATTGGTTCAGCCCGACCGCTTCGAACACCTGCGCTCCGCGATAGCTCTGCAGCGTGCTGATGCCCATCTTCGAGAAGGTCTTCAGCAGCGCCTTGTTGATGGCCTTGATGAAGTTCTTCTCCGCGTGATTGGCGGTGACGTTGTGGGGCAGCAGGCCGCGGCGCTTCATGTCGTGCAGCGTCTCGATGGCGAGATAAGGATTGATAGCGCTGGCGCCATAGCCGATCAGCAGCGCGAAGTGCATCACCTCGCGCGGTTCGCCGCTCTCGATAATGAGCGCCACCTGCGTACGGGTCTTTTCGCGCACCAGGCGGTTGTGCACCGCGGCCATGGCCAGCAGGCTGGGAATCGGCGCATAGGTGGGATCGACGCCGCGGTCCGAAAGGATCAGCAGCGTATAGCCCGAGGCCACGGCGTGAGAAGCGCGGTTGCCCAGGTCGTCGAGCGCTATGCGAAGTCCTTCTTCGCCGTCCGCCGCGCGGAACAGCGCCGGCAGCGTGGTCGCCAGCAGATCGCCGAACGAGACGCGGCGCAGCTTTTCCAGATCGCGATTGGTCAGGATGGGATGCGGCAGCTTCAGCGTGTGGCAGTTTTCCGGCGTTTCATCCAGGATGTTGCGCTCGGTGCCGATGTAGCTGATCAGCGACATCACCAGCTCTTCGCGGATGGGATCGATGGGCGGATTGGTGACCTGCGCAAAGAGCTGCTTGAAATAGTTGAACAGCGGCTGCGGGCGATCGGAGAGGCACGCGAGCGGCACGTCGGTGCCCATGGAGCCGACCGGCTCCTCGCCCTTGGCTCCCATGGGCGCGAGCAGGATGCGCAGGTCCTCTTCGCTGTAGCCGTAGGCGCGTTGGCGGCGCAGCAGCGTCTCGGGATTGGACGCGATGACGCGCGAGGGCTCTGGCAACTGCTCCAGCGTGACCTGCTGCTGCTTGAAGCCACTCTGCGTAGGGCTGGCGCGCGGCGAGTTGCTTCTTGATCTCGGCATCGGAGATGATGCGCTTCTGCACCGTATCGACCAGGAACATGCGGCCCGGCTGCAGGCGGCCCTTCTTGCGGATGTCTTGCGGCGGCACGTCGAGCACGCCGGCCTCGGAGGCCAGCACCACCAGGTCGTCCTTGGTGACGATGTAGCGTCCGGGCCGCAGTCCGTTGCGGTCCAGCGTCGCGCCGATGACGCGGCCGTCGGTAAACGCGATCGCCGCCGGCCCGTCCCACGGCTCCATCAGCGATGCGTGGTACTCGTAGAACGCGCGCTTGTCCTCGTCCATGTCGGGATTGCCGGCCCACGCCTCGGGAATGAGCATGGCCATGACGTGCGGCAGCGAACGGCCCGACTGGTACAGGAATTCGACGGCGTTGTCGAGCGAAGCCGAGTCGCTGCCGCCGGGCACAATCACCGGGAACAGCTTGTCGATATCCTTGCCGTGTAGCGGGCTCTCGAGTACCGATTGCCGCGCGTTCATCCAGCTGACGTTGCCGCGGATGGTGTTGATCTCGCCGTTGTGCGCACACGTAGCGGTACGGGTGCGCCAGCTTCCAGCTCGGAAACGTGTTGGTGGAAAAGCGCTGGTGAACCAGGGCCAGGGCGCTGGTCACCAGCGGATTGGCCAGCTCGAAGTAGAACTTCTCGATCTGCGGCGCCAGCATCAGACCCTTGTAGATAATGGTGCGACAGGAAAACGAGGGAATGTAGAAGAACTCGTCCTTGCCCTCGATGTCGGAATTCGCGATCTCGTTCTCGATGCGGCGGCGCACGCGTGTAGAGCAGGCGCTCGAATGCTCTCTTCGTCCAGCCCCTCGGGCCGGCCGACAAAGAACTGCTCGATGTAGGGCTGCGGTGGCGCGCGCCTCGCGGCCGATGGCGTCGCCGTTCACCGGCGTGTCGCGCCAGCCGATCACCTTCAGGCCTTCCTGGGCGGAGATGCGCTCAAACACGCCCTCGCACTGCAGGCGGCTGTGCTTGTCCACGGGCAGAAAGCACATGGCCACGCCGTAGGCGCCCGGCTTCGGGCAACTGCATCCCCAGCTCGCCGCACTCGCGCGCGAAGAAGACATGCGGAATCTGGATCAGGATTCCCGCGCCGTCGCCGGTCTCCGGATCGCAACCGGCGGCCCCGCGATGGGTCAGGTTCAGCAGAACCTCGAGGCCCTTGCTGATGATGTCGTGGCTCTTTTCGCCGCGGATGCTGGCTACGAGGCCCATGCCACAGGCATCGTGCTCATTATGCGGATGGTAAAGTCCCTGCGGACCGGGTACACGACGAGTACGGTCGGATAAGGGCATGGCATTTCCTTCGTTGCGATTGAGGTTCGACGGCAAGCAAATTGTTGCTGCCGGATAAGTTACAGCTCGTCCCGCTGATCTCGGGCTGAATGGCCGAGACTTGCCTGACCGGTTCGCGCGGGGCTAAATTGTGAGCCCGCGCCACCGTATGAAGAGAGTGCGGAACCCTCTAGAATAACCGAAAATCAATTGTCCATCCCAAAAATTCGTGAGCGGAGCAGATATCCAGCTTCCAGCGGTCAGCTCTCAGCTTTCAGCTTGCCGACGGTCCAACTCGGATCAGGCAGTGCTGCGACCACTCTGATGGCTGAAAGCTGATAGCTGAAAGCTGTCCCTCTCACAGCCTGCAGATCAGCAGTTCCCGCTCGTAGATCATTTCCGGCGGCAGATGATCATGCAGATCGATGAACAGGCCTTCGTGGGCGATCACTTCTTCCCGCCAAGCAGCACGATCCACTTCCATCAACTGGTCAAAGATCTCACGTGAGAATTCCAGTCCAGACCAGTCGATGTCGTCGTAGCGGGGCACCCAGCCGATGGGCGTTTCGCGCCCGTGCGTGCGCCCCTGCACGCGGTCCACGATCCAGCGGAGCACGCGCATGTTCTGGTTGAATCCGGGCCACAGGAACTTTCCTTCGGCGTTCTTGCGGAACCAGTTCACGTGGAAGACGCGGGGCGTCATCTCCAGGCCGCGCTGCATCTTGATCCAGTGGCGGATATAGTCGCCCATGTGGTAGCCGCAGAAGGGAAGCATCGCCATAGGATCGCGGCGAACCTTGCCCACCGCGCCTGCCTGCGCCGCCGTCGTTTCCGAGCCCATGGTCGCGCCGACGTACACGCCGTTTGACCAGTTGAACGCCTGGTAGACCAGCGGCAACGTGGTGGAGCGGCGTCCGCCGAAGATGATGGCGCTGATGGGCACCCCAACCGGCGACGCCCAATCCGGATCGATGGTAGGGCATTGCGATGCGGGCGCGGTGAATCGGCCGTTGGGATGGGCGGCGGGGCGCCCGGTTTTCTTGCCGATGGCCGGCGTCCAATGCTCACCGCGCCAGTCGAGGCATTCGGCGGGCGGATTGTCGGTCATGCCTTCCCACCACACGCCGCCATCCGGCGTGAGGGCCACGTTGGTGAAAATCGAGTTGCGCGAAAGGGTCGCCATCGCCGTCGGATTGGTCTTGTCGCTGGTCCCCGGCGCCACCCCGAAGAATCCTGCCTCGGGATTAATCGCGCGCAGGTAGCCGTTTTCGTCGGGATGAAGCCAGGCGATGTCGTCGCCGACGGTGGTCACCTTCCAGCCGCGCATCGGCTTGGGCGGAATCATCATGGCGAAATTGGTTTTGCCGCACGCCGAGGGAAAGGCGGCGGCCACGTAGGTCTTTTCGCCCTCGGGATTCTCCACCCCCAGGATGAGCATGTGTTCGGCCATCCAGCCTTCGTCGCGGGCGATGTTGGAGGCGATCCGCAGGGCAAAGCATTTCTTGCTCAGCAGGGCATTACCGCCATAGCCCGAACCATACGACCAGATCTCGCGCGTCTCCGGAAAATGCACGATGTACTTGGTGTCGTTGCAGGGCCAGGGCACATCGGTCTCGCCTTCTTTGAGCGGTGCGCCCACCGAATGCATGCAGGGAACCACGCGCTTGACATCCTTGTCGATCTCGGCGAACACCGGCGAACCGATGCGGGCCATGATGCGCATGCTCACCACTACGTAGGGAGAATCCGTGAGTTGCACCCCGATGCCGGATAGCGGCGAACCGACCGGCCCCATGCTGAAGGGCAGCACATACATGGTTCGCCCGCGCATGCTGCCGCGAAACAGCTGCTTGAGGCGGGCGCGCATCACGTAGGGGTTTTCCCAGTTGTTGGTCGGACCGGCGGCATCCTTTGACAAGGAACAGATGAAGGTGCGATCCTCCACCCGCGCCACATCGTTGGGCGCCGAGCGCGCGTAGAAGCAGCCCGGCCAGCGCTCCTCGTTCAGCCGGGTAAACGTGCCCCCCTGGACAAGGCGGTCGCATAAGAACTCATACTCCTCCTGCGAGCCGTCGACCCAGTGAATGGAATCGGGCCGGCATAGATCGGCCATCTTCTCAACCCAGCGGATCAAGTGCTTATTGGTGGTGAGAACCTTGCTACCGGGGGACCGATCGACAGTATGACTGGATGCTTTCATTTTGAGGGCGTAAAACTCCTATACCGCATTGTAACTTTAGATGGGAGTTCTTCGTTCATGGGTGACAGTTCTTAGTTCATAGTTCCTGGTTCACAGTTGTCCTGGTTCAGCCCGGCTGCGGTTGGCGAGCCGAAGAGGCCTAAACGCCAGAAGACCAGCGAAACTGCAAACTAAGAACTGTGAACTAAGAACTATGAACTTCGGGACGGCGAACTGTCGCGCAGGCAACTTTGCATGGAGAAGTGCGAACTAACAATCAAGGCGGAAAGCAGGGGGCGACCGATGCGGAACATGCATCACGTACTTATCACCGGGGGCGCCGGTTTCATTGGCACCAACCTTGCCGCTTACCTGCTCGCGCATACCGACTCCAAGGTCACCGTCTTTGATAATCTTTCCCGGCCGGGCGTCGAGCTGAATCTTGCCTGGCTGAAAACCCTGGATGGATCGCATCGCCTGCGCTTCGTACGCGGGGACGTTCGCGATGCCCGCCGCATAAGCGAAGCGGCCCGGACTGCGGACGAGATTTACCATTTCGCCGCTCCCTCGGCCGGTCCGGATCTGCTGGCCGAACCGCGCCTGGATTTCGACGTCAACATCACCGGGACGGTGAACGTGCTGGAAGCCGCGCGCGGCTCAGGCCGCAGGCCGGCGGTGCTGTTTGCATCCACCGGAAAGGTGTATGGCGCGCTCGATTCCATTTCTTTGAAGCCGGGAGCCACGCGCGTTGAGCCCGCAGTTCCCGGGTTCCGCGATGTCTCCGAAGCCACTTCCGTCGACTTTCATTGCCCCTACGCCTGCACCAAGAGCGTAGCCGACCAATATGTGCGCGACTATGCCCGCCTTTACGACCTGCCCACCATCGTCTTTCGCCTGGGGTGCATCGCCGGTCCGGGCCAGTTCGGCAACCAGGGCCAGGGCTGGGTGGCGCACTTGGTGTACTCGATTCTGGCCGGGCGCCCCATCACCGTTTACGGCAACGGCCTGCAGGTGAGAGATGTTCTCCACGTTGCCGACCTGGTCGGCGCCGTGAATGCAGCCCGCGCCTATGTCCCCGTCGTGGCCGGAAAGGCATTCAACATCGGCGGCGGCATCAGCCGTTCGGTATCGGTCAACGAGATGATCGCGGTCATCGAGCAGGTTTGCCACAAACCAGTGCAGTGCGGGTATGCGCCCGCGCGCCCCGGCGACCAGCTCTTCTACGTTTCCGATAACACCCGCTTCACGAACCAGACCGGCTGGGTGCCGCGGCGCAGCCTGGAGCAGACGGTGCGCGACATTTCCGCTTTCTGGCACGCGAACCGTATGTTCGTGATGCGTTCCGCATCCGCTCCGCGAAAGAGATCGATCGGCCGGGCAGCGTAAAGACAGGGAACAAGGGACCAAGCTCACGCCGCTGCCGCCCAGGAATCGATCACGTCTTGGTGAGGAAGTCCTTCTTATCCCGCCCCACCTTGTACATCTCCGGTGCCTGGCCGAGCGTGATGCGGTGGAAAATGATAGAGCTGGGATCGATCTGCCCCTTCTCGATGCGATTAAGCAGCGGCTTCATGATGGATTGCGCCCGTCTCTGCGAAAGCCTTGAAATGGCGCAGATTCTCGATTACCGCCTGCTTCGGATTGCGGCTGAAGATCGTCTGCGCCTCAGCGGCCAACTTTCCCTGACGAAATTCCTGCAGGACGGTGACCATGGTGCCACGGCCTCCGGGCGCCGGATCAAACACCACTTCTCCGGCGTTGTCCCAATCGCCCGCCACGGACCGCCAGGCGATACGCCTGCCGGGCTCATCCGCCAGGATCTCCACATCCCACTCCAAGCGTTTGCCATTAGCTTTCATCACCCAGTGAGATGTCTTCGGGCCGGTGGCAATCACATCGGTAATCATCTCCTGCCATCTCGGCGCGGATTCCAGATCGCGCCACAACGCATATAGTTCAGCCGCGCTGGCCTGGACCAATGCCGTGGCTCGTACCCACGTTTTGCCGTCTTTATCCTGGGGCGGCGCCATGTAGTGGCTGTTCAAGATCACGCCGGGGTTACTCTCGGTGGGCGGGGCCATAGCCTTCGGAGATTCCTTGAGTACCTGTGCCACGGTGCACTCCTCTGTCCCGATCGTGTTTTCGATCCTGGCCCCTGTGATGCATGATTCCGCGAAAAGGGCGGTTTAGCGTATGTTCAGGTTGCAGACGGGCGCGGAGAAGGAAGGAGGGCATCCCGGAATCAGATGCGTGCGTCAGGCGACATAAGAATCGGAATCTCCGGCTGGCGGTATGCCGGCTGGCGCGGAAAGTTCTATCCCCCCGGCCTCGTGCAGCGGCGGGAACTCGAGTTCGCATCGAGCGGCCTGAATTCTATCGAACTGAACGGAACATTCTATTCGTTCCAGCGGCCGGAGAGCTTTCAGCGCTGGTATGCGGAAACGCCCAACAGGTTTGTCTTTTCCGTCAAAGGCTCGCGTTTCCTCACCCACATTCGCCGCTTGCAACAAGTCGAGGTTCCGCTCGCCAACTTCTTCGCCCAGGGGCTACTCGCCTTGAAGGACAAACTGGGGCCGATTCTGTGGCAGCTACCGCCCAATTTCAAGTGGGATCCTCCTCGTTTCGAATCGTTCTTTTCAATCCTGCCCCGGACGCACCGCGAGGCCGCAAATCTGGCCAGCCAACACGACGCTCGCGTCGAAGGCCGCTGCTGGTTCGATGTGCAGCGCGATCGGCCACTTCGCCATGCCATCGAAATCCGCAACGACAGTTTCGTTTGCGAAGAATACATCGCTCTGTTGCGCAAGCACAAAATCGGCCTGGTGGTGGCGGATACTGTCGAGTGGCCGCTCCTCGTGGACATCACATCTGATTTTGTCTATTGCCGCCTCCACGGCAGCGAGCAACTCTACGTGAGCGGCTATGACCCCGATGCGGTCGACGCATGGGCGCGACGCATCGTGCAATGGGCGCGAGGCGGAGAGGTGACCGAGGGAAAACGCGCCAGCGCGGCCAATGCGAGGAAAGCCGCCGCCCGCGATGTGTATGTCTACCTTGATAATGACGCGAAGGTGCGCGCGCCCTTCGATGCGATGGTGTTACAGAAGCGCGTCTCCGATCTAAGGTCTGACCGCTGATCACCGTCACGCATCCAAACAGCAGAGGAGCATGCATGCAGCGTTTTGAGGGCAGAGTCGCGATCGTCACCGGGGCCAGTTCCGGCATCGGGCAGGGAATTGCCAAACGGCTGGGCTGCGAAGGCGCGAAAGTCATCGTGGATTATGTCGGCACGCCTGAGGGCGCCGAAGAGACAGAGCGTGCCATCGAGCAATGCGGCAGTGTGGGCCAGATCGTGCAGGCCGATGTGACGCGCGACCAAGACATCTGCAAGCTGATCGATGCCGCGTGGTCGAAGTTCGGCGTGGCTGACATCCTGATCAATAACGCCGGCATGGAGAAGAAATCCATGTTCTGGGACACGCCTGAAGCGGACTACGACAAGATTATGGCCGTGAACCTCCGCGGCCCATTCTTTCTCACCCAGGAGTTTGTTCGCCGCCTGCGCAATTCGAAGAAACCGGGCCGGATTGTGAACATCAGTTCTGTACATGAGGACATGGCCTTTCCCGGATTCGCCGCTTACTGCTGCAGCAAGGGCGGCCTGCGCATGCTCATGCGCGATCTTGCCGTCGAGTTGGGGCCACTGGGCATCACGGTCAACAACGTCGCGCCCGGAGCCATCGCCACTCCCATTAACAAGTCGCTGCTGGATGACAAACCGAAGCTCAATGCATTGCTGGCCAATATTCCTCTGGGGCGGATGGGAACCCCGGACGATGTCGCCGGGCTGGTCGCGTTTCTCTGTTCCGACGACGCCTCCTACATCACCGGTTCCACGTTCGTTGTCGATGGCGGCCTGATGCGCAATTATCGCGAACAATAAGGCTGCTGCGGCAGAAGGGCTCCGATGGCAGGAAATATCGAGGATTACGCGCTGATCGGCGATTGCGAAACCGCCGCCCTGGTGAACAGGAACGGCTCCATCGACTGGCTCTGCTGGCCGGACTTCTCTTCCGAGGCATGCTTCGCTTCCTTGCTGGGAACCGAAGACCACGGCTACTGGAAGATCTCTCCCTGCGACGGGGACTGGAAAACCACGACCCGCTGCTACCGCGACCACACGCTCATTCTCGAAACCATCTTCGCGCGCCCTCAAGGTTCGATCCGGCTGATCGATTTCATGCCCATCCGCGAGAAGTTCTCCGATGTAGTGCGATTTGTAGAAGGCGTTCGCGGCAAGGTCGACCTGCGTATGGAACTGGCGCTGCGCTTCGGCTATGGCCGTGCGGTGCCCTGGGTAACGGCTATCGAAGATGGTATCCGCGCCGTCGCCGGCCCGAACCTGGCCGTCCTGCACTCCTCGGTTCCCGTCCATGGCGAAGACCTGAAGACCGTCGCCGATTTCACCGTGACGGAAGGCGATCGCGTATGGTTCACGCTTACCTACGGCGAGTCGCATCGCCCCGATCCCGATCCCATCGATGCCGATCAGGCGCTGAAAGACACCGAAGAATTCTGGCGCAAGTGGATCAGGAAATTTCGCTACCACGGCAAGTACCGCAGCCAGGTTGAGCGATCGATCATGGCGCTGAAAGCGATGACCTTCCGTCCCACCGGCGGCGTGGTGGCCGCCGTGACCACGTCTCTCCCTGAAAACCTCGGAGGCGTGCGCAACTGGGATTACCGCTACTGCTGGCTGCGGGACACCACGTTCACCCTGCTGGCGCTGACCAACGGCGGCTATTTCGACGAGGCCGAAGCGTGGCAGGATTGGCTTCTGCGCGCCCTTGGGGGCAGCCCCGAGCAGGTCCAGATCATGTATGGCCTCAGGGGCGAGCGCCAGCTGATCGAGTGGGAGGTCGACTGGCTTCCTGGCTACGAGAATTCGCATCCCGTTCGCGTCGGCAACGCGGCGGCCGGCCAGCTACAGCTCGACATCTACGGCGAAGTGCTGGACTCCTTCTATCACGCGCAGCAGGTCATGGCGCGCCATTCGGAGCGCGATTTCCGCGTGCTGGTACGGCTACTGGATCACCTGGAGAAGATCTGGCAGGACCCCGACGAAGGCATCTGGGAAACGCGCGGCCCCCGCCAGCAGTTCACGTATTCCAAGATGATGGCGTGGGTGGCGTTCGACCGTGCGGTGCTGCTGGCCGAACATCTTAACTATGCCGGCCCCATCGAGAAATGGAAATCCATCCGCGACACGATTCACGACCAGATCTGCGCGCGCGCCTTCAGCCACAAGAAGAACAGCTTTGTCCAGGCCTACGATTCGGAACAACTCGATGCCGGACTTTTGTTAATGCCGGTCGTCGGTTTTCTGCCCGGCAGCGATCCGCGCGTCAAAAGCACGATCGAAGCCATCGAGCGCGAACTGATGCCCGACGGCTTTGTCCTCCGCTATGACACGTCGAAGGTCAATGACGGCCTGCCGCCCGGCGAAGGCGTGTTCCTGGCTTGCAGTTTCTGGATGGTCAGCAGCCTCAAAGCGATCGGACGCTTCGAGGATGCGCAGGTATTATTCGAGCGCCTTCTTACATTGTGCAACGACCTCGGCCTGCTCTCGGAGGAGTACGACGTCGCTCGCAAGCGCCTGGTGGGCAATTTTCCCCAGGCGTTTTCACACATTGCACTGGTGAATGCGGCATTCGATCTCGACCACGAAGAAAAAGGGCGCCAACGCGCGCACCGTCATGCGCACCGCGAGTCTGCGGGGCACGTTTCACAGCCGCACCAAAGGGGCTGAATTTCCTCGACAATGCGGCTATATTGGGATATGGGGTTGTTCCGCCATCCTTCTTTTCACCCTGCGTGTCCGTCTTGCGTGACGACGGGGGCGCATGGCCTGCCGGCGCGTGTTCCCTTGTACTTGCGACAGAGCCTGATTGATCCGCGCTTCGACTTCGACTGTTGCGGGGTCGGCTTTGTGGCGCAGCTTTCGGCTGTGCCTTCGCATGAAATCCTGAAGCAGGCGCTCACCGCGCTGGCTCGCCTGGCGCATCGCGGCGCCGTCGCGGCCGATGGCAAATCGAGCGACGGCGTGGGCGTCACCACCGCCATCCCGCGCGCCTGGCTGCTGGCCGAAACCGGCTTGTCCCCGGCATCGAACCAGCCGCTCGGCGTGGCCGTTGTCTTTCTTCCGATGGAGAGCGACGCTTTGCGCTCGGAAATCGAGTCGGCATTGGCGGCGCAGGATTTGGAAATCCTCACCTGGCGCCCGGTTCCCGTCCGGCCGGCGGTCCTGGGCGAAATCGCGAATGCGTTGCGGCCGGAAATCTGGCACGTGTTGATCACGGCAAGCGATCCGTCAGATTTCGATCGCCGCCTCTACCTTGCCCGCAAGCAGTTCGAGCGATCCGAGCTTCCCGGTTATGTGGCCAGCATTTCGTCCGCCACCATGGTGTACAAGGCGCTTTGCGCCGGGCGGCTGCTGGCCGACTTTTATCCCGATCTTGCCCATCCCGAGTTCAAGACGCCGTTCGCGCTTTTTCACCAGCGATACGCGACCAACGTGCTGCCTTCCTGGAGCCGTGCCCAACCCTTCCGCACGCTTGCGCACAACGGCGAGATCAACACCATCTGGGGCAACCGCGCGCGCATGGAAGCGCGCGCGGCCACGCTGCCGCTTGATCTGCACCCGGTGCTGACCGAGGGCGGTTCAGACTCCACATCGCTGGACGAGATCGTCGAACTGCTGGCGCAGAATGGCCGCACTGTGGGCGAAGCAGTGCGCATGGTGGTGCCACCGGCCAATCCAGGCAACACCTCTTCATTTCTGCAGTACAGCGGCGACTGCATCGAGCCGTGGGACGGTCCCGCCGCGGTCGCCTTCACTGACGGCCACCATGTGGGCGCTATTCTGGATCGCAACGGCCTGCGCCCCTGCCGCTTCGCCCTGGACGATCAGGGCCTGGTGGTCGCCGGATCCGAGGCCGGCCTGGTGGACATGGACCCGGCGCGCATCGTGCACAGCGGCCGGCTTGGCCCCGGCCAGATGATCATCGCCGACCTCGACGATCATCGCTTCTTCGAAAATGACGAGATCCTGCGCATCTTCGACCAGAAGGGCCATTATGAGGACCTGATCCAAATCGATGTGCCGCTGGAAGACTCAGCTGAGATGCTGGCGCCGCTGGGTGTGGTGGAATTAAATCGCCTGCAGCACCGCTTCGGTTTCACGCGCGAAGACGTGCGCATGATCATTGCTCCGATGGCGGCCGAAGCCAAGGATGCCGTCTGGTCCATGGGCGACGACACTGCGGTAACCCCGCTGGCTCGCGCGCCGCGCCCGCTTTACGCCTATTTCCGGCAGCGGTTCGCGCAAGTCACTAATCCGCCCATCGACCCCTTGCGGGAAGCGGTGGTGTTCAAGATGCACACGCGTCTGGGGCCGTGGCCGCACCTGCTGGAATTGCGCGCGCCGCTGCCCGGCCTTTCGCTGCATTCGCCCCTGCTGACGCTGGCGCAGATGCACGCCCTGAAGAACGGCGAGCACAAGCAGGCCACCAACATGCCGCAGGCCATCCTCAACTGCGTGTATTCCCGTGATACTACGCTCGAGATCGCGGTGGACATTCTGGCCGCGCGCGCCGTGGACCTGGTGAAAGAAGGCGCAGCCGTCCTCATCCTGACTGATCGCGAATCCTCGACCCATTCGCTGCCCGTGCCGATGGCGATGGCCACCGGCGCCATTCACAGCGCGCTCATCCGGGCCGGGGTGCGCGCAGAGGTAGGCCTGGCGGTGGATGCGGGCGATTGCCGCGAGATTCATCACGTGGCCGTGCTGCTGGGCATGGGCGCCGGCGCGGTGTGCCCCTGGCTGGCTCTTGAAACGGCGCGCGATCTGCAATCGGAACAGGGCGAGCAGAACCTGCTGCGCGCCCTCGAACTGGGCCTGGCGAAGGTGATGTCGAAGATGGGCATCAGCGTCCTCGACAGTTACAACGCTGCGCACCTGTTCGACGCTATCGGGCTTGCACAGGCGGTGGTGGACAAGTGCTTTCCGGGGGTTCCGTCGCCGATTGGGGGTCACGGATTCGAGCAGATTGATGCCGCGGTGCGCCAACTGTGGACCGGAGACTGCGCGCACCAAGAACCTTCATCGGATGAAGGTGCGGTGGTTTCCGCCACCCAGGTGCGCGACCTGCCGGATTACGGGTTCGTGCGCTTCCGGAAGGCCGACGAAGCCGAATCGCACGGCTGGCAACCGCAGATTGTGCGCGCGCTGCAGACCGTGGTCGGGTCCACGAAGCAAGGCGCCGCGGTGGCGCTTGCGCCTTTCGCCAACTTCGCCGCGCAGACAGGCGACGCCGCGCCCGCACATCTGCGCGATCTGCTCGAGATTCGCCCTGCCGGCCCGGAGTTGGAACTCGACAAGGTCGAACCCGCCGCCAACATCACCCATCGCTTTGTGGCCAGCGCCATGTCCTTTGGTTCGCTCTCACCGGAGGCGCACCAGACCATTACCCAGGCCATGAACCTGCTGGGCGCCCGCTCCAACACCGGCGAAGGCGGCGAAGATCCGGCCGTGTATGCGCACGTGGACGGCGCGCCACTGCTGCTGAACAACAAGATCAAGCAGGTGGCCAGCGCGCGCTTCGGCGTCACCGCCGAGTACCTGATCCACGCCGAAGAACTGGAGATCAAAATCGCCCAGGGCGCCAAGCCGGGTGAAGGCGGCCAGTTACCCGGGCACAAGGTGACCGAGCTGATTGCGCGCCTGCGTCACGCGCAGCCGGGGATGCAGCTGATCTCTCCGCCTCCGCACCACGACATCTACTCCATCGAAGACCTGGCGCAACTGATCTGGGATTTGAAACGTGTGAACCCTCGTGCCACGGTTGGGGTCAAGCTGGTGTCGGGCTGCGGGGTGGGAACTATCTCCGCGGGGGTCGCCAAGGCCTACGCCGATTACATCGTCATCGCGGGCCACTCCGGCGGCACAGGGGCGTCGCCGTTGTCGAGCATCAAGTACGCAGGGAATCCGTGGGAGTTGGGACTGGCCGAGGCGCAGCAGGTTCTGATTCACAACGGCCTCCGCGGCCGCGTGCGCCTGCGCACCGACGGAGGCCTGCGCACCGCGCGCGATATTGTGATGGCTTCGCTCCTGGGCGCCGACGAATTTGCCTTCGGCACCGCCGTGCTGGTCGCACTGGGTTGCGACATGGCGCGCCAATGCCACCTGAACACCTGTCCGACGGGCATCGCCACGCAGCGCCCCGAACTGCGCGCCAAGTTCCGTGGCCAGCCAGAGCACATCGTGCGCCTGTTCGGCGAGCTTTCGACCGAAGTGCGCCAATTGCTGGCCAAGCTCGGCCTGCCCTCGCTGGCTGCAGCGACCGGCCGCACCGATCTGCTGGAACAGGTGCGCTGGGATGCGGGCCTGGATTTGAAATCGTTGCTTGTGGCCACCGCCATTGCGAAGGAGACCGGCGGCGCGATCCGCTGGGAAGGCGGCCGCAACGATCGCCCCGAAGAACACCCGCCCATCGATGACGCCTGGGTCGCGCCCGGCCTTGAGGCCTACAGGACCGGCCGGCCGTACACCGTTGAAACCCGCATCACCAATCAGGACCGCACCGTGGGCGCGCGCCTGGCCGGCCAACTCGCGCTCTTCAAAACCGAAAGTCCCACCGCCGTCGGCTCCAGCCTGATCTTCAAAATGCACGGCACCGCCGGCCAATCCTTCGGCGCATTTGCAACCTCAGCAATGACGCTCCATCTTGAAGGCCTTGCCAATGACTTCGTGGGCAAGGGCCTTTGCGGCGGCGAACTGATTCTGCGTGGGGTAGGCCGGGCCGCGCTGGAGAGTGCGCAACACACGCTGCTGGGCAACGTCGGCCTCTACGGCGCAACCAGCGGATGGCTCTTCGCAGCCGGCCGCGCCGGGGAGCGATTCGCGGTGCGCAACTCCGGCGCGCTGGCCATCGTGGAAGGCGTCGGCGATCACGGCTGCGAATACATGACGGGCGGCCTGGTCGTGATTCTGGGCGCCACAGGCATCAACTTTGGCGCCGGCATGACCGGGGGCCTCGCGTGGATCTATGACGAAGGCGGCAGCTTCCTTGGGAATGGGCGCTACCACAAGGCCTTTCTCCGACCGGAGACCTGGGATGAGCTGGACTACGCGGCGCGCGCATCGATCCGCGAATTGGTCGAACTGCATCTTTCGAAAACCGCAAGCAAGCGCGCGGAGTGGTTGCTGGGCCATTGGGAACGCGAGTCAACGAAATTCGTTCGCATGACTCCCAAACCCCAGGCCTGATCGGAAACAGGCCTTCCGTGCCCCATCTTCGCGCCTTCTTTCTGGCGCGAAGGTGGGAAACCACACCGCCAACAAGACGTTGTCATCCTGAGCCCTGAGCGAAGTGAATGTTGAAGAACCTGCGGTTGCTTTTTTCCCAGGCCGGGTGCCCCCAGGTCTCCCGGTGTTGGACCTGGGATTTCCGCTTCACACATCCGTTCGCTCTCCGCTGTTACACTCTCGATGGATCCACTTTGCGCTTCATGTTCGGATGAAATGATCCCAAGCCCCTCAGTTTCTACCATCAATGACCTGTTCTTCCACGTCGCCGCGGCCGGCAATCCGCGCGCCGTCTCATGGCAGGACGATCTCGGACGTTGGCGGCCCATCTCCTCCGACCAGATGTACCAGCGTGTCCGCGCGCTGGGCAAAGCGCTGCTGGACTGGGGCGCGCAGAAGGGCGACCGCATTGGCCTGATCGGTGAAAACCGCTGGGAGTGGGCGGTGAGCGATTTCGCCACCCTGGCCATCGGCGCCGCCAACGTGCCCATTTACCCGACGCTGACGGGCGGCCAGATTGCCACGCTGCTGCAGGATGCCGGCTGCCGCATCGCCATCGTGTCCACCCGCCAGCAATATGAAAAGCTGGCCGCCGTGCGCGCGCAGACACAGCTCGATCGGATCGTGATCATGGATTCGATTGGAGCCCCCGAAGGAGCCATCCCCTTCAGCGAAGTGCTCGCCGGCGCCGACGAGCGCGGCAGTGAGCGCGACCCGGTCTTCGATGCGCTGGCGCATTCCGTCGAGCCCAAAGACCTGGCCACGCTGATCTACACCTCAGGAACCACCGGCGAGCCGAAGGGCGTGATGCTCACCCACGGCAACATCGCCGCCAATCAGAACTACGCCGGATATGAATACAGCTTCGACTCCAATGATGTATGCATTTCGTTCCTCCCCCTCTCGCACATCACCGCCCGGGCGCTCGATTACGTGATGTTCGGCAGCGGGGCGCAGGTGGTTTACGTAGCGCAGTTCGACCGGCTGCCCCAGGCGATGCGCGAAATCAAGCCCACCGTATTCGTGGGCGTGCCGCGTGTCTACGAGAAGATCCACCAGGAAGTGGAGCGGCGCGCAGCCGAGTCCGCGGTGAAGAAACGCCTGCTCAAATTTGCCGTCCGTATTGGCGCGAAACACCGTGAGGTTGTCTACGGCGGCGGCCAGCCTTCTTCGCGTCTCTGGAAACTTGCTAACAAGCTGGTGTTTGCCAAGGTCCGCGAAGCCTTCGGCGGCCGCGTGCGGGTGTTCGTTTCCGGCGGCGCCCCGCTGGGTATCGACACGGCGCGATGGTTCGCCTCCGCGGGGATTGCCGCCTGGGAAGGCTACGGTCTGACCGAAACGTCACCGGTGATCGCGCTCAACTCGCTTCCCAACCATCGCATGGGCTCGGTGGGCAAGCCGCTACCCAATGTAGAGATCAAATTCGCCGAGGACGGGGAATTGCTGGTGCGCGGCCCCAGCGTGTTTGCCGGCTACTGGCACAAGCCGGAAGCGACTGCGGAATGTTTCGACGCGGACGGCTGGTTCCGAACGGGCGACATTGGCCACATCGACAACGAAGGCTTCCTCTACATCACGGATCGCAAGAAGGAGCTACTGAAGACGTCGGGCGGCAAGCTGGTGGCGCCGCAACCCATCGAGAACAAGCTGAAGAACAGTATCCTCGTGGGCCAGGCGGCGCTGGTGGGCGACAAGCATAAATTCATCGCGGCGATTATCTCGCCCAATTTCTCCGCGCTTGAAGAATGGGCGCGCGCGCGCGAAATCCGCGCCCGCACCCGCGCCGATCTGCTGAAGGACAAGCGGGTGTTGGCGCTCTACAAGGCGCTGGTTCGGGACGTGAACACCGGGCTGGCCAACTTCGAAACCATCAAGCGCTTCCGCCTGGTTGCGGAAGAGTGGTCGCAGGATTCGGGCGAACTGACACCCTCAATGAAGCTCAAGCGCCGCGTCATTACGGAGCGCTACGTGGCGGTAGTCGCCGAACTCTACGCGGACGAAGCAACCGCGCGTGGCGAATAGAAGATCGGACGCCCTTTCCCAGGCCTTTGCCGACCAGCGCACCCTTGCCCCACATTTTGCTCAGTCCGCGAAAGAAGGGCGCTCCCCACGCGCCTACCGCCAGGATGCTGCCAAAGAGGATCACCGCATCGATGCTGATGCGGCCCTCGCGCGTCCAGTAAGCGTCGGGCTCCAGGTTGAGCCACAACGCAAACTCATCCAGCGTGAGCGCCGCGCCCACCCCGTAACTGACCGACATGAGCCTGCTGAGAAAGATGGATGTTGGCGAGTGCGAGCGGCCCAGGTCGAGGAGCCAGCCGTAGCCTACCAATAGAAGGATGAGGATTCCCCAGACCAGGTGATGAATATGATGGCCGCGCATCACGACCCACTGGAACGGACCTTCGTGATGGGTGATCAGCCCCACCAGCACGCGCACGCCTACGAACGTGATGAGGAACGACACCGAGGCGATGAACATCCGGCGACGGGGCCGGTCGGGAATGGTGCTGCGCACCAGGAAGCCCAGCCGGGTCAACTGCAGCGAAACCAGCAGCACGACCACGACCAGGCTGGCAAAGGCCAGGAGTAAGAAAGTTCCAGTCCCGGGCATAAGGTAATTGAACCATTATCCCGTGCCTAATCCCTAATCCCTAATCCCTGTTCCCTAATCCCTCGTTCCCTGTATTCCCCGTCACGATTTCCCTTTACAAAGGCAGGGTACACTGTATAGGCGTTGAGTCCGGCGTTGGCCGCGGCGCGTGTTGGGGATCGGCTCCCCCGTTCCAGCAATTTTTTTCAGGAGAGGCTTCGATGCGAATTGCTTTGTTGACCGGCGGCGGCGACTGCCCCGGATTGAATGCGGTGATCTTTGCGGCGGTGAAGAAGGGAATCAATCATTACGGGGATGAATTCATCGGTTTCCTGAACGGATGGCGGGGCGTGCTCGACAATCAGTGGATCCCGCTCACGCTGGAAAGCACCGACGGCATCCAGCTAAAAGGCGGCACGATCCTCCATTCCTCGCGCACCAACGTCAAAAAGATTCCCGGCGGCATCGAAAAAGCTCAGGAAGTCCTGAAGGTGAACAAGATCGATGCCCTTATCGCGCTGGGTGGCGACGACACGCAGTCGGTCACGCTGTTTCTGGCTGAGCATGGGATCAACGCAGTGGGCGTGCCCAAGACCATCGACAACGACATCAATGGCACTGACGCCACCTTCGGATACGACACCGCGGTGATGATTGCCACCGAAGCGATCGATCGCATTCACACCACCGCCGACTCGCATAACCGCGTGATCGTAGTTGAGGTGATGGGCCGCGACGCGGGCTGGATCGCCTATGCCTCAGGCGTGGCCGGCGGGGCGCACGCGATTCTGGTTCCGGAGAAGCCCATCGACATCGATCACGTCTGCGCGCTGCTCAAATATAACTACGACCATGGCAAGCACTATGGAGTGGTTGTGGTCGCCGAAGGCTGCCACCTGCCCGAGGGCGGCCAGGTCACGGGCTCGGGGGAAGTTGACGCATTCGGGCACGCGCGGCTGTCCGGCATCGGCGAAGCGCTGGCGGAGATGATCGAGAAGAAGACCGGCTATGAAACGCGCTCCGTCAACCTGGGCCACACGCAGCGCGGCGGCGTTCCCACGGCGTACGATCGTCTCCTCGGCCAGCGCTACGGCCTGCACGCCATCGACATGGTGCACCAGCAGAAATGGGGCCGCATCGCCGTCCTCCGCGGCGCCGAAATCACCGACATCACCATCAAAGAGGCCATCGCCACCAACCGCCGCCTCGATCAGCGCTGCTTCGACGTGATCGCCGGCGTGCAAGCCAAGGTGTAGCTTTCGTCGGTCATCGCAGTGCATCAAGCCACCTTCCCGGTGAAGGTGGCTTTTTGCTTGATACTCAAACTGGAATGATCTACCGGTCTTACACTTCCGCGGATTTTCCGGCGCTCTACGCCATCGAGGAGATCTGCTTTCAGCCGCCGTTCCGATTCCCGCAGCGCTATATGCGCCGCTTGCTCGAAAGCCCCGGCACGATCACCTGGATCGCGGAAGAGAACAGCCAGATCGCGGGCTTCGCCATCGCCGACTGCGAATGGGACAGCTGCGGGATCGTTGCTTATATTCAGACCATCGAAGTTCTCCCCGCGATGCGCGGCCGAGGCGCCGGAAACGAACTACTGCGGCGCATCGAAGACTCCGTACGCGAACTGGGCGCGCGATCGATCTGGCTGCATGTCGACTCGCAAAATACCGGCGCCCTCCGCCTCTATGAATCGCGCGGTTTTGCGTGCGAGGGTAGGAATGACCGCTACTATCCACACGGGCGCGCGGCGCTGATCTACCGCAAGCTGCTGGAAGGCGCGGCGCCTGCATGAATCGTGCACTTCCGACTCGTGTATGGCTGTTTCACCCATTCACGGGTAGAATGTACATAGAAGATTCCCCAAATGTCCCTGAGCAATCCGAATCTGCCAAAGTCCGTCCTGGCTTTGCGGACCTATTCCGCCAACGCCTTTCTGCACGATTTGCTGGCCGGCATCACTGTCGGCCTGGTGGCTCTGCCGCTCGCCATGGCTTTCGGCATCGCGTCCGGCGTCACTCCGCAGGCCGGCCTGTACACCGCTGTCATTGCAGGGTTCCTGATTTCGGCGCTGGGCGGATCGCGCACCCAGATCGGCGGGCCGACGGGCGCATTCGTGGTCATCGTCGCCGGCATTGTGGCGCGCTTCGGCATGAGCGGCCTGGCCCTGGTGACGCTCATGGCCGGCATCATGCTCGTGGTCATGGGCCTGACGGGGCTCGGCGCGTCGGTACGCTTCATTCCTCGCCCGGTCATTATCGGGTTCACCAATGGCATCGCCATCCTGATCGCATCCACCCAAGTCAAAGACTTTTTCGGACTGCGCACCGGTCCGCTGCCCAGTGAATTCCTGCCCCGAATGCGGATCCTGGCATCGCACTTTGCCACGGTGAATGGGACCGCCCTGGCCATCGGGCTCGCCAGCCTGGCGATGCTGTTGCTCCTGCCGCGATTCACAAGGCGCGTGCCGGCTTCCATCATCGCCGTCGTGCTCTCCACCGTGGCCGTGGCCGTTTTCCATTTGCACGTGGAGACGATCGGCAGCAAATTCGGCGGCATCCCCGCCGGCTTGCCGCCCTTTGCCATCCCCGACTTTCATTCCGAGCACATTCTTCCGCTGCTTCCGTCGGCATTCACGGTCACCCTGCTGGCCGCCCTCGAGAGCATGCTTTCCGCGGTCGTGGCCGACGGCTTGACCGGCGATCGCCACAATCCCAATGTGGAATTGGTCGCCCAGGGCATCGCCAACATCGCCTCGCCCGTGTTCGGCGGCATCCCCGCCACCGGCGCCATCGCCCGCACCGCCACCAACATCCGCGCCGGCGCTCGCACGCCCGTCTCCGGCATGGTCCACGCGCTCACGCTGCTTGCCATCCTGCTGGTCGCCGCGCCCCTGGCAGGTTACATTCCGCTGGCCACGCTGGCCGCGGTGCTCTTCGTTGTCGCCTACAACATGGGCGAGTGGAACGAAATCGGCGCCATCCTGCAACTGGACTTCGCCGCCATCTCCGTCTGGCTGATCACCATCGGGCTTACGGTGTTCGCCGACCTCACCGTCGCGGTTGGCGTCGGCCTCACGCTGGCCGCCTTGCTCTACATCTATCGCGTCGCCGATACCACTACCGTGTCGTCGGTGAATGACGATTACATCCGCGATGGCCTGCCTCACGTGCTGCAGGGGCGCATCATCCCGCCCTACGTCACGCTGCTGCGCATTCACGGGCCGTTCCTGTTCGGGACGACGGAAAAGCTGATCGAAGCCACCGCCAACGTCGAAGCGTTTCAGCCCGTCGTCATTCTCCGCCTGCGCAACATGACGGCCATCGATGCCACCGGAATTCACGCCATCGAGTCGTTTGCCAAGCGGCTCCGCGACTCGGGCCGCGCCCTGATCCTGTGCGGCGCTATGGAACAGCCCTCCAAGCTCCTCCAGCAGTCCCGCTTCATCGAGCACCTGGGCCGCGAAAACATCATGCCTAACATCCAGGCCGCGCTGGACCGTGCCAAAGAAGTGTACTCATCTGCGGCGCCTGCCATGGCAAGCTGATCCCCGCCCTGACCCCTGATCTCTGTTATTTGGTCATCGCCTGCTTATCCTCCGCCTGCGTGCGAGTAATAAACGCCGCCACCCGATCATGGAGTTGTTTCAGGCTCTCCTCGCGCACATAGACCATGTGCCCCGACTCATACCAGTCGTATTCGATGTTTTTGGCCAGCGACTGCGGAATGGGCAGATGCTTGTCTTCGTACTGGGCGGCAAAGAATGGAGTGGCCAGATCGTAATATCCGCCATTGACCATCACCCGGAGCCGCGGGTTGGTCTTCATGGCTTCGGCCAGATCGTCGGCGACATTCAGATTGATGGGATTTCCCCGGTGTTTCAGATCCCACTCAAAACCGCCAAATAACGCCACCGGCAGATAAGTCTGGCCCTCGCCATATTTGAGATCCTTGCGGACGTAATCATTGAAATCGATACTTTTTCCGTTCTCGAGAATGTTGGCCAGCACCGCGGCGCGAGTGGTTCCTTGGCTGGCAAATCGCCATGTACAATCATCGCCAGTTCCCCCATGCAAGCATTCACCGGCACTAAGGAGAGGTTCGATATGCGACGAATCGCGACGGCCCTTGCGATGATGCTCGTCGGCTCAGTGGCTTTTGCCCAAAACGCGCAGACTCCCCAGGTCACCAGCCTCGAAGTTACGGAATTCGGAGAGTACTCGCTCGAAGTGCAGTCAACCGATTTCACATCCGAAAAGGGCACTCCGCAGAGAACCGTGACCGGCCTGAAGCTTCTCCAGCAGACGCGCGTAATGCACCTCCGCAAGGACCTGCATTTTGGCTTCCGCTTCACCCTCGTCGGATCGCCCAAGGATGCAGCCGTCGAGCTGCGCATGATCACCAATTATCCCCAGCCCGGCGCCAAGCCGCCCGATGCCGCGGCTCCCATACTGCGCGACGAATCGAAGCGCAAGTTCGCCATCGGCTCCAGCATTTACCGCGGGTTTACCATCGGCCAAGACTGGTACATGATTCCGGGTGATTGGACCCTGGAGATCTGGTACGGCGACCAGAAGCTCACCTCGCAGACCTTTACCCTTGTGCCTTGAGCCTCCAGCACACTAACCACTAACCACTACCACTGATCATTGTTTCTGCGGCTTGTCGAATGGCTGCTTGTCGGTGATCCGCGGCCGGTTTTCCGCCTGCAGTTCCCTGGCCACCGCCTGCACTTCGCGGAACACGCGCAGCAGGTTGCCGCCCAGGATCTTGCGGCAGTCCTCGGCCGAGTAGCCGCGGTCCATCAGCGCCGCTGTAATCTTGGGCAGGTCGGCCACCGAGTCAATACCCTCCGGCAACTGGCCGTCGACGCCGTCGAAATCAGACCCCAGGCCCACGTGGTCCACCCCTGCCACCTTGGCGATGTGATCGATGTGATCGATGAGCGCCGACAGCGGCGGCCGCGGGATGCGGTCGGCGAATTGCCGCTCGATTTTGGAGATGTCCTCGTACTTCACCTCCTGGCCTTCGGCCTTCGCCTTGTCCTTATACTCCTGGACGGCTTTGTCCACCTCCGGCTTCTGCGCCTTCTGAGCGTCGCGATAGGCCTGCGAGATGAACGCCGAATAGAAGTTGACCTGCACCACGCCGCCCTTGGAATCCGGGCCGCCCGAGTGGGCCACGGCGCGCAGCATATCGTCGGTCATATTTCGCGGCGCATCGCACAGCGCGCGCGCCGATGAGTGCGACGCGATCACCGGGGCCCGGGTGATGATGAGGGTGCGATAGAACGTGCGGTCGGAGACGTGCGAGATGTCGACCATCATTCCCAGCCGGTTCATCTCGTACACCACGTCTTTGCCGAATTCGGTCAGGCCCTCCTTGGTGTGGGGGACTTTGGGTATCGTCGATGTCGCCCGAGCTGTCGGCCCAGTCGGTTGAGTTGGACCACGTGAGGGTCATGTAGCGCACGCCCAGCGCGTAGTACTGCCGCAGCAACGCCAGCGAGTCCTCGATCGAGTGGCCACCCTCGATGCCCATCAGCGCGGCCAGCTTGTGCTGGCGGTGGGCGAACTCGATCCCCTCCGGGGTGGCCACAAACATCATCTGGTCTGGATGCCTGGCGACCTGCTGCTTGACTGAATCGATCAGCTCCAGCGTCTTTTTGGCGTAATGGCCTTTGTTGATGTTCGGCTCGACCCAGATGGAGAAGAACTCCGCGCCGAGGTTGCCTTTGCGCGCCGATTCCAGGTTGAGGTTGCCCCCATTGAGCGGCTGCCCCAGGTCGTAGTTCTCGTCGAGGAAACGTTGCGGCGTGTCGGCGTGGGTGTCGATCACGATGGCGGAGCGGTGCACGGCCTCCGGCGTCAGTTTGGCGGGGGCCTTTGGCGAAGGCATGGGGGCGGGCGCCTGGGCGGTCAACAGTGCGGTGCAGGCAACCAGCAGCAGGGCAATTCGAATCGGAGTGCGCATAGGCTTGGCGCCAGTATAGATGGCCGGGCGCCCGCGCCAGAACGCTGGGTGCGCTGGGTGCCGGGTGCCCCGTCCTGGCTTTGCCTGGCCGGGGTGGCGCCTAATAAAACCCGGAAGGATTTATCGCACATTCGTGCGTGGGCTGCCGGGTCCTTTGCCGCGCGTGAGTACAAACGTACTGCGCCGGTCCTTCGATGCGCGGTCGATCTGTTTCCAGAAGGCAACAAAATAATCGATCGCCGAAACGGTCGAAACAAGCACGGTGAAATAACTGGCAGCAATGGCCGTCCATTTCACTGGGATGATGAGATAACCGCCGAAATTCCACTCGAACCAGTGGTGCGCCAGGATGGACGAAACCACGAAGACGATCTGGACGACGGTCTTGAGCTTGCCCACATCGCTGGCCTGGATGGTGAACCCCTCCGAGGCAGCGATGGATCGCAGCCCGGTAATGAGGAACTCGCGGCCGATGATCACCACCGTGATCCAGACCTTCACGATGTCAGGAACGTAGGCTACCAGCGCAATCAGGGCCCCGGTCACCATGATCTTGTCCGCCAGGGGGTCCAGAAGCATGCCCATGGTGGTGATTTGGCCGCGCTTACGGGCCAGGTAACCGTCCACGCCGTCGGTGATCGAGGCCAGGACAAACAGGCTGGCTGCCAGCATCTCCTGCGTGCCGCTCGGCCCCTGCCAGGGAAAGTGCGGCGACAGGATCCACAACAGCAGCGGGATCATAACGATCCTGCTCATCGTGATGGAATTGGGCAAATTCACCTGGTCAACCGCCTGGCCCGGGGCTCCGGTTTTGCTTCATTATCGCACCCGGACAGCTCTTCGTGCCCGGGCGGCCCGGCGGTAACAGGCCTATGGCTGTTTCTCAGCGAGGAACTCCTGGCAGCCTCTGATGCCTGTGGCCGCGGAAGCCTTGGCCAGCGTTTCATCGGCTTCCAGCATCGCCTGGCGATATTTGCCGCTGTTGTGGCCGGCGGCGATCTCGTCCGGGGAATGGCTCCGCGTCAGATCCGCCAGCTTCGCAAGGTACAACGGCCGGGCGCCAGGATCGACCGCCCCGCAATATGAAGTGATGGCTTCAATCCGCGCCAGCGAATCCGGATGGAGTCTGGGCGAGGTTCGCGTTCCCGCGAAGGCCGACAGCAAAACGACCGCTCCTGTAGCGCATACCGCCAAAAAACTGGTTTTCATGTCCGTCTCCCAAGGCTGAAGTGAGTCAGTTTGAACGTGGGGAATGTTTGTCGGAATCTTGCTTTTCCCCCAGTCAATCTTGAGGGTGGAAGTCCGATAGCATCTTGTCCGTCCGCAAACTTCACTGTCCTTCAGCCTGAATCGGCAACCCATGTTTCGATAACAATTTGACCTGCAACAAAATTCCAGCAGACCGCGCCGATGACCATTGGGTAGTGTCGAGCGGCGACCTGCCGTTTCGATGAAAACCGAGATTTTCACGTTTCAGACGGAATACTCGAATACCTACCACACGTGCGGCGCTGTGCCATAGACTGGGCCTGGGAAATCGATCAACCCAGGAGGATCAATGCCAAATCCGACGGATTCGGCCCGCGCAGGAGATGCCGCGGCGCGGGCGGATGGTTTATTGCAGAGCGCGGGCAACGCGGCGAACAATAAGATGAGCTGGTCAGAGTGGTTTGGGGTGGCCAGCAACACTTGGATCTTCTCAGGGTACGGAGCCGACAAGGCCGTTGGCGCTATCAGTGAAGCCGGGCAGGAGGCAGCGGCGGCCAAGATTGCCGCAGCCGCATTGGCGGCAGGGCTGGCCGGTATCACGGGCTTTTGGATGGTGTCTGCGGCGGGGACCGTGGCGCTCGAGGTGGTGGCCAAGAAACTGGAGGACAAGGCCAAGGAATTCTTTCCTGTGGCGGTCTCCGCCGTGCAGACAAAGTTCGGGCGGTTGTTCTTCGGTTCGGGAACGCCCTCCGTGGTGCTCAATCCGCCGCTCAAGCGGGACGGCGAGGATCAAACCATCGAAGACACCATGGATCGGATCAAGAAGAATTCGGCGCTGCTGCAGGATTTCTGGCCGGAGCGGCGGGCAAGCCGTACTATTGCGACGACGTGTACGGGATCGCGCTGCTGGCGCAAAAATGCGCCGCCACCAAGGCGGAGATCCAGCGCGATATCACGCTGTTGAATCAGTTTCTTCAGGCTTTGAACACGGACCTGGACAAGATTGATCCGGCGGACATCAATGCCAAGGTGACGGACCTGGCCAAAGCGATCTGCGGCGCAGCTGGTGGCCGCCACTGGGACAACACCTGGACCACGGCGACGGTGATGCGGGCGCTCCGCTGCAGCAAGGAGCATTGCTACGGGCCGAAGTGAAGGTGTCAGGACCCAGGTCAGCGCCCCCGGCCTCACCAAACCAATCGGAAAACAGATCGCGAGCAACACGAAGGGCCGGCCCTCGGGCTGGCCCTTCAAACGCAAGCTCACGCAAAGACGGAAGCCCCCTTCACGCGTAGATGCCGCGCTGCTTGATGGTGAACGCCACGCGATCGATCGCCAGCATGTAGGCGGCGATGCGGTTGTTCACGTTGTGGGCCTCGGCGTAGCGCACCACGTCGTCGAAGCTGTCGCGCAGGATGGTCTCCAGCTGCTCGTTGACGATGGCTTCCTTCCAGAAGTAGCCCTGCCGGTCCTGCACCCATTCGAAATAGCTGGCGGTCACGCCGCCGGCATTGGCGAGGATATCGGGCACGATGAAGACCCGCTTGTCGGCCAGGATTTCGTCGGCCACCGCGGTGGTGGGCCCGTTGGCGCCTTCCACCACGATGCGCGCCTTGACGCGTTCGGCATTGCGGCTGGTGATCACGTTCTCGGTGGCCGCCGGGATGAGGATGTCGCAGTCGGAAACAATCAGCTCCTCGCTGGGCATGGCTTCGGCGCCGCGGAACCCGAGGATCGTGTTGTTGCGGTACTTGAATTCGAGCAACTGGTGAATGTCGATGCCGTTGGGATTGAACAGGCCGCCGTCTTTCTCGGCGATGCCGATGATCTTATACCCGTGCTCCAACATCAGGCGGGCCGCGTTTGAGCCGACATTGCCGAATCCCTGGATGATCACGCGGCATCCCTCGCCCGGCATCTTCAGGTAGCGCATCGCCTCATCGCAAACCACCAGCACGCCTCTGCCGGTTGCCTCGAGGCGTCCGCGCGATCCGCCAATGTTCAGGGGCTTGCCGGTGACCACGCTGGTGACCGTCTGGCGCATGTGCATGGAGTAGGTGTCCATGATCCATGCCATGGTCTGCTCGTTGGTATTCACGTCCGGCGCCGGAACATCCTTTTCCGGGCCGATGAACTCGATGATCTCCGACGTATACCGGCGGGTCATCCGCTCCAGTTCGCCCATGCTCATCTTTTTGGGGTCGCAGATCACGCCGCCCTTGGCGCCGCCAAAGGGGATGTTCACCACCGCGCATTTCCAGGTCATCCAACTGGCCAGGGCGCGAACTTCATCGAGGGTGCAATCGGGGGCGTAGCGAATACCGCCCTTGGCCGGCCCGCGGGCCTGCGAGTGCTGCACCCGAAATCCGGTGAACACCTCGATGCGCCCATCGTCCATGGTGATAGGGAAGTGTACGATCACTTCGCGCGAAGGAGCGCTGAGCACTCTCCACAGTCCCGGGTCGAGATTCAATTTGCGCGCCGCAAAATCGAAGCGGGCGCTTTGCGCCTCCCAGGGATTGATCTCCTGGTCCAAACTAATTGAGGGAATAACCACTGCCATACCTTTCTCCAATTTCCGTCCCCCGCCGTGCCCGGGCCTGAAAGTTTTCAGACAACAAAACAACTAGACGCGGCAGGATTTCTTCCGTCTCCACGGAGGGTTTTATACTTCGACTGCCGGCCCTTCAGGAGCCGGAAAGCCCGTTGGGTGCCCAGCACTTTCCTACTCAGCCCAAACCCCAAAGAGTCTAGCCCTCGCGAACAGCCTCGTCAAGCAACTGCGTACCTTTGTAACAAACGCGCTCTCACCAACTTGGGAGCCATAATGAGATTGATGCAGAACGGGAAACACGGTTGTTGGCGTCGGGTCAGGCGTAAAATCTCGGCGGTTACGCCTGGACCGGGCATAGAGCCCGCGAAGCGGGCGGTGAGAGGGTAGCACCAGGCGCGAGCCTGGGGAATTCGGGTGAATGGAATAGCCCCGCCCCGGAGGGGCGGAAGAACTATAAGCGTTGCCGCTCCCGAACCATCGTCCGGATCGCCGACTCTTGCCAAACTGCAAGATTTCTTAGACACTTAGTTCACTTTGCTTTTATGATCCAGTTTTGCGTTGGGGGTAAGATGCGAGTCCTGCGCGGGGTGCTTTTCGTCGTTCTGGCCTTTCTCTCGTTATGCCGTGCTCAAGTGCCTGCCATCCAGGCCCCGCCGGTGGTGGCTCCTCCGACTGTCGCACCGCCCGCCACGCCTCCCACCGTTCCTCCCGCCCCGCAAAATCCCGCTGGCCCCCACCCGCTCACCGCGGCCGACCTCGAGACCTTCTTTGACGGCATCCTCCCCCTGCAGTTGGAACGAAGCGACATCGCCGGGGCTTCCGTCGTGGTGATGAAAGACGGCAACCTGCTCCTGCAAAAGGGCTACGGCTATGCCGATGTGAAGGCCAGGAAGCCCGTCGATCCGGCCACCACCATATTCCGCCTTGCCTCCATCTCCAAGCTGTTCACTTGGGTTTCGGTGATGCAGCTCGAGGAGCAGGGAAAGCTCGACCTCGACGCCGACGTCAATCGTTACCTCGATTTTCAGATCCGCCCGGCCTTCAACAAGCCCATTACGCTGCGCAATCTGATGACCCACACCGGCGGGTTCGAGGAGGTCCTGGACGACATCATCCTTACCGACCCCCGGAAAGCGGTGTCCCTGCGCGACGACCTGGTCCACAACCAGCCGATGCGCTTATACCCGCCGGGGGAGATTCCCGCCTACTCCAATTACGGCGTCGGCCTGGCCAGCTACATCGTGCAGCGCGCCAGCGGGGAACCCTTCGAGCAGTACGTCCAGGAGCACATCTTCGCTCCCCTGGGCATGACTCATTCCTCCTTCCATCAGCCGTTGGAAAAACGTCTTGAGTACACTGATTCGCTCGGCTATCACGGCAATACCACCAAGCCTCCGGTCGGCTTCGAGATATTCAACCCCGTTGGCGCGGGCGGCATCTCTTCCTCGGCCGGCGACATGGGGCGCTTCGGCCAGGCGCTGCTCAATGGCGGCGAACTGGACGGCCAGCGGATCCTCAAGCCAGAAACCCTGGCCATGATGTGGACACCGCAATTTCGGGCCAGCGACCAGCTGCCCGCCCAGTGCATGGGCTTCTATCAAACCTGGCGCAATGATCTCCATTGGATCGGCCATGAAGGCGACCTGATTGCCTTCCACAGCCTGTTCTTCGTCGAGCCGCAGCAGAAGCTGGTGCTTTTTGTCTCCTATAACTCTTCGGGAGGCGGGAGCCTTCCGCGCCCGGAGATCATCAATTTCTTCTCCAATCGCTACTTTCCGGGTACTCCCAAATCGACGTTCCTCAATCCGTATCCCAGCGAACTGAGAGACATCGCGGGCGAATATGTCACCACGCGCCGTTCCGACAGCACCAAGCTGCGCATTGGCAACCTGTTCGGCGAACGGAGTGTGAGCGTCAACAAGGATGGCGTACTCACGATCGAAAACTGGAAGGACCTGCGCGGCCATGCGGTTAAATTCAGGCCCATCGGGAGAGATCTCTGGCAGGCGGAGGACGAGCAGGACCGCGTGTTTGCCATTCGCGACGGCAACCATCGCGTGGTGCGCATCGCGGTCGGTTTTCCGGGTGTGCAGATGCAACGCGTTGCATGGTACGAGAATTCCGACTTTGTGCTGCCCGCCATTTTGGCCAGCCTGGGTATCTGCTGTCTGGTGCTGGCGGCCACGCTGCTGCGCATTGGCCGCCGCGTATTGCTGCGCCGCAGGCCGAAACTGATACCCCAGCCCGGCACTATCTGGCTCACCTTCGGTCCGCGCTCGGCGGCGCTTCTGTGGTCCTTGTTCCTGGGTTCCATTACGATCTTTTTCACGGCCAAAGGTAACGACCTGATGCCGCCCACGCCGGACTGGTACCGCTGGTTCGCGGTTATGAACTGGGTGACCGGAGTGGCGTTGCTGCTGAGCTTGCTGGCGGTGATTTCCGCCTTTCGCATCTGGTGGCGCCCGCACACGCGCTGGATTACCAAGGTCAAGTTCACCCTGGTGGGTGCGGCCTGCCTGATCCTGGGCGTTTACGCGGTGTACTGCCACCTGATTGGCCCCGCGCGAAGAATCTGAAAAGCAGGGAACAGGGAACAAGCAAACAGAAACTGCGTCCTCACAGACCAAAATCCGAAGCACGAGGCGGTAACCTTGCGGAGTTCGACGAAGCACGCGATGATCGCTTTCTTGGTCCCTCGGTCCCTTGTTCCCTTGGTCCCTGTAAACTGAACCGGTGAAGCCCTCCGACCTCCCCATCCTTCCCAGCCGCAAGGAATTCCTGGCGCTTTCCAAGGAGCACACGCTGGTTCCTGTGTGCCGCACGCTCAGCGCCGACCTGGAAACACCGGTTTCCGCTTTCCTGCGCGCGGCGTGGCAGGAGCACGAGTGCTTTCTGCTGGAGTCGGTCGAGGGCGGCGAGCAGGTGGGGCGATATACGTTCATCGGCGTCAATCCATACAAGCGCATCGTCGCGCGCGGCCGCCAGATCGACATCACCGAAGGCAAGCGAACCACGCGCCTGGAGGGCGATGTGTTCGCGGTTCTTCGCGAAGCGCTCGGCGGTCACAGGCCTGCGCGCCTGTCCGGTCTTCCGCCATTTACCGCTGGCGCCGTGGGCGTGTTTGCCTATGATGCCGTGCGCCAGATCGAGCGCCTTCCCCAGCTCGCGAAAGATGAATTGGGGGTGCCGGACGCTTGTCTAATGTTCTTCGACGAGGTGCTGGCCTTCGACCACGTGCGCAAAGAAATCTGGCTCGTGGTCACCGCCGATGTCACCCTCAGTTCGCCCGCCGAAGCCTATGCCGCCGCTCTGCGGCGGCTTGCCAGGCTGGAAAAGCGCCTCTCGGGACTCTTGCCGGCAATGACCCGCCGCAAGGCTCCCGCCAAACTGAAAGTCACGCATCGCACCCGCAAGCGCGACTACCTCGCCGCCGTGGAGCGCACCCGTGAATACATCGCCGCGGGCGATGTGTTCCAGGCCGTGATATCGCAGCGCTTCGATGTTGAGCCGGGCGTGGACATGTTCCAGGTCTATCGCGCGCTGCGCACCGTCAATCCCAGTCCGTATATGTATTTCCTCCGGTTTGCCTCCGAAGGACCGCTGGGAGCTCCCGCGAGATCCAAGCCGAATCAAGCCGCCCCGTTTGAGCTGGCCGGCTCATCGCCTGAATTGCTGGTGCGGGTTCATGGACGCAAAGTGGAATACCGTCCCATCGCCGGCACCCGCCCGCGCGGAGCAGATGAAGCGACGGACCACCAACTCGCGGAGGAAATGCTTCACGACGAAAAGGAGCGCGCCGAGCACGTAATGCTGGTCGATCTGGGCCGCAACGATGTGGGCCGCGTGAGTGAATACGGCTCGGTGAAAGTGGACCGGCTGATGTTCATCGAGCGTTATTCCCACGTGATGCACCTGGTCAGCAGCATCGAAGGCAAGCTCAAGGCGGAACTGACGGCGGTCGACGCGCTGCGGGCCTGCTTTCCGGCGGGCACGCTCTCCGGCGCCCCCAAGGTGCGGGCCATGGAAATCATCGAACAGCTGGAGCCTGCGCGACGCGGAACCTACGGCGGGGCTGTGCTCTACGCCGATTTTTCCGGTAACCTCGATTCCTGCATCGCCATCCGCTCGCTGCTGGCCCGCAATGGCAAGGGATACGTCCAGGCGGGCGCGGGGATTGTGGCCGACTCCGTGCCCGAGCGCGAGCACCAGGAATCGATGAACAAGGCGCAAGCCGTCCTTCGCGCGATCGAACGCGCTCGCGAACTCTGACTCAGTTCCCGAGGGGTAACGATTTGCCTGGGAACCCAATCCCCGCCCATATAAAAGGGCCATAGATCAAACTTTAATAACGTAACCAAAGTCCAAAGGTCACGTTAAAAAGCTACAAACGAGTTACTATTTAAATCTCCCCACAAAAGCGGTTTGGGCCGGCAGTTCCAGATGGTTCTTGCCTTCCCGGACTTGCCTGATTTGACGGAGGTCTGCGTCTCGGCTCGTTGAGACCGCGCGATCCCTCCGAGCCTGCCGCAGACAAGCTTATCTACTCGATTTCGATGGGCTCTACGGCTGTGTTCGCGAGGGAGGACGTAATGCAGTGAAAGAAAATATATCGGCAAATATATCTGTAGATCCCAGCACAAAAAACTCCGAATCGATTGCGCCCGAAGTCGTATCGGTCGCCCTGGTCGGCCCCGACGAGGAACAGCGCCAGACTCTGGCCAAAGCTCTTGTCGAAAGCCGCCGGGCCAGAGTGGTTCAGTTCCATTCCTATCCTTCGGAACTACGCGACTTGGAACGCTTGCTGGAGCAGAATTTCGAAATCATCTTCATTGACATCGATAGCGAACCCGAATTCGCTCTTGGACTGGTGGAGGTTATCAGCACCACCAGTGCAGCGAAAGTCATGGTCTATTCGCGAACCACCGGTGAGGACGAGGTGCTCCGCTGCGTGCAGGCAGGCGCCCGCGAGTATCTCACTCTTCCCCTCAAAAAGGGCGCCGTAGCCGAGGCTCTGGATCGGGCAGCGGCCATACTCAATCCCCGAAACTCGGCCCAACATGAAGACAGGGAGGTTGCTCGTACTTTTCGGCGCCAAGGGCGGCTCCGGTGTCACGACCATTGCCTGCAATCTGGCGATCGCCCTGGCTCAGCAGACCGATCAACGCACCTTGATCATCGATCTCGCTCTCCCCATGGGAGACGCCGCACTCAACCTCGGAATCGCCGCCAAGTACTCGACGGATGACGCCCTCCGCAACATCGACCGGCTGGATGCGAATTTCCTTCAATCCCTCCTGGTGAAACATCGGTCCGGAATATCCGTTTTGGCGGCTCCCGGCAACGTTCCCGAAGTGGAGGCCTCCAAGGTGGCCATCGCCAGGCTGATGGCCGTCGCTCGCAGGGAATTCGATAATGTGATCGTTGATGTGGGATCCAGGATCGATTTGATGGGAACGGCTCTCTTTAACGAGGCCTCCACGATTTACCTGGTGACCCAGGCTGGCATCTCCGAACTGCGCAATTCAAATCGCCTTATTTCACAGTTCTTCACCGAGGGTGGTCCAAAGCTCGAGATTGTCGTTAACCGGTTTGAGCCTCGCTCCCTGGGAGGAGTGAACGAAGAAGTAATCACCAGGGCGCTCGGCAGGCCCTTGCGCTGGAAGATTCCCGATGATCAGGACGCCACGCGGAAGCTGCAGCACGGCGCTTCAGGGCACTCCCTTGCGGAAACGTCCATTTCACGCGTCAGCCTGGAAATGGCTGCCTCTATTACCGGCCGTCCTCTATCCCGGGAATCGAAGAAGGGTCACGGCCTTTTAGGTTTCGGTAGAGCGAATCTTGAGACGGTTCCAAACACCGATGAGTCACCGAATACTACGATTGCGGCTCCGCCCTCCCCGCGCCCCAAGCCCACCGTCACCTGGCCGACCCCCGAGCCAATTACCCACGGCGAAGCTCTAAGCGCTGTTCAGTTGAATGCCACGGCGTCAGTTCCCGGAGTTTTTGTCTACACTCCTGGCCCAGGGTACGTATTGCCGGCGGGAATGCATACCCTCTGGGTGACCTTCAATCCGGCCGACTCTGAGTGCCCGCCGGTGCAGAGCGCAATCAGAATCGAAGTTTCCCGGGCGACGCCGGCGATCTACTGGCTGGCTCCTCCCGTAATTGCCTGCGGAACAGCCCTTGGCGCCACCCAGCTCAACGCCACAGCCACGGTGCCTGGAACATTCGAGTACACGCCTGCCGCCGGCGAAGTACTTGCTCCGGGAACGCATGCGCTCTCGGTAACCTTCACTCCAGAGGATACCGAGAACTACGCCACGGCGGGTGCATCCGTGGCAGCAACTGTCGCCAGGGTGAATCCAGCTATCGAATGGCCGGCGCCCGATTCGATTCCATACGGCACGGCCTTAAACGCTACTCAGCTCAATGCCACGGCGTCGATTCCGGGTACATTCAACTACTCTCCCGCCGCAGGCGAGGTGCTCTCCGCCGGCCTGCATACGCTCACTGTCGCCTTCATCCCGGCCGACGATACCAGCTACACCACTGCGCAGGCCAGCGTCTCGTTGATTGTGACCAGGGTGAAACCGGTCATCGCGTGGCCGGCGCCCGATCCGCTTACGTACGGCACGTTGCTTACCGAAATGCAACTCAATGCGACAGCATCCGTTCTGGGAGCATTTGACTACAATCCTGGTTCAGGGGCCATGCTTGCCGCGGGAGAGCATACCCCTTCAGTTGTTTTCACTCCGGCGGATGCCTCGAACTACTCCAGCGCGAACGCTGCTGTAGCGCTTACGGTCCGCAAGGCAACGCCGGCAATGGCATGGCCGGCGCCGGATCCGATTGTGTGCGGTACCGCGCTCAGCGCCACGCAACTCAACGCCACTGCTACAGTGCCTGGAAAATTCGAGTACACGCCTGCCGGTGGCGAAGTGCTTGCGCCGGGAACGCATACGCTCTCGGTCACCTTCACTCCCACCGACAGCTTGAATTACTCAACGGCGCAAGCCGCCGTGTCCCTTGCTGTGACCGATGTTTTGCCGGCCACGATCACCTGGCCGGCACCCTCCCCTATTTCCTATGGCGTCCCCCTAAGCGCCGCTCAGTTGAATGCCACGGCATCGGCAGAGGGCGCGTTGGTGTATACGCCTTCCGCGGGGATCGTGCTCGGACCGGGCAGGTACACCCTCTCCGTGTCATTTATTCCGGCGGACACTGCAAACTGTGCGGCGGCGCGATCCAGTGTGGCGCTTGAAGTAGAACCATTGCCCGACCTTGATTCGCTGCTTGCGGCAACCACGCGGACGCCGGTTGCACCGATCGCCACCGCAAACCACACCGGCTCCGCAGAATCGGATGAGGTAACAAATGGGCCCACCCTCATCCAGGAGAAACCCCGCAAAACGCGCGTTTACAAAGGCGCTGTCTACGAGCAAGGAGACGACGGCCAATGGCATCTCCAGCAGAAATAGCTAAGGGACTACCCGAGACGCTTCCCGAAGATTTCGGCGACTGGGACAGCGAACCTTCCCCCGCGACTGTACCTCATGATCCTGTTGGAATCGATACCGCGCGCGGTTTGGGTGACGTTTCAAAACCGCCTGCGCCAGCCCCTGCACCGGACGTTATCCCGGTGGATAGGTTGCGTGGTGCGGCGTTACCCTCACCAGCAAAGGCCCGCGCAGATGATGGCGCCTTTCTCCAGCGGCCGGCGTCGATTACCCCCAAGGCGGCCAGGTCAATCCACTCCGTCACGCACAACGAAGAGATTGCCTGTTCGGCTCATGAGCTTCCTTCTCCGCCGCAGCGACCAAACGTCCCTGTCTCAGATGGCCTGAATAACCTGATGGGAATCGCGACAGCGGCCGCACCCAGCCCCGATGAGTTTCTTCTCTCGCTTCGATCGAATATCGCCCAGACCAGGGAAAAGAAGCACTCGAACAAGAAATGGGTGATGGTTACAGCCGTTAGCGCCTGTTTAGTCCTGATTCTGGTGATCCTCGCCATTCGGCAGTTCGTTCCGGCAACTGGGTCCACAGTGAAAAAATCCGCTCAGACGGGGCCGGCAGTGGCCGAAGCACAACTCACGAACAACATACCCAAGCCGTCGCCTTCCACTCCGCTCATTCAAGATCAGCTTCCGGCCTCAACCCAAGCCCAATCAACCGCGGATGGCCAACCGAAAGAGGTTGAGCAAGAAAATACCCCGCCCCAGGTGCAGTCGAATACCATGAACGATCAACTGAACGCGCCCGCGCGGATTCCACGGGATATTAAGAATTCAGCCGCCGAAAATGAGCCTCCCTCGGTGGGTTTGGGCATGGCCGGCACCGGGAATCTCGGTGGCAGCGGCGCGATTCCGAACGTATTCAATGGTGCGGCGCGACCCATCGTTCGTGCCGCGCCTTCCAATCCGGTCACTATTTCAGCCGGGGTCGCAGTGGGACTGTTGGTTCAGAAGACGACTCCCCTCTATCCCTCGATCGCGAAAGCGGCCCGCGTCTCCGGCACTGTGGAAATACAAGCCACCATTTCCAAAAATGGAAGCATCAAGGATATGCGCGTTGTGAATGGACCGGTCATGCTGCGCCAGGCGGCGCTCGATGCGGTGCGGAGCTGGCGCTACAAGCCTTACAAGCTCAACAACGAACCGACCGAAGTTCAGACAACCATAAACGTGATCTTCACTCTCGGTGGATAACGGCATAATCCATTCATACGTGCTTCGCCCGCTAACAGGGCATGACTTTAGTTGTGCCGCTACAGTGCCCATCGAAGGTTCTGAGCTTTAAACCCCTGCTCGCATGAACCAACTCTGCAAATGCTCTGATTCGTCGGAAAACCCGATCCGTCCGCCTCTGTTACACTCCCTGTTGCATTCAAGAGGACAAGAAAATGGCGACCATTGAAACCGTAGGAATCGCGGGTGCGGGAACCATGGGCTCGGGCATCGCGCATGTGTTTGCGCGCTCCGGCATGCGGGTCATCCTGTGCGACGTGGAGCAGAACCTGCTCGATCGCGCGCTGAGCCAGATTGGCGCCAACCTGGGCCGCGAAGCCGCCAAGGGTAAAATCGCCGAATCGGAAGTCGACGCCGCGGTGGCCCGTATCGTCCCCACTACCGATCATGACGCGCTGGCCGCATCCGATATGGCCATCGAGGCGGCCACGGAACGTTTCGAGTTAAAGGCCAACCTGTTTCGCCGCCTGGATCGCATTCTTCCCGTGGGCGCGATCCTGGCGACAAACACTTCTTCCATTTCCATCACCAAGCTGGCGGCCCAGACCCGCCGTCCCGCACAGGTGATCGGCATGCATTTCTTCAATCCCGTGCCGGTGATGGCGCTGGTAGAGGTGATTCGCGGCCTGGCGACCGACGACGCCACCTATGACCTGGTGCAGGGCCTGGCGCTTCGCCTGGGAAAAACGCCGGTCGCGGTCAATGACGCGCCGGGCTTTGTTTCCAATCGCGTGCTGATGCCCCTCATCAACGAGGCCGCGTACGCGGTGATGGAAGGCGTATCCACTCCCGAAGCCGTCGACCAGGTGTTCAAGCTGGGCGTGGCTCATCCCATGGGCCCGCTCACCCTGGCCGATTTCATCGGCCTCGATGTATGCGTGGACATCATGCGCGTTCTCTACGACGGCCTGGGAAACCCGAAATATCTCCCCTGCCCGTTGCTGGTGCGGATGGTGGATGCCGGCTGGCTGGGCCGCAAATCGCGCCGCGGTTTTTATTCCTACGAGACCTGACCTGGTTCGTGTGAGACTCTATTGGGCGAATTTCAGCGCGTAAACCGTTGTCGGATCCACGTTCGCGAGCACGATGCCCAGGGACTTGAGCTGTTCGCATCCGGTTTGCCAGCGCTCCGCCGTCATGCGTCCCACTTGCGATCCGCTCGGATCGCCGCCATCCACAAAACCGCCGTCGCGCAGCGCTTGGGCCGTGTAGGCCTCCTGCGCCGGATTGAGCGCCGGGTTCAACTGCAGCAGGTAAGCGTTCGTGGGATCCGGGTTGCGAAGATACTCCTGCCAGCCGCGAATGCTCGCGCGCACAAATTTCGTGACCACATCCGGATTCAACAGGGCAAATTCGCGGGTGGTGAATTGCACGCGATACGGATCGTAACCGGACGAACTGATCAGCAAGGTGCGCACCTCCGCGCCGCCCTGCCTGGCGAAGAACGGTTCGCTGGTGACAAAAATCTGCTGCACGTAATTCGGATCGGCGAGAAAATTCGCCACGGACAGGGTGGTCGGGATCTGCCGGACCTGGTGAAGGTTGTAGCGGCTGATCACGTACTTCAGCCAGGTGGCGCCGGTCTGCGCGGCCACCGTGCGCCCTTCGAGGTCTTTGAAATCATGGATGGGCGAGTCCTTGTGCACCATGACAGCCTGCGGATCGTGCTGCATGGTTGCGGCGACGGCGACGAGAGGCAAACCGTTCGAATTCCATTCCAGGACCTGGTCGCTCGACCCCAATCCGAAATCGGCTTTGCCGCTGGCCACCTGCTGTGCCACGCTGCCGTATTGCGGCAACGGCACGATGGTCACTTCGAGGCCCTCGGCCTTGTAGTAGCCGAGCAGTTGCGCCGTGTAGAACCCCCCGTGCTCCGGCTGCGGGTACCAGTCAAGTTGCAGGCTGACCGTTGTGAGCCCATTGCTCTGCGCGTGCCTGGCGCTGCTACAGCCGACCAACACCGCGCTGCGGCAGCCGGCGAAGGCCAATGCCAGGAAAAGAACGCTGGAGAGCACTCGGAAGGCAATGGTACCCAGGGATCGGGAGTTCAGTTTCATTCGGCTTCCTGTTTATGAGAATAACTACGAATTCAGTACAGAGGCGGACGCCTTGCGGCGCGCGCCGATCAGTGCAGCCACCTGCAGCAGCGCCTCATCCGCCTCGCGCGCGGCGGCAAGCTGCATTCCGCCAGGCCGGGCAGGGATGGTGACCGCCGGGACGCCTGCGAGACTGAACGGTGTCGTGTATCGGAGCAGGCGTTTGCGGGTGTTACTGTGATCCGCGCCGGCCGCCAGGCGCGCCACCGGAGCCGCCGGCAAAAGAATGAGCTGGTGGGTACCGAACAACTCGTCCATGCGCGCGCGGAACTCAACGTGGCGCCCGCGCAGCGATGCAATTTCGCCTGGCGTGATGCGGGAGCCCCACTCAAGCCGTTCGCGGATGGCCGGTTGAATGCGCTCAAAATTGCCTTTGTGAACTCCGGCAGACTCCCACGCCTGGATGGGAGCGAAGATCTCCGAGGAGTCAGACCACCAGCCAACATCAATGGTGGTTGCATGCAGACCCAGCGCTTCCAGCTCGGCGACCACGGTTTTGTAGGCGGCCCTAACCTCCGGCTCGCAGTCGTGAAAAAAGCTCTCGCGGACCACCGCGAACCGGGTGTACGCCGGGGTAAATACAGCTTCATACGCGCGGAAGAAGCCGCCCAGGAGCGGAGCCTCTTCAAGGTCGCGGAAGAGCCATCCCATGGTGTCGAACGATTCAGCCAGGTGCGATCCGCCCCGCCAGTTGCCACGGCCCAGCGAGGCGCGATAACCGGCCAGTCCGCACAAGGCCGCCGGAACGCGAATGGATCCGCCCGTATCTGTGCCGATGGCGGCTACGGCCGAGCCCTCCAGGACGCTGGCGCAGGCGCCCGAGGAGGATCCGCCGGTAAGCGCGCCTCCATCGCCCGGCTGGAGGCAATCGCCGAATTCCGGATTCTCGCCGGTGATGCCGTAGGCCAGCGGATGCAGATGGGTTTTGCCGGTGATGACCGCGCCGGCAGCGCGCAGGCGCTCGACCACCCACGAGTCCTGCGCCGCAATTCCGTTCAGTTCGCGGTAGAAATGCACGCCGCAGCTTGTGGGCGCCCCGGCCAAGTCGAAGCAATCCTTCACCGAAACCGGCAGGCCCCACAGCGTATCGCGGCCGTCGCCGAAGGGTCCGCCTTCAACGGCAGGCATAGCCTCAACGCGCGCGGCATCGGCGCGGGTCCATTCTGGGTCACGCCAAAGATAGGTGTTGTGGCTCGGGTTGCGGTTGGATTTTGCCAGCGCCTGGTTGGCCAGTCGCGTGGGTTGGGTGATCTTGTTCGCGAGCGCACTGCGAAAGGGTCGGATCGTGCCCAGATCGTCGGCCGGGGAGGCGGTCATATGGAGATTTTAGATGCTCATTTTTTGTCGAGTCGAGATCGGCCGCCATGCTAAGTTCGAGTATGGGAGTTCAACCGACTGTCTTACGCCGGCCTGAGGGCAAGACGCGCGTGTCTGCAAGCACGATCTCTGAGTCTGGCGCGGCTTCCTCCTTCCATTCCAGTGCCGACCTGGCCCACATGAGCGCGCTGGTAGCCTTCACGGCGCGTTCCATGCTCACCGCCAATCCGCGCCCTTTCGGAGCGTCCATAGTGCACACCCGAACGGGCCGGCTGCTTCTGCGCGCGTTGAATGCTGTCAAGCAGCAATGCGATCCCAGCGCGCACGCCGAAGTGCGCGCCATCCGGCTGGCGACCCGGCGCCTGAAAAAGGTTTCCCTTGAAGGCTACACGCTCTACACCACCTGCGAGCCTTGTCCCATGTGCATGAGTGCCGCTCTGTGGGCCCGGCTCGATCGCGTCGTATATGGCGCCACCATCGCCGACGCCAATCGCCATTGCAACCAGATTCAGATTCCCGCGGCGGAAGTGGCCGCGCGCAGCGATATGCGGTGCATCGTCGATGGCCCCATTCTGCGCGATCAGTGCTATGCTCTGTTCACCCACCCACGGATGCTCCGGGCTTTTCGCCTCTGGGTGAATCGCAAGGGCAAGTGATGCCGCACCAACAGCAGATGTGGGCTTCGCCACGATTCGTTCTCAATTGATGAGGTCTTCCCCATGCAGGACGGAATCGCAGCAGGACTGTCGCAACTGATTGCCGATCCGGCGCGCGTTTTCACCGCGCCCGCTGTTCTCGACCGGCTGTCGCACGACTTCTACTGGTACTCGCCGATCCTTCGTCCTCAGCTTGCCGGCAAGATCGCGGATGCGGCGGTGCAGCCGCTCAATGTGGATGAGGTGCTTGCCATCATGCGCTTCGCGGGCCGGCATGAGATTCCAGTCACGATCCGCGGCGCCGGTACCGGCAATTACGGCCAATGCGTTCCGCTCCGGGGGGGCATCGTGCTCGACCTGTCCCTGATGGACAAGCTGGAGGCTATCACGCCCGACGGCGTAGCGGTCTGCCAGCCCGGTTTGCGTCTTGGTGCGCTCGAAACCGAAGCCCGCGCGCGGGGCTGGGAACTGCGCATGTATCCGTCCACTCTCGTCAAGGCTTCTGTCGGCGGGTTTCTTGGCGGCGGGTCGGGTGGAATCGGCTCAGTGGCTCATGGTCAGCTGCGCGATTTCGATAACGTGCGCGCCTTTGAAGTGGTCACCATGGAGGAAGACCCCCGGGTAGTGCTGCATCAGGGACCGGCAGTGCACGAGATCCTGCACGCCTGGGGAACCAACGGCGTCATCACCCGGATCTGGTTTGCGCTTGCCCCGGCCGTCGACTGGATTCAGGTCACCGCTGCATTCGATACCTACGAGGAAGGATTCTCGTTTGCCGAAAGTATCGCCGTCGATGGCGCCTGGTCCAAGCGTCTCGTCACCGTCTTTGAATGGCCGATTCCTTCGTTCTTTACCCCGGTGAAGAAAATTGTTCGCGAAGGCAAGACACTGGTGCTGATCATGATTGCCAACGCGCAACTTGACGCATTGCGCACCATGGCGGAGCGCGCGGGCGGGGAGGTGACGTTCACCGGCGCCTACGATGGACCGCGTACCCAGCCACTGCTGAGCGATTACACGTGGAATCACACCACCCTGTGGGCCATGAAGGCCGATCCCGCGTACACCTATCTGCAGTGCGGATTCTCCCCGGCGGAATGCCGCAAGCAGTTTGAGCTGTTGCGCGCGCGATATGGGACGGACATCCTGTTCCACATCGAATTCATGAAGAATGGTGAAGGCGTGGTAATCCCCGGCGCGATTCCAGTGGTCCGATTTACGGATGAGGAGCGCCTCAACGATATGATTGCCTATTGCCGGTCGATCGGGGTGTTTGTCGCCAATCCCCACGTGAATTACCTCGAGGATGCCGGCCGCTTCCGCGCCGACAACATCCAGTTGCGCGCCAAGGAGAGGTACGACCCGCGCGGCCTGCTGAATCCGGGCAAGATGATCACCTTCAATAAGGAGGTGGTTTCCCGGTGAAGACCTGGATTCCCGACCAGCGAAATTTTTCTTATTTGTCGTGGAAGGAAGTTGATGCGCTTCCCAGGGCGGCTACGCTGCTCATCCTGCCCACGGCCGCCATTGAGCAGCACGGGCATCATCTTCCGCTGGCCACCGACACGCTGATCAACAATCTGCTGCTCGGCAAGGCGCTGGAGCGCATCCCTCCTGAACTACCCGTCTTTGCGCTGCCGCCGGTGTGCTACGGCAAGAGCAACGAGCACATCGGCTTTCCAGGCACGCTGTCAGTGAGCGCGCAGACCTTTCTTGCCGTGATTCGCGACCTCGGTGCTTCCGTTGCAGCGGCAGGTTTCAAGAAACTGGTCCTCTACAACACGCACGGGGGCAACGCGTCGCTGGTGGATGTTCTGGCACGCGATCTGAGGGCCGAGTTCGCCTTGCGCACCTTCTCGCTGTTCGGTTCGGGCGGATTGCCTTTCGAGGGAGTGAGCGCCCAGGAGCGCACCTACGGATTTCATGCCGGAGAAATTGAAACCGCGTTCCTGCTGCACGCGGCGCCCGAACTGGTGCGCACCGGCGAATACACAAGAAACTATATTGCCCACGTGGACCAGCCGGAACTACTCAAGCCGGAGGCATCCCCGGCGAACTTTGCGTGGCTTACGAAGGACATTGCCCCCAGTGGGGTCATGGGTGATCCGGCGCCCGCCACGGCCGAGAATGGCGCGCGATGGGCCGATGAGGGCGCCGCGCGGATCGCCGAAATCCTGGTGGCCATGTACCACTTCGAACCAGGGCATGGTGGCTGATCATGGCCCTGGTTGACTTCGGGAACGGTGTGCGGCTGGAGCGCGGCCTGGAGTGCCGGCTCAGCGATGGCACGGTGCTGGTTTCGGACCACTATTATCCTGCAGGCGACGGCCCCTGGCCCACGTTGCTGATGCGCCAGCCTTACGGGCGCGATATTGCGTCGACGGTCGTGTATCGACATCCGTCGTGGTACGCGATGCATGGATTCCATGTGGCCATTCAAGATGTGCGCGGGCGCGGCGATTCGAACGGGGAGTTCTATCCGTTTCGTCATGAAGGACGCGATGGCGCCGAGTCGATCGCGTGGCTGCGCAGGCATCCGGCCTGCAACGGCAAGATCGGGATGTACGGCTTTTCGTACCAGGGCGCCACGCAACTGCTGGCCGCGGCCGAACAGCCCGAAGGCCTGGTGTGCATCGCACCGCATATGACGGCTGCCGATCTTTATCATGGCTGGTTCTATCACCACGGAGCGTTGCGGCTGAGTTCGACGCTGGGGTGGGGAATCCAGATGTTGCGTGAGGATGCGCGCCGCAAGGGTCTGCGGGAGGCGAGCGACCGGCTGGAATCGGCGTGGAACAACATCCGGGAGCAGGCGCAGTCTGTTCCCTATGCTCACCATGCGGCCATCATCGATCCGGCATTGCCGGGTTACGTGCGCGACTGGATGTCGCACTGCGAGCCCGGCGATTACTGGACCGGGCAGGATATCAGCACCCGATACGATCGAATTCTCATTCCGGCGCTGCACGTTGCGGGCTGGTTCGATACCTACGTCGACGGCTCCATCCCGGCTTTCCTTGCGCTTCGCCATCAGGCGGGATCGGAGTTTGCGCGCAACCATCAATACCTCATCGCGGGGCCATGGGTGCATATTCCCTGGGGCGATCGAGCCGGCGACACAAACTTTGGCGAAGCCGCAAATCTCGATGCCGACGAGATCCTGCTGCGCTGGTTCAACCATTGGCTGAAGGACGCAGGCGAATTAGCCTCCGAGCCGCGAGTGCGCTACTTTGCCCTGGGCGCAAACGATTGGCGCAGCGCTGACGAGTGGCCCGCCGCCGCAGCATACCCGCTTTATCTGCACAGCGGCGGTGGTGCAAACTCGCGCAAAGGTGATGGCGCGCTTTCCAGCTGCGTGCCGCATGCCCATGAACCTTGCGACGTGTTTGTGTACGATCCGGAGGTCCCCGTGATGGCGCCGGGCGGGCCGCAGGCGTTGAGTGGTCCTTTTGACCAGGCTGGACTGGAATTGGGTAATAATCTGCTGGTTTACACGTCCCCAGCGGTGACCCGCGAGATGGAAATCTTCGGCCAGCCGCGCATAAAGATCTTTGGGGCGACGTCCGCGCCGCACGCCGATTTCACCGCCAAGCTGGTCCGTGTCCGGCCGAACGGGCGCGCGGAGTTCCTGTGCATCGGAATCGCGCGCAGTTCCTGGCTTTTTCGCGACGCCTGCTACACGGCCGACGAGATTCACGCGTGGGAGTTCACGCTGGAGGCCATCGCTTTCGTGCTGGCTGCCGGCGAGCGCCTTCGCCTCGAGATCGCCGGCTCGGCGTTCCCGCTTTACGATCGCAATCCTTCCACGGCAGCGCCAGCGCAGCTTGCGGATCACTGGAAGTGGTCGCGCTCCACGCACCGGGTATTTCATTCGCCGGATCATCCTTCGGTGCTCTATCTCCCCCTGAAAGGAGAACCGGGATGGTGACCGCGGCCGCTGTTACGGTTCCCGAGATTGCCTTTCAGAGCGTGAGCAAGCGTTATCGCGATGCCGCAGTGGCCCTCGAGCGCGTGTCTCTCACCATCGACCGTGGAGAATTCGTTACTTTTCTTGGCCCTTCGGGATGCGGCAAATCCACGCTGCTGAAACTGGTGGCAGGCCTGAGCCCGGTCAGCGGCGGCATGGTGCGCGTCAACGGCATGACGCCCGAGAACGCGCGCGAGATGATGAGCTTCATCTTCCAGGACGCGACCCTTATGCCCTGGCGTACCGTGGAGCAGAACGTGGGGCTGGGCCTGGAACTTGATCACGCGGCGCGTCCGCTCCGCAAGGAGCGCGTCTCCCGCATGCTGGAACTCGTGGGTCTCAGGCATGTTGCCGGTTTCTATCCGCGGCAGCTATCGGGCGGCATGAAGATGCGCGTCTCAATTGCCCGAGCGCTGGTGAGCCGGCCGCGCATCCTGCTCATGGATGAGCCTTTCGCCGCGCTCGACGAAATGACGCGGGACCGGCTCAACGAAGAGCTGCTGCGCCTCTATGGCGAGCAGAAATGGACGGTGCTGTTTGTGACCCACTCGGTGGCCGAGGCCGTGTTTCTCTCCTCGCGCGTGGTCATCCTGGCGGCGCATCCGGGGCGCATCGCCCATGAGATTCCGGTCGATCTACCCTGGCCCCGAACCGCGGAGACCCGCGAATCGATGGCATTCGAAGAAGCAGTCACGCATGCATCGCGGCTGCTGCGCGGGGTGGCCCAGGCATGAACAAGCAGATCGTGGTTGCGCTCAGAAGCCTTGCCGTGCTCATCTTCCTGCTCAGTGTGTGGCAGGCGATGGTGAGCAGTTACCATGTTCCGGCCTATATTCTTCCCGGGCCCCTGGCGGTGTTATCGGCGGCATGGGCGCGCTTTCCCTCGCTGGTGAATTCATTGTCGATCACAGCGGAGGAAGCGGCGGGCGGCCTGGCCGCCAGCATTATCGCCGGTGTGGCTGTGGCCATGGTGTTCGCCCAGTGGCGTTGGCTGCGGCAACTGGTGTATCCCTACACCATCCTGCTGCAGACGGTGCCCATCGTGGCGATTGCGCCGCTTGTCATTCTGTGGATGGGCGCCGGTATTCCGGCGGTGATGGTGGTGACATTCATCATCTGCCTTGCGCCCATCATCGCCAACACCACCCAGGGCCTCATCAGCGTAGACGAGAACCTGGTGCACCTGTTCGTGATGCACAAGGCGACGCCGGCGCAGATCATGTTCAAGCTGCGACTGCCAAATGCGATGCCGAATTTCTTTACCGGGATTCGTATTTCCGCCGGGATCAGCGTCATTGGCGGGCTCACCGGGGAATTGTTTGCCGGCTCGACGCGTGTGGGCGAGGGCGGCCTCGGGTATGCCATTCTCTACGCCAACAGTCAAATGGAAACGGCCTACATGTTTGCTCTTGTCCTGGCGGCGACGGTGCTGGGGTTCGGTTTCTTTTTCGTGGTGATGTTTTTTGAATGGATGTTGCTGCACAATTGGCATGAGTCGAGCCGGGCGCAGGTGGCGGAGTGACCTCCCAGGTCCCAACACGGGGGACCCTGGGGCACACAGATATAGGGGCAATTCGATGTTGAGGATGGAATCGGAAACGGGATGGTGGCTGATCACCCATCCTGACCACGCGCGGCTGGCGGGCGCGTTTGCCGCTGCATGGGGCAATGAACAATTCCGCAAGCCCGAGCCGAGAGATCGGGTGCTTCTGGGCATCTCCACGCACGACGATGGCTGGGCTGCGCGCGATGCGCATCCCTCGATTACGCGGCAGGGAAAGCCGTCCGCATTCTCGAGCGAATTGGTGGGCAAGTATGCGGCTTTCGAAGAAATCGACATCGCCGAATATCTCGCGGTGCGGGATCGAGCCGTGCGCATCATTGCCGACAGGGATCCATACGCAGGCCTGCTGATCTCGCTGCACACTTACAATCTGCTTACGGAACACGCGGACCGATCCACGATCGATGCCGACGGATTGGGGCTGCTCGATGCGTTCATCGACCGCCAGCGATCGTTGCAGGAAGCATTGTTTACCGCTATCGCCATCGATGGGACGCTCACCCTGCGGGAGAGATCGGAACAGACCATCCAGGAGCATTTCAGGCTTTTGCAGGCCTGCGACAATCTTTCCCTGTTGAGCTGCGTGGCGTTTGGGCAGCCGGCCGATCTGCTCCATCCTCTGCCTCTGAATGACGGAACGACAAGCGAGGTGGAGGTACATCCCTTGGGAGCGCGGCGCTTCCGGCTTGCGCCGTGGCCGTTCGCACAGGACGAACTGCGGTGCGAGTTTCCCGCGCGCCATGTCGAGGGGAAGATCTTCCAGTCGTCAGAGGACCTGGAAAAGGCGTTTTGGTTGGCGGGCGAGGAGAAGCTCTCGGTGACTTTGAGCCAGTGAGCGGGTACCCAGATCCCAAAACCGGGGATCTGGGGCACCCATGATTTGTCCGGGTCTAGAAGTCGAAGCGAAGCGACATCTGAATCTGGCGCGGGCTGCCGATGGTGTGGGTTACGATTCCCAGCCCGCCGGGGCAGTTGTAGAAACTGGAGTTGGTCTGGGAACCATCGGCGGCGCACCCTGTTGGGAGCGGCGTTGTTCCTGCCTGCGGAAACGCATTGTAGTACTGGTTCTGCGACACCTCGTTTCCGGGAATGTCGAGGCTGGTGGTATTGGTCAGGTTGTACACGTCAAACGTGTACTTCAGCGAGTATCTCTCCTTCAGGTTGATGACCTTCACCAGGGACGCGTCGGCGCGACGTTGCGGCGCCTGGCGAAAGATGTTGCGCTGCCCGGTGGTGAAGCCCGTCTCGAAGGGATCGGATGATGGAATGGCGCCATTCAGGCCGCCGGCTGGCAGAATGGGAAGCGTGAAGCATTCCGGCTTGAGCGCCGTGACGCCGGTGATGGGGAACCACGCGCCCGAAGCCTTAGTCAGGGCGTTGTGGGCGTTGCATCCGCTGGCCAGGGGAACGATGGGATTGGTAATGCCGTCGGCGGTTGAGTAATAGATACTGCCCACCGAGCCGGAGAAGTCGATCACACTATAGGGCTGGCCGCTCTGGAGAACGGTAAGACCCATGAGCGACCAGTCGTTCACGATCCGACCCAGGAGGGAATTCTTGCGCGCCGTATCGGGTACGCGGAAAACATAATTGAAGTTCAGCACGTGGGTGCGGTCGAAGTCGGCCGAACCGTAGCCGTCGCGCAGATTCAGCGGATTGTTGCCGTTGTAGAACAGGCCCAGGCCGCTCTGCTCGTCGAGGGTGTGCGAGTAGGTGTAGGAGGCGCCGACCTGAAGGCCGTGGCTCATGCGCTTATCCACGTGGATCTGGACGGCATCATATGCGTCCACACCGGCGGCTGCGTAGGTAATGGATTCCGCCGCATACCCGATGTAGGGAACGCGCAGGTCCACGTTCCCGCCCTCGTAATTGGCCAGGTACGGCGAGCCGTCATTCAGGACCGCTCCACCCACGTTGTACCCATAGGTGTAGTTCTGCTGATAGGGGCCTCCGCCCAGCAGTGGATTGGATGGCGAAGCGATGTTGGATTGGTTGAAGGGAACCGGGATCACCTGGTGACGGCCGCGGTTGCCTACGTAGCCCATCTCGATGGCCAGATCGTTGCGCGGTTGCCACTGGAAATCGAGGGTGTAGTTCATGGTGTAGGGCAGCTTATTGCGGCGGTCGTACACGCCCAGCGAAATGGGCTGGCCGAAGTTCATGATGCTGGCCGCGTTGGGAAGATAGTTGTTGAGATCGGACGCTTTGGGATTGTTGGGAGGTGGGAGCAGGGATAGCCCGTAGGGGTTCTCGAGGTCGCCCGCAGCATCCGTGGGAGTACCGATCTCCGCGCCGGAGACTGGGTCGACGGCGCCACCGCACGTGGGCAGATAGAAGTAGACGTAGGTGACAGTGGCGACCGGACAATTGCTCACATTCACAAAAGGCAACTGCTGGTTGACGCCGAACGGTCCTCCGGTGACCGTGCCGATTGCGTACCCGGGAGAGAAATAGCTGAAGAGCTCGCCGCGATCGTAGTACAGGCCCCCTCCGGCGCGGACGACCACTTTGTTGTGAAAGAATCCGGGCTGCCAGGCCGCGCCCAGCCGCGGCGCTATGCCCCACTGCCGGCCGGTGAGTGTTGTCGGGCTCACGCCCCGCGTGCCGTTCTTGTTGTTCCCGGCGATGATCAGACCGGAGTTCTCAATGGTGTCGGAAGGAACGTCGTATTTGTAGGTCCCGGAATCGAAGTTGAAGATCCGGCCGTATTTTTCCGTGAGGCCGCCATCCCAGTCATAGCGGACGCCCGCCGTCAGCGAGAGTGTCGGCTTGATCTGCCATTTGTCCTGGAAGTAGGTGCCGAGCTGGTTGGCCCGATAGTAGCGGTTGGCGTCGCCCTGCAGGAAGGAGGTCACGTAGAAGCCGGTAGCCGAGCTGCCCGGAGTGACAAAGCCTTGCATGAACTGGCTGACATCGTCAGTCGCGATGGTCCCGGTCCCCGTGCGCTTGTCGATGGTGTTGAGCTGGGTATAGCTGTAGCCGGCTCCGAAGCTCATGGTGTGCTTGCCCAGGATCCAGATTGCGTTGCCCGACGGCGACCAGCGATTCTGGAAGACGCCCGTGTTGGGCGCCTGTCCTTCGGCATTGGGACCGATGTTGAGGATGGCCGTGGACGTGCCCAGGGGCTGGGCGCCGCCCAGTACCCCGTAGATCGAGACGCCGGGAAAGTATTTGGATCCGAACGTGTTGATGGAGGCGGTTCCCGCCGCGCCGCCGGGAATGGCATCCGGTCCGAAGGCCTGCCGGTTGTCGCCCCAGATCTTCTCGCGGATGAACCCGAAGATTTGCGTGGTGCTGAGATTGGTTTTGAGATTCAGCGTGTTGGTAATTGAAGCCACCTGGGCGCCCGCGTCCATGTGCTCGGAAAAACCGGGTACGCTCGAGTACGAGAACGGAGCGATCGCTGGATCGTGCTGATAGAAATACTTGAGCGCCAGGGTGTCTTTTTCGGTCGCGTTGTAGTCCAGATCGGCGACCCCCATGTCGGCCTTGAACCGGCCAGTGCCGGGCAGAAAGGCATTGTCGATGTGTGCCGCCGTAGGTCCGACACCGTTCCGCGCATCGTTGGGGATGAGCCACTTGCCGGGCTCACCCGGCAGTGCCGGAGAGTTGAAGAGCGCCAAGGCGGTGCGATCGACCTGCCCCGGACTGATGCCGGTGATGCTCGCCAGCCCGGATGCTGAGCGGTCATCGCTAAGCCCCACGGGCACGTCGAGCACCGAGTCGCCGATCTCCTGGTCAGAAACGTCCAGGTGCTGATATGCCAGGAAAGCAAACAGCTTGTCCTTAATGATCGGTCCGCCGAAATTTCCCCCCGCGACGTAGCGGTGCAACTGGGGCACCTTATTGTAGGCGGGGATGTCGGAATCCTGGTTGAAGAAGAAGGGAGCCGCATTGAGACAGCTGCTGCCGCGATGTACATAGGTCGATCCGTGGTACTGGTTGGTGCCCGACGCGGTGCTCATGTCGATGTGCGCGCCCGACGTAGAGCCCTGTTGCGCGTCGTACATCGACGCATTCACCCGCACTTCCTGCAGCATCTCCGGCGCCGGAGTGGGGATGGCATTGCCGATGGAGAGGTAAACCGAGGCCAGCGTTTGAATCACGCCGCCCGCGCCGTTCGTGGTCGATACGCCGCTGCTGTTGATGACCCGCGCCGATGGAACCTGGCTGGTGCTCTTGCCGTTGAACAGGTTGCTCGCGTCCACGCCGTTGAGGAGGAAGCTGTTCGACGTGTCGCGCTGTCCATTGGACCAGATGGGAGCATTGCCAAGGCCGCTGACCGCGCCGGTTCCGCCGGGGAGCTCGGCGTTCACGCCGGTGGACAAGATTGCCACTCCGGTGAAGCTTCCCGTCGACAGCGGCACGGATTCAATCTGGCCCGTGTCCAGCACGTACCCATTGGTGGTATCCACCGCATTCATCAGAGGGGTCGCATCCACTTCGATGGTTTCGCCCTTGGCCGCGGCTATACGTAACTGCGCATTCACAGTCGCGGTGCGATTGGCCTGAACGGCGATGTGCGGCGTCTTCTGGATATCGAACCCGTTGGCCGTCCAGGTGAGGGTGTAGCTGCCGATAGGAAGATTCACGAAAGTGTAGACACCGGAGCCGTTGGTCCGGGCGGCGCGCGTGAATCCGGTGTTCTCATCGAGAAGCGAAACATCGGCGTTGGTGATCACCCCGCCCTGCGGGTCGGTCACTTCGCCGATGATGGCGCCGAGCGTCTGCTGTGCGCGGAGGTACGAACCACACAGCGCGATGGCCGCCACGATTGCCAGCAGCCGGACGAAACGGGATGAGACAAATCGCATGGAATACCTCAATGATTTCAGGCCTCAAAATAGGGATTTCCCTTCAGGTCTTTTGAGCGTCTCAGAAAGCCCGTGCGGGAAATGCAGGTTCTAGATGCGTGGTTCTCTCAAAAAGGGATTGAGAATGAAAACGGATTCAAGTCTTGTTGGGTTGGGTTTAGGTTCGATTGAGCTTGAATCACGGGGTTACAGATAGCATAACGGCTGCGGAGTATATTTCAACCGAAAATTCATTTTTCTGGTCTTGCTATATGCCATGTGATTGTGCGTTGCCCTCGTAAGGATTGCATAAGGGAAATCACGCACTTCGATCCCCAAATACAAGCCCGACGCTCCTGCTTGACGGCCGCTCCGCGCTCCGCTTTCAACTACAAAGCGATGCTGGCACAGCATTTATCCCGGCAAGCTGTCTTCGAATCGTCCCCATCTGCGCGTGAGCTCCGCAGCCGGTATGCCGATCGACTTGCCGCGATTTCTTTACATGTATCAAGATTTCGTCTGGCGCCAGGCAATAACGGTCCGGCTGCGGAAGAAAACATTTCCCCTGGCTTTTCCACATCTTGGTCACAAATCCGGTCACCGCTGAGCGACAGAAAACAATTCGCGCGCGGGCAGGATCTGTTTGCTCAGTGAGGCGCACACCGTGTGGACCGGTTCGTTGACCACCTGGCTTAACCGGAGATGCATGGCCACGCTGCAGAGGATGTACGCGTGTACTTCGCTGAAACCCCAGCGGCTGGCGAGAAGGTCGATCATGCGGTTGGTGGCCCCGCGTGCGGCCTCGGCCAGGTCGGTTCCGGTTTCGACGACGACCCAGGAATCGGTGCTGCAATCGGCGGCCGCGGCGTCGCTGGCCTCCACAATCGGCCCGCCGAGCGGCTGATGCTTATGGAGATGAAAGCGCAGCGTTACATCGAGCGGGCACTCGATGCCGTTGATGCAGACTTCGCCGTCGCCCTGGGCCGCGTGGCCGTCTCCGCAACTGAACAGGGCGCCGGGATTGTAGACCGGCAGATACAGCTTCGATCCGGCGCATAGTTCGCGCACGTCGAGATTGCCGCCGAACGGACCCGGCGGCCGGGTCCGGAACGCGCCATCCTCGCCGCGCGCCACGCCCATCACCCCCAGAAACGGGCGCAACGGCACCACGGCAGGGAAGAGCGAACTGGTGGATTCGCCGTCGAGATGCCAGTGAAACAGGTACGGAGTGCGAAATCGATCCTTGAGAAATCCGAGGCCCTCGACGACGCTCGACCAGCCCCACCCGAAATGGCGCGTGGCCAGCACCTCGATCTCGAGCACATCGCCGGGCTGGGCGCCGTGAACCCAGATAGGCCCGGTAAGCGCGTGGATGCGGGTCCGGTCAATTTTCAGCAACTGGTCCGTCATCATCCCGGGATCAACCTGGCTGCCGCTCGAGTCGACGCATGCCACCTGCACCTCGTCTCCGGGCTCAATGTGCAGGCGCGGCGCAAGCGACCGATCCCATACGGAGTGGGTTGGCTCGGCGCTCAAAACGTGCTCTCTCATCAGTCTTTCACTCGCACCGTCATTTGCACTTCCACCAGCGCATTCCGGGGGAGAGCGCTCACGCCGATGGCCGCGCGTACATGGCGGCCGGCTTCGCCAAACACTTTAACCAGAAGGTCCGAAGCGCCATTGATCACGGCCGGCGAATCGAGAAATCCCTGGGCGGCATTGACGTAGCCGTTCAGAGTGAGAACTTCAGCCACGCGATCGAGCGAGCCGAGTTCGCGCTTCAGGACAGCCAATTGCGTCAGTGCGCAAGCCTGGGCCGCGGCGTAGCCGTCCTCGATGGTGCGATCCGCGCCGGCCAGCCCGGTGATGATCCCGTTCGGTCCGGTGGAGACCACGCCCGACAGGTACAGAACACCGCCCGCCTGCTTGGCGGGTACGTAATTTCCGCCCGGAGACGGAGGTGGCGGAAGCGACAAGCCCAGCGCCGCCAGGTTCTCTTCAGGAGTGGGATTTGTGCTCATGTGCATTGAATGTAGCACGCCGGGCGGACTGAATTTGCTTGGGATGCGCGGGGCGCACACGTTAGCATGGGCCATGCTTCGCGCGTGCGTGGTGATGGCTGCCGCGATTCTGGTGGCGGCGCCGGCAGACGATTGGAAAGCGATCCTGCATGCCCAGCGGGCGTCGGCCGGCGATCTTGAATTAGGCGGCGAACTCGCCGGGACACCGGCAGGAGAGATCCGCTACATGCGCTACGAAGACCTGTCCCGATTGCCGCAGGAGACCTACAGCGTTACCGGCGACTCGAATTTTCACGGCAAAACGGAGATCACCGGAGTGGCGCTGTCGACTTTGGCTGAGGCATTCGGCGCAAACGCCGACATGATGGTCGCGATATGTAACGACCAGTACCAAACCCATTATCCGGCCGACTACGTCGCGGCTCACCACCCCCTGCTGGTGCTGCGGATCAACGGCCAGGATCGCAATCATTGGCCAGTGACGGCTAACGGCGAATCGCTCGGCCCCTACCTGATTTCCCACCCCGAGTTCAAGCCGGCGTTCAAGGTGCTTTCGCACGAAGACGAGCCGCAGATTCCCTACGGCGTGGTGAGGGTCGAGTTTCACAAAGAGTCGGAAGTGTTCGGCCCGATCCGGCCACGCGGAAATTGGACGACCGACTCGCCCGTGGGGATGGGCTATGTGATCGCCCGCCAGGATTGCTTTCGCTGTCACAATATGGGCGCCGAAGGCGGCACCATGGCGCAACGTCCCTGGTTGCAATTAGCGGCTGTCGCAGACCAACATCCGGAAAAATTCCGGCGCGTCATTCGCGATCCCGCTTCGGTGACGCCGGGCGCGAAGATGCCCGGCCAGCCCGGCTACGATGAGGCGACCCTGGATGCGCTGACGGCATATTTCAAGACCTTTGCCGATCATGATGCGGATTTGGGAGACACATCGAAGAAAGTTCCAAAAGAATGATTACGCGCACTGCAAAGCTGTTACTGCTGGCGGGGATCGCGCTGGACTACACCCTGGTGGTGTTCAACAACCTCACTGACTTCAATTCGAATTACCAGTTCGTCCGCCACGTGCTGATGATGGATTCTACTTTTGCGGGCAACCACGGCATGTGGCGCGCGCTGCCTTCGCCTGCCTTTCACATGGTGTTCTACATATCCATCATCGCCTGGGAGGCCGCGACCATGATTCTGCTGTGGTGGGGCGCAGTCCGGCTGGTGCGCGCGTTGCGGCTTCCTGCCGCGGTGTTCAATCAGGCCAAGCGCGTGTCCGTGATGGCGCTGACGCTTTCCATGCTCATGTGGCTGGTGGCTTTTCTTACTGTTGGCGCGGAATGGTTCCTTATGTGGCAATCGCGTGCTTGGAACGGGCAGGAAGCGGCCTTCCGCATGTTTGCGGTCGTAGGCTTGGTGCTCCTGATCCTGCTGCAGCCGGACACCGATGCCCAGCCATGATGGCTTTCATCCTCAAAGTGCTTTGAAAGGGCACGACTTTAGTCGTGCCACCAAGGTCAATAATCATCGCGGCTTTAGCCGCGGAGGGATGGTTGTGGACATTTCGAGCAGTGCTAAAAGTTGTTACTCCACTGGCAACACCGCCTGCCTGCGCCTCAAGAGATACACGCCGATGCCCGCCACGATATAGGCGAGATAGATATAGGGAATGCGGGCGTGGGCGGGATCGCTGCCGGAGCGAAGATCGAAGATGGCAATGAGAACCGTCACCACCACGGTGAGCATGCTGACCGCCATCACCGCGTGCGAGTGCTGGCCCAGCGCAGAACGCGCAAACGGCAGGGCGACGGCAACAAGGGCGTAAGCAGTGAGAAATCCGAAAACGGAAAGCGAGCCGGCAAGGTCATAAATGGCAGGTCCATCGACGCCCCTGTACCACATCGCCGCCGTGGAGACGAACATCGCACCCCCTGAGAAGGCCACTGCGAGTGTGGGCGTCCCATGGCGGCTGGTTCGCGCGAATGCCCGCGGGAGCAGCCTGCCATGCGCCATGCGCATAAGCACCCGCGCTGCTGCCGTGGTGCAGGCCAGTACGCAGGCAAACACGCTGATGAACGCGCCCATATCGATGCCCGATCCGAGTGGCGAAACTCCCGCTCGCCCGGCGAGGATGTGCAGCGGGCTGGTCGTCTGGCTCAACTTTCCTGAGTCGCCGTGAAAACCCACGACCTCAGAGTAGGCACAGAGCATGAAGAATGCACCCGTGAGAAGCGCGCACTGCAGCACCGCCCGCGGAATGGTGCGCAGAGGATTGCGTGCTTCTACGCCCAGAGTCGTGGCGCTTTCAAAGCCCACGAAGCTGAATATCGCCAGCACCAATGCTGGGCCCAGCGACAAAACGTGCGCCCCCCTGAGCGTGAATTGATCGCGATCGAACTGCAATCCGAAATGAAACATGAGCACAATCAGGACCACGAGGATGAGGCTCACTGAAGCGACCTCAATCCACAGCATCAGTTCCGCGGAGAGTTTCACGTCGCGGTAGGCAATCCATCCCGCGACTCCGCAGACAAACGCAAGCATGGGAATGGCCGGCGGCACCCAATGAAAGACCTGCTGCAATAGAACCGTGGCATAGTAGAGCGCCCCGCCTGCTACGGAGGCTCCGGTGGCGACGTAGGCCAGCAACAAACCCCATGCGGTGGTTACACCGAATACCGGAGGCAAAGTATTGGCCGTGTAGGAATAGAGCGACCCCGGCGAGGCAGAGAGGCGCGCGAACCGGCTGACGCAGAAACCCACCAGGAAGATGGCTCCCATGGCCAGCAGGTATACAAACCATGTCGCGTTGCCGGCGAGTGCGAACACCAGCGGAATAGTCAAGGAAGGAGACGTGGAGGGCGCCACCGCTGATACCGATTGTGCGAGCGTTTCAACTGGGCCGAGAACGCCGGCGTGCAGACCGTAATCCTTCGCGGCGGCGTTCGCCGGATACACCCTCGCCGTGGTGGTCGCCTGGTCGGTCACTGGTCTCCTTTGGGCTGTGCGGATTGCGCTTCAGGTTGTTTTAGTCTTGCGCGTTCTCGATAGGGCGGTCAAGGAGAACGCATTAGACTACTCCCATGCCGATCGCCGCCATCATCCTTGCCGCAGGCCAAAGCCGCCGCCTTGGCCGGCCCAAACAACTGCTCACCTATGGCGGAGAAACGTTGCTGAACCGCGCGATTCGCATCGCGGCCGAGGCGGGCGGGTCCCCGGTGATTGCGATTCTGGGCGCGCACTTCGATGCGATTGTCGCTACGATTCAATCGCCCAGCGTTCTTCCGGTTCACAACGACCATTGGCGCCAGGGAATGGGGTCATCGATCGAGGCTGGTATGCGCGCGCTGGGCGTTTGCGCGCCCGAAGCCAGTGGAGTTCTGCTGATGAGCTGCGACCAGCCGCGTCTCACCGCGGATCATTTGCGCATGCTTCTGGCTGCATTTGCCTCTCAGGATTCGCCGGTCATCGTGGCTTCGTCGTATGCAGGAATCGAGGGTGTCCCTGCGGTTTTCCCTTGCGCTGCTTTTGCCGGCTTGCGCGCGCTTCGCGGAGACAAGGGCGCGAGGTCAGTTATCGAACGGGCGCCATTCCCGGTTGTGGCGATCGAATTCGCAGGCGGGGAAGTCGATATCGATTCGCCGCAGGACCTGGCGAACCTCGAATAGCCCTTCATCGTTCGACCGCTGCCTCGATGTAGCCATGCGGTTCGTCGATGGGCACGAAGATGTGATTGGGGTTGTCCTGGCCGAAGGGGCTCAAGTCCGCCAACAGGTGGTGCAGGTTGGGCAGGGTAAGCTTGATGCTGGTAATCTCCGGAGCGGCGTCGAGGGCGGCTTTGCCCATGTCGAAGAGAGTGTGCTGCACGCTCATGCTGTCGTGGGCGGCGAATGTCCTGAGCAGCGAGCCGAGAATTCGCAACCGAACGTCGGCATAATTTGGCGCTCCGGATGCGTAGGTCCAAACTACCGTCGCGCTGGTCCCCAGAATTCGGTCGGTGGCCGGCTTGAGCGTGGTCAGACGGTCCTTGATGTATCCGGTGAAGGCCGACTTGGTCGTTTTCAGCAGCGTCAGCTTTTTGATGCCCGCGGCAACGTCTCGCTGGCCGTTCTTATCGAAAGTTGCCGCAACGGTGTTGAGTTCGGGGCCGCAAAGCCTGAAGGTGGTCGGCGATGATCCGCCATCGCAGTGCACCCGTTCCCAGGCCTTCTCTTCGATCTCGACGCCGGCTGAGGAAACCTGCGGATTGCTGGCCAGAAGATAATCGCCAAGCTCGATTGCGAACTCTTCGATGGTCGCCGCCTTCGAATCGCGAGCCAGGGAGTACACGGTGTTCTTCATCGTGTCGGTGGGAAGGATCTTGCTGTTGTCGGCCTGGGTAAAACTCGACTCAAAATCTCCCTCCAGCAATAGGCGCACCGTCCATTCCTGGAAATCATGCCGGTCGGCGTGGCGCGTGATTCGCGAAAGCCGCACCCGTGACTTGCCGTAACGATTTTCGCCCAGTCGTGCCATCAGGATCCTCGATAGGTGGTGTAACAGTTATCGCTCAGCAGCAGCGGCAGATGGTAGTGTTGTTCATCCCGGCAGTCGAAGGTAATCGAAATCTCCGGATAAATAGTGGTTCGCCCGCGCTCGCGGAAGTATTCCGCAGTGGAGAACGTGAGCCGGTAAAGGCCTGCCGGTGGTTCCGCGCCAAGATTACGGCAGCGGCCGTCGCCATCGGTGGCGCTTTCCGCCAGCAGGAGCCACGAGTCTTCGTCGAATTTCTCCAGCCGAACCCCGATGCCGGCAGCCGGCTTGCCTAGTACTGTGTCCAGGACGTGGGTCGTGATTGCGCTCATTCCACCAGCCATTTTCCGATGCGGATCTGCATGATCTGGCGCTGCTGCTCCGCAGCCTCGCGCAACTCCGCCTGGCGATCGTTTGTCAGTCGCCGCTGAAGAATAGAAAGCATCTGTTCGGCGCTTTTTCCGGTCGCACAGACAATATACGTGAAGCCGAAGACTTGCTCGTATTGTGCATACCATGGGGAGGCCGGCCGCCTGGGCATGGGAGATGGCCTCTTTTGTCTGGGGCATCACCGCATCATCCGCCGCCACCACGATGACTGCGACGTCGGCCGCCTTGGCGCCGCGGGCACGCATGGCCGTAAATGCCTCGTGACCCGGCGTATCCAAAAAGGTGATCTTCTTACCCGTGGATGTGGTCACCTGGTAGGCGCCGATGTGCTGGGTGATGCCGCCCGCCTCACCGGCCACTACGTTGGCGCTGCGGATATAGTCCAGCAGGGAGGTCTTGCCGTGGTCGACGTGACCCATGATGGTGACGACGGGGGAGCGGGAGACCATATCTTCCGGGTCGTCCTGTTCTTCTTCTTCTTCCATTTCCGCGGCGTCGTCGATGCCGATGAACTCGACGGTATAACCGAACTCACCGGCTACCAGCTCGATGACATCGGCTTCGAGGCGTTGATTAATAGACACCATCATACCGAGGCCCATACATTTGCCGATGACTTCGGCGTAGCTGACGTCCATCAGGTTAGCCAGTTCGCTGACGCTGATGAATTCGGTTACCTGCAGCCTGCTGTCGAGCAATTCATCGCCGCCCGCCTGTTCGGCCATTTCTTCCCGTTTGGCCCGGCGATATTTGGCTTTGAGGCTTTTGCCGCGGCCGCCGGATCCGGCCAGTTTGGCCTGGGTCTGGCGGATCTTTTCCTGGATCTCTTTTTTATCGATCTCTTTGGCTTCGCGGGGGGCGTGCCGCGGGTCGCCGCGGCGATTGCCGCCGTGGCCTGGCGCCGCGCCCGCGGGCCGGCCGCCGGTATTCCGTTGGATGGGAATACGGCTTTGGCCGGGAGGTCTCGGGTTACCGGGGCCGCCGTGCTGCGGTGACCGTGATGGCCGCCGTGCTGCTTGCCGGCGTGCTGCTACCCTGGCGGTTATCATGGGGGGCCGTTGTTGCTGCCGCCGCCGTGATCCCTTTCTCGATGGGGATCCGCTTCCGCTTCCGCTTCTCTTCGGAAGGTTGTTTGGGCCGGGTATCGCTGTTCGCCGGCAGTTCGATCTTGCCGAGGATCTTCGGACCTTCCAATTTTTCCGCCTTGATATTTTCGATAACAGGCGGCGTTTTCGCTCCTTTCGGTCAGCGGCCGACGCGGGTTTATCGGTTCGCCAGCGTGCTCATGCTGGCGGCGCGCATCTACGGCCGCTACAAGGCAATCCAGCTATGGTCGCGCTACTTTGGCAAAGAGCGCAAAGAGCAACGCTACCGGCGCCAGGATTTGCGTGCCGCGAAGGCGCTCTACGCCGCTTCGATTCGGCTCGAAGGGCTGCTGATAAAAGCCTGTCAGTTCATCGCGACGCGAGCCGATATTCTGCCTGATGAATGGGTGGGAACGCTATCGGGGCTCCACGACAGCGTGCCGCCACGCCCATTCGCCACGATTCGGCAGCAGGTCGAAAACGAGCTTGGCCATCCGCTTGAAGACATCTTTGCGCAATTCGACCCACTGCCACTCGCGGCAGCTTCACTCGCCCAGGTGCATCAAGCGCGCACTGTTGACGGCCGGCAGTGCGCCGTGAAGGTCCAGTATCCGGGAATCGAGGGGATCATTCGTGCCGACCTGCGCAACCTGATGTTCACCCTGCGGCTGCTTGCCCGGCTCGAGCGCGATTTGGATTTCCGCATCATCGCGCGCGAACTGCTGAAGTACATTCCGATGGAACTCGATTTCCTCAACGAGGCGCGCAATTGCGAAACCCTCAGACGCAATTTTGCCTCACGCCCGGACGTGGTAATTCCCGGAGTTTATCACGAATTCACGACGCGCCGCGTGCTCACGATGGAGTTGGTCAAGGGCGTGAAAATCACCGATATCGAAGGGATGGCCCGCGCCGCAATTGATAAGCACGAGGTGGCGCAAAAGCTAATCGAGATCTTTACTGAGATGATCCTGCGGGATGGTTTTTTTCACGCCGATCCGCATCCCGGCAATATCCTGGTGCAGCCCGGCCCGCGGCTGGTGCTGCTTGACTTCGGACTGGCCAAGGATTTTCCGCCGGCGTTCCGTGACGCAATGGTACGGCTGACGTTCGCGATTTTGACCACGAACCGTGAAGCGATTATCTCCGCCTTTCACGACCTCGGCTTTCGGACGCGTGACAATTCGCCTGAGACCCTGCTGATGCTCGCAGACCTTTTTTTAGGAAATTCAGTGAAGCGCAACCGCGCTTATGCTGATCGGGAGCTGGTTGGGGAATTCGCCGAGGAGCTGCCGCGCACCTTGCGCGCGAACCCGATCGTGGAGGTTCCCGCCGACGTGCTGCTGGTCAATCGAGTGATGGGCTTGCTCAGTGGAATCGGCAAGACCCTCGACTCGCAGGTGAACCTGTTTTCAACGTTGATGCCATACGCGAATGACCTGATGGCACAGCAGGGCGTAGCAGTGAAATGAGTACCGGCCAGTTCCGGCCTCACATAACGTGTGGAGTAACTGGCGCTCTCTTTGGCCATCTGCGCTTGGCCGAAATCGTCGCTAACGATGGGAGAAATTCTGGCGACCGCACCGCTGGAACCGAAGATGGACAAACAGTTTATTCTCGCTGAGAGCAAACGGACCACGGTGGAAAACGGCGAACGGAGCTTGGCCGTGCACGCCGTGCACCGCGCGGCCTTGCGCTCCGTGACTCAGCGTTTGCGATAAGTCGTGGTAGTGCGCCTTTCAATCGCAACGACCGCGATCAGCCGCTGCCCATAATTCACATCGAAGAAGATGCGCCAGTTCCCAACGCGGCGCCGGTAGGCCGAGGGCTCATCGCTCAGTCGGCGCACGTCGCCGGTAAAGGGATTTTGACTCATTTGGCCGAACGCGCTGAGGACGCGCTCAGCCTCGCGACGCGGCGCGCCTGCGAGACTTTTCTCTGCGGAGCGTTCGATGATGAGTCGCCAAGGACTGATGGAGTTCATCCAAAGTCAGGTACTCAGCGCCCGCAATCGCGCGGCGTCCGCGCTCAATGGCGCGAAGTTCAGCGGGGGTTGGAGTGTAGCTGGGAGCTGCGGGGCTCATCGTGAAATAGAGCTGGAGCGCCTCGCGTACGAGTGCCGAGCGGCTTCGATGTTCGACCTCCCGAGTCGCTTCGAGCTTCTTCATCATTTCGCGTGGAAGCGAGACCGACATGGTTGAGCGCTTATTCATTAATCATTTGTCTTACCAGAATACCCTGGGCTGCCGCAGCGACAACCTTAACCAAGTGCATGCGAGCCGGCGGACGTGCCCTTCAACTTAGCGAAACCGGAGCAGGCTGCGAAAAGGTACGTTTTCGCAGCCTGGTTCTGGAGGACCTTATGCCGTAGCGAGCGGGCCGCGTAGCAGGTGGCCCGGTAGCGCGCCGCTGTGTTCGTTGTCACGGAGCACTACTTCGCCATTGACTATCGTGGCGAGGATTCCCTCAGCTTTCTGCTTCAGCCGCCGCGCGCCGGCCGGCAGGTCGCGGGCCAGGGTCGGCATCTGCGGCGCTACTTTATCGGGATCGAAGATCACTACATCTGCGATATTTCCTTCGCGCAGCAATCCGCGCCCCTTCAGCCCCCAGAAAGAGGCGAGGTCGAAAGTAATTTTTCTGATCGCCTGCTCCAGGGTCAACGCTTGCTGCTCGCGCACCCAGTAACTCAGCAGATGCGTCTGGATTGACGAATCCATGATCTGCGACACGTGCGCGCCCGAATCCGAGAAGGTAACTACAGAACGCGGATGCCGCATCATCGCGAGCACGACGTTTTGATCTTCGTTGACCAGCGGCTGCTGGAAAAAGAGCCGAAGGTGCTTTTCCAGCGCCAGCTCAATCATCGTCTCGACCGGATCCTTGTTTTGCTCACGCGCGATCTCGCCAACTGACCGGTACGGCGGCAGCGGTTTGTCGAGCACGAAAATCCAATCGAACTCCGGCCGGCGCGGCTCAGCACCGACGGTTTCGTCGCGCGAACGCATCCGTTCATGCGCCGCCAGGATCAACTTCGCGCGAAGCTCCGGGTTGCGCAACGCGGCTTCCTGCTCGTCCAACGGCAGCTTGCGGATATCGCGCCATATCTCCGCCTTGTCGAAGGGAGTTCTGGTTTCAAACGACAGCAGTGTGCTGATCGAGCGGCTATGGCCCTGCACCAGCATCTTGCCGCCCGCGGCATTTGTGTCATCGACCATTTCGAACATCGGACGCCAGGTATGGGGAGTCTTGCGCGAATAGGTCACGCCAAAAGTAGTCGGCACGCCTGTGCTGACGGCGAGTGCTTTGAGGCGGCTGATATAGTCGCGCATCTTGTCAGGGTCGCGGTCGATGTCTTCCCGCGCTATTTCAAATACTCCGGCGTGCAAGTCGCCCATCACACCGACCAGTTGCTTCACTTCATCCCAATTAGCCAGACGGCTGGCCACCGGACGCCCGTCAGGAGTTTGATGCGCACGCGAACGCGAGGTGGTAAAACCAGCCGCCCCCGCGTGGATAGCGGACCGCAATTCGGCCTTCATCGCGGTGAGGTCTTCAGAGTTAGCCTCCTGGTCGAATGCACGCTCACCCATCACGTAGGTCCGCAATGCCGAATGGCCAACGTAGGCGGCATAGTTGATACCCTTGGGAAGGCGGTTGACCGCGTCAAGGTATTCCGGGAAAGTCTTCCACGACCATTTGATCCCCGCCTGCATCGCCTCAGGCGAGATATCCTCGGCACGCTCCAGATTGCGCATGACGAGTAATTTGTCTTTTTCTTCACAGGGGGCGAGCGAGAAGCCGCAGTTGCCCATCACCACCGAGGTAACACCGTGCCAGCATGAGCAGGTACCGAGCGCATCCCAAAACACCTGGGCATCCATGTGCGTGTGGGCATCGATGAAGCCGGGTGCTACCACCTGGCCCTCGGCATCGATGATTTCGCGGGCCGAATCGTGTGGCGTGCCGATACATGCAATCCGGCCGGTGGCGATGCCGATGTCGGCCGATATTTATGCAGATCCAGCCCTGTATCCCGATCCAAACCTTACCGACCATATTGTGTGTGTTATTCCTTTTGCCATGATTGTCAACTCTGATGTTCCTCTTGTCTCCTTGACGGAGCAACAGATCATCGATATTTTTTCGACTGGCAAATATACAAACTGGAGCCAATTGAATGGTCCGAATATCCCAATAGTGCCAGTTGTGCGTCCGCCATCATCGGGAACGCGTGATACATTTCGCAAATATGTTCTGGGTGGACGGGATGAAAAATACAAGCCGATTAAGCAGGCCCTCGTAGAGGGTACGGGTCCGCTCGGACGTGCCGTCCAGTCCCTCGCGCAGCCAGTCCTCGACCGTCTGCCGCACCGAGTAGGTGCGCGATGACCTGAGGCCCGTGTTCAGTTCGTCGTGCAGCGCCTTGAGCTTGGTACGGACCTCTTGCTTGGTCTTGCCGGAGACCATCCGCCGGGTCCGCTTCCCGCCAGGACCGTAGCCGACAGAGACCGCGCCTATGTACCGGTTCCTGGCAGCGTCGAAATAGATGCCGTCCTCGCCGTGCCCGCGGCGACGAACTGTGATCTCGGACAAAGCGGGAGCGTAACACTTTGGCTCCCCCAGCCCCCCCACCGGCCGATAAGGCTCTAGGCCTCTGACCTGCGCCCCGACCGCGACTCGAACGCGGGACCTACTGCTTAGGAGGCATTCCCGAAACACGGCCTGACGTCGCCCGGCGTGGCCTGGCGTGCCGTTTTGCCGCAGTGATAATGGCTGGGCGTGGCCTGATGTGGCCCTGTGCCTGTGGTCGTTGGCTCCCCGTTTGGCTCCCCATGATCTCATTAGCAAGGCTAATGTTCGAAGCCGGGACCCGATGCGATCACCGGCCGCGAGCCAGGAACCGGCCTCACCCGGATAAGTGAGGCCGCGCCCGAGGCGGGCAATGGCCCATGCGCGCGGATCCCAGAGTGCAGCCGCAGTGAGTAGGCTGAGCGCCCAGCAGGCGCTCGAGCCGCGTCTACGGCGTGCTCTCTGTCTGCATCGGGGTCGGCATGATCGGCTTCCTCCATCTTGGTTGGCTCGCCGGCATGGTCGGCGCGCCATGGGCGATCGCGACGACCGGCGTCGAGGGGCTGTTGGCCTTGCTGCTGACCCGGCGCTGGTGGCAAGCGGTCGGGCCGTGATCGCTTGCGCGGAAATCGTCGCCGTGACAGCCGCAGCCGATGTATCTTGAGCCCGTAAGGCAGGAGAAGAAAATGTCCTCGACCTCACTTGATCTGCGCCGCGCCGAAGCGCACCGCATCGACTACCTGGAACGTGCGCGCGAGTTGGCACCGATGCTGGCGGCCGCGTCCGACGAGATCGAGGAGCGTCGCGAGCTCCCGGAAAGGGTGGTCGAGGCGCTGATCGAGCGCGGCTTCTTCCGCATGCTGCTGCCGCGCTCGCTGGGTGGCGCCGAGCTCGATCCCTTGAGCTATGTCCAGGTGCTCGAGGAGATCGCCAAGGCCGACCCCAGCACCGCCTGGTGCCTCGGGCAGAATTCGGGCTGCTCGATGACCGCCCCCTATCTCGACCCGGCGGTGGCGCACGAGATCTTCGGGCCGCCGCGCGGCATCCTCGCCTGGGGGCCGGAGTTGCCGGGTGCAGGGCGCGGCGTCGCCGTCGACGGCGGGATCCGCGTCACCGGACGCTGGGGTTTCGCGACCGGCAGCCGTCACGCGACCTGGCTCGGCGCGCACGTCCCGGTCTTCGAGCCGGACGGCACGCCCCGCGTCAACCCGAACGGGCGCCCGTTTGTCCGCACCGTGCTGTTCCCCAAGTCGAGCGCCGAGATCATCGACAACTGGCAGGTCATCGGATTGCGCGGCACCGGCAGCGACAGCTATCGGCTAGACGATCTCTTCGTCCCGCAGAAATACACCGCCTCGCGCGACAATGAGGCCGAGCGGCGCGAGCCGGGCCTGCTCTACCGCTTCACCAGCGGCATGATCTATGCCGCGAGCTTCTCCAACGTCTCGCTCGGCATCGCCCGCGGCGCGCTCGAGGCGTTCATCGAGTTGGCGCGCGACAAGATCCCGCGCGGCGCCCGGGGCACGCTGCGCGAGAACAACGTGATCCAATCTCAGGTCGCGCAATGCGAAGCGAAGCTGCGTTCCTCGCGCGCCTTCATCCACGAAACCCTCGCCGAAATGTGGAACGAGGTCGAGCGCAAGGGCGAGTTCCTTTACGAGCAGCACGTCCGGCTGCGCCTTTCGACGACCTGGGCGATCCACCAGGCGCGCGACGTCATCGCCACGGTTTATGGTGCGGCCGGCTCGAATGCGGTCTTCAACGAAAACCCGTTCGAGCGCCGCCTGCGCGACATCCACGCCGGCACCCAGCAAGGTCAAGGCCGGCCGATCCATTTCGAGACCGTCGGCCAGGTCCTCCTCGGTCTCCCCCCGCAGGGCCGCATGTTCCGGTGAGCGGTTAAGCGTACGATATGATTCCCGCCGCGGCGCCCGCGTCGCGGGCCCGAAATACAACGTAAAATCGCGTTGCAGCAGCGCGGCGGCCCGGGGTCCCTGGAAAAAGCCGTTATCTCAGGTATTTACAGCGCAAATTCAGTCAATTCGCCACTCGGCGGATCAACGAATTCTTGCCGCCGATCAACGAATTGAAGCCGCCGTAACAACTGAATAACAACGGAATCCGAGCCGGGGGCAAAAACAGGGAAACGGGTTCGCGTTCGCTCGTTGCAGCGGGCGCCTGCGCGATTGCCCGATCCACATCTCGCGAAAGATGAAGTGGGCGCGGCGTCGGCGTCATCTGCGACGGGCGGCCGGGAGTGAGGCAGCCGGAGCACCTGACCCGGTCAATTGGACCGCGTCGTTGGTCCTGGTGCTTTGTGAAGAGTTGGATCTGGCGGCCGTCTGGGCGGCGGGCCGCCTGCAGGCCCGTGGGCCGACCGTTCAAATCGTCACCGGCGCCGAACTCGCGGCGGCGGAGCGGTGGGTGCACCGGGTCGGACAGTCGGGCGCCACTCTCGAGCGTGCCAGAGACGCTGATCACCAACGCCCCGGACGCGGTACTCGCCTTCCAGCGCGAGCGTCGAACGGTGATCTGCAAGTCGATGAGCGGGGTCCGCTCAACCGTGCACGCGCTCACGATCTCGACCGCATCGAACACATCCTTGGTGCCGGGTGCAATTTCAGGTGGTCCCCGGGATCGACGTGCGAGCAGGCCCATTCGGCTAGTGTGATGTCTCTGAAATAGATTACTTGAGACGGGAGCGGTGAGCGCGCGTCTGGCGGCGTCGATTTTGCGCAGGATATCTTCGCCCTTGGCCTTCCAGACGTAGCGCTGCGGATTGTCGTTGCGGGCGGCCAAGAAGGTGATGATCGCATCGGCCAGTTCGCGCGTCGAGGCAAAGCTCTTCTCGCTGATGAACGCCGTCAGATCACCGAAGAACCGCTCCACCAGGTTCATCCATGACGATGAGGTTGGCGTGTAGTGCATGTGGAAGCGGGAATGCCGCGCCAGCCATTTCCTGACCTGCGGGTGTTTATGAGTGGCGTAATTGTCGGCAATGATGTGGATGTCCAGTTCAGCGGGGCTCTGCTGATCGATCAGTTTGAGGAAGGCGAGCCATTCCTGATGACGATGACGCGCCGCCAGGCGGGTGATCAGCTTGCCTTCGAGATAATTGAGCGCGGCGAACAAGGTCAGTGTGCCGTGCCGCACGTAATCATGGGTCTTGGTGCGAATGTGCCCGATACCCAATGGCAGGCCCGGCTGCGTGCGCTCGAGCGCTTGGCATTGCGATTTCTCGTCGCAGCACAACACCAGCGCCTTCTCGGGCGGGTCGAGATAGAGCCCGATCACGTCCCAGAACTTCTCTTCAAACTGCTTGTCGTTCGACAGTTTGAAGGTGCGCGAGAGGTGCGGCTTGATGTCGTTGGCGGCCCACAGCCGCTGCACGCTCGCCGCCGAGATGCCGACGGCGCGCGCCATTGTGCGGCAACTCCACCGCCCCAGATGAGGTGGCGGCGTCACCGCCTGCTCCAACACTTGCTTGGCTGCCCGGTCCGCCAGCCACGGCTTGCGCCCGCGTCCCGGCGCATCGCTCAATCCGGCCAGCCGGTCCCTCGCAAAACGCCCGATCCAGCGGTTGACCTGCAGGCGTGATATGCCCATCCGTTCGGCGATCTGCTGCTGGGTCAAACCGTCGGCGCTCAACAGGATGATCTCGGCACGCCGACGCTCGCGCACCGACACCGTGCTGGCGCGAAGCCGGCGCTGCAACTCCCCAGCATCGTCCGGTCGCAACTCGATCCGCTGCCGAGCCATGGTCCCCTCCCACAGGCCGGCTAATGATACCGTCATACCTTCAGTTTGCAATCCTATTTTCGATACACCACACTAGAAGCCTACCACTCTCATGTCCGCCTTTGCCAGATGAAGGCTAGTGAGTTGTGTTCTGGGCTCTTGCGGGCAGGGCAGGAGGCGCGGTCGTCGAAACCGACGGTTTGATCACACTCTGATGCGCGGGTCAGAACCGCATGACCGTTGATACGTCGCGGAGCTGCCTCGGTCTAGTCGCAGCCTTGCCCGCAAGGAGCGTGTCGGAAGGTTCGCTGGCGCCTCCTCCCGTAGATAGGATCATACAGTTTCTCCGATCAGCCCGCCGCAATCACATGGCGAGCGATAGCCCAGACGAAGCACCCGCTCAGGTCTCCAGCCGTCTATTCTTGATAACAGGTTTTATCAATTTTAGATTGTGCCCCGCCTGACTTGGCGCCGGTCCACATACCGCTAAAAGGGCAGCGGACCCGCTAAATTGTAATCCGCTTGACCTCGTCGAGCGTGATCTCATCGCCGGTGCGGTCGTAGAGCTTGGTGGTGCGCGGGCTTTCGTCCGCGGCCATCGCCTGCGCGTTTTCGAGCGTGCCGCCGGCGTCGAGATAGGCGGTGATGCCGGTCGCTCGGAACACATGGCAGCCGAGATAGATCTTGAACCCGGCTTCGGCCGTGCGCCGGTGGATCATCTGATAGGCATCGACGCCGTGCATCGGGTCCGTCAACCGGCTGGTCTTGCCGACCACGAGGGCAACCCAAATCCCAGCAATTCTGCGGCTTTCACGACGCCGACGAGGTGCCCAGCGACTCGATAATGGACTAATTTTGGACTCGCTGTCGAGGATGACAGGATGTTCGCCGTCGTTAACCGCGGACCTGATGACCTGAGGCGGCGAGCGCGCCAGCTGCGTGCACGAGGGGTACGCAGGCCCCCAACGTTGCCTCGGCACCTCGTTGCCTGGTCATGCGGTGTCGGCTGGATCGCGCGTCACCGACAAGTCCAAGTCGTGAATAAGCCACGTTCATTGAACGGGGGAGTTCGGCCTCGGATCCAGCCTGAGAAGACCTGCCACAGCGAAAGCACTACCGGTCTACCTTCAACAGCCGACCTACTTACAGACGGCCGGCACCGCCGGTCAGTGCCATCAACGGAGCTTCGCGAACCCGCGACGGGCACCGGCTTGATCGGCGTGACGTCGCGATGCGCGCTTCACTCCAGCCGGGTCGGCTTACGGATGTGTCCACCGATCCGGAGATAGTCGGCGTCGGGTGAGAGCTTGCCGGAACGTCTGCGGGACAGTGATATTCGGCGCGGCGGCGCAGCGGTCGATGACTTTTCTGATATTGCCGTCGATATGGCTCACATCGATGACGCGCATCCCGGCTTTGCCGCTAAGGGCCCGTCAGCAAATAAGAACGAACAATTTGGCGGATAGATGCTCGGTGAGATGCGTAGTTCCAGTCGCCGTGGAATTCGGCAGAGTTCTAATGTTCAGGGCGGCCATCTCAGCGTCGGAGACAACAATGCCTTTGGGGTATTGGCCAGTGTCGAGTTCACGGCGCGCGGTGAGGCCGGTTTT